>NZ_JAJPWM010000019.1:0-204906 GCF_046549095.1 Streptomyces sp. x-80
CAACCCCCATGGCCATCCTGAGTAACGAGCTCACCGGCATCGCAGATCGATCGGCTGGCCGGGACGCCCCGCCCAATTTTCTCTGACCCGAGGTGATCAGCGCAGCGACTCTGGCGTTCCTGAGTAGATTACGAGCGAGGCGCACGGTCGCGCGGGTGCGGGGCGGGGCGGGCGATGCGGGCCGCGCGGCAACTGCCGCCGAAGCGGGGGCGTCCCGGTTCGTTCGGAGAGGGCGGTGGGGGTGCGGAAGGCCCGGGGCCGGCAGGCCGGCCGCGCCGTCGCGGCGCAGGTTCCGGAGCGCCGCCGGGCGGCCCCGGCCGGGGTGCCGTCCCGGCCCCGCGCGGGCCCTTCGGTGCCGTCGCGGAGGGCCCACTTGCGCGGGGCGGGACAATGGATTGCGGCACACGATCCTGGAGGTACCTTCATGTCCGAGCCGCGACCGGCTCCCGACCCCCGCGGTACGGCGCCCGACCACCGGCGCAGGAAGCCCGCGCCGCTGCTCTTCGAGCCGCCCGAGGACACGGCGGACCCCGAGCACTTCTTCGGCCTGGAGTCGATCGAGGACCCGCGCGAGCTGCTCGGCCGGGCCACCGAGCTGACCAACGCCTTCCGCGCGGCGGCCGACCGCGCCACGGAGTTCCAGGCGCTGGCGGCCGCGCAGCTGGCCGACCCCAAGCGCTTCGACCGGCTGCCGATGCCGGTGCTCGCGGAGCGCGCGGGCTGGACGGAGGACTACGCCCGGAAGATGGTCGAGTTCGGCCGCGGTCTGATGCGGGACGATGTGCTTCTCGACGGCGGGGACTGAGCGGCCGCGGCGGGCCGGGGCCCGCCCCGGCACACCGCCCACCTCATATGTCCCGCGAGAGCTCATTTTCCACGGCCATGGGTTCTTGGCATATGCGGGGAGCGGAAGATACCCCTTACCGGCCCGCCCTGTCCCGGATTCCGGCAATCAGCGGAATCGGCTCGCGCCGTATCGGTAGACCTGTTCCATGAGCGACTGGCTGCCCGACACTCCCCGCACCCTTGCCTTTCCCACCGCGTCCTACGTGACCCTCGCCGGCGCCGACTGGCTCGCCTCCGCCAGCCCCTACCCGCGCAGTGTGCATGCCCTGTGGGCCGCGCGGCCGACCGCGCCGAGCGTGCTGCCGTGCGGTACCGCCTTCGACGTGATCAATGCCCCGGCGCTCTTCGGGCGCCGGATGGTGGACCGGTTATGGTCCGCCGGTCCCGGTTCCGGCCCGGTGGCGGCGCACCGCGGCCGGATCCTGCTGTTCGCGGCCCCCGGGACCGCGCAGCGGCTGCCCGCGCTGCTCGCCTGGGAGGAGTGGGCCGCCGCCGTCCCGCCGCTGCTGTGTCACGGCAGTGGCGACGCGGTGACCGTCCCGCCGCTGTATCCGCGGGGCGCGGCGGACGGTGCGGACCAGGGCGCCGCCGACGCCCCGGCCGGCTCCCGCTGGCTGGTGGCGCCGGACGTCCGCATCCCCTGGCTGCCCGGCCCGGACATCCTGCTGTGGGCCTGTGTCCGTGCCGCCCGCGCGGCGGCCGCCGCCGGGCACAGGGCCGAGGCCGAGGCCGGTGCCGAGGCCGGTGGCGCCCCGCAGCGGCCCGTTTCGGCCCTGCCCGCTCGCTGAGACAAACCGATTTTTGCCCTCCCCGGTCCGGGTGCTAATGTTTTCCCCGTCAGCAGGCGCCGCTAGCTCAGTTGGTTAGAGCAGCTGACTCTTAATCAGCGGGTCCGGGGTTCGAGTCCCTGGCGGCGCACCGACAGTCGAAGGCCCCCACCACGGTGGGGGCCTTCGACGTGTTTGCCGCACGGCTGGTGTCCGCCGCGCCGCCGGTGTCCGCCGCGCGGGGCCGGTCATCCGCGCCCCACCTTGACCGACCAGTCCCCGTCGACCGTCCGTCCCTCGACCTGGATCCGGATGTCGTCCTGGGAGACGTTCAGACTCTCCCCCACGCCCAGTGGCGCGTCCGCGAGCGGCGGGTAGACGGAGGTGCCGCGGCACGCCTCGGTGCCGGGGTGGCCGTCGAGGACCTGTACGGCGCCGGCCCCCGAGGCGGTGTCGTTGCGGACGCGGTAGACCAGGACGCCCTCCTTGCACACGGAGCGGTCGTTACCGGTCGCGTCGCGCGCCTCGACGGCGAGGGCGCTGCTGGGTCCGGTGCGGATCACCAGCAGCCGCGACCGGCGCTCGTCGCCCGGTTCCATGGGGGCGGACAGGGGCCGCAGCGAGTGCACGGTGGAGGCGCTCGGCTCGGCGCAGTCGACCTGGCGGTCGTCGAGCCAGCCGAGCTTCCACTTGTGCCAGGCGAAGGGTTCCGGCGCCAGGCCGAACTGGCTGCCCATGAGGTCCCAGTCGCCCACGTAGGTGTCCCAGTCGCCCTTGCCGCTCTGCGGCCGGTGGTAGAGGTCCGGCAGGTCGAAGACGTGTCCGGTCTCGTGGGCGAGGACGTTGCGGTCCGGCGGGCTCTGCTCGAAGACGGTGACGAACCGGCGCAGATCGGTGTCGCCGACGTGTATCGGCTGGTCGAGGTTGACGACCTTGGTGGCGTCCGAGTCGACGCCCGGGGCGCTGGGGTCGGCGACGAGATAGACCAGGTCGTAGCGGCTGAAGTCGACCGAGGGAGCCGCGGCGGCGACCGCGTCGTGGAGATAGGCCGTACGGCGGCCGGGGTCCCAGTCGCGGCGTATGCCGTAGCTGCGGGAGGGGTGCGGCATCCGTACCCATTTCTCCTGGATGTGCGGCCGGAGCCGGAACTTCCCGTACGAGGCACGGTCGAAGAAGCGGGTGGTCGCGGGGAAGTAGTCCGCGGACAGCTTTTGCGGGGTGAGGGCGGGGCGGGCGTCCGGGAAGGACAGGAAGATCATCACGGCGTCGAGCGGGTGGTCGGGACGCGGATAGGCGCTGTTCCAGCCGGCGAGGCCCTCGGAGTGGTGGACGTCCGTGCGGCCCAGCGCGCAGCGCAGGGCGGGTGCCGAGGCGATGGCGGGCCCGGCGCCGACGGAGGTCGCGACCATCGCGCTCAGGGAGGTGGCGACGGCCGCGAGGCGGCGCAGCCCTCGGCGCTCCACCACCCCGTCGGGTGTCCGGATGCACGGCACATCGGCCTCCAGGGAGGGAATCGGGATGCCCCACCCACCCTGTGCCGATTTACCGCTCTTCGCCCTGCTACCTGCGCCCGGACGAGTGACCGCCGAGCACCCCCCACACCGTAACGGAAAGTCACAAACGACCAACGGGGCAATCTACGCGAACAGAGCCGGGCAGAAATGGCTGAAGTTCCGTCACGCGTGCTGATGATCACGGCTGCGTCGCTGGCTCGGCCGTTGCGGCAGCCTCTATGATCGCCACACTTTCCAGCGCGAGATCCCCCCTCCAGCACGAGACAAGCGCCATGCGGGAGCGAGCAGTGAGCGGACACCCCGACAGCACGGGCCGCGCGCCCGGAGCGACGCTTCCTTCAGTGACGGAGCGTGATGGCACGACCAAGGAATCCGGCGGTCGGCCGTGCGCCCGGACCGTCCACTGCACCGACACGGCACCTCGCGAGCGGACGGCCGCCTCGCTCGGCGACTACCGCACCGCCTTTCACTCCGCCCACCTGGCGATGGCGGTCCTCGACCGCGACGGTCTGGTCCTCACCGCCAACCCCGCCCTGGGCGAACTGCTCGGCGCCGACCCCGACGACCTGGCCGACGCCACCGCCGCGGACCTCACCGACCTCGGCGCGGACCCGCGGGTGTGGAGCGCGTACCGCGAGGTGCTGTGCGGCCGCGGCGAGCGGCTGCGCTGCACCCGCCGCCTCACCCACCCCGACGGGCGCTCCATCTGGGTGGAGGTGACCGTCGAACCGCTGGCCGGTGCGGAGCGGGCGCTGCTGTCGGTGGTGGACATCAGCGACCGGCACGATCTGCTGGCCCGGCTGCGGCACCTCCAGATGCACGATCCGGTGACCCGGCTGCCCAACCGCGCGCTGTTCTTCGAACGGCTCTCCGCCGCGCTGGAGGCGGCCGCCTTCGAGTCGGCCGGTACGGGCCGGATCGGGCTCTGCTATCTCGACCTGGACGGTTTCAAGGCCGTCAACGACACCCTCGGGCACCGCGTCGGCGACCGGCTGCTGAGCGCGGTGGCGCAGCGGCTGACGCGCTGCGCGGACGCCGCCGCGGAGCGCGGGACGAACCCCGGCCGGAGCCGCCTGGTGGCGCGTCTGGGCGGCGACGAGTTCGCGCTCCTGGTGGAGGACTCCACCGGCACCGATCAGCTGGCCGAGCTGGCGCAGTGCGTCCTGGACGCGCTCCAGCGGCCGTTCGACCTGGCCGGGCAGCGGCTGTCGGTCTCGGCGAGCATCGGCGTGGTGGAACGGGCCGCCGCCGGCACCACGGCGACCGGTCTGATGCAGGCCGCGGACACCACGCTGTTCTGGGCGAAGGAGGACGGCAAGGCCCGCTGGACGCTCTTCGACCCGGAGCGCAACGCCCACCGGATGACCCGGCAGGCGCTGTCCAGCACGCTGCGGCCGGCCGTGGACCGCGGCGAGTTCACGCTCGAATACCAGCCGCTGGTCGGGCTGGGCGACGGGCGGGCGCAGGGCGTCGAGGCGCTGGTGCGCTGGCGCCATCCGCAGTTCGGGACGCTCTCGCCGAATCGGTTCATCGCACTGGCGGAGGAGAACGGCGCGATCGTCGAACTGGGCCGCTGGGTGCTGGCGCGCGCCTGCCATCAGGCACGCGCCTGGCAGCTGGCGCATCCCGGCGGGCAGCCGCTGTTCGTCAGCGTCAATGTGGCCGTACGTCAGGTGTGGGACTCGGATCTGGTCGCGGACGTGGCCGGCATCCTGGCCGAGTCGGGGCTGCCGGCGCGGCTGCTCCAGCTGGAGCTGACCGAGTCCGCGGTGATGGGCTCGGCGGGCCGGCCGCTCCAGGCCCTCCAGGCGCTCAGCGACATGGGCGTACGGATCGCCATCGACGACTTCGGCACCGGTTACTCCAACCTCGCCTACCTCAGCCGCCTCCCGGTGTCCGTGCTGAAGCTGGACGGGTCCTTCGTGCAAGGCTTCCGCTCGCCGGAGCATCCCAATCCGGCGGACGAGATGATCGTGGAGGCCCTGGTCGCGCTGGCGCACCGGCTCGGGCTGACGGTCACCGCGGAGTGTGTGGAGAGCGCGGAGCAGGCCGAGCGGCTGCGCCGGATCGGCTGTGACACCGGCCAGGGCTGGCTCTACTCCCGTCCGGTCGCCCCCGACCGGGTCGCGGAGCTGCTCGACGCGGGCCGCCGCACCGGCGGCTGACCGGCCCGGCCGCGGCCGGGTCCGGCAGCCGGCCGGCGTACGGACCCGGGCCGTCGGCCCCCGTCAGTCCTGCGGCAGCCCGTAGGCGTCCGCGATCAGCTCGTACGAGCGCAGCCGGGCCAGGGCGCCGTGCGCGTTGGCGGTGATCATCAGCTCGTCGGCGCCGGTGCGCTTGACGAGGTCGTCCAGGCCCTGGCGGACCGCGTCCGGGGTGCCGTGGACGACATTGCCGAGCCAGCCGTCGACGAAGTCGCGTTCCACCGCGCTGAAGTGGTGCGCCTCGGCCTCCTCGGGGGTGGGGATCAGGCCGGGGCGGCCGGTGCGCAGCCGGATCATGGACAGCGCGCCGGTCAGGACCTGCCGGCGGGCCTCCCGCTCGTCCTCGGCGGCCAGCGCCGAGACGCCGATCAGCGCGTAGGGCTCGGCGAGCACCTCGGAGGGGCGGAAGGACGCGCGGTAGAGGTCGAGTGCGGGGACGGTGTTGGCGGCGGAGAAGTGGTGCGCGAAGGCGAACGGCAGGCCGAGCGAGCCGGCCAGCCTGGCGCTGAAGCCGGAGGAGCCGAGCAGCCACAGGGGCGGCCGGTGCGCGGACTGCACACCGCCGGGCGAGGTGCCCTGGACCGGGCCGGGGACCGCGTGGATCCGGGCGTAGGGGTGGCCGTCGGGGAAGGTGCCGTCGAGGAAGCGGGTCAATTCGGCCAGCTGCTGCGGGAATTCGTCCGCGCCCTCGTGCAGGGCGGGGGCACCTGCCCGGCCCCCGTGGGGCGCGGTGCGGCGCAGCGCGGTGGCGGTGGCGCCGTCGGTGCCCGGGGCGCGGCCCAGGCCCAGGTCGACGCGGCCGGGGGCCATCGCCTCCAGCGTCCCGAACTGCTCGGCGATCACCAGCGGCGCGTGGTTGGGCAGCATGACGCCGCCGGAGCCGAGCCGGATCGTCGCGGTGTGCGCGGCGAGGTGGGCGAGCAGCACCGCGGGCGAGGAGGACGCGACGCCGGGCATGGAGTGGTGTTCGGCGACCCAGTAGCGGTGGAAGCCGCGGCGCTCGGCCGTGCGCGCGATGCCGACGGCGGTGCGTACCGCGTCCGCCGCGGTACTGCCCGCACCGACCGTCACCAGGTCGAGTACGGACAGCGGGACGGGTGCGGTGCCCCTGGCCGTGCCCCGGATCTCGTCGTCGCCCCGGGTCTCGTCTTCGCCGCTCACGGTACGGGTCCTCCTCGCGTCGCTGGTCTGCGAGCAGGGTAACCGGAGTTCTTCTCCGGTTATTCCCGGGCGGTGCGCCGCGCGGGCGGGCTCCGTGGTCCGCGGGGTCAGCGGGGCGGCGGGGGCGGCGCGCTCCGGGTGAAGAGGGTGCCGAGTGCCGGGCAGGCGATCTCGCGGCCGAGGAGCCGGAGTCCCTCCCAGACCGTGACCTGATTGGCGGTGAGCACCGGTTTGCCGAGCGCCGCTTCGAGTGCGGGCAGCAGCTCCGCGGTGTGCAGGGCGGTATCGGGGAGCAGGACCGCCTCGGCGTCGGGGTGGTCCCCGGCGCGGGCCAGCCGCAGCACCTGTGCGTGGTCCCAGGTGCCGACCTCGGCGGCGGTGAGGATGCCGCTGCCGCGGGTCGAGACCACGTCCGTACCGGCGGCTTTCAGGAACGTGTGGAAGTGTTCGGCGACGTCGGCGGGGTAGGTGGCGGCGATCGCGACCCGCCGGGCGCCGAGCGCACGGGTGGCGTGCGCGAAGGCGAAGGAGGTACTGGAGGCGGGCAGTCCCGCGGCGGCGGACAGCTCCCTGACCTGTTCGCGGGCGCCGTCCGGGCCGAAGACGAAACTGGCGCTGGTGCAGGCCCAGACGACCGCCTGGACACCGCGTTCCCGGAGCTCGGCGACGCCTGCGGCGAGCCGCCCGGCGGCGCCCATCTCCCGCAGCGCGGCCACCCGGTGGGCGTCCTCACCGATGTCGGTGTGGACCAGCGGCAGCCGGACCGCGCCGCCCAGCAGCGCTTCGAGCCGGGGGTAGTCGTCCTCGGCGGAGTGGCCGGGGTAGAGGAAGCCGACCGATGCCATACGGGTCTCCTTCGCGGATACGGCGGCGGGGCCGCGGCCGGGGGCCGCACCGCGGCCGGGGTGGCCGGGGTGGCCGGGGTGGCCGGGGTGGCCGGGGTGGCCGGGGTGGCCGGGGTAGCCGGGGTAGCCGGGGTAGCCGGGGTAGCCGGGGTAGCCGGGGTAGCCGGGGTAGCCGGGGTAGCCGGGGTAGCCGGGGTAGCCGGGGTAGCCGGGGTAGCCGGGGTAGCCGGGGCCGGCGGTGCGCACCGCCGGCCCCGGCCACCCGGTGAGGTGTCCGGACCGCGCTCAGCCCGGCGGCCGGGGGGCGGGGCCCTCGGGCAGACGGGGCGGCGGATCGAGGCCGTCGTCCCACTCGGTGTCGGGCGGCGCCGGCGGGACCGCGAGGGCGGCGGCCCCGGGGTCCGCCCGCGGCGGCCCGTCCGGCGTCCCGCCACCCGGTCCGGGCACCGTGGCCGGTCCGGGCACCGCACCCGGTCCGGACATCGCGGCCGGTCCGCGCCGGGCCACCGGGTCGAGCAGCGCCTGGTACGGCCCTACCGCGTCGGCGCCGATGGCGCGCAGCGCGGCCCACATGGTGACCTGGTTGGCGGAGAACACCGGCATCCGCAGCTCGGCCTCCAGCTGCGGGATGACGTCGTACGTCGGCAGGTTCGTACAGCTGAGGAAGAGCGCGTCGGCCGCGCCGACCGCCGCCGCACGGGCCATGTCGACGACATCGCGGTAGGACACCTTCCAGATGTGCCGGGTCAGTCCGAGGTAGGCGCGGCCGGTGACCGTGATGCCCGCCTCGCCGAGGAAGTCCTCCAGGGAGTCGGTGACGGATTTGGTGTAGGGCGTCACCACGGCGACGCGCCGGGCGCCGGTCTCGCGCAGCGCTTCGACCAGGGCGCCCGAGGTGGTGAGGGCGGGCACCGCCCCCGCCCGGGTCATGACGGCGCACATGGCCCGTTCGCCCGCGACCCCGGCGACGAAGCTGCCGGAGGTACAGACATAGGCGATGACCTGCGGGGATACCGCATGCAGCGCCTGGACGGCGGCATGCAGGGTCTCGTGCTCGCTGACCAGTCTGGCCAGGTCGAGGCCGACCTCGACGGGCACGAAGGGAGTCCGGGTGAGGTGGAGGGACACATCGTCGGGAACCCAGCGCCACAGCTCGCGGTCGAGTGCGAAGTCGAAGGGGGCGACCACGCCCACTCCGAGCTGAGGCTGCGGGCCTCCCAGAAAGGAGACGTCCATGTAGGCCCCTAGGAGAACGGAGGGCTGAACGGCCACACCAGTGGCCGCGGATGTGGTACAGCCGGTGCAAGCCGGGACGTCGGGACAGAGCCGTTGTTGACACGGTAGATACGACTTCTTAGCGTGGTCAATCCTCGCATCTCAGGCATCTGTCGGCGCCCCTTCAGTGAAAGGGGCAGACGTTCGGAACGGTTTCTGGCTCATGTCCGATAGCACTGTTCTCGTCCTCGGTTCCGACCCGCCGCCGAAGCTGGACCGGCTCGCCGGCCGGGCCCGGGTGCGCTACACCGACGAGGCGTCCCTCGCCTCCCGACTCCCCTCCGCCGACGTGCTGTTGGTCTGGGACTTCACCTCCGACGCGGTCCGCCGGGCGTGGCCCGAGCGCGGTCCGCGGCCCCGGTGGGTGCACACCGCGAGCGCCGGCGTGGACCGGCTGCTGGGTCCGGCGCTGATCGCCGACGACACCGTGGTGACCAACGCGCGGGGCATCTACGAGCAGCCGATCGCCGAGTACGTCGCCGGTCTGGTGATCGCCATGGCAAAGGATTTCCACGGCAGCTGGGAGTTGCAGCGGCAGCGGCGCTGGCAGCACCGCGAGACGCTGCGGCTGGCCGGCACCCGCGCGGTCGTGGTCGGCTCGGGCCCCATCGGGCGGGCCATCGGCAACACCCTGAAGGCGCTGGGCGTCTCGGTCGAGCTGGTCGGCCGCCGGGAGCGGACGGCGGACCCGGAGTTCGGCCGGGTGCACCCCACCGAGGCGCTGCACGGTCTGCTGGGCCCCGCGGACTGGGTGATCTGCGCGGCCCCGCTGACCGGGACGACCCGCGGGCTCTTCGGCCGGGCGGAGTTCGCCCGGATGAAGCCCACGGCCCGCTTCGTCAACGTCGGGCGCGGCCCGCTGGTCGTCGAGGAGGAGCTGGTCGCGGCGTTGCGCGGATGGCGGATCGCCGCGGCGGCGCTGGACGTCTTCGCCCGGGAGCCGCTGCCCGCGGACAGCCCGCTGTGGGACGTACCGCATCTGATCGTCTCGCCGCACATGAGCGGCGACACCCTGGGCTGGCGGACCGCGCTCGCCGAGCAGTTCCAGGACAACTTCGACCGGTGGGCGGCCGGGCAGCCGCTGCGCAACGTCGTCGACAAACAGCTCGGGTACGTCCCGGTGCGCTGACCGCGCCGCCGCCCCCTCTACCCCACCCGCCTCGCCACCCGCAGCAGCCCCAGCCACCCCGCCGTCCCGCCCCGGGCCGGCCCCCGCTCGGAGGATGCCCATGACCACCGGACCGACCCGGCTCGCCGATCTCACCGCCACCCGGCTCACGGCCGGATACGCCGCCGGCGAGTTCTCCCCCGTCGAGGTGACCCGGGCCGTGCTGGCCCGCGCCGAGGCCGCCCAGGCCCGGACCAACGCCTTCGTCCGGATCGACGCGGACGAGGCACTGGCCGCCGCCGGGGAGTCGGCCCGGCGCTGGCGGGCCGGGCGGCCGGCCGGGCCGGTGGACGGTGTGCCGGTCACCGTCAAGGACCTGCTGCTGACCCGCGGCACGCCGACGCTGCGCGGTTCGCGGACCGTCCGGGCCGAGGGTGCGGCCTGGGACGAGGACGCGCCGGCCGTCGCCCGGCTGCGCGCGGCCGGGGCGGTGTTCCTCGGCAAGACCACCACTCCGGAGTTCGGCTGGAAGGGCGTCACGGACAGTCCGCGGTACGGGGTGACGGGCAATCCGTACGACCCGGGGCGCACCTCGGGCGGGTCCAGCGGCGGCAGTGCGGCGGCGGTGGCGCTGGGCGCCGGTCCGCTGAGTCTGGGGACGGACGGCGGCGGCTCGGTCCGCATCCCGGCGTCGTTCTGCGGGATCTTCGCCCTCAAGGGGACCTACGGGCGGGTGCCGCTGTACCCGTCGAGCCCGTTCGGGACGCTGTCGCATGTCGGGCCGATGACCCGGGACGCGGCCGACGCGGCGCTGATGATGGATGTGATCACCGGCCCGGACTGGCGGGACTGGTCCCAGCTCGCCCCGGAGACCGGGTCCTTCCGGGCGGCGCTGACCGGGCCGGTGGCCGGGCTCCGGGTGGCGTACAGCCCGTCGCTCGGCTGGGACGTGCCGGTGGCGCCGGAGGTGGCCGCGGCGGTGCGTACGGCGGTGGACCGGCTCGCCGCGCTGGGCGCGCACGTCGAGGAGGCCGACCCGGTCATCGCGGACCCGGTGGCGGCGTTCCACACGCTGTGGTTCAGCGGGGCGGCGCGGGTGGTGCAGCCGCTGGGCGACACGGAGCGCGAGCTGCTCGACCCGGGGCTGCGGGAGATCTGCGAGCAGGGCGCGCGGCTGGGGGCGCTGGACTATCTGGCGGCGGTCGAGGTGCGGGCGGCGCTCGGCCGGGCGATGGGCCGCTTCCACCGCACGTACGACCTGCTGGTGACCCCGACCGAGCCGGTCACCGCGTTCGCGGCGGGCGCCGAGGTGCCGGCCGGGTCGGGGTACACCCGGTGGACGGGCTGGACGCCGTTCACCTACCCGTTCAACATGACGCAGCAGCCCGCCGCGACACTGCCCTGCGGGGTGGACGGCGCCGGGCTGCCGATCGGTGTGCAGCTGATCGGGGCGCGGCACGCGGACGCCCTCGTACTGCGCGTCGCGCACGCCCTGTACGAGGCGGGCGCCGCGTCGATCCCGGCGCCGCCCGTGCCCGCTACGCCCGCCGGAAGGTGAGCGACTCGCCCTGGGCGCCGGCCCGCCAGAGGTCCTGGCAGGCGTCGGCCATCCGCGCCAGGCCGTCGACGACGGTGCCCCAGACGATGCCGGGGACCCAGCCCGTATCGCCGTTGATCAGCAGGTTGTTGCGCTCGTAGAAGAGCGCGAGATCGACGACGGTGGCGCGGCCCTGGTGCCCGGCGCCGCTCTCGTAGCCGTAGGACGCGGTGCCCAACTGGGTGCCGGCGAAGGTGAAGTAGCACAGATCACCGGGGATGGGGGTGACGGTCGGGTTCTCCAGCGGCGGCTCCTGGGGGGCGAACGGCGGCACGAGGGTGTAGATCTCGTTGCGGGCGTACTTGGCGTGGTAGACGTCGCCGCCGAGCGGGAGCGCGTCCCAGACGGCGTTGCAGGTGATCGGCGCACGGTCGTCGAGCAGCTTGGCGGTGCAGCGCACACCGCGCCCGGCCAGGGAGACTTCGATGAGGCGATCGGTCATATCCCGATCGTAGGGGGGCAATACCGGCGTACGGAACAACTGGCCGCCGCTCATGTCAAGAGCGGGACACGGCCGGCATAGGTGCCGGGTGTCCGGGTAGCCGCGCGGCCATGGCTCCACCACAGCGGAACATCTCAGAGAACGAAGGACGGATACCTGGCGGCCTCCGCCGCCGCTCGCTGCTCGCGGGGGTGGCGGCGCTCGGCGCGGCGGGTGCGATCGGGACGGTCGGCGCGTGCAGCCGGGTGTCCGCGGCCGGCACCGGGGACGGCGGGCAGCTGCTGGCCCGGCTGCGCGCGAAGGGCTCGGTCACGCTGGGCCTGGCGGGCGAGCAGCCGTACAGCTACATCGGCCGGGACGGGAAGATGACCGGCTCGGCGCCCGCCATCGCGCGGACGATATTCCCCCGGCTCGGCGTCCCCGAGGTCGAGCCGTTCCCCACCGAGTTCAGCTCACTGGTAGCGGGGCTGAACTCGCAGCAGTTCGACATCGTGGCCGCCGGTATGTACCTCAATCCGGAGCGCTGCGCAAAGGTCATCTTCGCCGATCCCGAATACCAGATGCTGGATGCCTTCATCGTCCCGAAGGGCAATCCGAAGGGGCTCCGGACGTACCGGGACATCGCCAGGACCGGGGCGAAAATGGCGACCGGCGTCGGCTACGCCGAGATCGACTACGCGAAGGAGGCCGGGGTCACCGGCATCACCACACTGCCCGACCAGTTGGCGGGCCTGCTCGCGGTCGAGCAGGGGCGGGTGGACGTCTTCGCCGGCACGGCGGTGACCGTACGCAATGTCGTCCGCGAGTCGCGGACCACCAGGGTCGAGGCGACCGCCGAGGTCACCCCGCTGGTGCGGGGCAAACCGGTGATCGATGCCGGCGGTTTCGCGTTCCGCACCCCGGAGACGCGGCTGCGGGACGCCTTCAACCGTGAACTGCACAAGATGAAGAAGTCCGGCGAACTCCTCGCTCTCATGCGGCCCTTCGGGTTCACGCAGGAGCAGATGACGGAGATCACCGCCAAGGAGAAGTGCCGGCCATGAGCGATATCTCCTGGGGTCTGTGGCAACTGCTGCTCAAGGGCGTCTGGATCACCGTCCAGCTGACCGTCTACAGCGCGGCGCTCGGCGCGGTGACGGCTTTCGTGATCGGTCTGGCGCGCACCCACCGGCGGTGGTTCGTCCGGTTCCTGTCCGGCGCCTATTTCGAGATCTTCCGCGGTACGTCCGCGCTGATCCTGATGTTCTGGATGTTCTTCGTGCTGCCGGTGGGCTTCGGCTGGCAGCTGGCCCCGATGTGGGCCGCGGTCCTCACGCTGGGCCTGACGTACGGCGCGTACGGCTCCGAGGTCGTACGGGGCGCGGTCGCGGCGGTGGCACCGGCGCAGCGGGAGGCGGGCATCGCGCTCGGCTTCTCCCCCGCGCAGCAGCTGCGGAAGATCGTCCTGCCGCAGGCGTGGCCGGAGATGGTCCCGCCGTGCACCAATCTGCTGATCGAGCTGCTCAAGGGCACCGCGCTGGTGTCGATCCTGGGCGTGGGCGATATCGCCTTCGGCGCCTCGCTGGTGCGCAACGCGACCACCCAGAGCGCACCCGTGTACACGGTCATCCTGGTCATGTACTTCGTGCTGGCCTTCGCGCTGACCCGCGGGATGCGGGCGGTGGAACGCCACGCCAAGGCCGGTGTCGGCCGGCCACCGGCGAAGCGGGCGAGCCCCTTCCGCCGGGTGGGCGGTGGCCGGCCGGCCACCGCGGTGCCCGGTGCGGGCGCCGGCGCCACGGGGCGGGGTGAGGCACGATGACCTTCGACTGGTCCGCGGTCGGCGACTTCCTGCCGGCGTTCTTCCGGGGCGTCCTGGTCACCCTCCAGGCCCTGGCGCTCGGTTCCCTGATCGCCTTCGCGCTCGGCCTGGTGTGGGCCCTGGCGCAGCGTTCCGCCCGCAAGGCGGTGCGCTGGCCGGTGACCGTGATCACCGAGTTCGTGCGCAACACCCCGCTGCTGGTGCAGCTGTTCTTCCTGTACTACGTGATGCCCGAGTGGGGCGTCACGCTCAGCGCCCTGGCCACCGGCGTGATCGGCCTGGGCCTGCACTACTCGACGTACACCGCCGAGGTCTACCGCGCCGGTATCGACGGCGTGCCGGCCGGCCAGTGGGAGGCGGCGACGGCGCTGAGCCTGCCGCGCGGCCGTACGTGGACCGCGGTGATCCTGCCGCAGGCGATCCGCCGAGTCGTCCCGGCGCTGGGCAACTACGTCATCTCGATGCTGAAGGACTCACCGATGCTCTTCGCGATCGGTGTGCTGGAAATGCTGGGCGAGGCACGGCAGTTCTCGTCCCAGACCTTCCAGACCGTCGAGCCGTACACCGTCGTCGGTATCGCCTTCCTGGTCATCGCCTACCCCGCTTCCCTTCTCCTGCGAGCCCTGGAGCGCCGCCTTGCCCGCTGACCGCACCACCCCGAACGACACGACCCTCCCGGACGTCCCGGACGGCACGACCACCCCGGACACGGCGACCGCCGCGGCCCCGGGCGGCCCGGCGGCCGACGGCGCCGAGCTGATCCGCTTCGACAAGGTCACCAAGCGCTTCGGCGCCCACACCGTCCTGGACGCGCTGGACATGACGGTCCACTCCGGCAAGCACGTGACGCTGATCGGCCCCTCCGGCTCCGGCAAGACCACGATCCTGCGGCTGATGATGACGCTGCTGAAGCCGGACGAGGGCACCATCATGTTCGACGGCGACTATCTGACGCACGAGGAGAAGGGCGGCCGGCTCGTCCCGGCGGGCGAGCGGCACAGCCGCGCGGTCCGCAGGAACATCGGCATGGTCTTCCAGCAGTTCAACCTCTTCCCGAACATGAAGGTGCTGCGGAACATCACCGAGGCCCCGGTGCACGTCCTGGGCCTGACGAAGGACGCCGCGGAGGAGCGCGCCCGCGAACTGCTGGACCTGGTGGGCCTGACCGATCACCTCGACAAGTACCCGGGCCAGCTCTCCGGCGGCCAGCAGCAGCGGGTCGCCATCGCGCGGGCGCTGGCGATGCGGCCGAAGGTGCTGCTGCTGGACGAGGTGACCTCGGCGCTCGACCCGGAACTGGTGGCCGGTGTGCTGGACGTCCTGCGGGACATCGCCCGCTCCACGGACATCACGCTGCTCTGCGTCACGCACGAGATGAACTTCGCCCGGGACATCTCCGACTGCGTGATGATGTTCGACGCCGGCCGGGTCATCGAGTTCGGCCCGCCGGAGCAGATCTTCACAGCGCCGGAGCACGAACGGACCCGCGAGTTCCTGAGCGCGGTGCTGTGACGGGGCCGGTGCGGCGACCGTCCGGGATGCCATGACGGTCCTTGGTCAGGTGCCGTAACGGTGTAACAGCGCGTGTTCTCCATCGCGCGCCCCTATCGTGCTCCACGCGCTCTTTGCGCCCGTGCGCCGGAGCCCGGCCCCGTCACGGGGCCGGGCTCCGGCGGGTACCGGAAAGGGCCTACGACCTACTGGAGGGAAGGGTTCCGGCATACCGGAGTGCAGGTTTTCGGTGCGCGGCACGGTCCGGCAACGCCCCCGGTAGAGACGCCCTACTGTGCCTAGGGCATATGCCAGCGCAATGCGCGCCTGGACAGACCCCTCGGCGGCGCCGGTTTTCGGTCAAGACCCCCTCCATCCATGGCTGTTGACCGCTATCGTGATAGAAGCCCGCTGTCCGGGAGTGGTCGGCAATCACGCCGGCCACATCCTCCAGTGACGGCACGATGCAAGCGGTAACAACCTGCTAGGGGGACACCGTGGCGCTGAAGCCCGAGCCGACCGCGCCGTTCCATTCGGTGCAGTACGCCCTTCGCGTGCTCGAAACCATCTCCAGGCACGCCGGTGGCGTGACCGATGTGCAGCTCGCCCGCGAAACCGGCCTGCCCGCGGGGAACCTCAGCCACATGCTGGCGATGCTGCGGCGTGAGGGCTATGTGGAGCAGCTGGCGGACGGGGCGTATGTCGTCGGCGAGTCGCTCCTCCTGCTGGGTTCGGGCGGCGACCGCGACCAGGCACTGCGCGACAAGCTCCAGATCACCCTCGACGAGCTGCGGGATTCCGTCGGCGCCGCCGTCTACATCAGCCGGTACATCGACGGCGAGGTCAAGATCCTCCACTACGCCGACGGCCCGCTCGCGCCCAAGGTCAACGAATGGGCCGAGTTCCGGCGCACGGCACACGCCAGCGCGGTCGGCAAGTGTCTGCTCGCGCAGCTGGACCACGACGGCCGGATGGATCACCTCTCCCGCCACAAGACCGCCCGGCTCACCTCCCGGACGATCACCAACGAGAAGGTGCTGTTCCACAAGCTCGACAGCCAGCCGCCGACGGTTCCGGTACTCGATCTCCAGGAGTACGCCGTCGGCACGGTCTGCGCTGCCGTACCGATCACCGCCGGTTCGACGGTCGGCTGCCTCGCGCTCTCCATGCCGCTGGAGCACGCCCACCGCCTGCGCCAGGCCGCCGACGCCCTCAACCGGCGCGCCGCCCCGGTACTGCTCTCGCTGGCGATCTGATCGATCCGAACGCTCCGCTTCGGGGCCGGTGCGCAATCGACTCACGATCGACGCGTGCCCGCGGGCTGCGTACCGGGGCGTATGTACGAGGTCACCGGGTGTGCCGTACGGGCGCCCGCGTGCGTGGGGCCCGGGGGCCGGGGGTCTGGGCGAGGACCGGGTGGGGCACTCCGGGGCGTCGGCGGGAGGCCGCCCGGGGATGGTCTCAAGCACCCCTTCGGACCAGGTAGTATTTCTTTCGTCAGCGCGCGCCGCTAGCTCAGTTGGTTAGAGCAGCTGACTCTTAATCAGCGGGTCCGGGGTTCGAGTCCCTGGCGGCGCACGTAAGAAGTGGGCGTTCTCGGTTCTCCGGGGACGCCCACTTCGTTATTGCGGGACGGGGTACGGGACACAGCCGCCTTCTCGCCCTCTTGTCCGCTCCCCCGCCGCACCCGTGTCACGCCTCATCCCTCACACCTCAGCTGTCACTCGTCCATGCCCCTGTCATCCCTCCAGGAGGTGGGCGCGGTCGTGGTCGGCGTAGTGGGCCAGGAGGGCGGCCCGGTCCGCTTCGCCGAACGGGCGGTACGCACGCCCGGCGGGTCCGGCGTCCAGGGGTGACCACCAGACCGGTTCGGGGCAGCGGAAGCCCGTGCGCCGGAGGGCGGCCCGGTGCACCTTGTGGGTGGCGGTGACGGGCAGCGCGGCGACGGTCCGCACGAAGCGGGGCGCCATCTTCGTCCCGAGGTCGGGCTGGGCGGCGAGGAAGGTCACGAAGTCGTCCGGGTCGAATACCGCGCCGTCGCGCAGTGCGAGGGTGGCCATGACCTGGTCGCCGGCGACGGGGTCGGGGACCGCGTGGACGGCGACGCCGGTTGCCGGGGCGTAGCGGGCGAGGATGTTCTCGATCATCGTGGCGGCCAGGTTCTCGCTGTCCACCCGCAGCCGGTCGTCCGTACGCCCGGCGAAGTGGAAGAACCCCTCGGCGTCCCGGAAGAAGAGATCCCCGGTCCAGTACCAGCCCGCGCCGGCCTGCGCGGATGTCCGGCCACGGGTGCGGGCGGCGGTGGCCTCGGGGTTGCGCCAGTAGCCCTCGAAGGAGCTGCGGCCCCGGTTGACCAGCTCCCCGATGGCCTCCGCGCCGTTGAGCAGCCGCCCGGCCGTGTCGAGGCGGGCGCGCGGCAGCTCGGCGCCGGTTTCCGGGTCGACGACGGCGAGATCGTCGCCGGGAGCGGCGGTGCCGATGGCGCCGGGCGGGGTGTCCGGCGAGCGCCGGAGGGCGGCGCCGCCTTCCGAGGAGCCGTAGCCCTCGGTGAGGCGGACGCCGAAACGGTCGGCGAAGCGGGCCGCGTCGACGGTGCCCGCCTCGGTGCCGAACCCGGCGCGCAGCGGGTGGTCGCGGTCGTCGGGGCCGGGTGGGGTGGCGAGCAGATACTGCACGGCGCGGCCGACGTAGGTGAAGTACGTGGCGCCGTAGCGGCGGACGTCCGGGAGGAAGGCGGAGGCCGAGAAGCGGCGGCGCAGCGCGACGGCCGCGCCGCCGGCGAGCGCCGGGGCCCAGCCGGCGAGCACGGCGTTCCCGTGGAACATCGGCATGCAGAGGTAGTGGACGTCGTCCCGCCGTACGCCGAAGTAGCCGGCCAGTGCGTGTCCCGCGGCGGCCAGCCGGCCCTGGGTGCAGATGGCGGCCTTGGGCGTGCCGGTGGAGCCGGAGGTGAAGTACAGCAGCATCCGGGAGGCGGGGGTGGGGGCAGCGGCCGGGGCGAGGCCGTGCGGGGTCCTGCCGAGGTGCGTGTCACCGGGGCGGGCGCCCTCGTAGGGGGTGAGCAGTGCGCGGTAGGCGGGGTCGTCGACGACGAGGATGCGGCCGGGCGGGACGGGGAGAGCCTGCCCGGCCAGCAGTGGCAGGTGAGCGCGTTCGGTGATCAGCAGCGCGCAGTCGGTGTGCGCGATGTCGCGGACGAGTTCCGGGCCGCGGCGGGTGGGGTTGATCCCGGCCACGGCAGCCCCGGCGAGCGCCGCCGCGCTGAGCCAGAGCGGGTATTCGGGGACGTTGTCGAGCAGCACACCGATATGCGGCTCCGCACCTCGTGGCAGCAGCTCCGCCAGCAGCGCCGCACGGGTGGCCGCCCCGGCGGCCATCTCATGATGCGTGAGGCTGAGCTCCCCGTACTTCATACCGGTCCGGTGATCGCCCCACTGCGCCTGGACGAGTTCGGCGACGGTGGCGGGGCGGCTGGTGGGGTGAGGGTGAGGTATGGGGCCTGGGGTGGTGCCGGAGGTGGATCCGGGGTCGGGGTTGGTGCTGTTGGCCGCCGTCATGGCGGTGCAGGGTAATTGACTGGGCGTCAGATGTGGAGGGGCGCGCGTCGGGGAGGGCGCAGCGGGCGCAGATGGTGAGCGCGTCGGGCGACCAGAGCGGAGCGGGCGTCACACCACGGGTCCACGAACGCGCCGCGCACGACCAACCCATGGGTTGACGCCCCCAACTACCGCTGCTCGTAACGTTGATTACGAACCAGAAGGGACAGTGAGGGGGCGGGGCAAGAGGGGCGGGACAGGACGGGGGCGGGACAGGACGGGATGGGATGGGGCGGAGCGCGGTGGATGCGAGAGAGGGCGGGGCGGCGAGGGGAGCGATGGATGAGATTGCGGGAGGAGAGGCGAATGAGGACGGACAGGGGAACGGGGTTGTGGATCGAGAGGGGAAGGTGGCGTGGGTGCGCCGAGGGCCTCCCCGGGGGAAGACGGGGAGGCCCACCGGAGGATCCGGCGACGTCAGGCGCGCCGGACGTCAGGAGAGATCGACGTCCGAGCAGGCGTAGAACGCGTTGCCCGTGTCGGCGATGTTCCATACGCCCAGGATGAGGTGGCGCCCGCTCTTCTGGGTCGGGATGGTGCCCTGGTGCTGCACCGTCGAACCCGGCTGCACACCGCCCATCGGTACCGTCATGAACGGCTGGGGTTCGAGGTCGGCGCGGGTGAGCGGCTTGGTGGGGTCGTAGCCGTCCTTGGTGATGAAGTACTCGAAGTCCGTGGTGGCATGACGTGCCGTCAGTCGCCAGCTGAAGGTGTAGCCCTGCCCCGCGGCGAGCTTGGTGCCGGGCCACTTGCCGCCACGCGGATCGTCGAGCTGGGCGAACGAGTCGTGCCCGCCGGAGCAGATCTTGCCGTCGGCGGGACCGGCGGCCGGGAAGCCCTTGGGCCCCTCGACGCTCTGCGGTTCGTACTGGATCGCACCGCAGTCCGTGACGGTGTGATTGGCGCAGAGCGCCTGGCGGCTGATGGGTGCGTCGCTGTAGCCGTGGCTGGACGCGCTGCTCGTGGACAGCAGGGAAACGCCGGCGATGCCGAGGCCGACCACGGCAGCGCTGATCCTTTTGCGCATGCTTCGCTCCTGAACGTGGGGGTTCCGAGGGGGTGAGTGAAGTACGGCGGTCTAGACCACATGGCAGACTAGTAAGCGACGTTAGACATGTCCATACCAATAACAACCGGAACTCCGGTTTCCGAAACCGGCCAACAGGGAAAACGGAGACGCCGCAAGCGGGGCGGGGCGGGGCGGGGCGGGGCGGGGCGGGGCGGGGCGGGGCGGGGCGGGGCGGGGCGGGGCGGGGCGGGGGCAAGCAGGCGGGGACAGGGCATCCCGCACCCCCCGGCCTGGGCGTCCCGCCCGTAGCCCCGGTGCGGCGGGCCGGGCGGGACTGTCCGGCCGTCCGGCTGACGTCAGGCCGCGGCTGTCAGGGGGCCGGAGACCGGACGGGCCGCTGTCTGTACGAGGCCGGCGTAGGTGCGGCGGAGGGCGATGAGGGACTCCTGGGCCTCGCGGTAGATCGCGGCATCGGGGCCGCCACGGTGCGCGAGGGTACGTACCGGGGCGCAGTGGCGGTCCATGGCGCTGAGCCAGGCACGGTGCTGCACCGGGAGGTGGCGGCGCAGATGCTGGCGCCTGCCCTCGCCGGCCCGCCGCCCGCCGACGCCGAGCACCGCGTCCGCGGCCTGGAGTACCGGTGGTTCCAGGGCGCCCTGTTCGGCGAGCGCGCCGAGTACCGCGCGCTGCTGGGCGGTTGCCGGAGCCGCCGCCAGCCCCGCCGCCTCGGAGTGGAGCTGGGCGCGCAAGGAGTGCTGGATACGGACGAGGCGGCGCAGCGCCGTCGGCGTGGAGGAGTCGTCGGGCGCGCGGCCCGCGAGGGTTTCGGCGAGCCGGAAGAGCCAGATGCCGTGCGCTTCCAGCCGGGTCGCGGCCAGCATCAACAGGTCCAGGCGGCTGAGCGGCTGCCCCTCCGGTGCCCAGCGGACGATCGGGACGAGCGGTTCCGTGCGGGCCAGCTGGTCGATGGGGATGTGCCGGCGGGGTTTGCGTTCGGGCGCCCAGTTGTGCAGCGCGAGCGTGGGCAGCGCGACGAACTGTTCATGGTCGATCCGGTGCGCGATGGCGGCCCACAGATCGAGGAATCCCTCGTCGGCGGACTGGCGCGCGGCCGGTGCGAGCGGGTCGAGTCCGCCCCAGCCGCAGGCCACCGCGATCACCGCCACCCGCATGGCGGCGGCCTCCGCGTTGCGTGGCGACAGCCGGGAGACCCGTTGCCGCAGGGCGCTCAACTCGTCGGCGTCGCGGGCCCGTTCGACGATGGCGACGGCGGCCTCGCGGCCGGGGGCGACCGCCACCTCGCGGGCCATGGCGTCCAGCCGGGTCCACGTACCGATCATGGAACGGACCGGCGGCCGCTCGGGCAGGAAGCCGTGTGCCCGCGGATCGTGCGGCGGGAGGGCGGAGGCTGCATCGCCCTGGGTGCCGAGCGGGTCGGCGCCGATGGCCGACCGGGCGTCAGTATCCGGCCGGCCGCTCCCTGTCACCCCCGGTGCCCGGCGGGCCGGGACCCGGGGCGTGGGCGGTATGCCGAGGTCGGGACCGGTCGCAGCCGTCCCCGCCGGTGTCGTTGCCGACACCGCGTCCGTCGTCGTGCCGGTGGTCATGGTGGTGGTTGTGGTCGTCATCAGCTTTTCCCCGCGAACAGCCTGGCCAGGTGAATGTCCATGTCGAGGTAGCGGTCCTCGTGGCCGGGCGGCACGATCGCCGCGGTCTGCTCCAGCCAGGCGGTCAGCTCCGTCGCGCGTACCGACAGTTCGCAGACGTTCTCGTCGGTGGACAGCTCGATATGGACCCGGCGCTGTCCGTTGAGTCCACGGAAGGGCCACACTCTTACGTCCCCCTCCCCCGCTTCGTCGCGCAGTCCGTTCAGCAGCAGCTCACGGGCGAACAGCCAGGTGGCGACCGTCCGGCCACGGCTGATGAAGACGACCTCGACCTCGAACGGACGGTCACTGCGGTAGCTGAACCGGCCCGCCACCGGCACCGTACCTTCCGGACCGAGGAGGAGCTGCATCTCAAGGGTGCGCTTGGCTGTCGACACCACGACGATCAACCTTTCCAAGGGAGGGGCGAGTCCCGGGAGACCCGAATCCGGGGCGCGCGTCCTAGCAGACGCTGCCGTGCAGGGTGGGGTTGCAGGAGGTGGGGAAGGAGTGACGGACGCCATGGTTTGCCGGGGCGCGCGGACGGGCCGGACCGGCCCTCGGCGCGGCCCGTACCGCTGTCCGCGCGTTCACGGGGAGACCCGCCGCCGGTGCCTGCCTCCGTGCCCGTGCCTTCCCGTGGACTCGGGCCTCGTGGCAGGTCCGTTCGCCACTGGCCGGCCGCCGCGGGGCGGGCCGTAGCCGTCGATGTGTCCATGGCATCGGTGCGCCCCGCGTCCACCGGGATCACTCCGGCGGGCGCGGCCGGTCGGGCCGTTGAGCGGCGCGTGATGACTCGGTCCCGTCCGGGTGTGCCGGGCGGAGTCCGGCCGGGCGTACGGGGCCGGGGGCGGGGCCGGTATCGGGGTGCGGGGGCGGCGGCGCGGCGGTCCCGCCGGGGAGCGCGGTGCGGTCCGTACGGGATCGGGTACGGGTACGGGTGCTGCCGCTGTCCGGAGCCTCGCCTGTCGCCGGGGGCCTCGTCCGGCGCGGCTGCGACTGCCCGCGGGCATGCTGCGAGTCGGGCGGCCATGCGCGCGCCCGCGGGTGTCCGCGTGCCCGTATTCGGCGCATCCCGGCGCTGCCATTCCAGCTCCCCTCCAGACTCGTTCAGTTCTTTCGCCTTGGCCTTCGCCTCAGCCTCTCAACTGGCAGGAGATACCGCATGTTGACGGGGCAACTGATGTACTACAGCTACGAACTCGATCTTCACAGACCAATTCGGGCAACCCATTAGTCGAAAGTCCCGAGATCAAGGGCCTTTCGGCCCGCACCGGGAAAGTTTCTCGTGGGGTAATAAAGGCCGCATCAGAGTGAACGAGTGTGGCCCGCCTCACAGCGTTTGCATGCATGGAAGCGGGTTAGGCGGTTCGGAGTACCGCCGGGGGTCGTGTAAAGTTCTACAGGTCAGCGCGCGCCGCTAGCTCAGTTGGTTAGAGCAGCTGACTCTTAATCAGCGGGTCCGGGGTTCGAGTCCCTGGCGGCGCACGTAACACTGAGGCCCCTCGCCATGCGAGGGGCCTCAGTCATTGCATGGGGCGGCGGGGGCACGTAACGGGTGGGCCGCGCGCCGGGCGGGTGATCGGCACGGACGGCGACCCCTGGTCCGAATATTTGTTCGGCACCATGGAGCGGCCGCCGCCACACCGGGCCACCTGGCCACCGACCGCGACCGCCGATCACGGCCTGCGGATCACCACCCCGGCCGCCACTCCCCACACCCCCGATCCCGAGACACCCCCACCCCCGAAGGTCACCCCAGACGCGCGCACCGCGCCGCATCGCACCACGCCGCACCGCGCCACACTCCCCCCGGCACTTCGGCAGCATCCCCCAGAATCCACACAGTCACCCCACAATTGCCGCGTATTTACTGCACAGTTGTGGATTCAACGGATACCCCGCGCAAGGATCACCCGGATTGCACTGCCTTGTCCTTAGGCAACATGTTCGGCCTTGCGATCATGGAAGTGGTTGGGCACCCTGACCTGGGACCACGGCCGAATTCGGCCGTGATGCACAGGAGTTGGGGGTTGTACCGGTTGCTGTGAAACGGGCGCGGGGACCTCGCCGCACCGCGAGGAAGGCGAGGCGTTCGAGCACACAACCGGAATGGGCCCGTCACCGTCTCTCGGCGGGACGGTCGACACCAGTAGCCCGAGCCGGTCCGGGGGGACCGGGGCACGGGCCATCGGAACAGTGCACGTGGCCGGCGCCGCGTGCGGGGGGATGGACTCATGACGTCGCCGCCTGAGGGCGCCCGGCCGCAGCATTCATTCGATCCGTCCGCGACGGCGCGCCTGCGCGTACCGCACCAGCAGCAGCGACGGCGGGTCCAGCGGCGCCCGTTGCCGCGCTACGACTACGAGCATTACAGCCGGCTCGCCGGTCCGCTCACCCAGCCGGAACCCGGTAAGCCCTATACGGTCCGCTACCGCTCACTGCTGGCCGGCGAACCGCACCGGATACGCGCGGCCCTGCTGCTCGGCGCCGCGCCACTGGTCTCGCTGGGGCTGCTCGTCTGGCTGATGCAGCCGGCCCACTGGACCGAACGCGACTACCCCGCCTATGACTTCCTCCCGGTCCTGGACACCGTCATGCTCGTCTCGATCGGGCTGATCGAGCTCTTCCGCTGCATGAACGTTCTCTCCAACGCGCACGCCACGCTCGTCGCCCGCGACCCCGTCCCGGTCATCCCGGAGAGCGGCACCCGCGTCGCCTTCCTCACCTCCTTCGTGCCAGGCAAGGAGCCACTGGCGATGGTGACGAAGACGCTGGAGGCGGCGGTCCGGGTGCGTCATCGCGGGCTGCTGCACATCTGGCTGCTGGACGAGGGCGACGACCCCGGGGTCAAGGAGGTCTGCCGGCGGCTGGGCGTGCATCACTTCACGCGGAAGGGCGTTCCACAGTGGAATCAGGCAAAGGGCCCGCACCGCGCCAAGACCAAGCACGGGAATTACAACGCCTGGCTCCAGGCGCACGGCGATGATTACGACTTCTTCGCGTCCGTGGACACCGACCACGTCCCGCTGCCGAACTATCTGGAGCGGATGCTCGGCTTCTTCCGTGATCCGGATGTCGGCTTCGTCATCGGCCCCCAGGTGTACGGGAATTACGACACGTTCGTCACCAAGGCCGCCGAGTCGCAGCAGTTCCTCTTCCACGCACTGATCCAGCGGGCCGGGAACCGTTACGGCGCGCCGATGTTCGTCGGCACGTCCAATGCCGTACGTATCAGCGCCCTGAAGCAGATCGGCGGGCTGTACGACTCGATCACCGAGGACATGGCGACCGGATTCGAAATGCACCGGCACCGTAATCCGCAGACCGGCAAGAAATGGCGGTCGGTCTACACACCGGATGTGCTCGCGGTCGGTGAAGGACCCACAGCATGGACGGACTTCTTCACCCAGCAGCTGCGCTGGTCGCGCGGCACGTACGAGACCATACTCAAGCAGTTCTGGAAGGCGCCTTTCACACTGCCGCCCGGCCGGCTCTTCAACTACACGATGATGGTCATCTTCTATCCGATGTCGGCGCTGAACTGGATTCTGGCGGCGCTCAGTTGTGCGCTGTTCCTGGGGCTGGGTGCATCGGGTGTGCAGATCGATCCGTCGGTGTGGATGATGCTGTACGGCAATGCCTCGGCATTGCAGATCGGACTGTACGTCTGGAACCGCCGGCACAATGTCTCCCCGCATGAGCCGGAGGGCTCCGGTGGTGTCGCCGGTATGGTGATGTCCGCGCTGTCCGCGCCGATTTACGCGCGTTCGCTTTTCGATACCGTGCTGCGTCGCAAGAGCACGTTCGTGGTGACGCCGAAGGGTGATTCGTCCAGCCCGGACACGCTGTTCGGCACGTTCCGGGTGCATCTGTTCTTCCTTCTCGTCTTCGGTGGCTCGCTGGGCGCTTCCTTCGTACTCGGCCACAGCCACCCGGCAATGATCACCTGGGCCACGCTCGCCCTGCTGATCACGGCCGCGCCGATCGTCGCCTGGCGGCTGGGCGTACGCGCGCAGCGGCGCGGACGGAAGACGGCCGAAGCCGTCCTGGCCGCCGCCCCGAATGCCGCCCAGGTCGCTGCCCCGGCCGTCGGACCAGCCGCCGCCGAACAGACCATGCAGATCGCCCTTGGGGGACGTCACACATGAAGTACCGTCCGAGCCGTCGCGCCCGCAGAGTGGCGATAGCGACGGCGGTGGTGCTCGCGCTGGCCGGGGTGAACGGCCCGGCTCTCTACGGCTTCGCCTCGGAGAAGTACCACCAGTACACGATCAACAAGCCGGAGTACAAAGCGGCGAAGGGCCACTGGGATGTCGTCGACGTTCCGGACGCGTACCGTATCAACACCATCCACGCGGCTCTGCTGCACACCGGAAAGGTGCTGCTGGTCGCCGGTTCGGGCAATAACGCGGCGAATTTCAAGGCCAAGTCGTTCCGTACGGTGCTGTGGGATCCGGCGCGGAACACCTTCAAGAACATCCCGACACCCAAGGATCTTTTCTGCTCCGGGCACACCCAGCTGCCGAACGGCAATCTTCTGGTGGCGGGCGGCACACAGCGTTACGAGAAGCTGGGCGGCGATGTGAAGAAGGCCGGCGGCCTCATGATCGTCTACAACGAGAATCCGGACGGCCCCAAGACATTCCCGGCCGGCACACTGTTCACCGGCAAGCAGAACGGCAAGACGTTCGCCTCCAAGGACGCGATCGTGGTGCCGCGCGCGAAGAAGACCAAGGACCCGGTGACCGGCCGGGTCACCGTGACACACAGCGAGGCCCGGGTATACGTCGAGGCGCTTGAGGACGGCCGCGCGTATTCCACCGGCGCTCAGGACAACTACCGCATCCACGGCCTGACCGGTGCCGACGCCCGAAACTTCTACGGCATCGCACAGAAACTCTCCTTCGACAAGAAGGATTTCCAGGGCATCAAGGACTCCTTCGAGTTCGACCCGGTGGCCGAGCGCTATATCTCCGTCGACCCGATGAACGAAGCGCGCTGGTATCCGACGCTGACCACGCTGGAGGACGGCAAGGTCCTGTCGGTCTCCGGGCTGGACGAGATCGGGCAGGTCGTCCCGGGCAAGAACGAGATCTACGACCCCGCCACCAAGAAGTGGACCTACCTGCCCAAGCAGCGGTTCTTCCCGACGTATCCCGCGCTCTTCCTCACCGACAAGGGCCGGATCTTCTACACCGGTTCCAATGCGGGCTATGGCCCGGACAACGTCGGCCGCGCCCCCGGCATCTGGGATCTGAAGTCCAACGCGTTCCGGGTCGTGCCGGGCATGAGCGATCCGAAGATCCTGGAGACGTCGATGTCCGTGCTGCTGCCGCCCGCCCAGGAACAGCGGTACATGGTGCTCGGCGGCGGCGGAGTCGGCGAGGACCCCCGTTCGACGGCCAAGACCCGGATCGTGGATCTGCACGCCCCCAGCCCGCGGTTCACGGACGGCCCGGATCTGTACGAGAAGGCCCGCTACCCGAGCAGCGTGATCATGCCGGACGACACGGTGCTGACCACCAACGGTTCGGGCGACTACCGCGGGCGCAGCGACTCCAACGTGCTCAAGGCCGAGCTGTACGACCCGAAGGCCAACACCTCCCGTGCGGTGGCCGATCCGCTGGTGGGCCGCAACTACCACTCCGGCGCACTGCTGCTGCCGGACGGCCGGGTGATGACCTTCGGGTCCGATTCGCTCTACGCCGACAAGGACAACACCAAGCCCGGCGTCTTCCAGCAGCAGATCGACCTCTACACCCCGCCGTATCTCTTCCGGCCCTCGCGCCCCGAGCTGACGGATCCAGGGCCGAGGACGGTCACGCTCGGCGGCACGGCGACGTACCGCTCCTCCCGCCCCGCATCGATCAAGAAGATGCGGCTGCTCCGGCCCGGTTCGTTCACCCATGTCACCAACATCGAACAGCGGTCGATCGCCCTGGACTTCACGGCGACGAAGGACGGGGTGACGGTCACCGTGCCCAAGGACCCGTCGCTGGTCCCGCCCGGCTGGTACATGCTCAACGCGGTCGACGATCAGGGCACGCCGTCCAAGGCGGTGTGGGTGAAAGTCCCGCAGGCGGGGCATCCCGGCTGACGCGCGCGCCTGGCGTATGGCGCGAGAGGGCGGGTGGGCGGGTGGGCGAGAGGGCTGGTGTCCTGGTCCCCGGGGCTCCCCCGCCCCTCCCCCTCCCCCTCCCCCGCCCGCCTCCCCTCCGCCTCCCCGTAACCGGGGCCGTGCCGCCCTAACCGCTACTTCTTCGCGTTGTGGGCCAGTTCCAGGGCGCGGTCCGGCCACCAGTCGCCGGCCTTGGGGCCGCCCTTGCAGGTGCCGTCCGACTCGCCGGGGCGCTTGATCCACAGATAGGCGTCGATCCGGTCGTCGCCGGTCTTGGTCGTGGGCGGCGTCCCCAGGGCGCGGCCGGGCGGATTGCACCAGTTCTCGGGGGTGTCACCGCCGGAGGCCGGGCCGTTGCCGTTCCGGCTGGTGTCGATGACGAAGTGCTTGCCGCCGACCATCTCGGACAGCCGCTTCCCGTAGCGGGCGTTCTCCTGTGTGGTCCGGTAGTTGGAGATGTTCAGCGCGAAGCCGTCGGCCCGGTCGATACCGGCCCGTTGGAGCGGTTCGACCATCCGGCCGGGGTCGGATATCCAGTGCGGATTGCCGGCGTCCAGATAGACCTTGGTGTGCGGCAGCCGCTTGAGTCCCCCGACCGCCTCCGTGAGCAGGGCGTAGCGCTCCTCGTGGAACTGCTGCGGGGTGCACCGGTCCTCGATGTGCGGCAGCGCGTCGGGTTCCAGGATGACGGTGGCGGCGCGGTCGCCGATGCCTCTGCGGACGCCGTCCAGCCAGGCCCGGTAGGCGTTGCCGTCGGAGGCGCCGCCCCGGGAGTAGCTGCCGCAGTCGCGGTGCGGGATGTTGTAGAGGACGAGCAGGGCCTCGCGGTCCGCCGCGGCGGCCGCTTCGGTGAAACCCCGCGCCTGGCCTTCCGGGTCGTCGGTGCCGATCCATTCGGCGGTCGGCTGCACCGCGATCCGCTGGACGAGCCGGGCTTCGGTGGCCTTGCCGTCCTTGCCGTATGCACCGGCCTGGCGGGACGCCTTGCTGTCCGGGTTGACCCAGAACGGCCCGTCGGACAAGGGACGTTGGCCCGGTCTGGGCAGGGAGATGGCGTCGCCCTGGCCGGCGGAACAGGCGGTGAGCAGCAGCAGCGTCGCCAGCGCCACTGCCGCGCCGAGCGCGGTGCGTGGGCGGCCGGACCGGCGCTCGCCCGGCGGTCCACCTCCGGCTCCCCGAAGACTCCCGTACATCCTCTCCCCCCTCGGAGCAGGAAACCCGACCGGCGGAAGACCACCGGCCTGATTCATCCTGGCACACGCCTACGCAGCCCAAGTCGGCCTGTGGACAAGCCATTACGTGCGGACGCCACCCTGTGGAAAACAGCGGGAACACCGGGCTGCCGCCCCTTCCCGCGCCCCCGTCCAGTGCTCCCGTGCCGTGCACCTTCCCGGTGTCTCCGGCCGCCTGCTTGCCGCTACCCCGCCCGTCACATCACTCCCCCACAGCCACAGGCCCAACAGCAGTACCGCCCAGGCCACACCGGTCAGCAAGTGTCGGTGGCCGGTGCCGGTGCAGTGGCCCCGCCGTCCTCAGCGACCATCGCCACCGCTCTGCCGTTCGCGCCGGATGCGCAGTCTCAGCCGCAGCAGTTGGCCCGCGATGACCAGGACGGCGCCACCGGCCAGCACCAGGCCGACGGCTCCGGCGCTGCTCAGCTCACGGCCGGAGGCGGCGCGGCCGTCGGGAGCGGCGGTTTCCGACGGGGTGACGGTCCCGGGCGGAACAGCGGTACCGGGCGGAACCGTGGCCCGGGACGCAACAGCCGCCCCGGCCGGCACGGCGCTCCCGGACGGCGCGATGTCCACGCCTGATACGGCCACCCCGGCGCCGCCCCGTACGTTCCCGCCGCCCCATGCCGTCCCACCGCCCCATACCGCGACACCGGGAGCAGCCAAGGAAACCGAGGTGGAGGAAACCGAGGCGGCGGAGACCGAGGTGACAAAAGCCGTGCCGGCCCCGGCGCCGTGCTCGTCTCCTGGGTACGCGGGTGCCGCCGTCCCCGCGCAGGCCGCGAGCGCGGCGCAGAGAATGAGCTGCGGTGAGCGCGTGGGGAACCTCGGCATGCCCCGAAGATCCACCCGGTCGGGGCCGCCCGCATCCGGTGCGGCCCGGGAGTACGCCATCGCGGTGACGGCGGCGGCATCCGCCCACCCCGGACCAGCCCGCGCCGGACCGCACGAAGCCGGAGCGGGGCCGCCCGTACGGGGACGGTACGCGGCCGCCCCAGAGGCATCCGGCCCGTCCAGAGCCGTACCTGGGCGCGCAGACCCGTACCCGGGCGCGCGGGAAGCCGGGAGAGAGCAGGACAGACGGGAGGAGGCCAGGACCAGGCGGGAGGGGAGCCGGACAGACCGCCGACGGTCGCACGAGCCTCCCCGCCCCCACCCGCCCCGGCACAAGGCCGGTAAGTCAGCCCCTCCCGCCCCTCAGGTCACACCAGCTCGACGAGGTCCGCGATCGAATCGACCACCCGGGAGGGCCGGAACGGATGCCGCTCGACCTCCTCGGGGCGCGTCAGGCCGGTGAGTACGAGGAAGGTCTCCATGCCCGCCTCCAGCCCGGCCACCACATCGGTGTCCATCCGGTCGCCGATCATCGCGGAGGTCTCGGAGTGGGCGCCGATGACGTTCAGCCCGTGCCGCATCATCAGCGGGTTGGGCTTGCCGACGAAGTACGGGTCGACGCCGGTCGCCTTGGTGATCAGCGCGGCCACCGAACCGGTCGCGGGCAGCGCGCCCTGCGCCGAGGGACCGGTCTCGTCGGGGTTGGTGGCGATGAACCGGGCGCCGTCGTTGATCAGCCGGATGGCCTTGGTGAGCGCCTCGAAGCTGTAGGTACGGGTCTCGCCGAGGACGACGTAATCAGGGGCGTGGTCGGTCAGGACGTAGCCGATGTCGTGCAGGGCGGTGGTCAGCCCCGCCTCGCCGATGACGTACGCGGTGCCGCCGGGGCGCTGGTCGTCCAGGAACTGGGCGGTGGCCAGCGCGGAGGTCCAGATCGACTCCCAGGGCACGTCCAGGCCGATGCGGTTCAGCCGGGCATGCAGGTCACGCGGGGTGTAGATGGAGTTGTTGGTCAGCACGAGAAAGGGCTTGCCCGATTCGCGCAGCCGCTTGATGAAAGCGTCCGCCCCGGGAACCGGAATGCCCTCGTGCATCAGGACGCCGTCCATGTCGGTGAGCCATGACTCGATCGGCTTGCGCTCTGCCACTGCCGGACTCCTGCCGTACGTGTTGACCAGGGGCGCCGGCCGCTCCCGCACCCAGCGCAGATCACGCGAGTGACCCACGCCTCGTACGTACGGCCGACGCCCCCACCCTAAGTCAGCCGGGGCCTGCGGCGCCCTGGGTGATCACCCGGGGTCACGCTCGGTCACGGCTCGCTCCGCGCCCCGGCTCTCGGCGATCCGCAGCACATCCCGCAATGCCTCGACCAGCCGGTCACCGAGGAAGCGCAGCTCGCCATCGGACACGGTGCGGTCACCGAGCATCGCCCGCGCGTGCCCCAGCAACTCGACCCCCATTCCGAGCTGCGCCGCCTCAACCTCGTCGGCGAGACGCGACACCGGGCCGGTTCCCTCGCCGATGACGTAGGACGGTTTGTCCTCAGGGCCGGACCACGGGAGCAGCCGGGCTCGGTGTGACGAGGACAGGGACATGGTGGACCACCCCTCATTCCGGTACCGTTCACGTCAGCAATGTACCGCTATTCGCGAATAGCATCAAGGTTGGTGAGGGCTGCAAGGGCATCACTTACTCTGTAAAGCAGCAAGGTCGGCAGGGGAGATGGCCGACCGGACCGGAGGGTGCCGTGAGCAGCATCGAATGGGGCACCACCTCAGTGCCGTATCTGACCCCGCGCGAGAAGGGGCAGCGCGACGCCTGGGGTGCCGAGACCGCGGCCAAAGGCCGTCACAGCAGTCAGCGGATCGTGCAGGCAGGGGAAGTGTCTGCGCCCGCCGAGGTGGCCGAAGCTTTCGGTCTGGCCCGGGGGGACAACGTCGTCGTACGTCGGCGCATCATGTATCTCGACGGGCGTCCCTGCGAGTTGACGGACACCTATTACCCGCTGGCCATCGCCCACGGCACCCGCCTCGCCAGGACGGCGAAGATTCCCGGAGGGGCCATCACGCTGCTCGCCGAGCTCGGATATGCGGGGGTCCGGGCCCGCGAGGATGTCAGCGCCCGGCTGCCGACCGAGGAAGAACAGCGGGCTCTGGAGATCGAACCAGGTCAGCCTGTGATGCAGTTGATCCGGCTCACACTGGACGCTCAGGACCGACCGATCCAGGTCGACAGGATGACAATGGTCGCGCAGCACCTGAGCTACGACGTCAGGATCTGATGACGGTGCCCAACGATCACGACACCTTCGACCACCGCTCTCTGCACGAACGGATCGCCGCCGACCTGCGCGACGAGATCATGAACGGCGACCTGGCCCCGGGCGCCAAGCTGCCGTCCACTGCGCAGCTCACGGTGAGGTTCGCCGCCTCGAACGCGACCGTGCAGAAGGCGCTGCAACTCCTGAAGGACGAACGTCTGGTCGTCGGACGGGCTGGAGCCTCCGTCACCGTACGCGAACACCGGCAACGCACCATGCGACCGGCTTCGTATATGGCCCCGGTGGACCCCGACGACCGCTACCGCTGGCTCACCGAGGCCGAGAAGCTCGGCACCCGTGCGCGTAGCAGGCTGCTCCAGGTCACGGAAACCACTCCGCCCGCCGATGTGTCCGCGCTGCTGAAGCTCCCGGAAGGCGGCATGGCCCTGCTCCGCCACCAATTGCTGCTGATCGACGACGAACCGGTGGAACTGGTCAGCTCCTACTACCCGCTGGAGATCGCGCGCGGGACCGCGATCGCGAGGCGCCCGAAGATCAAGGGCGGCACCCCGAGTCTCCTCGCCGAGCTGGGATATCCGCCCCGGCTCAGCGTGGACCGGGTCTCGGCACGGGTACCCACCCAGGAGCAGTTCACCGCGCTGCGACTGCCCGGCGACCTGCCGGTGTTGCGGACCCTGCGCGTTGTCTACAGCGACGCGGAGCGGCCCATCGAGGTCACGGTGATGGTCAAGGCAGGCCATCTGTATGAGTTGCAGTACGAGTTCGCGGCGGAGTGAGAGGGTCCGTCCGCTCGCGCTCCGCGGACGGACGGACGCAGGCAGCGAAACGCCGGATCCGGTCAGCCCCCGCTCAGCCGCACCCCGTCGATCGCCCAGTACCAGTCGTTGCCGCCGGTGTAGCGGAAGCGGGCCTGGACGGTGCGGGTGCCGGTGGGGATTTTCAGGGTGAGGTTCTCGGTGCGGGCGACGGCGTCGGCGGTGTAGGCCAGCACGGGCTTCGGGGGGCCGCCGTCGTAGGAGACCAGTACCTCGGCCTTCTGGGTGCCCTCCTGGAGGTAGTGGGAGGTGAAGGACAGGGTGGCGGTGGTGCCGCCCCGGACCGGCCAGGCGGGGGTGACGAGCGTGGAGTCGAAGGTGCCGGTGCGGGGCTTGTCGGACCATTCGTCGCCGTCGGCCACCGCGAAGACGCCGCGCGCCCGGACGTTGGACTCGCGCTGCTGGTCGGGCGCGGTCTTGGTCCAGAACTCATCGGTGGTGAAGGACCAGCCGCGCCACTCGGTGACCCCTCCGCCGCCCATGGCGGTGTTGTCCACCGACCAGCCGGCGGGCGGGGTGTGGGTGAAGCCGAGCACCGAGGCGCCCACGCCGGTCTCGTCGACCGCCGTACCGAGCTGGGGGCGCAGGGTGTCGAAGGCGTCGGCGGAGGGCTCGTGGAGGGGTCGGCCGTCCAGTTTCCAGGCCGGGTCGACGGCGATGCCGAGATGGTGCAGGGCGGTGGCGGCGACATCGACGAGCTTGACGTCCTCGCGGACCGTACGGGCCGGCAGACCGCCACCGGCGGCGATCACGAAGGTCTGCCGTTCGGCCCAGCTGGAGCCGCCGTGTCCGCCGGGGTCGGTGTGGCCGTGGTCGGCGGTGATCAGGATGAGCCAGTCCTCGGAGCCGTACCCGGGGCGGGCCTTGACCGCCGCCAGCAGCTCGCCGACCTGGGCGTCGGCGGTGTGCAGGGCGTCCAGGTACGCGCGGCTGGCGGCGCCGGAGGAGTGGCCCGCGTGGTCGACGTTGTCGAGCTGGACGAAGACCGCGTCGGGGTCGCCGTCCCTGAGCTGGGCGACCGCGCGCGCCGTGGTGCCCTTGTCGTACTCCGCTCCGGGTGTGGAGAAACGGGTGTCGACCTCGGCGGAGAAGATCCGCTCGGTGATGGGGCCCCAGGAGGCGACGGCGTAGGTGCGCAGCGCGGGCCGGGCCCGTTCGATACGGGTGAGGAAGTCGGGGTAACTGGCGTAGTCGGCGCCGGTGAAGCTGTTGTCCTTGGCGCCGTGCTTGTCGGGCCAGACACCGGTGATGATCGTCGACCAGCCGGGGGCGGACTCCGTACGGGCCATCGGGCTCGCGTAGAGGCTGCTGGGGGCGGTGATGCCGGTGGCCATCAGGGCGTCGAGGGTGGGTGTGGCGGCCTCCTTGACGCGGTCCAGCCGGCCGGCCCCGTCCAGCCCGATGACCAGGACCTTGGGGGTGGCGGGGCGGCCGGTAGCGGCTCGGGCGAGACCGGCGAACGGCCCGGTGGCCAGCGCGGCGCCCGCGAGGCCGGCGGTGGCGCCGGTGAGCCAGGCCCTTCTCGACATTCGGGAGCGGGATATCGCCGACGGTGCCGTAGGTACGGACGGCACTGGGGACGCTGGGGACGCTGGGGACGCTGGGGACGCTGGGGACGCTGGGGACGCTGGGGACGCTGGGGACGCTGGGGACGCTGGGGACGCTGACAGCATGGCGGTCCTCCGGGATTCGGGGGCATGGAGCGTGCGACGTGAAGCGTGCGGCGTGGATGCAGGGAGCGGACTTAGGGAGCGGACGTAGGGAGCGGACGTAGGAAGTGGAGCGCGACGCCGGGGGGTACGGGGTGTGTGACCTGCGGCGAGCAGCTCGTCACGCGTCGTCCGTGGCGCCAATTCCCTTACCCACACGGGTCGTTGGGACTAGACCCGTTACTCTTCCGCAATCTGTGTGCGGATGTCAGGGGTCGGCGGGTGAACGGTCGGCTGCGGCGGTGAACGCTCAGCTGCCGGTCGCCGTCTTCCACGCGCCGATGTAGGAGTCCAGGTTCTTGTTGATGTCCTGCCAGTCCGGCTGGAAGATGTCCACCCCCGCCATGATCTTGGCGAGCGCGGTGGCGTTCTCGTCGGTGGCCTTGACGTCCTTGCGGGCCGTGAAGCCGCCGCCAACCTCGGAGACCTGCCGCTGGACCGGTTCGGAGAGCAGGTAGTCCAGGAACTTCTTGGCGTTCGCGGCGTGCGGGGCGTTCTTGACCAGGCCCGCGGCGTAGGGCAGGGCGAAGGTGGCGGGCTTGGCGCCGGGCTTCGCCGCGGGGAAGAAGATGCCCTGGTTCGGCATCGACTTCATATTGGCGTAGTTCATCTGCACATCGCCGTTGGCGACCTGCAGTTCGCCCTTGTCGGTCTTCGGCGCGAGCTGGCCGGTGGAGGCGGACGGACCGACGTTGTTGGCCTGGAGCTTCTTGAGGAACTCCATGGCCGGGCCCTGGCCGCCGAAGTCGTGCAGCGCCTTGATGACGACGGCGGTGCCGTCACCGGCGACGCCGGGGGTGGAGTACTGGAGCTTGCCCGCGAACCGGCGGTCCGTCAGGTCCTGCCAGGACTGCGGCGGCTGCGCCAGCTCCTTCTTGTTGTAGATGAAGCAGAAGTAGTTGTTGACGACCGAGGTCCACTTGCCGTGGGGGTCCTTGTCCGCGGCCGCGACCTGCTCCGAGCCCTTGGGCCGGTACGTGTCCAGCAGGCCCTTTCCGTCGGCCTGCTGGATGAACGGCGGCAGGGTCACCAGCACATCGGCCTTGGTGTTGGCCTTCTCGCGGGCCAGCCGCTGGACGGCCGCGCCGGAACCGCTCTCGACGTAGTTGACCTTGATGCCGGTCTTCTTCTCGAAGTCCGCGAAGGCCCGGTCGTAGAAACCGTCGCCGCGCTCGCTCTTGAGGCCGTCGGCGCTGTAGACGGTGATCTCCTTGGCGTCCGCGTCGGCGCTCCCGGTACCGCCGCAGGCGGTGAGCGAGACGCCGAGGACGAGGGCACCGCAGCAGGCGGCGAGCGGTTTGCGGACCGTGAGGCGGTGCGGATGCGGACGGGAGTGGGGACCGGAGTGGGGACTGGAGTTGCCACTGGTGGGGGTGGTGCGCATGGCGGGTCGTGTCTCCTTGACGGGGTGGGGCGGAGGGGAGGCGGAGGGGAGGCGAGGTGGTCGGGCGACGGGAGGGGGCGGGGCAGCCCCGTCGTACGGGCCGTCGTACGGGCCGGGGCCGGTCAGGCGGGCCGGGCGGTCCGTCCGCGCACTCCGGTGCGGTCCGTCCGTCCGGTCCGGGGCGGTCAGCGGTAAGCGGCCTTCGTGCGGATACGGGAGACGCCGAGCAGCACGATCAGCGTCGCGGCCATCAGGGTCACCGCGAGGGCGGCGCCCGCGAAGAGGGAACCCCGGTCGGTGGTGGCGAAGATCTGCACCGGCAGCGGCATCCAGTCCGGCGGATAGATCATCATCGTGGCGCTCAGCTCCCCCATGGACAGCGCGAAGCAGAGCCCCGCGGCCGCGGTCAGCGAGGGCAGCAGCAGCGGCAGCTTGACCCGCCACAGGACGTAGCCGGGGCGGGCGCCGAGACCGGCCGCGCTCTGCTCGTACGCCGGGTCCAGGCGGGTCAGCGCGGCCGTCACGGACTGGTAGGCGAAGGCGGTGACCAGCACCGTGTGCGCGATGATCACGATCTGCGGGGTGCCGTTGAGCAGGAACGGCGGCTGCGAGAAGGCGACCAGCAGCGAGAGCCCGACGACGACGGAGGGCACCGCGACCGGCAGCAGGAACAGCCCGTCGACGATCCGCCGGGCGCGCCGGCCGAGCCGTTCGGCGGCCAGCGCCGCCCAGGTCCCGACGGTGAGCGCGGCTGCGCTCGCCGCCAGCGCCGTCAGCACACTGGTGAGCAGCGCCTGCCCCGCGTCGCCGTGCGCGATGTCCTGGTAGTGGGCGAGGGTCGGCCCGGAGGGCAGCGCGCCGCTCCAGCTCGTCGCGAAGGACGCGGCGACGATCACCAGCAGCGGCAGCGCGAACACCGGCAGGAAGAGGACGAAGAAGAGGACCCAGACGGCCCGGCGGGCACCCTTGCTATGCACCAGCACGACGGCGCACACCTCCTGTACGCGAGGCGCTCCGCGGGCCGGTGCGCGCCACCACCGTCCGGTAGAGGGCGTAGAGGGCGACGGACAGCGCGATGTTGACGACGGCGACGACGCAGGCTCCGGTGTAGTCGCCGTCGAGGATGGCCTTGGTGTAGACGAGCATCGGCAGCGTGACGACGTCCTTGGCGCCGGTGAAGAGCACGATCCCGAACTCGTTGAGGCAGAGCACCAGGACGAGCGCGCCGCCCGCCGCGAGCGAGGGCAGCGCCTCGGGCAGGATCACCTTCCGGACGATCCGCCACGGCCGTGCGCCCAGTGCAGCGGCGGCCTCCAACTGCCCGGTCTCCACCTGGGAGAAGGCGGCCAGCAGCGGTCGCATCACGAACGGTGTGAAGTAGGTGATCTCGGCGAGCAGTACGCCCCAGGGGGTGCGCAGAAAGTCCAGCGGACCGCTCGCGGCGCCGGTCACGTCCGTCCACAGTCCGTTGGCCATGCCGACCGTGCCGTAGAGGAACAGCAGGGCGAGGGTGATCAGGAAGGAGGGGAAGGCGAGGAAGATGTCGATGAAGCGGCTGAGCGCCCGGCCGCCGGGGAACGGCACGAACGCGATGACCAGCGCGAGCACCAGCCCGAGGGCGAGCGCGCCGGCGGTCGCGCCGACGGCGATCAGGACGGTGTTCGCCAGTGCGTCGCGGAAGGACGCCTCGGCGAGGACCGCCGCGTACGGGGCGGTGGAGTGCCCGCCGTCCTCGGGGGTGAAGGACTGCCACACCACGAGGGCGAGCGGGTAGAGGAAGACCAGGCCGAGGGCGGCGACGGGCGGCAGTACCCAGCCGGCCTTCGACCGGCCCCGGCCCCGGCCCGCCGGACGGCGCCCCGGCGGCGCGGGAGGTCCCGGATCCGGGTCCGGCACCGTACGCGCCGCCGTGTCCGCCACACCCGCCACGTCCGCTCTGTCCGCCCTGTCCGCCATGACCGCCGTATCCGTCCTAGGCATCGTGCGCACCGTCCTCCGTGAGGCCCGCCGGGATGAGGACGGCGTCCTCGGGGGCGAAGTGCAGTGCGACGGTGTCGCCCAGGGCCGGTGTCTCGCGCAGTTCGCGCAGGTCGGCCATGACGCGGTGACCGTCCACGGCCACGTACAGCCGGTGCGTGGCGCCGCGCCACTGGACCTCGGTGATCGGGCCGCGCAGCGTGTTGCCGTCCGCCGCCGGGCTCTCACCGAGGCCGATGAGGTGGGGGCGTACGCACAGGGTGGCGTCGGCGCCCGCGGCCGCGCCGCCGACGGGCACGCGCAGCGTCCGGCCGCCGAAACGGACCCGGCCGCCGCCGTCCTCGCGGGCGGCCCCGTCGTCCAGCACCGTCACCGGCAGCAGGTTCGCGGTGCCGACGAAGGAGGCGGTGAACTCGGTGCGCGGGCGCCGGTAGAGCTGCTGGGGGGTGCCGCAGTCGCGCAGCCGCGCCCGGTCCATCACCGCGATCCGGTCGGCCAGTGTCAGCGCCTCGACCTGGTCGTGGGTGACGTAGAGGATGGAGACGTCCGGCAACTCGCGGTGCAGGCGGGCGAGTTCGGCCATCATTCCGGACCGCAGCTGGGCGTCGAGCGCGGACAGCGGCTCGTCCAGCAGCAGTACGCCGGGGCGGATGGCCAGCGCCCGCGCGATGGCCACCCGCTGCTGCTGCCCGCCGGACAGCTCCCGGGGGTACCGGCCGGCGTACCCGGCCATACCGGTCATCTCCAGCGCCTCGGTGACCCGCCCGGCGATCTCGGCGCGTGGCGTCTTCTGCGCCTTGAGACCGAAGGCGACATTCTCCGCCACCTTCATGTGCGGGAAGAGCGCGTACTGCTGGACGACCATGCCGATGCCGCGCCGGTACGGCGGCAGTCCGGTCACGTCCCGGCCGCCGATCAGCACCCGCCCGGAAACCGGCCGGACGAAGCCGGCGACCGCCCGCAGTGCGGTGGTCTTCCCGGAGCCGGACGGGCCGAGCAGGGCCATCACCTCGCCCGGTTCGACGGTGAGGTCGAGCCGGTCCAGGACCGTGTGCTCCCCGTTCCTGCCGTATGCCACGGTCACCGAGTCGAAGCGGATACCCGATCGCCCGTCGCCCGCCGCCGCCCTCCCCCGGAGGTCCCGCGGGCCGGCGTTCCGGTCCCGGCGGGCCGGTTCGGGCGGTGCGATGGGCCTGTCCGGCGCGGTCGTCACGTCAGACCACCCCGAGCAGCGACGGGAGTTCGGCGACCGAGCCGAGGACGTGGGTGGCGCCGGAGGCGGTGAGCTGCTCCCTGTCGTGCGCCCCGGTGAGCACCCCGGCGACGACCGAGGCGCCGCTGCGGCGGCCCGCGAGTATGTCGTAGGAGGTGTCGCCGGCCACCGCGATCTGCCGTACGTCGTCGGCGCCGCCGGTGCGCAGCAGGGCGGCCAGCACCATGTCGGGGTAGGGGCGGCCGCGGCCGCCAGCGTCGGCCGGGCAGAGCGTCAGCGGGACGAGACCCTGCCAGCCGAGCGCGTCGAGGATGGCGTCCTGGGTGATCCGGGCGAAGCCGGTGGAGAGCACGACGGTGCGGCCGGCCGCCTGGAGTGCCTCGATCGCCTCCCGGGCGCCGGGGAGGGGCGCGATCCGTCCGCCGTCGACGAGTTCCCCGTAGGCCGTCTCGAAGGCCGCGTTGGCGCGCTGCGCCGCGTCCTCGTCGCCGAACAGGTGCCGGAAGACGGAGATCTTGGACTCGCCCATGGTGGCGCGGACGTACGCCAGCTTGTCGTCGTGGTCCGCGCTGCCCGGCCGCACGCCGAGCCGTTCCGCGGCCACGCCGAACGCCTGCTCCACGAGGCCGCCGTCGGCGACGGTCGTACCGGCCATGTCGAGGACGACCAGCCTGATGTCCGGTCCGGCCGGTACGGCGTCCGCCCCGGTGTCGTGCGCGGCCGACTCGCTCTTCTCCACGGTCATTTCGTCCCTTTCCTCGGTCAGCTCACTCACCAGTTCAGTCCGTTCGCGGTGGTTTCGGCGATCGCCGGGGAGCAGGTCATCCCGCGCCCGCCGGGCCCGGTGACCAGCCAGACGCCGTCGCGGACCTGCTGGCGGTGCACGACCGGGGCGACGGGCTCCCCGGCGGGGCCGGGGACGGTGTCGGTGCACTGTGCGTACACCCCGGCCCAGCGGCGGCGGACGGTCGGCAGCGGCCGGCCGAGGATCGACTCGACGACGCCGGTGAGGTGCTCGTACGGGTCCTCGACGACGTCGAAGCCGAAGGGCGTCTCGTACTCGTGGGTGTCGCCGATGGTCAGGCCGCCGTCGGCGCGCTGCACCATCAGCAGCTGCATCTTGTGCGCGGCGGCGGTCGGCTGCTGGACCTGTGCGGCGGCCAGCGCGTCCAGCGCTTCGCTCGCGTACGCCGGGTAGTAGCGGAAGCTGTCGGCGTCGGCGACGGAGGTGGTCAGCGGTTCGCCGAGCGGGTCGGTCTGCATCATCTGCAACCGGACGCGGCGTACCGGCAGGTCGGGGACGAGCTCGCGGACCAGGCCGCCGAGCCAGGCGCCGGTGCACAGGATGACGGCGTCGCCGTGGTGGGTGTCGCCGTGGTCGTCGCGTACGGCGTGCTCGCCGACGACCTCGCGGACCTCGCGGCCGCCGAGGTAGGTGTAGCGGCCGGACGCCAGCAGGTGGTTCTTCAGGGCGCGCTGGGCGGTCCGCGGTTCCACGGCGGCGTCCCGTTCGCACCACAGCGCACCGGCGAACTCGCCGCGCAGCGCGGGGTTGCGGGCGCGTGTCTCCTCGGCGTCCAGCAGGTGGTAGCCGCGGGCGGCGGCGTCCGGGCGGCGGGTGGCCGCCTCGGCGACGGCGCGCTCCGCCGCGTTCTTGACGACGGTGAGCGAACCGATGGCGCGGAAGCCCAGTTCGGGCACCCGGGCGCCGATGCCCTCCCACAGCTCGCGGGCGCGCAGTGCGGTGGCGAGCTCCTCGCCGCCGGCCCGGCCGCTGACCCAGATCTGCCCGAAGTTACGGACCGAGGCGCCGCGGGCCTCGGCCTCCCGCTCGATGTGCAGGACCTCGTGGCCCCGCTCCACTGCGTGCCAGGCGTGCATGGTTCCCAGCACGCCGGCTCCGACAACTATGACTCGCATGCCTCAGACGCTCCCGTCGGTGGGTGGCCCGCACCGGTCGGCCCGGCGACGGGACGGTGAACACGGCTGCAAGTTTGGCCTAGACCCGTTATCTTTTCGAGATGCAGGGAGGGATTCCGGGCTGCCCCGGCACCCCTCCGTCAGCCGACCGGATGCGGCTGACCCAGGCAGGGGGAGGTGGGCGGCAGGCCAGGGTGCGGCCCAGGTGGCTCGTACCCGACGGCCACCGGGACGTCGGTGAAGAGCGCGTCAGCCGCGGCCCCGTGGGCGCGGGCCCGCGCGCCGACGGCGCGGCGGACGGCCGCCGCCCGCCGGAACGGCCGGTGTGCGCCGGGACCGGGCGGGAGCGGCCGCCGTCAGCCCGGCGGCGTCCCCAGGTGGGTGGTGAAGGAGAACCGGTCGCCCCGGTAGAGGGAGCGCACCCGCTCCAGCGGACGCCCGCGCGTGTCCCGCGAGAGCCGGTGGATCAGCAGCATCGGCAGCGCGCCGGGGGTGCCGATCAGCAGCGCCTCGCGCGGGGTGGCCAGGACGGTCTCCAGGCGCTCGTCCGCGTCACCGAAGCCGATGCCGAGCCGCTCGTGGAGATAGGCGTAGAAGGAGGAGTCCGGCTCGAAGTCGGTGTCCAGCGCCGGCACCCGGCCGACGGCGACATAGGTGCTCTCCAGCCCGACCCGCTCATCGTCGGCGAGCAGCACCCGCTCCAAATGCCATACGGGGTCGCCCGCTTGGAGACCCAGATCACCGGCGAGCGCCGGCGGGCAGGCGAAGCGGTCGAGGCCGACGAGATGCCGGCCGGGCCGACGCCCTTGGGCCCGTACGCCCTCGGTGTAGCTCGCCAGGGACAGCGGCTGCGCCAGCTTGGGTCCCGCGACGACCGTGCCGCGCCCCAGCCGCCGCAGCCGTCCCTCCAGGACCAGTTCGCGCAGCGCCTGGCGGAGCGTCTCCCGGGAGACCTCGAAGCGCAGCGCCAGTTCACGCTCGGTGGGCAGCGCCTCGCCCTCGCCCAACTCGTCCAGCAGTGCGGCGATTTCGACCTTGGCCGCGTAGTACTTCGGTATACGTCCGTGCTCGGGGATGCCGGACCGGATGGGTGCGCCAGGTTCCTGGCCGTACGGGTACTCCACGGCGTGATCTTCGCACTACGGCGGATCCGGGGACGCGACGGATGGCGGAAGCGGCTCCCTTGGCCGGGGGGCGGCCAAGGAGGGCTGCCTCCAGGCGGCGAGGCACTGCGCCGGGAGCGGCCGCCTCGGGGCAGGGACCTGAGCCGGGCCCGCTCCCGCCGTCCGGGGAGAGGGAGCGACCGGGCGGGGGCCGCGCCGTACCGGAGGGAGCCGGACGACGGGGCCTGTGCCGCGCCGGAGGGAGCGGGACGATCAGGCCCGCACCGCACCGCGCTGGAGGGAGCCGGACGACACGGACCGCACCGCACCGGAAGGAGCCGGACGACCGGGCCCGGACCACGCCGGACGGAACCGGACAACCGGGCCCGCGCCACGCAGGGGCGGGGTGGGGCGGCCCGCCCGGCGTATCGGACCAGGCCCCCTACGCCGCGAGGGCCGGCCGGTGGGGGCCGAACAGCGGGGCCAGCACCAGCTGCGCCGCGCCGTCCGCCACCGTCCGCGCACCGCCCGGGGCGAGCGCCACCGGCACCCCGGGCCCGGTCCCGCCGCGCGTCCGGGCCTGGGCGGCCAGCTCCGCCGCCACACCGTGCAGAAAGCCGTCGGGGTGGGCGAGGACGGTGCGCCCGCCGAGCAGCACCCGGTCGATGTCCAGGAGCTCCACCAGATTGGCCGCGCCCACCCCCAGCACCCGCGCCGCGTCCGCCAGATCGCCGCGCGCCACTGCCGCCAGACACAGCGCCTCCACACAGCCGCGCCGCCCGCAGCCGCAGCGCGGACCGTCCCGCTCCACCACCTGGTGGCCGAATTCCCCGGCGCCGGTCCGCGGACCGCGGTACAGGCCGCCGCCGAGGACGAGCCCGGCGCCGAGCCCGGTCCCCAGGTGCAGATATGCGAACGATCCGGCGCCGTCGCCGAACCCCTGGGCCAGGCCGAGCGCCGCCGCGTTGGTGTCCTTGTCGAGCACCACCGGCAGCCCGAGCCGGCCGGCGAGCGCGGCCCGCAGCGGGAAACCGTCCCAGGCCGGGGCGCCGGTCACCCGGTGCAGTACCCCGGCCGTATGGTCCAGCGGGCCGGGGCAGGCCACCCCGGCCCCCAGCACCGGCGGCCCGCCGGCCGCCGCCCGCAGCGCCGCGACCTCCCGCCCGGCGGTGGCCAGTACCTCGTCGGCGCCCGCCGTGAAGGCGAGCGGGGCGCGGCGGACCGCGACCGCCTCGCCCGCGAGGTCGGCGAGGACGGTGGTGATCTCGTCGCGGTCCAGGTGCACCCCGACGGCGTGCCGGGCGCCGGGGACCAGCCGCAGGACCGTCCGTGGTTTGCCGCCGGTCGAGGCGCGGCGGCCCGCCTCGGCCGCGAGTCCGGCGGCCCGCAGCCGTGCGGTGATCTTGCTGACGGCCTGCGGGGTCAGCCCGGTGTGCGCGGCGAGCTCCAGCCGGCTCACCCCGGTCTCCCCCGCCGCGCGCAGCAGACCGAGCACCAACGCGGCGTTGTGGTCGCGGAGGGCGGAAAGGTTGGTGCCGGGGCCGCCGGTGCCGCCGGCCGGGGGCACCGCGCGCGCATCGCTCTCGTTGCTGGTCACCCACCCATTGTCCGCACGTCTTGCACTTTGGCAACAGCGTTGTTTAAGTGGATCCATGAGTGACTCCACCGGCACCCCCGACCGCCCGGCCACCGCCCGCGGCCCGTTCCGCGTCGGCCTGATCGGTTACGGCCTGGCGGGCTCGGTCTTCCACGCCCCGCTGATCGCCGCCACCGACGGCCTCGTCCTGGACACCGTCTCGACCGCGAGCCCGGAGCGGCAGGCGCAGGCCCGCGCCGAGCACCCCGGGGTCCGTACGGTCGATACCGCCGAGGCCGTCCTCGCACGCGCCGCCGAACTGGACCTGATCGTGCTGGCGACGCCCAACAAGACACATGTGCCGCTCGCCACCGCCGCGCTGACGGCCGGGCTCCCGGTGGTCGTCGACAAGCCGCTGGCCGCGACCGCCGCCGAGGCCGAGCGGCTCGCCGCGCTCGCCGACGACCGCGGGCTGCTGCTCTCCGTCTTCCAGAACCGCCGCTGGGACAACGACTTCCGCACGGTCCGTGCCCTGGTCGAGGACGGCGCGCTCGGGGACGTCCAGCGGTTCGAGTCGCGTTTCGAGCGCTGGCGGCCACGGCCCAAGGGCGGCTGGCGCGAGTCCGGCGATCCGGCGGAGCTCGGCGGTCTGCTGTACGACCTCGGCAGCCACCTCGCCGACCAGGCGCTGACGCTCTTCGGCCCGGTGGTCTCGGTCTACGCCGAGTCCGACATCCGCCGCCCGGGTGCGGCCGCCGACGACGACACCTTCCTCGCGCTCACGCACGCGAACGGGGTCCGCTCCCATCTGTGGGTGAGCGCCACCACCGCCCAACTCGGCCCGCGCTTCCGGGTGCTGGGCAGCGCCGCCGGTTACGTGAAGTACGGGCTCGACCCGCAGGAGGCCGCACTGCGCGCGGGCCGGCGGCCCGGCACGGACGGCGCGGAGTGGGGCGTGGAACCGGCCTCCGCCTGGGGCCGGCTCGGCTCCGGCGAGTCCCCGGAGACCGGTGGCGGCGCGGCCGTGCCGACGCTGCCGGGCGACTACCCCGCGTACTACGCCGCCGTCGCGCGGGCGCTGCGCGACGGCGGCGTACCGCCGGTGACGGCGACCGAGGCCGCGGCCACCCTGCGGGTCCTGGAGGCCGCCAGGCGCTCGGCCGCCGAGGGCCGTACGGTCCGGATCGAACCGTCCGCATAAGCGCGAGACCTGTCCGGCCGATGCGCTGCCGGACAGGTCTACGGCCTGCCTATCTGTCCTTCGGTCCTCTCCGTCCGCCGGCCTGACTCAGGGCCGGCGCCCTGCCGTTACCGCTTGGTCCAGCGGATGCGGACCAGTACGACCAGCGCCGCACCGCAGACGATCGCGGCCGCCGCCGCACCGAGCGCCCACGGGTCGCTGAGCGCACCGCTTCGGGCCAGCTCGTCACCTTGGCCGTGGCCGTAGCCGTGGTCCCGGTCGTAGCCGTGGTCCCGGTCGTAGCCGTGCCCCTTGCCGTGGCCGTGGTCATGGTCCTTGCCGTGACCGTGGCAGTGGTGCTTGCCGTGGCCGTGGTCCTTGCCGTGGCCATGGTCCTTCCCATGGCCGTGATCCTTCCCATGGCCGTGTCCGTGGCCGCCGGTATCCCAGCAGTCGCAGCTCTCCGACGGGACCGGCCAGGTCGGGCGCTCGGTGGGATAGGTGGGCCGCACGGTCGGTTCGGTCGGCGTCACCGTCGGCTCCGTGGGCCCGACAGTCGGCTCGGTCGGGCCCACGGTGGGCTCGGTCGGCGTCACGGTCGGCTCCGTCGGCCCCACGGTGGGCTCCGTGGGAGTCACCGTCGGCTCCGTCGGACCCACAGTCGGCTCCGTAGGTGTCACGGTCGGCTCGGTCGGGCCCACGGTGGGCTCGGTCGGGGTCACCGTCGGCTCCGTGGGACCCACCGTCGGCTCGGTCGGCGTCACCGTCGGCTCCGTCGGACCCACAGTCGGCTCCGTAGGTGTCACGGTCGGCTCCGTCGGACCCACCGTCGGCTCCGTGGGAGTCACGGTCGGCTCCGTCGGACCAACGGTCGGCTCCGTGGGAGTCACCGTCGGCTCCGTCGGACCCACAGTCGGCTCCGTAGGTGTCACCGTCGGCTCCGTCGGCGTGGGCGTCGGCTCCTCGCCGCACTCCGGCAGGTCGCCGTTGAACGGATAGCCGTGGAATTCCGAGCCGGAGGAGGAGATGTGGTCCAGTGAACCGGCCGTGAAGAAGCGGCCGTTCATGCCCGGGACGGAGATCGTCGTACGGCTGTCCGGGCGGCCCACCAGGACGGCGCCCTGGAACTGCGCGCTGCCCTTGATGGTCACCTGGGTCGCGTCCGGGAAGTTCCACAGCAGCCGCTCGCGGATACCGGCCGGACGCAGGTCGTGGCCGATGTAGGTGCTGATGGTGCGGCGGTCGCCGAGCATGTTGACCAGCACCGTGGCACCGGCCGGAATGCCCTCGAAGGCGATGCCCTGATCGCCGCCGTTCGCCGCGGCGATGTCGAAGTCGACGTTGAAGACCTGGATCGGTGAGGTGCCGTCACCCCGGAAGAGGGTCTGGTAGCCCTGGTTGACGGCCGTCCCGGTGGCCGGTCTGCCGGCGCCGCCGGCGTGCGCGTAACAGGCGCTGGACGAGGTCAGCTCGGGCCGCAGCCCGAGGTACGGAGCGGCCGCGTCCGGATCGTGTACGGCGCGCGGGCTGACCGTGCCGCTCAGCGTCCCGGCGTACTTCACCACGCCGGACACACGGCCCTCCTCGGCGAGCAGCCGCTGGCCCTCGGCGATGGTGAGATTGCCGCCGACGGTCAGGAAGTCCGAACCGTTCGGCGGCGGGACCCGGGAGCCGACGCCGACCACACCGACGTTGTAGATGCTGGAGCCCGAGGTCTTGTTCATCGAGAAATCGCCGAGCGTGACGATCTTGCCCTCGGCCTCCGCCGCGGACCCGCCCACCCGGTAGTCACCGCCGACGAAGATATTGATGTTCTCGTCCCGGCCCGCGATCCCGCCGCTGTGGGGATCCTGATCCGAAGCGGGGCACTGGCTTCCCAGACACGGGCCCAGCCCGCCGGGCAGAGGAGCCGCGGACGCGAGCGCGGCGAAGACGCTCAACGTAGCCGCGATCACCACACCGACCAGTGCGGCAATTACCGCTTTCCACCATTTAGTAGTCTTTCCTTGCATATCGGGCACTATGGTGACAGATTGCCGCACCGTGCCCGAAGGCGGGGGCGAGTCGCCGGAAACGACCGGCAGATGGCCCCCGGCCGGGGGCCATCTGCCGTAACCACTGGTCACCTGACGGCCGGCCACCGATCCACCGCGCAATCGGGCCGTCAGGCGTCTTTGCGCGCCTGCCGTCGGCGGCCCGGTCCGCCGGTCCCCGGATCCGTTCGCGGACCGGCCCGTCACAACGCCGTGGCGGCGCTCCCCTCGGCCGTACCGGCGCTGTCCGTAAGGGAGTTGGCCGCGGCGGAGCCGGCCGCGCGGGAGTCGGCGGTACGGGAATCGGCCCTGGTCCTGGCGGTGGCCCTGGACCGGGCCGCCCGCTGCCGCGCCGCCCGGCTCTTGGCCGGCCGCCGCTGTGCCGGCCGCCGCTCACCGGCCTCCGGAACCGCCGTCGCCTCCCGGGCCGCCCCCTTGTCCGCGGCCCGCGCCCCCGCCCCGGCCCCGGCCCGCGCCTTCGCCCCTTCCGGTGCCGCCTTCCCGGCCGACGCCGATGCCGACGCCGACGCCGACGCCGACCCCAACGCCGGCTTCGGCTCGCGGTCCTGGTCCCGGTCCCGGTGCAGCAGCGCCCGTTCGCACGCCGTCCAGGTCGTCGTCGTCACCACGTAGAGCGCGGCCGCCAGCGGCACCACGGCCACCGTGATCAGTGTGCCGAAGGACAGCAGCGGCAGGAACTTCGTCATCCCGGCCATCCCGGGCAGTCCGCCACCGGCGCCCGCGGCCGGCTGCGGCGCCTTGGCCGCCGTGGCCCGCGCCCGCCGGAAGTTCCAGGTGGCCACCGCCGCGATCAGTGCGAACAGCGCGAGATAGACCAGGCCCCGCGGCCCGAACAGGCCGCCGTCGGCGAGCGCCTGGAACCACCGGCCGCCGAGCGGCGCGCCCAGCAGCGTGTGGTCGAGCAGCCCACCGTTCCCGTTGGAGAAGAGGTGGTACATGACGTAGAAGACGGGCAGTTGCAGCAGTGCCGGCAGACAGCCGGCCAGCGGCGAGGCGCCCGCGGTGGCGTACAGGTCGGCCATCGCCTTCCGAAGACGTTCCGGGTTGTCCTTGTGCTTGCGCTGGAGCTCGGCGAGTTCCGGGGCGAGCGCGGCGCGGGCCCGCTCACCGCGGGCCGCGGCGCGGGCGAGCGGATGCAGCGCGGCGCGTACCGCCAGGGTGCACAGGACGATGGCGACGGCCGTGGCCGCGGTGCCGAAGAGCGGGTCGATGAGCTCGGCGCCGCGCGCCAGCGCGGTGCCGAGAAAGCCGAAAACGGACATGGGTGAGCCCTCCACGGGTCTCGTCGTGCCGGGGTGGAATCGGCGTGACGAGCCGCGCGGGGCGCGGGTGGCACCACACGAACGAAGCGGAGCGGAGTGGGGTTGCGGCGGTGCCGAGCGCCTACGCGACCGTCGGGAGGGGACGGCCCGGTGCTCGGGGACGCGGCCGCCCGGCCGCGTCGGGATCGCGCTGCGACAGGAACGCCGTACGCCGTTCACGGTCCCGGATCGCGGTACGGATCCGGCCCGGTGGTACGGGGCGGGCGAAGGCCGCGATCAGGAAGGCGCTGCACAGCAGCAGCACCGCGGCGGTGGTCGCGGCGGCGGTGAGCGACGACGTCAGACCGTCCTGCGCCATAAGGAGCCCGGCGAGTACGAAGAACAGCGCGGTGGTGCAGACCCGCCAGGCGTCGACGATCCGGTACATCGAGGCGTCGTCCTCCTTCGGCTGCGGCCTTGTCGTGCTGTCCGAGCTGTCCGTGCTCTATCTGGGCTGTCCGAGCTGTCTGAGCTGTCTGAGCTTTGCGTGCTGTCGTACGGTCCGGGCTGCCGTGGCCGTCGCGCCGCGATGGCCGTCGCACCGCCATGAGCGTCGCGCTGTCGCGCTGTTGTCCCACGGTCAGGACATGGCGTGTCAGGTTCTGCCCAAGGGTAACCGCCGACGCGGGCGGCCGGGCCGGAAGGGTGCCGGTAGCCGGACAGCCCTGCGGCCCGGCCACCGCCACCCGTCGGAATCAGGCCGACGCCGACGCCCCGGCGTCCGCGGTCGCTCCGTCCCGAGGGGCTCCCTCCCGGGGGAACTCGTCCTCCAGCGCCAGCACCTCCGCGTCCGGCCGGTCGTCCGCGGCGCGCGGCCCCAGCCAGGTGACCGCGAGGGCCACCACCACGTTCACGGCGAGCGCGACGAGCCCCGCGTTCATGCCCCACACCGGATCGTTGCCGCTGAAGACCAGCACACAGACCAGCGTGAAGCCCACGACCAGCCCGCTGACCGCCGCATGCAGCGTCAGCCGCCGCCAAACCAGCCCCAGCAGCAGCATCGGCACCAGCTGCGCCATGCCCTCGTACGAGATCAGCGAGAGCCGGACGAGGGTGTTGGGCGCGGTGTACGTCAGCAGCAGCGCGAGCGCCCCGGCGGCCACCACGACCAGTTGCGACCAGAGCTTCTGCCGGTGGGCCAGCCGGGGGATCGCGCCGAGCACACTCCGTCCCCACATCGTGCCGATGACCAGCATGAAGACGGCCATCGGCACGATGGAGGAGAGCGCCGCGGCCACCCCGATCACCCCCACCGCCCAGGCCGGCAGCGAGTCCACGACCAGCTTGAACAGCGCGAGGTTGGAGTCCGCGCCGACCAGCCCCGGCACGATGAACAGCGCGGCCAGGCCGAGCAGCATCGGCACGAACAGCAGCACGTTGTAGAACGGCAGGTACATGGCGTTACGGCGCAGCGCGTCGGCGTTGCGGGCGCCGAGGTAGCCCGCCACGGTCGTCGGAAAGATCACCACGGTCAGGGAGTTGACGAGGGTGGTGGTGATGAACCAGCCCTGGCCCAGGCCGCCCGAACCGTGCCCGGGGAAGGTCAGCCACTCCGGCTTCTCCGCGACGATCCGGTCCAGGAAGGGCCCGTAGCCGTCGAAGTAGTGCAGCGGGACGTAGACGGCGAGGAAGCCGAGGGTGCCGATCACGAGGATGTCCTTGAGCACCGAGACCCAGGCGCTGCCGCGCAGTCCGCTGACCACGACGAAGCCGGTGGTGACCGCGAAGCCCAGGAAATAGGCCCAGTTGAGGCTGATCGCGCCGTAGGAGATGGTCGAGACGACCACGCCCATGCCGGTGATCTGGAGCTGGATGTACGGCAGCAGGCAGACGGTGGCGAGGATGGCGACGGCGGTGCCCGGCCAGGAGCGCCCGTAGCGGTGCGCGACCATGTCGGTGATGCCGACCAGGCCGTGCCGGCGCGCGTAGGCCCACAGCATCGGCCCGACGACGTACCCGATCGCATAGCCGCAGGACATGTACGCGAGGACGTAGAGCACCGGGGCGCCGAAGTTGTAGCCCCAGCCGGCCGCGCCGAGGTAGCTGAAGCTCGTATAGCTCTCACCGGCCATCAGCACCCAGATGAAGACGGTGCCCAGGCTGCGGCCGCCCACCGACCATTCGGTGAGCCCGCCGCCGGAGCCACGGCCGCGCACCGCGAGCAGGCCCAGGACGACGGTCAGCACCATGAAGGCGCCGAAGATGGAGGTGGCGACGGCGGCGTTCACGAGCGGCCCCGCTTGTGGTCGGCGCGGCGGGCCAGCCCTACCGACAGCGGCGTCAGCAGCGTCGCGACCAGCATCCAGAAGAAGAGGAACGGCAGGCCGAGGACGGTCGGTGTCACCCGGTTCACCAGTGGCAGCACGGCCAGGAACGCCACATAGGGCAGCAGCAGCCACAGCAGCGCGGGGCGCTTTCGGGAGCCGGGGGATCGTCCACCGGAAAACTGATTTCGCACGTCGCAGGAGCCTAGATGACCCGGGGTGCGCCTCAGCGCGAGTGTGTCGACCGCAACACCGCCCAGACCACCATCCGGTAGGTGGAGGTGAACTCCGGCGTGCAGGTCGTCAGGGTCAGATACGCGCCCGGTGCGGTGAAGCGGTAGGCGGGGTGTGTGGTGCTGTGCGGGACGTCGGCGATGACGGTGCCGTCGCCGGGCGTGGTCCGCGGCAGGATCTGCCGGACGACGTAGGTGTAGCGGGCGTCGGCGGTGTCGATGCGGACGGTGTCGCCGGGCCGCAGCCGGTCGAGGTGGCGGAACGGTTCGCCGTGGGTGTTGCGGTGCCCGGCCAGCGCGACGTTGCCGGTGGCGCCCGGCTGCGCGGTGTGCGGGTAGTGGCCGACATAGCCCCGGTCGAGGACCGCGGCCTTGCCGATGCCCTGCGCGACGGGCGCGGTGACGCCGATGCGGGGGATGCGCAGTACCGCGTAGGCGAGACCGGGCGGCGGTGCGGCGGGGGTACGGGCGGCGGTCCGCGCGGGCGCGCCGCCGGGCGGGGTGCGCGCGCCGTCCACCGGCCCGCCGCCGGTCCCCGGCGACCCGCTGGGCTCCTGCCCCATGGGGCGCCCCGTGTCCCACTGCCGCTCCAGCTGGGTGACCCGGTCCCGGGCCTCGTCCCACGCCTGGCGGTTGGTCCACCACAACTGGTGGACGACGAGCAGCAGCAGTACGGCGCCGAGCGTCACAGCCAGCTCGGCCCCGGCCCACAGCGCGCGTGCCACCGGGGAGCGGCGAGTGCGCCGCCCCTGCACGACTACCGGTATCCGCTCCCGCACGCGGGCACCGTAAGCCCTGCGGGCACAGGCCACCAGAGGCGGCGGGCGACCGGCGGGCGGCGGACGAGAGGCGGCAGCGGCCGGCGGACCGCGCCTGCGCCCGGGAGCGGCCGGCCGCCGCTCCGGCCGCCGCCCCCGCTCCCCCGGCCGCCGGCTCAGCCGCCGACCGCCTGCGAGACGGCGTAGATGCACAGTCCGGCGAGCGCGCCGACGACGGTGCCGTTGATGCGGATGAACTGGAGGTCCCGGCCGATGTGCGCCTCGATCTTCTTCGAGGTGTGCTCGGCGTCCCAGCCCGCGACGGTGTCGGTGATCAGGGACGTGATCTCGCCCTGGTACGTCGTCACGACATAGACGGCCGCGCCCTCCAGCCAGCCGTCCACCTTGTTCTGCAACCGCGCGTCGCCCGAGAGCCGCTGGCCCAGGGACAGCAGCGCGGCCCGCACCCGCAGCCGCAGCTCGCTGCGCTCGTCCTCGGCGGCGGCCACGATCATGGCCCGGACCGAGCCCCAGGCCGAGGCGATCAGGTCCTGCACCTCGCCGCGGCCCAGCACCTCGGACTTCAGCCGCTCCACCCGGGCCCGGGTGTCCGGGTCGGACTGGAGGTCGCCCGCGAAGTCCCGCAGAAAGCGGTCGATGGCGCCGCGCGCCGGGTGATCGGGCATGTCCCGCATCTCGGTGACGAACCGCATCAGTTCCTTGTAGACCCGGTCGCCCACCTTGCGGTCGACGAAGCGCGGGGTCCAGCCGGGGGCGCCGCCGGAGACCGCCGTCATCACGGAGTCGCCGTGTTCGACGAGCCAGTCGTGGGCGCGGGTGCACACCAGGTCCACCACCCGCTTGTGGCCGCCCTCCGCGACGATTTTCTCCAGCATCCCGCCGATACCGGGCGCGATCTCCTGGGCGTCCGCCCGCCGGGTGATCGCCTCGCCGACCACCGCCTGCACATCGGAGTCGCGCAGCACGGTCAGCGCGCCGCGCAGCGCGGTGGACAGCTCGGCGGTGACCCGGTCGGCGTTCTTCGGTTCGGCGAGCCAGGCGCCGAGCCGCCGTCCGATGCCGACCGAGCGCAGCCGGCGCCGGACGACCTCACCGGAGAGGAAGTTCTCCCCGACGAAGTCCCCCAGGCTCTGACCCAGCTGATCCTTTTTGTTGGGAATGATCGCGGTGTGCGGAATCGGCAGGCCCAGCGGCCGCTTGAACAGCGCGGTGACCGCGAACCAGTCGGCCAGCGCACCGACCATGCCCGCCTCCGCCGCCGCCGCGACGAACCCGGCCCAGCCACCGGCCCCGGCGGACTTGGCCCAGGTGGCCAGTACGTAGACCAGCGCGACGGCCAGCAGCAGTCCGGTGGCCAGCGTCTTCATCCGCCGCACCGCGCGCCGCTTCTCCTCGTCGGCGGCGCTGTAGCGGAACCCGCCGACCGGTCCGCCCGCGGCCGCGCCCGCGGCCGGCGCCGCGTCCGCCGCCGTATCCGCATGCGTCCCATGCGTCTGTTCCATCCGCTCCACCGTTCCCACCGTTCCCCGCCGTCCGTACGGCCGTGTCCTGGTGCCGCGTATCCGGCCGGACATCCCACCGCACACCCGGCCGGCGATCCGGCCGTATGCCCAACTGTGACCTACTCCCGCAACGAACCACGAGTTCCCGGCGGCCGGGTCATGAGCGCGACATCCCGGACATCCGGCAACCCCCGCGCCGCCGTGGGGCCACGACGGATCGCGCCGCGCCGCGGCCCCCGGGAGACCTCTCCCGCAGGAGCGACGGCGCGCGTACGAACGTCACCGACGTCGCGTACACCGAGGCACGCACACCGAGGTACATACACCGAGGGCACGTACATCGAAATACGTAAGCCGAGCGGCAAAGAGGCACGGCGAACCGCGGCAGACGGCCGTCACACAGCCGCCGCGGCGGCGCATCGCTGCGTCAGTCCAGTTCCCGGCGCTCCCGGCGCTCGTCCTTGAGCCGCCGCTTCTCTTCCTTGAGGCGGAGCTTCTCCTCCTTGCGGCGCAGCCGCTCCGCTTCGGTCGGCTTGCGTTCGACGCCGACACCGCCCATCAGCGCCAGGCCCTTGACGATCACCCTGGGCGCCCCGGGTTCGCCCGGCACCCCGTCCTCCCGCGAGTCGAAGCCGCCCATGATGCCGAAGCCCCGCACATCGACCTCGACCCCCGGCGGCACCACGATGCCCACCCCGCCCATGATCGTCCAGCAGTTGATGACGACCTCGGGTGCGGCGAAGTTCGCCTCGCGCAGGTCGAGCTCCCCGCCGCCCATGCAGCAGATGGCGGTGAAGCGGCGCCCGATCGTCCAGCGCCCCTTGCGCTGGAAGCCGCCCATGATGCCGATGCCCGCCGAGGAACCCTCCGTCCCGCTGACGATCCGTTCGGACCAGGACGTCACCGCACCGCTGTCCGTGCCGCCGTCCTTGCGCAGCGACGGCGGCGCCGGGGCCGCCCCCGCCGCCGGGAGATCGGCGGTGATCCGCTCCAACTCCCCGTAGGTGCGGGCCGCGTAGGTGATTTCCAGCCGCTCCTCGAACTCCTCCATGACGATCCGTCCCTCGGCCAGGGCGTCCCGCAGGATCTCGGCCACCCGCTCACGATCGGTGTCGGAAGCACGCAACTGGGGGAGTTTGTCAGTCATACGAACAGGTTAAAGTGCGGCGATGGCGCCGGGGTAGCTCCCCACGCATCAAACGCGATACATCGCGTCACAATCACATCACGTCGCGATCACATCACGTCGCGATCGCGCCGCCCCACCCCGCCGCCCGCGTACAGCTTCGCGATGACGTCCTCGATGTCCGGCTCCCGGACCGACAGATCCACCAGCGGATAGCGCTCGGCGACGGCGGCGACCAGCGGCGCCGCACTCTGCCCGGCCGGGAACACCAGCCACTGCCGCGGCCCCGCCACCTTGACCGTGCGGGCCCCGGGCACGCCCTCGATCGGCGGCAGTTCCCGGGCCAGGTCCACCACCAGGGTCCGCTCCCCCTCACCGGCCGCCCGCAGCCCGTCGAGCCGCCCGTCGTACACCAGGCGCCCGTGGTCGATGACCATCACCCGTCGGCAGAGCTGCTCGATATCGGTCAGATCGTGGGTGGTGAGCAGGACCGTGGTGCCCCGCTCGGCGTTCACCTCGCGCAGGAACTCCCGGACCTTCGCCTTGCTGACGACGTCGAGGCCGATCGTCGGCTCGTCCAGATAGAGCACCTCGGGATCGTGCAGCAGCGCCGCCGCGATATCGCCGCGCATCCGCTGCCCCAGCGACAGCTGCCGCACCGGTACGTCCAACAGCGGTGCCAGGTCGAGGAGTTCGACGCAGCGCGCCAGGTTGTCGCGGTAGCGGGCGTCCGGGACGCGGTACATCCGCCGCACCAGTTCGTAGGAGTCCTTCAGCGGCAGGTCCCACCACAGGGTGGTGCGCTGGCCGAAGACCACCCCGATCCGGCGGGCGAGCCGGGTCCGCTCCCGCGCCGGGTCGATGCCGGCGACCCGCAGCCGGCCGCCGCTGGGCACCAGAATGCCCGTCAGCATCTTGATGGTGGTGGACTTCCCGGCGCCGTTCGGGCCGATGTAGCCGACCATCTCGCCGCGCGGCACCCGGAAGGTGATGCCGTCCACGGCCCGCACCTCGTGCCGCACCCGCCGCAGCCGGCCCTCCTTGCGGCGGACCGAGAAGACCTTCTCGACACCGTCCACCTCGATCAGCCGCTCCGCCGTACCGCTCACCGCACGTCTCCTCGCCTCGTGTCCGCTCCACCGCCCCGTTCCCGCGCCCGCACACCCGTCGTACGGGACACCGCTCAGCTCCCCGTACTCCGGTACGCCCGCAGCCCGTGCCGCCACGCCAGCCCCGCCCCCGCACCCGTCACGCCCGCCACCGCGGGACCCAGGAAGGCCACCCAGGCCGGCAGCCCGAGCGGGTCCGGGCGGCCCAGCAGCCACAGCGCGGGCAGCCAGTTCACGAAGGCCAGCGGGATGACGAAGGTGACGCCGCGCACCAGCTCCTTGGTGAACACCGTCGGCGGGTACTGGAGCATGGCGTTCCCGCCGTAGGTGAAGGAGTTCTGCACCTCGGCGGCGTCCTGCGCCCAGAACTGGAAGGCGGCCCCGGCGGTGTACACCGCGCCGTAGATGGCCGCACCGCACAGCACCATCAGCGGCACCAGCAGGATCCGGCCCGCCGTCCAGGCCACGTCCAGCTGCGGCAGCGACCAGCCCAGGACCAGCACGCCCTGGGTGATCCGGCCCAGCCTGCGCAGCGCGAAGCGGTCGGCGGCGACCTGCGCGAAGACCGGTACGGGGCGCAGCAGCAGGGTGTCCAGGGTGCCGTCGCGGATCCGCTGGCCGAGCCGGCTCATACTGCCGAGCAGCAGATCGGCCAGGCCCAGCGAGGAGCTGGAGGTGCCGTACAGGAGGGCGACCTCGGGCAGGGCGAAGCCGCCGAGGGTGTCGATCTGCGAGAACATCAGCATGATCGCGACGAAGTCCAGACCGCTCGCCGCGAAGTTGCCGACCGCCGTCATCACGAACGACGTCCGGTACGCGAGCGTGGAGCGCACCCACATCCGCACGACCAGCCCGTACGCGCGCAGCCCCTGCGCCAGGGCCGCCCCACGGGACGGGCCCCCGCCGCCGTCCGCTCCGCCCCGGTCCGCCGCCGGGCCGCCGACGGCGGGGCCACCGGCCGCGGAGGGACCGGCCACCGGCCCGCTAACCACCGTGCACCACCACCTTCCGGGTCGCGGCCCGCTGCACCAGCCGGCCCAGCGCCAGCAGCGCCACCGCCCAGCCCGCCTGGAAGGCCAGTCCCCGCAGCAGCGCGCCCCCGGTCCGCGCGCCGAGCAGCACATCGGCCGGCACCTGGAGCATCGAGGCCCAGGGCAGCAGCTGTACGAGGTGGCCGAAGTCGCCGGGGAAGACCCGGAGCGGCAGCACCATCCCTGAGAAGAACATGCAGGCCAGCCCGCTGATCAGGGATAGGCCCGCACCGTCGAGCAGCCAGAAGGAGGCCAGCGCGACGAGATAGCGCAGGGCGAAACTGACCACCACGGCCAGCAGCACCGAGAGCAGGAACGCGCACCACGTCAGCGCCTCGCCCGGCAGCGCCAGGGGGAAGACCAGGGCGCCCACCGCCATCGGCACCACCCCGCGGCCGATCAGTTGCAGCGCGGCCCGCCCCAGGTCCGCGGCCAGCCACCACAGCTGGAGGTCGGCGGGCCGGTAGAGGTCCACCGCGATATCGCCGGTGCGGATGCGCTCCTGGAGCTCGTCCAGGTGGCCGCCGGACATCAGCGAGGAGACCGCCAGCAGCGCCTGCCCGGTCCAGACGAACGTCATGGCCTGCGCCTGGTCGTAGCCGCCCAGATGCGGGCGCTCGTGCCACAGGGCGATATAGGTGTAGGCGACGATGAAGCCGAAGACGGTGTTGGTGATGACGCCCGCCACGGTGGCGGTCCGGTAGGTGGCGTATCTCCTGAAGCTGCCGACCGCCACAGCCGTGTACAACACCTCCGCGCTCCCCCGCATCCGTTGAGTTCCGGTGGTTCTCGTGGCTCGTGGTTCCGGTCGCCCGTGGCTCTCGTGGCGCGTGGTCCCTCGCGGCTCCCGTGGTCCGGCGGCCGGCGCCCCGGCCGGACGGCGGCGCAGCGGGCCGGACGGCAAAGCACCGGAGTCTAGTGGCGCGGCGGGAGGAGGCACCACGGGTTTGTCACCGGTCCGGGTCAGCCGGCGGAGCCATTCGGCCGATCACGGAGCGGTCACGGGTGCGTGCCACCCATGGACGCCGGGACGCATGATGCGAGAGTGCCGTATCGGGCGAGAGTTCCCATTTCCGGCGTACGGTGCCCGCCGCCGGAACGACACCGATCCGCCGCGGCACAACCATCGGCGGCGGCCTAGGAGTCCATACACACATGAGCCACGATCCGCAGCACGACGGCCCGGAGCACACCGGGTCCCGGAAGTGGGGCCCGCGTCCCGACGCGCCGCCGACGGACGGGCGGAGCGCCAAGGGCCGGAAATCCCGTCCGCGGCGCACCGGCTGGCGCCGGCTCTTCCCCACCTGGCGCGTGCTCTTCGGCGCTCTGCTGCTGTTCCTGCTGGTGGTCGCGGGCGGTCTGATCGCCGGCTATCTCCTCGTCAACATCCCGGCCGCCAACACCGCCGCCAAGGCCCAGAGCAACGTCTACCTCTACTCCGACGGCTCGGAGCTGGCCCGCGACGGCGACGTCAACCGCGAGAACGTCTCGCTCGCCCAGGTACCCAAGACCGTCCAGCAGGCCGTACTGGCCGCCGAGGACCGCGATTTCTACTCCGAGTCCGCGGTCGACCCCGCCGCGATGATCCGCGCCGCCTGGAACACCGTCACCGGCAAGGGCAAGCAGTCCGGTTCGACGATCACCCAGCAGTACGTCAAGAACTACTACCTCGGCCAGGAGCAGACCCTCACCCGCAAGGCCAAGGAGTTCTTCATCGCCATCAAGCTGGACCGCGAGGTGAGCAAGCACGACATCCTGGAGGGCTACCTCAACTCCAGCTACTACGGCCGCAACGCCTACGGCATCCAGGCCGCCGCGCAGGCGTACTACGGCAAGAACTGCGACCAGCTGACCACCGCTCAGGGCGCCTATCTGGCCACCCTCCTCAACGCCCCCAGCGCGTACGACGTCGCCGCCCACCCGGAGAACAAGCAGCGGGCGGTGGCCCGCTGGGACTACGTGCTGGACGGCATGGTCAAGCAGAAGTGGCTCAGCGAGAGCCAGCGGTCCACGATGACGTTCCCCGCGCCCGGTCCGGCGCGGGCGCCGACCGGTCTCTCCGGCCAGCGCGGCTATCTCGTCAAGGCCGTCGACGAGTACCTGACCGACAACAAGATCGTGGACGAGGACACCCTGCGGGCCGGCGGCTACCGCATCACCACCACCATCGACAGAAAACGCCAGGACGCCCTCGTGGCCGCGGTCGACAGCCGGCTGATGGACAAGCTCAGCGACGCACGGACGGTCGACTCCTACGTCCGGGCCGGCGGCGCCTCCATCGACCCCGCCAGCGGCAAGGTCGTCGCCATGTACGGCGGTATCGACTACGCCAAGCAGTACGTCAACGGCGCCACCCGGCGCGACTACCAGGTCGGTTCGATCTTCAAGCCGATCGTCTTCGCCTCCGCCGTGCAGAACGGCTCCACCACCCAGGACGGCGCCCGGATCACCCCGAACACCGTCTACGACGGCACCAACAAACGGATGACGGTCAGCAACGGCTCCCCCACCGGCTTCGATCCGGCCAACGAGGACGACCGCTCCTACGGCCCGGTCACCGTCAGCGCCGGCATGGACAAGTCCATCAACGCCGTCTTCGCCCAGATGGGTATCGACGTGGGCCCCGCCAAGGTCAAGAACACCGCCGTCGACCTGGGCATCCCCAAGGACACCCCCAGCCTCGGCTCCTCCCAGGGCGCCATCTCGCTGGGCACCGCCACCCCCAGCGTCCTGGACATGACCCAGGTCTACGCGACCTTCGCCAACCACGGAAAGCAGCGGCCCTACTCCCTGGTGAACAAGGTCTCCAGGCTCGGCGAGGACGTCCCGCTGCCGGACCGCCCCGAGGGCATCGCCATCGGGCGGGACGCCGCGGACACCACCACCTCGGTGCTGCGCGGCGTCGTCGAGGGCGGCACCGCCACCGCGGCCCAGGCCGCCGGCCGCCCGGCGGCCGGCAAGACCGGCACCGCGGAGAAGGACAAGGCCGCCTGGTTCGCCGGCTACACGCCCGATCTCGCCACCGTGGTCGCCGTGCTCGGCCAGCATCCGCAGACCGCCGCACAGGAGCCGCTGTACGGCGCCGGGGGCCAGGACCGCGTCAACGGCGGCGGCTACCCCGCCGAGATCTGGGCCGACTACACCGCGGCGGCCCTGCGCGGGCAGCCGGCCCGCGACTTCGACCTCCAGCCGGCGAGCGGCGCCGAGCAGCAGCCGTCCGAGCCGGCCGGCAGCGGTACGCCGTCGGCCACCGCGTCGGAGTCGCCCAGCGGCACCCCGAGCACTCCGCCCGGCGCCACCGCCACCCCGCCGACCGAGGGCCCCACCCTGCCGACGGCCGAGCCGCCCACACCGCCCTTCCCCACCGAGCAGCCGCCGACCGCCGAACCCACGGAGGGGTTCCCGACGGCGGAGCCCGGCGGCGACACCGTGCCGCAGATGTACAGAATGTCCCCGTGGGGTGTCCGGGGTGCCGCATGGGACGAGTGAGCGGGACGGACCCACCGGCCGCGGACCCGACGGCCCGCGGGGCGCCGTACGGGCCCGCCGCCACGGACCGGGAAGGACGCCCCCGGCCACCGGGAACCCGCCGTCAGTGGCCCGACGTCGCCTTGAGGCCGACCACCGCCACCAGCAGCAGACAGATGAAGAAGATCCGGGCGGCGGTGGCCGGCTCGCCCAGCACCACCATCCCCACCACCGCCGCACCGGCCGCGCCGATGCCCACCCAGACGCCGTAGGCGGTGCCGATCGGCAGCGTCCGGGCCGCGTACGAGAGCAGCACCATGCTGGCGACGATGCCCGCGCCGGTGAACACGCTGGGCCACAGCCGGGTGAACCCGTCGGTGAACTTCATCCCGATCGACCAGCCGACTTCGAGCAGTCCGGCGATCAGGAGCAGAATCCATGCCATGACGGCACCTCCGTGAAAGAGCTTCAACAGGGGTGCGTCGTCTTGTCGTGACCCGGTACGGCGCGTCTCGTCGGGTGCCTCGACCCTAGCAAAGGGCAGACAAAACGGGCGGTGACCTCGGTCACCGCCCGCCACCCGCCAACTCCGCTACAGATACAGCCCCGTCGAGTCCTGCGAGCCTTCCAGCCGCTCCGCGGCCACCGCGTGCAGATCGCGCTCCCGCATCAGCACATACGCCACACCGCGCACCTCGACCTCGGCCCGGTCCTCCGGGTCGTACAACACCCGGTCGCCCACCTCGACGGTCCGTACGTTCTGCCCGACCGCGACCACCTCGGCCCAGGCCAGGCGGCGGCCGACCGCGGCGGTAGCCGGAATGACGATGCCCCCGGTCGAGCGACGCTCGCCCTCGGGGATGTCCGTCCGGACCAGCACACGGTCGTGCAGCATCCGGATCGGCAGCTTGTCGTGGGTGTCCTTGGTGTTATTGGGGCTCACGGCACGACCGTACCTGCCCGGCACCGCCCGCCACGCCCCGGCCCGGCGACACCGCACGGCGCGCCACCGCCCGCCGGCCGCCACCGGACACCGGCCACACCGGACGACAGCCACCGAAAACCGGCCACCGCAGCGCGCCGAAGCCGCGGCCCGCAACCGCCGCTACCGGCGCCGCTTCCCCCGCAGCACCAGCAGCCCCACCACGGCCACACCGATCATGGCCACCGGAACGATCCGCTCCAGCCGCGGCGCCCCGTCCTCCGACACCAGCTGCCCGCGCACCTCCGACACCGCACGGTTGATGGCCACGTACGCCCGTCCCGCCGTACGGTCCACCGCCTCCGCGGTCTTCGCCTTCGCATCGTCGATGATCGTCTTCGGGTGCAGCCGCACACCGATCTCGTCGAGCGTCACGGCGAGATCCTGCCGCCTGCGGGCGATATCCGCCTCGATCTGCGCAGGGGTCCTGGCTTCCGACACCGCGCTGCCTCCGTCGTCTCCGGCCGATACGTACGGGGACCAGGCACGAGACCCCGTACGGAACCGGCCACCGGGTCCGGGCCGATTCGTGTGGACAGTCTGTCAGCTCACGGCCGGGCCCGCCCCACAGCACCCCCCTTCCGGGCAGGCGCGGCGTCACCGGCCGCACCGCGGCGCACCACCCCACCACTCGGCTGCGTACCCTCGGGGACGTACGGACCCAGCCCAAAGGAGAGCCATGAGCGAGCGACTTCAGCCCGGCGACACCGCCCCCGCCTTCACCCTCCCCGACGCGGACGGCCGACAGGTCTCGCTCGCCGACCACAAGGGCCGCAAGGTCATCGTCTACTTCTACCCCGCCGCCCTCACCCCCGGCTGCACCAAGCAGGCGTGCGACTTCACCGACAACCTCGACTTCCTCGCCGGCCACGGCTACGACGTCATCGGCATCTCCCCCGACAAGCCGGAGAAGCTCGCGAAGTTCCGCGAACAGGAAGACCTCAAGGTCACCCTGCTCGGCGACCCCGACAAGCAGGTCCTGGAGGCGTACGGCGCCTACGGCGAGAAGAAGCTCTACGGCAAGACGGTGACCGGCGTGATCCGCTCCACCGTCATCCTCGACGAGGACGGCAAGGTCGAACGCGCCCTCTACAACGTCAAGGCCACCGGCCACGTCGCCAAGATCATCAAGGACCTGGGGCTGTAACCGCCCCCGGCTCCCCGGCCGCCACCGCCGACGCGGACGGCAGCTCCAGCACGGCCTCGGCGCCGCCGTCCACGGCGGCGCCGAAGTCCAGCCGGGCCCCCAGCACCTCCGCCTGCCCCGCCGCGATCGTCAGCCCCAGACCATGCCCGGTACCCCGCTCCGGCGCCGCCGTACGGAACCGCCGCGGCCCCTCCGCGCACAGCTCCGCCGGATACCCCGGCCCGTGATCCCGCACCACGATCCGGGTACCCCGCACCACCACCTCGATCGGCGGCCTGCCGTGCTTCGCCGCGTTCGCCAGCAGGTTCACCAGCACCCGCTCCACCCGGCGCCGGTCCGTCTCCACGATCTGCGGCTCCCCCTCCACGGACACCGAGACCTCCGACACCCCACGCTGCCGCGCCGCCCGCGTCACGATCCCGCGCACCAGCGACGGCAGCTCACAGGCATCCACATCGGCCCGCTCCACCCCCGCGTCCAGCCGCGACACCTCCAGCAGGTCCTCCACCAGCCGCCGCATCGCCTGCGCCCGGTCCTGCACCATCTCCACCGCACGCTGCTGCGGCAGCAGCTCCGCCGCCGCCACCAGCCCGGCCACCGGCGTCCGCAGCTCATGCGCCACATCCGCGGTGAACTCCCGCTCCGCCTCCACCCGCGCCGCCAACGACGTCGCCATGTGATGCACACTGCGCCCCAACTCGGCCACCTCGTCCCGGCCGTGACTGGCCAGCGCATCGGCGTCCGGCGGCTCACCCGCCGCGATCCGCCGCGCCGCCGCCGCACTCAGCCGCAGCCGCCGCGACAACCGCTGCGACACGAACCACGAGACCACCGCCATCAGCGCGACCGTCCCCACCCCCGCGATCAGCAACGCCCGGTCCAGCGCCACCCGCGCCGCATCGTTGTCCGGGAACGCCGCCGACACCGACAGCGAACGCCCCGGATCGGGCCCGCCCCCACCGGCCCCGACCCCCGTCGCCGCCCACACCCGCGGATCGTCGCCCCCGCTGACATACGTCCCCGACCGGCCCTTGAACACGGCCTCCCGCAGCGGCAGCGGCAACGTCGCGTCGTCCAGCTGCGCACCCAGCGCCAGCGTCCCGTCCCGCTCATAGATCTGGAGCGCCGCACTCAGCCGGTCGTCCTGATACGCCCGCGCCGACCGCTGCCGCTCCGCGTCCGCGATGTGGTGCACGGCAAAGCCCAGTACCACCACGGCCAGCGCCGTCATACACGAAATGGCCAGCGCGATCCGGCCTCGGATGCCCATCACGCGAGGTTGTACATCTCCGTCGTATCGCCCAGCGGCGTCGAACGTTCGTACGTCACCTCAAGCCCCGTGAACACCCGCGCACCATCGACCGTCTTCGCACCGAAGAGCCGGAACGTCGCCGGGAACGCGGAGTCCGTCGCCACCCCCGCGGCGGTCCGCTCGACCTGCACCACGCCCTTGCCCTCCGCCTCCTGCGCGCCGTACCGCTCCCAGGCGATCGCCGTCGCCACCATCCCCGCGTCCGCACACGTCAAAGTGATCACCCGCGGCTTGATCTCCGGCTCACCGATCCCGCACGCCCGCACACCCGGCAGCCCCGCCGACGACCGGCCCGCCGACTTCACGTCCTGCGCCGCCGACGTCTTCGGCGCCGCATCCACCGCCGACGCCCGGTCCGACGCCTGACTGAACCACACCCCGCCGGCCGCCAGCGCGGTGACCACGGCGAAGGCCGCCAGCGCAGTACGCCCACGAACCCAGCGCGACCCATCGCGGTCGGTCATCACCCTCTCCTCCCGGGGCCCACACCCCGTACCCCACACCGGCCAACGCCCCCACCGCCGCACCCCTCGAAAGAAGCCCGGCGAACCGAGAACGCGCCACCCGCGGAGAACGCTTCACCCACCTCGACGGAACGCGGTTCCGACACCCGCAACTCTCCCTCCCCCGCCACACAGGCTGATTGCCCGAACACTGCAATGACCACTCGGCTGTGTACCAGTCCTGTAACAGCGACGGTCCGCCCCTGGCGCTCCCCGCACCCCTCCCCCATACGGCCCACGCGCGCGCGACGTATATCTCCTTATCCGGCCACAGTGGTCTGATCCGCACTCCGCTGCGCGGGCGAACCCGTCACATCCGCACCGCGCCCCGCGCGCCGACCGAACAAGAGGGCCGCCTCGTGCCGATCGGCAGCACCGGAGCAGCACACGCCGGTCACCGGGACCCGCCACCGCACACCCGCCACCGGACGCTCCGCCGCGCCGCCGACCGCCGCAGCAACCCCCGGCTGAGACGCACCGACATCACCGTCACCGACGAACGAGTCGTCCGGCGCGCCGTGAAGGCCGCCGCCCTCGGCAACGCCATGGAATGGTTCGACTTCGGGATCTACAGCTACCTCGCCATCACCCTCGGCAAGGTCTTCTTCCCCGGCGGCAACGCCACCACCAGCCTCCTGTCATCCTTCGCGACCTTCGCCGTGGCCTTCCTCGTCCGCCCCGTCGGCGGCGCCTACTTCGGCCCGCTCGGCGACCGCATCGGCCGCAAGAAGGTCCTCGCCCTCACCATGATCATGATGGCGCTCGGCACCCTGTGCATCGGCCTGATCCCGGCCCGCGCCGCCATCGGCTTCTGGGCACCCGTCCTGCTGGTCCTCTGCCGCCTCGTCCAGGGCTTCTCCACCGGCGGCGAGTACGGCGGCGCCTCCACCTTCATCGCCGAATACGCCCCCGACAAAAGGCGCGGCTACTTCGGCAGCTTCCTGGAGATGGGCACCCTCATCGGCTACACCGGCGCGGCCGGCATCGTCCTCGTCCTCGACACCACCCTGGGCCCCGACACCATGCTGCGCTGGGGCTGGCGCATCCCCTTCCTGATCGCGGGCCCGATCGGCCTCATCGGTCTCTACCTACGGCTCAGACTCGACGAAACCCCCGCCTTCCTGCGGCTGGAGGAATCCCGGACCCACCGCACCGCCGGATCCACCACCGACACCGAGGCCGAATTCGCGCACCTCTCCGCGCACGCCCCGAAGAAGAAACTCGGCGAGATCTTCACCCAGCAATGGCCGACACTGATCCTGTGCATCGCCCTGGTCGGCGCGTACAACATCACCGACTACATGCTGCTCTCCTACATGCCGACCTATCTGACCGACACCCTCCGGTACAAGGAGTCGCACGGCCTGCTGATCCTGCTCGGCACGATGATCGCCCTGATGTGCCTTCTCAGCAGCGTCGGCAGACTCAACGACCGCCTCGGCCGCAAACCCCTGCTGATGACCGGCATGCTCGGCTTCCTCCTCACCTCCGTCCCCGCCTTCCTCCTCGTCAAGCAGGGCAGCGTGCCCGCCGTCATCGGCGGTATGGCCCTCCTCGGCCTCTGCCTGGTCTGCCTCCTGGGCACCATGTCCGCCGCCCTCCCCGCCCTCTTCCCCACCAGCGTCCGCTACGGCTGCCTCGCCATCGGCTACAACCTGGCGGTCTCCCTCTTCGGCGGCACCACCCCCCTGGTCATCACCGCCCTCCTGCACGCCTTCCACAACGACGTCATGGTCCCCGCCTACTACACGATGGCCGCCGCCCTCGTCGGCATCGCGGCCGTGAGCCGCATGAAGGAGACCGCCCGACAACCCCTGGACGGCTCCCCGCCCTCCGTCGCCACCAAGGAGGAGGCCATCGCGATGATCAACGCCAGCAGAACCGAGCCACGCTTCTGAACAGCGGCCCCGCCACGGCACCGCGGCCTCCGTATCGCCGCCTCCGTGCCTCCGCCTTCGTGCCCGCCTCCTGTGCCGCCGCCTCCGTGCCGCCGATTCCCCTGTCCGGCGTAACCCGACCCCCCATTCGATCGTTGATGCGTTCGAGAAGACGCACGGGGCGGGCCCGCTGCGCGGAACGGGGGAATCATGCCGGTCAGCCCATACAGCCGAGAGCGCTTGGCCGAGGCGGCCGCCTCCTCACGGACACTTTCGGCGGCACTGCTCAAACTCGGCGTGGACCCGAAGAGTTCATCACGGCGGTATATCCATACGCGCATGAAATCGCTCGGCATCGATACGTCGCACTTCGAGCGTGAGGGGATCCGGTGGACGCGGGAAATCCTTGAGGACGCGGTATCCCGGTCGGCAAATGTGTATGAAGTCCTACGACGGCTCGGGGTCGATCCCGTAGGCGGTCATCACACCCACATCAGTCGTCGTATCCGGGACCTGGGGATCGACACCTCGCATTTCGTTCTGCGGGGTCAGCGGAGGCCCAACGGGCATCGGCGGTGCACCCCCGAAGAGCTCTTGGTGGAATCAGGTAATCGGACGCGCCGAGTGCCCGGTGATCGCCTCAGGCGGGCGATGCTGGCACTCGGCGCGGATGAGCGTTGCGCGCTGTGTGGCCTGGAGCCCGTCTGGTTCGGTTGCCCACTGCCCTTCGAAGTGGATCACATCGACGGCAACTGGCGGAACAACCGCAGGGAGAACCTCCGTCTCCTCTGCCCCAACTGCCATTCGACCACTGATACATATCGCGGCCGCGGCAAACACCTTTCGGGTCGGACCGGGGACACCGCGGAGTGAGCCAGGCCGAGAAGTACACCCGAGAAAAACTCGCTGAAGCAGCGGCGAAGTGCACGACTATCGACGAGGTGATCGTTTTCTTCGGCATCCGCCCCTATGCCAACTTACGCCGGCACCTCTCTCAGCGTTTTGCGCACTTCGGCATCGACATCTCACACTTCCCGCCCCCGCGTACGTGCCAGCGGCACCAGGTCCGGCCGTCACAAACGGAACTCCGACATGCCGTCGCCGAAGAGCTCTCCATGGCAGGCACACTGCGGCTGCTCCACCGGCCCGACAATGCCAGGACACGGGCGCTGCTCCGCAAGTGGATCGCCGACGATGGACTCGACACCTCACATTTCACGGGGCGGGCACACAGGCGCGGCAAGCCGAGCACGACGTGGCGAAAGCCCGAGCACATCCTGGTGAAACGCGAGTCCGCACGCCGCGAGAAGACCGTTCTGCTGCGCCGGGCTCTCCGGCAGACAGGCGTCCCCGAGCGGTGCACACGGTGCGGCGCAGAACCGGTATGGCACGGCAGGCCCATGACACTTGAGGTCGATCACATCAACGGCGACTGGAGCGACAACCGAGTCGAGAATCTGCGACTGCTCTGCCCCAACTGCCATGCCATAACGACTACTTGGTGCCGTGGCGGCAAGCTCACGAGAGAGCATCGTCCAGGCGGCTAGCCCCCACCCGCGCGTCCCCGTCGCCGTCAGCCCGCTACCATGGCTGGCGGCTAGCGGCCGTGGCGGAATTGGCCTACGCGCAGCACTTAGGATGCTGTGGGAGAAATCCCTTGAGGGTTCGAGTCCCTCCGGCCGCACTGGTCATTTTCGAAGGCCCGGTCCACGAAACCCGCGTGGACCGGGCCTTCGTCGTCCGCTCAGCCCAGCAACTCCCGGACCACCGGCGCCAGCGCCCGGAACGCCTGGCCGCGGTGGCTGATCGCGTTCTTCTCCGCCGGGGTGAGTTCGGCGCAGGTGCGGGTTTCGCCCAGGGGCTGGAGGATCGGGTCGTAGCCGAAGCCGCCGGTGCCGCTGGGGGTGTGGCGGAGGGTGCCGGCCAGTTTGCCCTCGACGACGCGCTGGGTGCCGTCGGGGAGGGCGAGCGCCGCGGCGCAGAAGAAGTGGGCGCCGCGGTGCTCTTCCGCGATGTCGGAGAGCTGGGCGAGGAGCAGGTCGAGGTTGGCGCGGTCGTCGCCGTGCCGTCCGGCCCAGCGGGCGGAGAAGATGCCGGGGGCGCCGCCGAGGACATCGACGCAGAGGCCGGAGTCGTCGGCGACGGCCGGGTGGCCGGTGGCCCCGGCGAGGGCGTGGGCCTTCAGGAGGGCGTTCTCGGCGAAGGTGACGCCGGTCTCCTTCACGTCCGGGATGTCGGGGTAGGCGTCGGCTCCGACGAGTTCCACATCGAGGCCGGCGGCCTCCAGGATGGCCCGGAGTTCGATGACCTTGCCGGCGTTGCGGGTGGCGAGGATCAGGCGGCGGGGCGTGTGCCCGCCCGTTTGCTGCTGCATGAAGGGTGATTATCCCGGTGTGCAGATGGTGGTTATTTCACCGGCCGCGTCGGTGAGGGGGGTGAGCTCGGGGACCTTGCCGTTCTCGATGGCGTGCCGGGTGTTCTTGATGCCGTCGTTCATCTTCTTGACGGCCCGGGAGAGGTCGGGGTCGCTCGCCGGGCCGCTGACCTCGTCGAGGCTGGTGTCGATCTTGTCCAGGGCTCGCCGGGCCTCGTCGGGGTCGTCGAGGGCGTGCTCGGCGGCCTGCCGGAGTGTGTCGACGGCGCTGACGACGGCGCCCGCGGTATTGGCGCAATCCGCTGCCTTCTGGACCGCCCCGCAGGCGGACAGCAGGGGGATCGCCAGGGTGCAGGCAGCCAGCGCGGCGAGGGGTGCGGTGGTGGGGCGGTAGAGCCGGGAGCGGGTGCGCAGGGCCATGGGACGGTTCCTCCCCTTGAGATGTGCTCAGGCGAAGAGGAGGAGCGCCGGGGGACGCGTCGCGGTTGCCCGGGTGCCGGGGTCAGGGGCGAGGTTCGGACATGTCCGCCGGGTGGCCCGGACCGGCCGGGGGCTGCCTGGGGCTACCGGGCGCGGCCTCGGCGGTGCGGCTCCGGTCCCGCGGTTCGGCTCCGCCCCGGCGGTTCAGCTCCGCCCCGCCTGATCAGCTCCACCCCGGCAGTTCAGCTCCACCTCAGCGGATCGGCTCCACCCCAGCGGTTCAGCCCCGCCCCGCCGGATCGACTCCACCCCGCCGGTTCAACTCCACCCCGGCGGCTCGGCTCCGCCCCAGCGGCTCGGCCTCGTCCCAGCAGTTCGAATCCGCCCCGGCGGCTCGGCTCCGTCCCAGGGGCTCGGCTTCGTCCCTGTGGTCCGGCTCCGCCCCGGCGGCTCGGCTCCGCCCCAGCGGCTCGGCTCCGCCCCAGCGGCTCGGCCTCGTCCCAGCAGCTCGAATCCGCCCCGGCGGTCCGGCCCCGTCCCAGCGGTTCGGCCTCGTCCCTGCGGTCCGGACGGAACCGGTCCAGGTCGCCGATATCGCCGATATCGCCGGTACGGCCCGGCCTAACCGCCGCACGGCGCCGCCGTCGGCAGGCGGGGCGGCGCCGTGGATGCCGTCGGGGGTGTCAGATGGAGTGTCAGAGGGTGCGCGCCAGGGCCTCGCGCTGGGCGGTGTCGAGGTCGGCGCAGCCGGTGACGGCGAGGTCGAGGAGGGCGTTGAGTTCGTCGCGGGCGAAGGGTTCGGCCTCGGCGGTGCCCTGGACCTCGACGAAGCGGCCGTCGCCGGTGCAGACGACGTTCATGTCGGTGTCGGCGCGGACGTCCTCCTCGTAGCAGAGGTCGAGGAGGGGGGTGCCGTCGACGATGCCGACGCTGACGGCGGCGACGGTGCCGGTGAGCGGTTTGCGGCCGTGGCGGATGAGCTTTTTGCCGTGGGCCCAGGTGATGGCGTCGGCGAGGGCGACGTAGGAGCCGGTGATGGCGGCGGTGCGGGTGCCGCCGTCGGCCTGGAGGACGTCGCAGTCGAGGACGATGGTGTTCTCGCCGAGGGCCTTGAAGTCGATGACGGCGCGGAGCGAGCGGCCGATGAGGCGGCTGATCTCGTGGGTGCGGCCGCCGATTTTGCCGCGGACGGATTCGCGGTCGCCGCGGGTGTTGGTGGAGCGGGGCAGCATCGAGTATTCGGCGGTGACCCAGCCTTCGCCGCTGCCCTTGCGCCAGCGGGGGACGCCTTCGGTGACGGAGGCGGTGCAGAAGACTCTGGTGTCGCCGAAGGAGACGAGTACGGAGCCTTCGGCGTGCTTGCTCCAGCCACGTTCGAGGGTTACGGGGCGGAGCTGTTCGGGGGTGCGGCCGTCGATGCGAGACATGGCGTAGAGCCTATCGGGAACGGCAAGGGCCCCGTTCCGGGCGGGTGTGCGTCCGGAACGGGGCCCTGGCGGGAGTGACGGGGGGTCAGCTCACATCATGTCTTCGATCTCGGCGGCGATGGGGTCGGCGTCGGTGCCGATGACGACCTGGATGGCGGTGCCCATCTTGACGACGCCGTGGGCGCCGGCGGCCTTGAGCGCGGCGTCATCGACCAGGGAGGCGTCGACGACCTCGGTGCGGAGGCGGGTGATGCAGCCCTCGACCTCTTCGATGTTGTCGAGTCCGCCGAGCCCGGCGACGATCTTCTCAGCCTTGCTGGCCATGTCCACTCCTGCTTGTCTCGGCCGCCGGCGGTTCCGCCGAGCGGTTTTCACACCGTAACGCACGTTTAGCCCAATTATGTGGGCGTATATCCGCTACCTGGCGAATGATGGCGGTCACCCGGAGTGCGCACCGGGAGGCCGGGTCCGCACTACAAGTGGTCTACACCATCAGTATGCGGCAAGCGCCGGATCGGTTGTGGACGGGCCGACAGCGGGGAGGACGCGGATGAGTGCACAGGCAGCGGCGGCGGCACCGCGGAAGAAGTGGACGTCGGTGCTCTTCCAGGGTTTGCAGAAGATGGGGCGCAGTCTCCAGCTGCCGATCGCCGTACTGCCCGCGGCAGGCATCCTCAACCGGCTGGGCCAGCCGGATGTGTTCGGCGCGGAGGGGCTGGGCTGGACCGATGTGGCCAAGCTGTTCGTGGGCGCCGGCGGTGCGCTGCTGGATTCGGGGCTGGGGCTGCCGCTGCTGTTCTGTATCGGTGTCGCGATCGGGATGGCGAAGAAGTCGGACGGTTCGACGGCGCTGGCCGCGGTGGTCGGCTTCCTGGTGTATTACGCGGTCCTGCACCAGTTCCCGGTGGCCTGTCCGGCGGGGTCGGTGTATGCGCAGGCGGGGCTGTGGAGCGGGGTGTGCGTGTCCGGGGGCGGGACCGCGGCGCCGGCGACGTTCCAGAATCCGGGGGTTTTCGGCGGCATCGTGATGGGCTTCTTCGCGGCGTGGTGCTGGCAGCGCTTCCACCGGGTGCGGCTGGTGGACTGGCTGGGATTCTTCAACGGCCGCCGGCTGGTCCCGATCATCATGGCCTTCGTCGGTCTGGCGTTCGCCGCGCTCTGCCTGTGGGTCTGGCCGCCGGTCGGTGCCGGGCTGACGAGCTTCAGCAAGTGGCTGTCGGATCTGGGGGCGACGGGTTCCGGCCTTTTCGGGGTGGCCAACCGCGGGCTGCTGGTGATCGGGCTGCACCAGTTCCTGAATACGTTCATGTGGTTCCAGTTCGGCGACTTCGTGAAGCCGGACGGGACGGTGGTGCACGGTGACATCAACCGCTTCCTGGCGGGCGATCCGACGGCCGGCCAGTTCACCACCGGGTTCTTCCCGATCATGATGTTCGCGCTGCCGGCCGCGGCGCTGGCCATCGCGCACTGTGCCCGCCCGCATCGCCGTAAGGAGGTGACGGGGATGATGCTGTCGGTGGGTCTGACGTCGTTGGTGACCGGGGTGACCGAGCCGATCGAGTACTCGTTCCTCTTCATCGCCCCGGTGCTGTATGTGATCCATGCGCTGCTGACGGGTGTGTCGATGGCGGTGAGCTGGGCGCTGGGGGTGCATGACGGTTTCAGTTTCTCGGCCGGGCTGATCGACTACGTCATCAACTGGGGGCTGGCGACGAAACCGTGGCTGCTCATCCCGATCGGGCTGTGTTTCGCGGTGGTCTATTACGTTCTTTTCCGCATCGTGATTACGAAGTTCAATCTGCCGACGCCGGGCCGTGAGCCGACGGAACTGGCGGAGGAGCTGGAGCGGGAGAACGTCAAGTAGGGGAACGCCGGATGAACGAGCGCGCCGGGTCCGGCGCGGAACCCGGCAGTACCTCGGCGGGACTTGTGTCCCCCCGCGGCCGGTCCACAGGTCCCGGGATCCGCGGGCCGGTCGTCATGCGGGGCGAAATGTGGTTCAGGCCACTGTCGAGAATGAATTCCTTTATGTCGGGGCTACGTGCTAAGAATGGTCTAAACCACTGAGTGGTGTAGACCAACAAGCGGGCCGTCCCCCTTCCGAGTGCCCGCCTCACCAGGAGGAATCCGATGAGTTCGGCCACTGCCGCCGCCAAGGCGGCCCCCGCAAAGAAGCGGGGCTCCGGCCTTTTCCAGGGCCTACAGAAGATCGGCCGCAGCCTCCAGCTGCCGATCGCCGTGCTGCCCGCCGCGGGCATCCTCAACCGGCTGGGCCAGCCGGATGTGTTCGGCAAGGACGGTCTGGGCTGGATCGACGTCAGCAAGGTCTTCGCCGCGGCCGGTGGCGCGGTCTTCGACAATCTGCCGCTGCTGTTCTGCATAGGCGTGGCCATCGGCTTCGCGAAGAAGGCCGACGGCTCCACGGCGCTCGCCGCCCTGGTCGGCTTCCTGGTCTACAGCAACGTCCTCAAGGCGTTCCCGGTCACCGAGGGCCACATCGAGAAGGACAAGTGGGTCGACCCGGTCCTCAACAACCCCGGCGTCCTCGGCGGCATCATCATGGGCCTGCTCGCCGCGGTCCTGTGGCAGCGCTACCACCGCAAGAAGCTGGTGGACTGGCTCGGCTTCTTCAACGGCCGCCGGCTCGTCCCGATCATCATGGCCTTCGTGGGCACCGCGGTCGGCGTGCTCTTCGTGCTGGTCTGGGAGCCCATCGGCACCGGTATCTCCCACTTCGGTGAGTGGATGACCGGCCTGGGCGCCGGCGGTGCCGGTCTCTTCGGTCTGATCAACCGCGCGCTGCTGCCGATCGGCATGCACCAGTTCGTCAACACCGTTTCGTGGTTCCAGCTCGGTGACTTCACCGACGCGGCGGGCAAGGTCGTGCACGGTGACATCGGCCGCTTCTTCGCCGGTGACCCGTCCGCCGGACAGTTCATGTCGGGCTTCTTCCCGATCATGATGTTCGGTCTGCCGGCCGCCGCGCTCGCCATCGCGCACTGCGCCCGCCCCGAGCGCCGCAAGGCCGTCCTGGGCATGATGATCTCGCTCGCGCTGACCTCCTTCGTCTGCGGTATCACCGAGCCGATCGAGTTCTCGTTCATGTTCATCGCCCCGGTCCTGTACGCGGTCCACGCGGTGCTCACCGCCATCTCGATGGCCGTCACCTGGGCCCTGGGCGTGCACGACGGCTTCACCTTCTCGGCGGGCCTCATCGACTACGCGATCAACTGGTCGCTGGCCACCAAGCCATGGATGATCATTCCGATCGGCCTGGTCTTCGCGGCCATCTACTACGTGGTCTTCCGCTTCGCGATCACCAAGTTCAACCTCGCCACCCCGGGCCGCGAGCCCGAGGAAGAGGTCGAGGACCTCACCAAGGTGTAGGCGCGAACTCCCCGCACACCCGCGAAGGGGCCCGGAACCAGCTCGGTTCCGGGCCCCTTTGTCGTGGTGCCGCGTTGTCACACTGCCGTGTTGCCACGTTGCTGTGTCGTCGCGTTGCTGTGCCGTCGTGCTCCGCGTACCGCCGCCCGCGCCGCGCCCGCTCAGATCTCGTACGTCGCGCCCGCCTTGGCGACCTCGACCGGCCCGTCGTAGACCTTCTGCGCGTCCCGGAGACTGATGTCCGGGTCGGTCCACGGCGGGATGTGGGTCAGGACCAGGCGGCCCGCGCCGGCCCGCCGGGCGTGCTCACCGGCCTCCCGGCCGTTGAGATGCAGATCCGGGATGTCCTCCTTGCCCTGCGTGAAGGACGCCTCGCACAGGAAGAAGTCGGCGCCCCGGGCGAGGCGGTCCAGCGCGTCGCAGGTGCCGGTGTCCCCGGAGTACGTCAGCGAGCTGCCGCCGTGCTCGATGCGGAAGCCGAACGCCGTCACCGGGTGGCTGACCCGCTCCGTACGGACCGTGAACGGCCCGATGGTCAGGGTGCCGGGGGTCAGCGTGCGGAAGTCGAAGACCTCGCTCATCGCGCCGTCGTACGGCAGGTCCGCGTGCGCCGAGCTGAGCCGCGCTTCGGTGCCGGCCGGCCCGTAGACCGGCATCGGCTCGCAGTGGCCGCCGTCCGGGCGGTAGTAGCGGACGACGAAATAGCCGCACATGTCGATGCAGTGGTCGGCGTGCAGATGGGAGAGGAGGACGGCGTCCAGGTCGTAGAGACCGCAGTGGCGCTGGAGCTCGCCCAGGGCGCCGTTGCCCATGTCGAGCAGCAGCCTGAAGCCGTCGGCCTCCAGGAGGTAGCTCGAACAGGCCGATTCCGCGGAAGGGAACGACCCCGAGCATCCGACGACGGTGAGCTTCATGCGGGCGTGAACCTCCGTGGGCGGGGGCGGCGGTCGGCAGGTCCATGCGGGATTTCTCGGCGGTCCTTGCCGGGCCTGCGCCGGGTCCTTGGTGGTCTTTGCGGTGCCCCCGAGCGTAAGGCGCCGAGGGGCCGGTGGCTCCTCCGGCGGGGCGAGCTGTGGGCGGAATCACCAGTCCGGGTGGGCCGGTACCGGCCGCCGTCCCGCTGTGCCGGACCCGCGGCCGGCCGGTACGGTCGCGGGAGCGGGATCGTGGAGGGAGCCGGGTGTGGACACCTCGGTGTGGCTGGGCGTGGTGGCCGTCGTCGCGTTGGCGCTGGTCGCGACGGTGGTCGACGGCCGCGGCCGGAGCCGGCGGGCGGGCGGCCGCCGCGGCGTGGCGGACCCCGGGGCCGTGACCGGCCGCACCGGGCCGCGGCCGGGCGAGATCTGGTGGGTGCGGGTGCCGTACGAGGACGCGCCGGGTGCGCCGGCGGAGCGCGGCGCACCCGGGGAGGGGCGCTGTCTGGTGCTGTCGGTGCGCGGGGAGTGCGTGCTCGTCGCCGGGATCACCGACCGGTCCGGCGAGGCGCGGCCGGGGCTGATCCCGCTGCCCGCGGGGGCGGTGGGCGACGACCGGGGCGAGCCGGGTTTTCTGGTGACGGACGAGCTGCGGCGGGTCGCGGTGTCCGGCTTCCGCCGCCGGGCGGGGGCCGCCGACCCGGCCCTGTGGGACCAGGTCCGGCATCTGGCGGACTGATGCGGCGGGGCGGTCGGCGGTACCGCCGACCGTGGCCGGCCGGCCGCCCGCCGCGTCGGCCGCCCGCCGCGTCGTGGGGCGCCGTCAGGCCCAGAGCTGGCCGCGCAGGGTGGCGATGGCGGCCTCGGTGGATTCGGCGGTGTAGACGCCGGTGGAGAGGTACTTCCAGCCGCCGTCGGCGACGACGAAGACGATGTCGGCGCGCTGCCCGGCGCGTACCGCCTTCCTGCCCACGCCGATCGCCGCGTGCAGGGCGGCGCCGGTGGAGATGCCCGCGAAGATGCCTTCCTCGGCGAGGAGTTCGCGGGTGCGGCGGACCGCGTCCTCGGAGCCGACCGAGAAGCGGGTGGTGAGCACGGACTCGTCGTACAGCTCGGGGATGAAGCCCTCGTCGAGGTTGCGCAGGCCGTAGACGACGTCGTCGTAGCGGGGTTCGGCGGCGACGATCTGGACGCCGGGGACCTGTTCGCGCAGGTAGCGGCCGACGCCCATGAGGGTGCCCGTGGTGCCGAGGCCGGCCACGAAGTGGGTGATGGAGGGCAGGTCGGAGAGGATCTCGGGGCCGGTGGTGGCGTAGTGCGCGCCGGCGTTGTCGGGGTTGCCGTACTGGTAGAGCATGACCCAGTCGGGGTGCTCGGCGGCGAGCTCCTTGGCGACCCGGACGGCGGTGTTGGAGCCGCCGGCCGCGGGCGAGGAGATGATCTCCGCGCCCCACATGGTGAGCAGTTCCCGCCGCTCCGACGAGGTGTTCTCGGGCATCACGCACACGATGCGGTAGCCCTTGAGCCGGGCCGCCATGGCGAGCGAGATGCCGGTGTTGCCGCTGGTCGGTTCGAGGATGGTGCAGCCGGGGGTGAGCCGGCCGTCCTTCTCCGCCTGCTCGATCATGTGCAGCGCGGGGCGGTCCTTGACCGAGCCCGTGGGGTTGCGGTCCTCCAGCTTGGCCCAGATGCGGACCTCCTCGGAGGGCGACAGCCGCGGCAGCCGGACCAGGGGCGTGTTGCCGACCGCCGCGAGCGGAGAGTCGTACCGCATCTCAGGCCATTCCCCCGGCCCGCCGCCCGGCGCCGCCGGCGACGGCCGGCAGGATGGTGATGCTGTCGCCGTCGGCGAGCTTGGTGGAGATGCCGTCCAGGAAGCGCACGTCCTCGTCGTTGAGGTAGACGTTCACGAAGCGGCGCAGCTGGTCGCCGTCGACGAGGCGTTCGCGGATGCCGGTATGCCGGCTCTCCAGGTCGGTGAAGAGCTCGGCGAGAGTCTCCCCGCTGCCCTCGACGGCCTTCCGGCCGTCGGTGTAGGTACGCAGGATGGTCGGAATTCGGACCTCGATGGCCATGGGGAAGCTCCTGTGGGAGTGCGGGTGGCGGGTGCCGTACGTGCCGGGTGCCCGGCGGCCGGGCGGTGCGGGTGCGTCGGTGGTGCGGCTGCTGCGGAGGGGTGCGGAAGGTGTGCGGCCGACGGGTACCGGCTGACGGGGCGGTCAGGCGGCGGCGCGGCGCGGACAGATGGCGCTGGAGAGGCGGCACAGGTCGATGTGCAGCCGGGCACTTCCGCAGCCGAACGCGCCCAGCAGGGCGGATGCGGATCGACGCGTGGCGAGCGGGGCGTGCGGCAGCGTGCCCGGCCTCTTCTCGCTCACGTCGTGGTCAACCATGCCGTCATCGTATCGATTCCCGGTTCGGGTACGGGAAGCTCATCCCATGATGTGGACGGCCGGTGTACACCAGGTGGGACGGGGTCCGGGCGGCCGGCCGCCCGGTGCCGGGGGCGTACGGGAATGCCCAGGCCACGCGGCGGGGGCCGGTCCGGCGGACCGGCCCCCGCCGCGGCACGTCAGGCGTACGCCGCCACGACCTCGACCTCTTCCTCGGTGACCTCGCCCGCCACGATGCGGAACGAGCGGAACTGGAAGGGGCCGGCGTCGTCGGTGTCGGCGGTGGAGACCAGGACGTAGTGCGCGCCGGGTTCGTTCGCGTACGAGATGTCGGTGCGGGAGGGGTATGCCTCGGTGGCGGTGTGCGAGTGGTAGACGATCACCGGCTCCTCGTCCCGGTCGTCCATGTCCCGGTAGAGCTTGAGCAGGTCGGCGGAGTCGAACTCGTAGAACGTGGGCGAGCGGGCGGCGTTCAGCATCGGGATGAAGCGCTCGGGGCGGTCGCGTCCGGCCGGGCCCGCGACCACGCCGCACGCCTCGTCGGGGTGGTCCTGGCGGGCGTGCTCGACGATCTGGTCGTACAGAACCTTGGTAAGCGTCAGCATGCGGCCCAGAATAGCCAGCGGGCCCGTACATACCAGGGGCTGGTATGCACGGGCCCGAATGCTGGACAGCTGGGTGGAATCAGCGCTGTGCGCCGTCGCCCTTCCCGGTCTTGCCGGGGGTCTCGCCGGTCCCGGCGGAGGCACGCTTCGCGGCCGGGGCCGACAGGGCGGCCTCGTTCCGCCGCTTGATGCTCAGGTAGCCGACGGCCAGGATGATCGCCCACACCGGAGCCGCGTAGAGCGAGATCCGGGCGGTGGGGTCGACGCCCATCATCACGATCACCATGGCGATGAAGGCCAGCGCGAAGATCGAGGTGTAGGGGCTGCCGGGGGCGCGGAACTCGGACCGGGGCAGCAGACCGCGGTTGGCCTTGGCCCGGTAGCGCAGCTGCGAGAGGAGGATGACGATCCAGGCCCACATACCGGAGATGGTCGCGAAGGAGACGACGTAGTTGAACGCCTCGCCGGGCCACTGGTAGTTGATCCAGACGCCGGCCAGCATCATCGCGACCGAGACGCCGGTGCCCCAGGTGGGGAGGCCGTTCTTGCTGAGCCGGGTGAAGAACTTCGGGCCCTGTCCGTTGAGCGCGAGGTCGCGCAGCATACGGCCGGTGGAGTACATCCCGGAGTTGGCCGAGGAGAGCGCGGCGGTCAGCACGACGAAGTTGACGATGCCCGCGCCGGCCGGCAGCCCGATCTTCTGGAAGGCGGCGACGAACGGGCTGACGCCTTCGTGGAAGTTGGTCCAGCTGACGACGGAGAGAATGATGATGAGCGCGCCGATGTAGAAGAGGCCGATGCGCCACGGGACGGTGTTGATGGCCTTGGGCAGGACCTTCTTCGGATTGGTCGCCTCGCCCGCGGTGACGCCGACGAGTTCGACGGCGAGGAAGGCGAACATCACGATCTGGAGCGTCATCAGCGTGCCGCCGATACCGCGGGGGAAGAATCCGCCGTCGGACCAGAGCAGGGAGAAGGAGGCGGTGTCACCGGCGTCGGAGAAGCCGAGGGTGATCACGCCGAGGCCGATGAGGATCATGCCGATGATCGCGGTGACCTTGACCATCGAGAACCAGAATTCCAGCTCACCGAAGATCTTGACGGAGATCAGGTTGATGCCGAAGAGCGCGACGGTGAAGACGAGTGCCGCGGCCCATTGGGGTATGTGGTTGTTCCAGTACTGCACATAGGTGGCCGCCGCGGTCACTTCGGTGATACCGGTGACGACCCAGAAGAGCCAGTACGTCCAGCCGGTCACGAAGCCGATGAAAGGGCCGAGGAATTCACGGCCGTACTCCGCGAACGAGCCGGAAACGGGCCGGTACAGGAGGAGTTCGCCCAGGGCCCGCATGATGAAGAAGATGACCAGACCGACGATGGCATAGGCCACGATAATGCTCGGCCCGGCCTTCTCGATCGCCTTGCCCGCCCCGAGGAAAAGACCCGTGCCGATGGCGCCGCCAATGGCGATCATCTGGATCTGGCGGTTTCCCAGACCCCGCTGGTAGCCCTCTTCGGGGGCCTGGCCAGCGGCCTCGTTGCCGTCGTGCTCCTTGTCGACCTGCACTGAGGTCATGAATGGTGCGCCTTTCTCCATAGCGACCCGGTCTGTCCGGATCGGGTTCCGATCCCCCCGGATGGAGTTCCTGCACGCCGACGGTCGGTCGGCTCAGCGCTCCCGCGGCAACAGGGGTGGCGTCACTCGCGGCAGGTCGTGAACTTTTATCACGGCCCCTCCGAGATCGACTAGGGAAATCGTGAGGCAGGCCACATAAAAAACGGGACAATCACCACACTCGTCCGCAAGGCGCACGGGTGCGGTGATGGGATCGTTATCCGGATTTGAGCCTCCGCTGAGCGAACGACTCTGGATGATATGCCCCGATTTCGGGACACCGGCCTATCAGCGTACCGGTGTCCCGAAGATGCGTTGAATCAGCTGACGCGTGATTCTCACCGCATCAGCGATTCGACGAGGGTTTCCTGAAGGCCGCCGAGCCAGAGATAGGCCATGACCATCGGCTTGCGCGGGTCGCTGTCGGGCAGCCGCAGCAGTTCGCCGCCGTCGTCCTCGTCGGTGACCTCCAGCCGGGTACCGATGGCCAGCCGCAGGTCGTTGAGGGCGCCGAGCCACTGCCGGCACTCGTCGGGCGTCAGGCGCAGCACCGCGCCGCCGTCGCCGCCGGGCGTCAGCGCGTCCAGCGCCCGGACCAGCGCGAGGGCGTCGTCGCGTTTGCGGGAGCGCAGATCGTTCTCGGTGTAGCGGCGGAACTCGGCGGCGGCGGCGCGTACGTCGTCGTCGGGGACGAGGTCGGGGCCGCCGTAGGCGTCGGGGAAGAGGCGGGCCAGGACCGGGTCGGCGGGCGGCTCGCTGGGGCCGTCGTTGAAGATCGAGGCGAGCAGGTCGTCGGTCCCGGCCGGCTCCTCTCCCGGGCCGATCAGTTCCAGGAGCTGCACGGCGAGGCTGCGCAGGATGGAGATCTCGACGTCGTCGAGGGGGGCGGCGGCACCGCCGCCGGGCAGCGGTTCGAAGTGGCCGGCCATCAGCGGTCCTGCTGAAGGGTCGCCCACAGGCCGTAGCCGTGCATGGCCTGCACGTCGCGCTCCATTTCCTCGCGGCTGCCGCTGGAGACGACCGCGCGGCCCTTGTGATGGACGTCGAGCATGAGCTGGTGTGCCTTGTCCTTGGAGTAGCCGAAGTACGACTGGAAGACGTACGAGACGTAGCTCATGAGGTTAACGGGGTCGTTGTGGACGATCGTGACCCACGGGACGTCGGGCTCGGGGACGGCGAAGGGTGCCTCGCTCGACTGGGGACGCTCGATCTCCACCGGGACGCTGAGCGCGCAGCGCGCCGTCCGGACGGCGTCGGCGGCGGACGCACGGACGCCGAGGGTGCAGCGGTGCGGCCGGAGAGTGATCGTGGGTGACGGGTGGGCGCTCACAGGCCCCATGCTGCCACCCAGGGGCGGGCGACGCACAAACGGCCCGCGCCCGGTCGCGTCGGCCCGGCCGCGCGGGCCCCGCTCCGCGCGCTCCGGGGCCGCTCGAACAGGAAATCGTCAGAGTGACGAGTATTGGGGGTAGCATCACTTCCTGTCGCACCTCCCGGGATGTCCCCGGACCCAGCCGGTGCCCGGTGCGGCATGCGTGGAGCGAATTGCGAGGTATGCCGAAGTGAACGTTGCAGACTTGGGGCTGCCGGTGGCCGTGCCGTCGACTGCGCTCTTCACCGATCAGTACGAACTGACCATGCTTCAGGCCGCGTTGCGGTCCGGGACCGCCGAGCGGCGGTCGGTCTTCGAGGTCTTCACCCGCCGGCTGCCCGAGGGCCGCCGCTACGGTGTGGTCGCCGGTACCGGACGGGTGCTGGACGCGGTGGAGAACTTCCGCTTCGACGCGACGATCCTCGGCTTCCTGCGCGAGCGCGGCATCCTGGACGAGCCGACGCTCGAATGGCTGGGCGACTACCGCTTCACCGGTGACATCTGGGGCTATCCGGAGGGCGAGGTCTACTTCCCCGGTTCGCCGGTCATGCGCATCGAGGGCACCTTCGCCGAGGCCGTGGTGCTGGAGACGGTGATCCTCTCGATCCTCAACCACGACTCCGCGGTGGCCGCGGCCGCCTCCCGGATGGCGGTGGCGGCCGGCGACCGGCCGCTGATGGAGATGGGCGCCCGCCGTACCCACGAGCTGGCGGCGGTCGCCGCGGCCCGCTCCGCGTACGTCGGCGGTTTCCACACCACGTCCGACCTGGCGGCCGGCTTCCGCTACAACATCCCCACCGTCGGCACCAGCGCGCACGCCTTCACCCTGCTGCACGACAGTGAACGGGACGCCTTCACCGCCCAGGTCGACACCCTCGGCAGCGGCACGACGCTGCTGGTGGACACCTTCGACGTGGCCGAGGCGGTCCGTACCGCGGTGGAGGTGGCGGGCCCCCGCCTCGGCGCGGTCCGGATCGACTCCGGGGACCTGCTGCTGATCGCCCACCGGGTGCGCCAGCAGCTGGACGAGCTGGGCGCCGGGCAGACCAAGATCGTGGTCACCAGCGATCTGGACGAGTACGCCATCGCCTCGCTCGCCGCCGCGCCGGTGGACGCGTACGGCGTCGGCACCCAGCTGGTCACCGGCAGCGGACACCCGACCTGCTCGATGGTCTACAAGCTGGTCGCCCGCGCCGACGGCGACGAGCCGGGCGCCCCGCTGCGGCCGGTCGCGAAGAAGTCGATGGGCGCCAAGTCCTCGGTCGGCGGCCGCAAGTGGGCCGCCCGGCGGCTGGACGCGGACGGCGTCGCGGAGGCCGAGGTCGTCGGGACCGGACCGGTGCCGGCCGAGCTGGCCGCCCGGCAGCTGCTGGTGCCGCTGGTGCGCGCGGGCGAGGTGGTGGGCCGCGAGCCGCTGGACGCCGCCCGTGACCGGCACATCGCCGCCCGCGCCGGGCTGCCGCTGTCGGCGACCCAGCTCTCCCGCGGCGAGGCCGTACTGCCGACCGAGTACCTGTGATCCGGACCGTCTGATCCGGACCACCCGGGTGTGCGGTGGCCCGTGGCCGGGAAGAGCACGGCCACCGCTCGCGCGGCAGCCGGACAGCAACTACCTTCGGCCACATCACCGCGCATCTCTCCCGCTGCTCCCCGCTGTTCCTCGCCGCATCCCCTCCGCTCCCCCGGTCCCCAGCCCGATTCCCGGCCGAAAGGCACAGACCATGCACCGGACACTGATCGTCGTCGATGTGCAGAACGACTTCTGCGAGGGCGGCAGCCTCGCGGTGGCCGGCGGGGCCGATATCGCCGCGGCCATCACCGATCTGGTGGGCCAGGCGGCCGGCGGCGGCTACCGCCATGTGGTGGCCACCCGCGACTACCACATCGATCCGGGCGACCACTTCTCCGACCGTCCCGACTACGAGAACTCCTGGCCGGTGCACTGCGTGGTGGGCACCGAGGGCAGCGGCTTCCACCCGAACTTCGCCCCGGCCATCGCCTCCGGCGCGGTCGACGCGGTCTTCGACAAGGGCGCCCACGCCGCCGCGTACAGCGGCTTCGAGGGGGCGGACGAGAACGGCACCCCGCTGGTGGACTGGCTGCGCCAGCACGGGGTCACCGAGGTCGACGTGGTCGGTATCGCCACCGACCACTGCGTACGCGCCACGGCGCTGGACGCGCTGCACGCCGGTCTGGACACCCGCGTCCTGCTGGACCTGACCGCGGGGGTCGCCGCGCACACCACCGAGCGGGCGCTGGCCGAGCTGCGGGCGGCGGGTGCCGAGCTGACCGGCGAGCCGGTGGTCGCCGGTCGCTGACGGGGCGGGCCGGGCCGGCGCTCAGGCGGGCGTCGGGGGCCGCAGCAGGGTCCGTATCGGGTGCCAGGACTCGGTGTCGTCCTCGGGGGTCTCGCGCCAGACCAGGCCGTCGGGGTGGTGCAGGACGGCCGTGATCTCGTCCGGGGTCGGCGGCTCGGTGTTGCCGCGCAGGTAGACGGCCCGCAGCCCGAGGTTGCGCAGCCTGGTCAGGGCGCGCTGGCGGTTCACGGCGTGGACCAGGACCCGGACCCGACAGCGGCTGTCGTGGGGTGTGGGCAGCGGTCCGGCGCCGGGCCTGGGCAGCGAGAGGGCGACCACCACACTTCCGCCAGGAAGCCTGATGAAGCCGCCACCGGTCATCGTCATTTCTCCCCCGTGAGACTCAGCGTCAACAAGGAACTCGTAAGACGCATCTAAACGCGATCGGCCGCCGCCCGCTAGGGGGCGACGGCCGATACGGCTCTGAACTGGGGATTTACCGGTTACTTCCCGGCCGGGCCGACCTGGAGGACCACCGTGGAGCCGTCCCGGGCCTCCTTGGCGATCTTGATCCGGGTGTTGGTGTCAGGAACGATCACACTGCCGGTCGGGTTCGCCTTGTCGTAGTAGACGCCGTGCCGGTCGTCGAAGACCGTGACGCCCTTCTTCGACTTGATCTTCACGGCCTTGCCGTCCTTGTGCAGCGTCAGGGCGTCCGTCGGGTAATGCGTGAACGTCGAGTCATAGGTCTGGAACCGGTTGCGCATCAGCTTGCCGTCGGCCCACCGCTCGGCCTGCGGGTGGGCGTCGACCGGCAGGATCCGCCCGGAGCCCGGGTGGCGGCCGACGTTGTTGTCCACCTGCGAGGTGTCCCACAGCCAGATCAGCACGCCGTTCTGGAAGGGGAAGTGCTCGACCCAGTGCGGCTTGGCGGTCGTCCAGCCGAAGTTGTACGGGCCGGTCTTGAGGGTCTTGTCGTACGACACGTACTGGCGGTTCTCGGCGATGTAGTACTGCGGGTAGTCCTTGGTGTAGGACGCGCCGATCCGCGAGAAGCCCTTGCTGGTCCAGCCGTTGTCGTCACCCTCGGCGTTGTCGCTGAAGAGCGTCCTGCCGTCGGCGACGACGGCGAGAGTGTCGGCCGCGAAGCCCTTCAGGGCGGTGCCGGCGTCGGTCTGGTAGCGGAAGCGGAGGTCGATCTTCTTGCCCGCGTAGGCGTCCAGCGGGAAGACGAGGTCCTGGTAGCCGGCGGCCGTACCGGTCAGCGCGGGCTTGCCGCCGCCGTCGCGCGGGATGGCCTTGCCGCCCGCGGTGCCGTCGACCGGCGTCCAGTTGGCGCCGCCATCGGTGGAGACCTCGGTGTAGAGGTAGTCGTAGTTCTGCTCGATGTCCCACCAGCCCTTGAGGGTCAGCGCCGCCTTGGACGTGCCGGTCAGGTCCACCGGCCGGGAGAGCGTGTTCTTCAGGTTGTCGCCCATACCGCTCCACCACTGCTTGGAGCCTTCGGCGGGCGGGACGATATCGGTCTTGACGGACTTCGACGGCAGTTCGACGACCACCGCCTGCTTGTCCTTGGTGTTGTACTCCGCGACGCCCAGCTTGTGGGTGGACTTCGTCGCGGCCTTCGCCTTGTCGTAGTTGAGCCAGCCCAGTTGCAGCTTGTCCCAGGCGCTCATATCGCCGGGCAGATCGCCGATGGCGTTCTTGCCGCGGCCCAGCCAGGAGCCGGCCGACATCAACGACCAGAAGTCCACCGAGGACTCGCCGGTGCCCGAGGTGTCGTACTCGTCCGGCAGGCCCAGGTCGTGGCCGTACTCGTGGGCGTAGACGCCGAGTCCGCCGTTCTCCGGCTGCATGGTGTAGTCGCCGACCCAGATACCGGTGTCGCCGATCTGCGTGCCGCCCGCCTTGTTGCCCGCGGGACCGGTCTTCCCGGCATCGGTCCCGTACGCGTACCAGCGGTGCGCCCAGACGGCGTTGGTGCCCTGCTTGCCGCCGCCCGCGGACTCGTCCTCACCGGCGTGCACGATCTGGAAGTGGTCGATGTAGCCGTCGGGCTCGTTGAAGTTGCCGTCGTTGTTGTAGTCGTTGCGGTCCCACTGGTCGTACTGGGACAGGTCCGCCTTGATCTGGGCGGCGGTGCGGCCCTTGGCCTTCTGGTCCGTGACCCACTGGTTGACGCCGTCGCGGACCAGGTCCCAGACGTTGTTGCAGTTGGTGTCGCCGCAGTAGTTGGAGCCGTAGCGGGCCTCGTTCCAGGGGACCCGCACCCAGTCGCTGACCTGTCCGTCGACGGAGTAGCGGCCCGAGGACTGCTTCTCGTAGTACTTGGCCAGCGATTCCTTGTTCTTGTCGTGCGAGAAGTAGAGGTCCTGGAAGTGCTGCCGGCTGAAGTCCTTCTGCCAGGCGGTGCTGTTGTCCGACGCGGGGTCGGGCTTGGCTATCTGGTTGTGCCCGGGACCGGGGTCACCGCCGTACATCTTGACGGGCGGCAGCGGGCCGTCACCGTCCGGGTCGTACATCGTGGTGTTGTCGACCTTGTCGCCGAAGTCCACCAGGATCGTGAAGATCTTGTCGGTCTTCTCCCGCGCCAGCTCGACGTACTTGCCCTTGTACTTGCCCTTGTTCAGCTTGACGACCTTGGAGCCGTTCCGCTCCGTCGCCTTGGCCTCACCGGACAGAACCTGTTCGAGCGCTTCCTTGCGCTGCGCCGCCTGCTGGTCGCTGAACGGGCCCTTGAGATCGTGGTCGACCGTCCGCTCGGGGGCCGGGTCATGGCGCCGCTCGGACGGCGCCGGAGCGGCGGCGGTGGCCGGGACCGCCCCGGACGACAGTGCGGCCGCCCCGATCGCGGCGATCGCCGTGACCAGAGCGGCCGGTCTGAACACCCTTCTTTGATGTCTCACTTGATGCTTTCCTCCCCATCGAACGGTCCGTGTTCGAGAAATTCGACCGGAACCATGGGAGAAAAGACAGATCTTGACTTGGGCACGTCAGCGAAGTACGTTGTCCGGCCCACGCGTCACGACGGCCGGGCACGACCGCGCGGAGCGCGACGGCCGCCCGGCAACTCCGGGGGGATATGCCCGCCGGTCATGCGCCCCCGTCCCCAGCAGGCGTTCCACCGGTCCGCGCAGAACCTTTCGCGGAAAACCGGCGGCTCCGTGCGCCCCCTGTGCGCCGGAACCGTGGATAAGGCCACGCTTACTCGCCGTTCCGCCCGGGAAGTAACGTCCGTAGGCTCACCGCACGTGCGTTCCTGTCGACCTCCCCCCTGCCGACGTTCCGAGGACGGATTACGCCATGCCTCGTCCGACCCCCGCCCAGCTCGTCTACGGTTCGGCCACCGTCTTCCTCTCCACCCTCGCGATGCTGCTGCTCTCCCGGACGGAGACCGGTATCGGGGTCGCGGTCATCGCGCTCGCCGGGCTCGGCATCGGGGTGCTCGTCGCCCTGACGGCGCCGCTGCCGCTGAGGTCACGGGCCCGCCGTCGCGCCGCCCGCGCCGACTCCCCCGCCGCACCGGCCGCGTTGACGCCCCGTCCGTCGCCCGCCGGCCGCATCCCGCCCGCCCGCGTCGCACAGCCGGCCGGCGCCACCGAGGCCCGCGTCGGCCCGCACGCGCGCTAGTCGGTAGGCCGGCCCGTACCGCGAGTCAGACCGCGGAGACCACCACGGTCTTGGCCGCCTTGTCGTGCAGGCACTGCTGATAAGGCTTGTCCCAGGTGCACCACAGGACGTTGATGAGCCAGAAGACGAAGCCGCAGCACGGCACGATCTCCGGCACCGAATAGACGGCGGCCCGGATCCAGCCCGGCGGACCGGCCGGCACCGCCCCGTTCGCCAGCATCGCGACCCGGATCTTCATCGCCATCTTGCCGACGGTCTGGCCGCGCGTGGTCAGCATCAGGCCCTCGTAGAGGAAGTACACGAGCAGGGTGACGCCCGACACCGTCGCCTGCTTGCCGTTCTGGTCGCTGCTGGTGCTGGTGTAATCCACCCAGCCCACCAGGACGTTCATGATCACGCCGACCGGTACGGCGACGATGATGAAGTCGATGATCCGCGCCACCAGCCGTCGGCCGCGGTTCGCCAGCGGCGGCATCCCGGCGAGCGGATCGGCCGCGCCGTACTGCCCGCCGTACGGGGTACCGCCGTACGGGCCTCCCCCGTAGTGCGGCGGAGCACCACCGGGGGGCGGCGGAGGCGGCGGGGGTGGCGGGGGCGGAGGACCGCCGGGAGGCGGGCTGCCGCCAGGGGGCGGGGCGCCGCCGCCTTCGGCGCCCGTGCCGCCGCCGTACGGAGAGCCGTCGGCGGGAGGGCCGCCCGGCGGCGGCTCCTGCGGCCTCTTCAGGAACGGGTCGTCCGCCGGCGGTTCACCGGAGCCGGCACCGGGCTGGTCGGTACTCATGGCCCGAGTCGACCCCGTACGGCGGTCCGCCGCATCCGGCGAAGGCCGTTCGGGGGACGCGGGCCCCGGACGGACCCGCGGCGGAAGGCGCCGCGGGGATGCCCGGCGGGCTCCCGGGGAGGCCCGGCCCCGGGCGGTGCGACCGGGTCAGCCGGCGGCGACGAACGTCCGCGCGGCCTTGTCGTGCCAGCACTGCCGCCACGGGCGGTCGAACAGGCACCAGACGGCGTTCACGATCCCGATGACCAGGATGCCGAGCACCCCGTACACCAGCCAGCGTTTGACCGCCGCGGCGAGGGGCGGGGTGTCGTGGCTCTCGATGTCCAGCACCCGGACCCGGCACAGCTTCTTGCCGAGGGTGCGGCCCCACTTGGCGGTCGGCAGCGCCTCGTAGAGCCCGCCGCCGATCAGCAGGACGGCCAGCACCGCGGCGAGGACCGGTGCGGTGGTGCCGTCGAGCAGGTAGACCGTCACCTGGCGGCCGGACTGCTTGGCCGCCTGGACCTTGGCGTCGATATGGTCCGCGGCGGTGCCCCACATCGGGACGGCGACCGCGGCGGCGGCCGCGGCCAGCACCACCGAGTCGATCAGCCGGGCCGCGAACCTCCGGCCGAGCCCGGCCGGGTGGCCCTGCGCGGCCTGTGCCGCCGCGAAGAAGACATCGGCGCTCGGGGGCTTCCAGGGGATGACGCCGTCGGCGCCCGCGTCCTGTCCGGCGGGCGCCGCGGGCCCGCCGTGCGGAACCTGGGCCGGTACCTGGGCGGAGACCTGCCGGCCCGGGTGCGGCCGGGCCGGCGGGAGCGGTGCGGCCGGCTGCTGGGCGGGCGACTGCGGTGCCGGGATCTGTGCCGGGACCTGCTGCGGCGGGGCCTGCTGAGCCGGGTGCCCGGGGGCCGGCTGCTGCTGGGGCGGGGCCGGCTGGGGCGGGCGGCCCTGTGGCGGGGTCCCGACGGAGGGCAGCGGCTGCGGGGTGCCGCCGGGCGGGCCGGACGGCTGCCCCGGCTGCTGCCGGCCGGACTGCGGGCCCGGCTGCGGACCGGGCCGGTCCGGGCCGCCGGGCGGCGCCGGGCGGAACGCCATCGTCTCGCCGCCCTTGGCGGGCCCGGCGGCCTCCTGGTGCGGGGTACGGAACGCGGTGGTGCCCTGGTCGCCGGGGGCGGGACGCCCGGTGTCGCGGTGCGCGGCCGGGTTGACGGCACGGATGGTGACGGTCCCGTCGCGCGGGACATCGGGGTCCTGCGGGGCGGGGGTGGCGGGCGGCGCGGCGGCGGGCGGTTCGCCGCCTGCGGACCCGGCGGGCGCCGGGGCGCCGCCACCGGACTCCTCGCGCTGCGGCGGCACCCCGCCCCGCGCGGCCGCGCCGGCCGGCGCCTCGGGCGATCCCCACAAGATCCGGCGGTCCGGCTCGGCGCCGAAGCCGGTCTGCCGGGACGCGTCGGCCTGCCAGGAGGCGGCCGCCTGCGGACCGGTGCCGTGCGGGCGGCCCGGCTCGTCCCAGGCCGCGGCCGCGGGGCGGGTCTCCGCCTCACCGCTCTGGCGTACGACGGGCACCGCGGCGTCGCCGGGCGTCGCCTCGTCGAGGAAGACCGGGCCGGTCTCCTCGACAGCGGGCGTGACCGGGGCGGGCGCCGGGGACACGGAGGTGACGCCGGGCGGCGGCGCGGGCATCGCCTCCCCCTCGGCCGGAGCGGGCCGGCTGGTGCCCGGCACCCATGCGGCACCGTTCCAGTACCGGATATAGCCGGGGATGGACGGGTCCGGATAGAAGCCTGGCGTGGGGCTGCCGGCGGATCCTGAGGTAGGGGCGCTCATGTCCGAAGTCCCGTATCTGTACTCGGCCTGGTGGGTGTGGGGTGCAGTCTGCCGCAACGCAGCGTCCACATCTATCAGACGCCGCGTCGCGTCCGCCCCGGCGCCCGGCCGCGACCACCTGGAAGAGACCGGTGAAAAAAGTTGTGCGAAGTCGCGTAATGATCCGGCGTCTGCCGCCTCTCTCTGTATGTGGGCCCATTGACGGGCACGCGTTCAGGGAGCGGAGAGAGGCGGATTTCATGTACACCGTGGTGGAACGAGAGTTGGAACTGGGCCTGGTCCTGTCCCCGGAGCGCACCATCGCGGTGCCGGCCCGGCTGACCTACCGGGCGGACGACCCGTACGCCGTCCATGTCACCTTCCACATCGGCTCGGACGCCCCCGTCCACTGGACGTTCGCCCGCGAACTGCTCGTCGAGGGCGTGTTCCGGCCGTGCGGCCACGGGGACGTGCGGGTCTGGCCGACGAAGCTGGACGGCCGCAGCCTGGTCTGTGTGGCGCTGTCGTCGCCGGACGGTGACGCGCTGTTGGAGGCGCCGGCCGCGGCGGTCTCGGCATGGCTGGAGCGCACCCTGCGGGTGGTGCCGCCCGGGTCCGAGCAGCAGCACCTGGGGATCGACAAAGAGCTGAGCGAGCTGCTCGCCCTGACGAACCGCGACGACCTGTGGCCGACCGACCTCTGGCCCGGGGACGAGTGGCCCGAGCCCGGGGCCTGAGACATGGCGGCCGCCACCGCCGGTGGGCCACCCCGTCGCACACTTGTGAAATATTCAACCAAATTGCCGTGTTGTCCCCGTCATGACCGAGACGTCCCGCGCACGCCTGGACCCGACCGCCACCGCCGACGACCACGGGTACGGACCCGCCTCCGCCTCCGCCCCCACTCCCCCTCCCACCCCCCTTCCCGCCCCCGGCTACCACGAGCACGGCACGGCCGCCGAGCGCTGGGCGCGCGCCCAGTTGTTCTTCGAGGCCAAGGACTTCACCGCCGCGGCCCGGATCCTCCGGGGTCTGGTCGACGCGGACCCCCGGCCGGTCGCCCCCCGGCTGCTGCTCGCCCGCGCCTACTACCACTCGGCCCAACTGCGGCGCGCCGAGACCGAGTTGCGCGCTGTCCTGGAGCGCGACCCGGTCGAGGAGTACGCCCGGCTGATGCTGGGCCGCACGCTGGAGCGCCAGGGCCGTCCCGCCGAGGCCGCCCCGCACCTGCGGATCGCCGCGGCGCTGGGCGTCGACGCCGACGGCCGCGGCTGAGGCCGTACGGGCGGCCCGGGTCGGCCGTGCGGGCGGGGTGACCGGCCGGCGGGCGGGGCGGGCCCGCGCCCGCCCGCCGCGTCCCGGGCGCGCTCAGCCCCGGTACGCCTCCAGCAGCCGCAGCCACACCTCGCTGATGGTCGGGTAGGCGGGCACCGCGTGCCAGAGGCGTTCGAGGGGGACCTCGCCGGCCACCGCGACCGTCGCGGAGTGCAGGAGTTCGCCGACGCCGGGGCCGACGAAGGTGGCGCCGAGCAGTACCTCGCGGTCCAGGTCGACGATCATCCGGGCCCGGCCGCGGTAGCCGTCGGCGTACAGCAGGGAGCCGGCCACCGCGCCCAGATCGTGGTCGACCACCCGGATGCGGTGGCCGGCGCGTTCCGCCTCGGCGGCGGTACGGCCGACCGAGGCGGCCTCGGGGTCGCTGAAGACGACCTGCGGTACGGCCTCGGTGTCCGCGGTCGCGGCGTGCGCGCCCCACCGGTCGGACTCCAGGACCGGCACCTGCCGCGCGCGGGCGGTGATGGCGGCGCCGGCGATCCTGGCCTGGTACTTGCCCTGGTGCGTCAGGAGCGCGCGGTGGTTGACGTCGCCGACGCCGTAGAGCCAGTCGCCCGCCACCGCCCGCACCCGGCAGCTGTCGTCCACGTCCAGCCAGGAGCCCGGTTCCAGACCGACCGTCTCCAGGCCGAGGTCGTCGGTGCGCGGGGCGCGGCCGGTGGCGATCAGGATCTCGTCGGCGACGATCTCCTCCCCGGAGTCCAGGATGACGGTCACCGGGCCGCCCGGTGCCTCCCGGCGCACCTCGCGCACCTCGGTGCCGGTACGGAGGAACACCCCGGCCTCGGCGAGCGATTCGGCGACCAGGAGGCCGGCGAACGGTTCCATCCGGGGCAGCAGCCCCTCGCCGCGTACCAGCAGCGTGACGGAGGCGCCCAGGGCCCGCCAGGCGGTGGCCATCTCGACGCCCACCACGCCGCCGCCGACCACCACCAGGCGGCCCGGTACGGCCTGCGCGCTGGTGGCCTCGCGGCTGGTCCAGGGCTTGGCCTCGGCGAGTCCCGGGATGTCGGGGAGCAGAGCGCGGCTGCCGGTGCACACCGCGACCGCGTGCCGTGCGGTGAGCACCCGCCCGCCGTCGACCACCACCCGGCGCGGGCCGTCCAGCCGGCCCTTGCCGCGCACCAGGTCGACGCCGACCGACTCCAGCCACCGCACCTGACTGTCGTCCTTCCAGTGGGAGGCGATGTCGTCGCGGTGGGCGAGGACGGCGGGGGCGTCCAGGGGGCCGGTCACCGCGTCCTTGAGGCCGTCGACGCGGCGCGCCTCGGAGCGGGCGGTGACCGGGCGCAGCAGGGCCTTGCTGGGCATACAGGCCCAGTAGGAGCATTCGCCGCCGACGAGTTCGCTCTCCACGATCACCGCGCTGAGCCCGCCGGCGTGGACGCGGTCGGCGACGTTCTCGCCGGGCGGGCCGGCCCCCAGGACCACGACGTCGTACACGTCCTCGGCGGCTTCGGTCGTTTCGCTCGCTGCCATCGGCTCATCGCTCCCTGCGTGGGCGTGGGCGGCCCGGTGGGGCCCGGCGGGTCCTTGTCCATACTCTGCCCCGGGGACCGTCGCCGCATCCGGCGGTCCGCCGCCTCCCGGGCCGCGCGGCGGCCGGGCGTGGCGCGTACCGAGGTCCGGTCCGCGAGCCCGGTCCGCGGCCCGCGCCCCCGGCGCCTCCGCCGCACCGGTGGTGCTCCGCCCCGGCCCCGTACGAGGCCGGACGGTCCGTCGCGGGCCCGGGGTCACGGAACGTGAGGGTGCCGGGCAGCCCGGTCGGTGCCGGGCGGAGGCCAGGAACCGGCGGCCGAAGAGGGGAGAGTTCTCGGACCGTCCCGGTGTCGCGTCCGACAGGGCGGCCTGGGCGGCGGTCCGGCCGGCAGGGCGGCCGGTCGGGGCGGCAGGGACGGTGCGCCGTTCGGCGGACGGCCACCGGTCGCGGGGCCCCGCACCGCCGTCGCCCGAGCCCCGTCCCCCGGGGCCCCGGCACCCGCCGTGCCCGTACCCAACGCCCCCGCCCGCGCCCGCACCGCGCCCGTAAGAGCCCGCCCCCGTCGCCGTTCACACCGGCTCGTCCAGGTTCAGAAGAGCTTGCCCGGGTTCAGGATGCCCAGCGGGTCGAAGACGTCCTTGATGCCACGCTGCAACTCCAGGCCCACCGGCCCCAGTTCGCGGGCCAGCCATTCCTTCTTCAGGACGCCGACGCCGTGTTCGCCGGTGATCGTGCCGCCCAAGCGCAGGCCGAGGGCCATGATCTCGTCGAAGGATTCGCGGGCGCGGCGGGATTCACCGGGGTCGTCGGCGTCGAAGCAGACGGTGGGGTGGGTGTTGCCGTCGCCGGCGTGGGCGCAGACGCCGATGGTGAGGTCGAATTTCGCGGCGATGGCGGCGGTGCCGTCGAGCATCTCGGCGAGCCGGCTGCGCGGGACGCACACATCGTCGATCATCGTGGCCGATTTGAGCCCTTCCAGGGCGGTCAGGGTCAGCCGGCGGGCCTGGAGCAGCAGGTCGGACTCGGCGGGGGTGTCGGCGGGGACGACCTCGGTGGCGCCGGCGGCGGTGCACAGCGCGCCGACGGCGGCGAGGTCGGCGGCCGGATCGGGGGTGTCGAAGGCGGCGAGCAGCAGGGCCTCGGTGCTGTCCGGGAGGCCCATATGGGCCAGCGCGTTGACCGCGCGGATGCTCGTCCGGTCCATGAGTTCGAGCAGCGAGGGGGCGTGGCCGCGGGCCATGATCTCGCAGACCGCCTCGCAGGCGGCCGCGGTGGAGGGGAACTCGGCGGCCAGTGCGAGCTGTTGCGGCGGTTCCGGCTTGAGGGCGAGGACGGCGCGGACGACGATGCCCAGGCTGCCCTCGGAGCCGACGAAGAGCCGGGTGAGGTCGTAGCCGGCGACGCCCTTGGCGGTGCGCCGGCCGGTCGTCAGGAGGCGGCCGTCGGCGAGCACGATGTCGAGGCCGAGGACGTACTCGGCGGTGACGCCGTACTTGACGCAGCACAGCCCGCCGGAGGCGGTGCCGATGTTGCCGCCGATCGAGCACTGTTCCCAGCTGGAGGGGTCCGGCGGGTAGTAGAGGCCGTGTTCGGCCACGGCGCGGGAGAGGACGGCGTTGACGACGCCGGGTTCGACGACGGCGATCCGGTCGACGGGGCTGATCTCCAGGATGCGGTCCATCTTGACCAGCGAGAGCACGATGCAGCCGTCGGAGGCGTTGGCGGCGCCCGACAGGCCGGTACGCGCGCCCTGGGGGACGACCGGGACGCGCAGGGCGGTGGCGGTGCGCATGACGTGCTGGACCTGCTCGACGGTGCGCGGCAGGACGACGGCGGCGGGGGTGCCGGCCGCGCAGAAGCTCGCCATGTCGTGGGCGTAGGAGCCGGTGACGTCGGGGTCGGTGAGGATCGCTTCCGCGGGGAGTCCGGCGCGCAGGTGTGCGATGAGGTCCATACGGCCAGCCTCGCATCCGTGGGCGCCCCGGGGAAGATCACCGGGGAAGGTCACCGGGCGGGCCGGGTGCCGGCCCGCCCCGTGGGCGGTCAGAGGTTGCCGCGGCGCTCCTGCTCACGCTCGATGGCCTCGAAGAGGGCCTTGAAGTTGCCCTTGCCGAAGCCCAGCGAGCCGTGCCGCTCGATCATCTCGAAGAACACCGTCGGCCGGTCCTGGACCGGCTTGGTGAAGATCTGGAGCAGATAGCCGTCCTCGTCGCGGTCGACCAGGATCTTCAGCTCGCGCAGCGTCTCGACGGGGACCCGGGTCTCGCCGGCCCAGTCGCCGAGGGTGTCGTAGTAGGAGTCGGGGGTGTCGAGGAACTCCACACCGGCCTCGCGCATGGCGCGGACGCTGGCGACGATGTCGTTGGTGGCCAGCGCGATGTGCTGGACGCCGGGGCCGCCGTAGAACTCCAGGTACTCGTCGATCTGCGACTTCTTCTTGGCCACCGCGGGCTCGTTGAGCGGGAACTTGACCTTGCGGGTGCCGTCCGCGACGACCTTCGACATCAGGGCGGAGTACTCGGTGGCGATGTCGTCGCCGACGAACTCCTTCATGTTGGTGAAGCCCATGACGTCGTTGTAGAAGCTCACCCACTCGTCCATCTTGCCGAGTTCGACGTTGCCGACGCAGTGGTCGATGGCCTGGAAGCGGCGGGCGCCGGGCGCCACGAGCGGGGCGGCGGCGACGAAGCCGGGCAGGTACGGGCCGTGGTAGGCGGTGCGCTCGACGAGGGTGTGCCGGGTCTTGCCGTAGGTGGCGATGGCGGCGCGGACGACGGTGCCGTGCTCGTCCGTGGTCTCGTAGGGCTCGTCGATGCCGGTGGCGCCGTGCGCGACGGCGTAGGCGTAGGCGGCGCGGGCGTCCGGTACCTCGATGGCGAGGTCGATGACGCCGTCGCCGTGCGCCGCGACGTGGTCGGCGAGGAAGTGGCCCCAGTCGGTGGTGGGCCGGATGACGGAGGTGAAGACGAACCGGGCGCCGCCGGATTCGAGAACGTAACTCGCGGTCTCGCGGCTGCCGTTCTCCGGTCCGGAGTAGGCGACGCGCCGCATGCCGAAGGCGGTGGCGTAGTAGTGCGCGGCCTGCTTGGCGTTGCCGACGGCGAAGACGACCGCGTCCATCCCCTTGACCGGGAAGGGGTCCGCCTGCCGAGCCGTGCCGGGGGTGGAGGGCTTGGTGTGCATCGTGGTGTCTGCCATGGCCGCAGAGTCCCGCCGATCCACAAGGTGCGCAATAGTTTGTGCATTTGCTGGGCATATTGTATAGCAGCCGGGGAGTCCTGCCGGGCTATCTGTACATGATGACCATCGGAATCGGAGGAACCGGCGATGGCGATCGATCATTTGGACGGGGCGCTGATCGAGCTGCTGGCGCGCGAGCCGCGGATCGGCGTGCTGGAGGCGTCCCGGCGGCTCGGAGTGGCGCGCGGGACGGTGCAGGCCAGACTCGACCGGCTTCAGTCGAATGGAGTGATCCGGGGGTTCGGGCCGGAGGTGGACCCGGCGGCGCTCGGCTACCCCGTGACCGCATTCGCGACACTTGAGATCAAACAAGGGCAAGGAGGTGACGTACGCGCCCATTTGGCGACCGTTCCGGAGGTGCTTGAGCTGCATACAACGACCGGACATGGGGACATGCTGTGCAGGCTCGTCGCCAGGTCCAACGCCGATCTGCAACGGGTGATCGATCGGGTCGTGGGTTTTGATGGCATCGTGCGGGCTTCGACCGCGATTGTCATGGAAAACCCGGTTCCACTGCGCATCATCCCGCTGGTGAAACAGGCATCGGGGGACTGACCGAGGAGAGCGCCGAGTGAGCTTCTGGGAATACGTCGGTAACCGGCACACCCAGCTGCTGACGGATGCGTACCAGCACGCCAGCGCGGTCTTCCAGTGCATGGTGGTCGCCACCGTGCTGGGCGTCGCGCTCGGCGTGCTCACGTACCGCAGCGAATGGGCGGGCAACCTCGCCACCACCACGACCGCCACGATCCTGACGATCCCCTCGCTGGCCATGATCGGTCTGCTGATCCCGGTCGTCGGCCTCGGCGTCGCCCCCACGGTCATCGCCCTGACCCTGTACGGGCTGCTGCCGATCGTCCGCAACGCCATCGTCGGACTGCGCGGCGTCGACCCCACGCTGGTGGACGCGGCGAAGGGCATCGGGATGTCGCGCACCGCCCGGCTGCTGAAGGTCGAACTGCCGCTGGCCTGGCCGCCGATCCTCACCGGCATCCGGGTCGCCACCCAGATGCTGATGGGCATCGCGGCGATCGCCGCCTACGCCTCGGGCCCCGGCCTCGGCAACGAGATCTTCCGCGGTATCGCCTCGCTCGGCAGCGCCAACGCCCTCAACCAGGTGCTCTCCGGCACCCTCGGGATCGTCGTCCTCGCCCTGCTCTTCGACGCCGCCTACGTCCTGATCGGACGCCTGACCATCTCCAGGGGGATCCGTGCCTGAACCGTCCGGGACGACCGCAGCTGCCGGCGCCGGCATCCGGCTGGAGAATCTGACGAAGCGCTACGCGGGCAGCCCCGGCCCCGCGGTGGAGAACGTCAGCATGGAGATCAAGGCCGGTGAGCTGGTGGTCTTCGTGGGGCCCTCCGGCTGCGGGAAATCCACCACCCTCAAGATGATCAACCGGCTGATCGAGCCCACCGCCGGCCGTATACGCATCGGCGACGAGGACGTCACCGGCATCGACCCGGTCCGGCTGCGCCGCAAGGTCGGCTACGCCATCCAGTCCTCCGGCCTCTTCCCGCACATGACCGTCGCCCAGAACATCGCGCTGGTACCGAAGATGGCCGGCTGGTCCCGGCCGAGGGTCCGCGACCGGGTCGCGGAGATGCTCGACCTGGTCGGCCTGGAACCGGGCGAGTTCCACGGCCGCTATCCACGCCAGCTCTCCGGCGGCCAGCAGCAGCGCGTCGGCGTCGCCCGCGCCCTGGCCGCCGACCCGCCCGTCCTGCTGATGGACGAGCCGTTCGGCGCCGTCGACCCGATCACCCGCGACCACCTCCAGGACGAGCTGATCCGGCTCCAGCACGAGCTGCACAAGACCATCGTCTTCGTCACCCACGACTTCGACGAGGCCATCAAGCTCGGCGACCGCATCGCGGTGCTCCGCGAGCGCTCGCACATCGCCCAGTTCGACACCCCCGAAGCCATCCTCACCAACCCCGCGGACGACTTCGTCTCCGGCTTCGTGGGCGCCGGCGCCGCGCTCAAGCGGCTCAACCTCACCCGGGTCCGGGACGTCGGCGTCGTCGACTTCCCCACCGCCGGGGTCGACGACCCGCTCCAGTCCATCTTCGACCTGCTGCGCTCCGGCACCACCAACGAGGTGCTGCTGCTCGACCGGCACCGCCGCCCGTACAAATGGCTGCGCCGCGGCGATCTCTCGCGGGCCAAGGGATCGCTGGCGCGGGCCGGCACGCTGGTGCACGACACGGTCACCCGGGACGCGACGCTGCGCGACGCCCTGGAGGCGGTGCTCACCGACAACGCGGGCCGGGTCGCGGTCACCGGACGGCGCGGCGAGTACACCGGCGTGGTCGACATGGAGACGCTGATGAACAACGTCCACGAACTGCTGGAGGCGGACCGGCTGGAGGCCGTCGAGCACCAGCACCAGCTCCAGGAACAGCGCGCCCTGCTGACCCGGCAGGAGCAGGAGGGCGGATACGCGGCGGGCCCGGACGGTACGGACGGCCCCGCGGGGGTCACCGCATGAGTCCGCGCGATACGAGCAGGCCCCGTAAGGACGAGCGGCCGCCGGGCGAGCACGAGGTGCACGGCGTGGCCTTCCGCGACGAGGTCACGGCCGAGGCCCCGGCGCCGGCGGGCGCCACGGCCGGACCCGCGGCACCGCCCGCCGCGGCGGCGCGCCGGATCAGCGGGCGGCAGGCGGCCCTGCGGCCGGCCTTCCTCGCCGCCGCGCTGCTCGCCACCTGGCTGTGGTTCCGCGGCGCCCGCCTGGACTCCATCGCCCACCAGGCGGTGGACCACGGCAAGGTGTGGCTGGCGCTGCGCCAGCACGTCGAACTCACCGTGGTCTCCACCTTCTTCGTGCTGATCATCGCGATCCCGCTGGGCATCGCGCTGACCCGGCCCGCGCTGCGCGCGGCGGCGCCGGTCGCGACGGCCCTCGCCAACCTCGGCCAGGCGGTCCCCGCCCTGGGCCTGCTGGTCCTGCTGGTCATCTGGCTCGGCATCGGCGCCAGGGCCGCCGTCATCGGCATGGTCGCCTACGCCGTGCTGCCCGTCCTGGCCAACACCATCGCCGGGCTGCGCGGTATCGACCCGACACTGACCGAGGCCGCCCGCGGTATCGGCATGTCCCCGCTGGGCGTACTGCGCAAGGTGGAACTGCCACTGGCCGTACCGCTCATCCTGGCCGGGGTGCGCACCGCGCTCGTGCTGAACGTCGGCACCGCGACGCTGGCCACCTTCGGCGGTGGCGGCGGCCTGGGCGACCTGATCTCGGCGGGCATCATCACCCAGCGGATGCCGGTACTGATCCTGGGGTCCGTACTGACCGTGGTGCTCGCCCTGCTGGTGGACTGGCTGGCCTCGCTCGCCGAGCTGCTGCTGCGGCCGCGCGGCCTGGAGGGGACGGTCTGATGGCGCACCGCGCACCCCGCCGGCGCACCCGTCGCCGGGCGGCCGCCGCGGCACTGGCCGGCGCCCTGCTCGCCGCCGGGCCCGCCGGCTGCGGTCTGGTCAGCGGCAGCCCGATGAGCGACGCCGTCAAGCCCGGTACGGTCGGCCGCGGGCTGCCCCTCAAGGGCGCCGAACTCACCGTCACGTCCAAGGAGTTCACCGAGAACATCATCCTCGGCCAGATCATGGGCCTGGTGTTCAAGGCGGCCGGCGCCACCGTCATCGACAAGACCAACATCCAGGGCACGATCGGCGCCCGCGAGGCCGTCAAGTCCGGTACCGCGGACGGGATGTACGAGTACACCGGCACCGCCTGGATCACCTTCCTCGGCCACGAGCGGCCGATCGCCGACCCGTACCGGCAGTGGGCGGCGGTCCGCGACGCCGACCGGGCCAACGGCCTCGACTGGCTGCCGCCCGCCGCCCTGAACAACACCTACGCGCTGGCGCTGAACGCCGCCAACGAGAAGAAGTACGGCGTCCGGAACCTCTCGGACGTCGCCGCGCTCCTCAAGCGCGACCCGGGCGCGGTCACCCTGTGCGTGGAGAACGAGTTCGCCACCCGCAACGACGGCCTGCCGGGCATGGCGAAGGCGTACGGCATGGACATCCCGCCCGCCGCCATCCGCAAGATGACCGGCGGTGTCGTCTACACCGAGGCGTCCCAGGGCACGGCGTGCACCTTCGGTGAGGTCTTCACCACCGACGGCCGCATCAAGGCGATGGGCCTGACCGTGCTCGCCGACGACCGGCACTTCTTCCCGAACTACAACGCCGCGCCCGAGATGCACGCCGCGACGATGCGGAAGTATCCGCGGATCGCCGGCGTCCTCGCCCCCGTCACCGCGGCCCTCGACAACGAGGTCGCGCAGAAGCTCAACCGCGAGGTGGACGTGGCGGGCCGGGACCCGCACGAGGTCGCCAGGGACTGGCTGATCGGGAAGGGGTTCATCACGGCGGGGTAGCGGCCCGCCGCCCGGCCCCGGGCCCCGGGCGCGGTGGCGTACGGATCAGCAGCTGGGGACGTCGCCGCCGGCGCGGAGCGCCTTGAGGGCGTCCACCGCGCCGCCGAGGGTGGTGACGGGGATCAGCCGCATCCCGTCGGGCAGCTCGGCGCGGGCCTCCGCGCACTCCTTGACCGGGACCAGGAAGACCGTGGCGCCGTCGCGGTGCGCGGCCTGGGTCTTGAGGGGGACGCCGCCGACCGCGCCGACCTTGCCGTCGGCGGTGATGGTGCCGGTGCCGGCGACGTTCTTGCCGCCGGTCAGATCGTGCCCCGCACCGTCGCCGTCCAGTTTGTCGACGATGCCGAGGGCGAACATCAGGCCGGCGCTGGGGCCGCCCACATCCGCCAGGCTCAGCTTGACCTTGACGTCCTTGGCGGACTTGTCGAGGTGGCCGAGTGCGGCGCTGGTGGCGGTGGACTGGGACTTCTTCATCTGGTCCGCGTTGTGCTCGGCGATCTGCTCGGTGCTCTCGCCCACGGGATAGACCGCGTCGCGCGGCATCACGGCCTCGTCCGTACGGAACCAGCCCGTGACGACGTCCGGCAGGTGGACGGATGCCTGGGGGCCGGTGGCGACGATCGAGGTCATCCGCAGCTGGCCGCTGGTCTCACGGGTGTCGGCGCCGGTGATGGTGATCACCGGCTTGCCCTTGTCGTCACCGAGGACGTTCGCCGTCATCCCCGGATACGCGACCGAGAACGGCAGCGGTGCGAACGCCGCCGTGACGAGCAGGGCGACGACGGGGGCGGCGCAGACCGCCAGGATGCGGGCACGTGAAGACACCCCGCCACCCTAAAGGACCCCCGCCCCGGCGGCCTCACCGCAGCGCTTCGGCCACTTCCCGGGCGGCATCGACCACCCGCGGGCCGACCCGGTCGGAGACGCTGTCCGAGAGCATCACCACACCGACGCTGCCCTCTATGCCGCTCACCCCGAGCAGCGGCGCCGCCGCCCCGCTGGCACCGGCCTCCAACTCCCCGTGGGTCAGGGCGAGTCCGGCGTCCTGGGTCCTGCCCTGCCGGGCCTTGAGGATCGCCCGCCCGGCGGCCCCCCGGTCCAGCGGATGCCGGAATCCGGCCCGGTAGGCGACGTGGTAGTCCGTCCAGGTCGGCTCCACCACGGCGACGGCGAGCGCTTCGGCGCCGTCGACGAGGGTGAGATGCGCGGTGGCCCCGATGTCCTCGGCGAGCGAGCGCAGCGCGGGCAGCGCGGCCTCTCTCACCAGCGGATGCACCTGGCGGCCCAGGCGCAGCACGCCGAGGCCGACCCGGGCCCGGCCGCCGATGTCCCGGCGCACCAGAGCGTGCTGCTCCAGGGTCGCGAGCAGGCGGTAGACCACGGTGCGGTTGACGCCGAGCTTGTGGGACAGCTCGGTGACGGTCAGCCCGTGGTCGGTGTCGGCGAGCAGTTTGAGGACGCGCAGTCCCCGGTCGAGCGTCTGGGAGGTCTCCGCGGTCACGACGCCCCCTCCTCGTGTGAGTGGCGGCGCTCGGACGCGGCGCGCTGCCCGTCCCGGAGCAGCGCGCAAGAGCCGCCGGCCGCATGGCACCGGCTGCGCTCCGCGGCGGCGCTGCCACGGGGCGTGTTCGTGACGGGACAGTAGCGAGCCAGTCCGGTCAGCGGAAGGGCACGTCCAGAATCCGGTCTCTCCCGTCCGGTATATCCACTCTGGCGCACCCTCCCGGCGGCCGGCGGCCTTTCGGCGAGAGCCATACCGTAATCGAGTCGTGACCTGACGGGGTCGCCGTGGGGCGGGCCCGGGAAGAGCCGCGGGAGGGGAGAGCCGGGAAAAAGAGCGGGGCGGCACCCCGTCCAGGAGTGCCGCCCCGCGCCGGCGTCGTCCGTCATCCGCCGTCCCCGGCCCCGCCGTTCGCCGTTCGCCGGGCGCGGGCGCGGTACGGCGCTCAGGCCGCCGCGCTCACCGCATCCGCGTGGCCCACTCCTGCACCTTCTTGATCCGCTCGCGCAGCTGTCCGGCGGTGGCCTCCGCGCTCGGCGGCCCGCCGCACACCCGCCGCAGCTCGGTGTGGAGCACGCCGTGCGGTTTGCCGGACTGGTGGACGTACGCGCCGACCAGGGTGTTCAGCTGCTTGCGCAGTTCCAGCATCTCCTTGTGCGTGACCACCGGACGGCGTTCGGCCGGCAGCTCCAGCAGGTCGGCCTCCGAGTCCGGCTTCTTCCGGCTGTGCGCGATCTGCCGGGCCTGCCGCTTCTGGAGCAGCATCTGCACCTGGTCGGGCTCCAGCAGCCCGGGGATGCCGAGGTAGTCCTGCTCCTCCTCGCTGCCCGCGTGCGCCTGCATGCCGAACTCGGCGCCGTCGTAGAGCACCCGGTCGAAGACCGCCTCCGACTCCAGCGCCTCGAAGGAGAACTGCTCCTGCTCGCCGGTGTCCTCGTCCTGCTGCTTCTCGGCCTCCGCGAGCTCCTTCTCGGACTCCGCGAACGGGTCCTCCTCACCGTCCTTCTTCGGCTTGTCCAGGACGTGGTCGCGCTCGACCTCCATCTCGTTGGCGAACGTCAGGAGCATCGGCACGGTCGGCACGAAGACGGAGGCCGTCTCACCGCGTTTGCGGGACCGTACGAAACGGCCCACCGCCTGCGCGAAGAACAGCGGCGTGGAGATCGTCGTGGCGTACACGCCGACCGCCAGCCGCGGCACGTCGACGCCCTCGGACACCATCCGGACCGCGACCATCCAGCGGTCGTCGGAGGCCGCGAAATCGTCGATCCGCTGCGAGGCCCCGGTGTCGTCGGACAGGACGAGGGTGGCGCCCCGCCCGGTGATCTCCCGGATCAGCTTCGCGTAGGCGCGGGCCTGCTCCTGGTCGGAGGCGATCACCAGCGCCCCGGCGTCCGGGATGCCCTTGCGGACCTCCGTCAGCCGCTGGTCGGCGGCGCGCAGCACATTGGGCATCCAGTCGCCGCGCGGGTCCAGCGCGGTGCGCCACGCCTGCGAGACGGCGTCCTTGGTCATCGGCTCGCCCAGCCGCGCCGCGATCTCGTCACCGGCCTTCGTCCGCCAGCGCATGTTGCCGCTGTAGGAGAGGAAGATGACCGGGCGGACGACGCCGTCGGCGAGCGCGTTCCCGTAGCCGTAGGTGTAGTCGGCGGAGGAGCGCCGGATCCCGTCGTTGCCCTCCTCGTACGCCACGAAGGGGATGGGGTTGGTGTCGGACCGGAACGGGGTGCCGGTCAGCGCGAGCCGGCGGGTGGCCGGTTCGAACGCCTCCAGGCACGCCTCGCCCCAGGACTTGGAGTCACCGGCGTGGTGGATCTCGTCGAGGATGACCAGCGTCTTGCGCTGCTCGATCCGGTTGCGGTGCAGCATCGGCCGTACGCCGACGCCCGCGTAGGTGATCGCGACGCCCTGGTACTCGCGGCCGAGGGGGCCCGCGCTGTACTCCGGGTCGAGTTTGATCCCCACCCGGGCGGCGGCCTCCGCCCACTGCTTCTTCAGATGCTCGGTGGGCGCGACGACCGTCACCTGCTGCACGACGTGATGGTGCAGCAGCCATGAGGCGAGGGTGAGCGCGAAAGTGGTTTTGCCGGCGCCTGGTGTCGCGACGGCGAGGAAGTCCTTTGGCTGGGTCTGGATGTACCGGTCCATGGCCGCCTGCTGCCAGGCACGCAGCTTGTTCGCGGTGCCCCAAGGGGCCCGGCCCGGAAAGGCCGGGGACAGGTGGTGGTTGTTGGTGGCGCTGGTGGTGGTAGTCACGGTCTCCGTCGGGCTGGCTCGGCGATCGGCAACCGCGTCAGCCTACCGGTGCGGCTCGCCCGCTTCCGGGCGAGTGCGCGCAGTCGCCCGGAAGTGCGTCACGCATCACGTCGCGGCGTCCGCGGCGGCGTCGTCAGCGCCCGCTCGCCCGTCGTGGCCGCGCGCGACGGCCACCGCGGGACCGGGCGACCGCGTCCGCCTCACGTCCCCTTCTGCTTCAGGCGCAGGCTGATGCACGCCCCCGCCACCGCCACCGCGGCCATCGTGGCGAAGACGGCCACGAAGGCCGCGGCCTGGCCCGGCCCCGCGGTGGCCGACGGCTGGGCGCCGGCCGCGATCGAGCCGCCGCCGAAGGCCACGAACAGCACCCCGCTGACCCCGACGAAGGTGACATTGCCCAGCGCGTCGGACATCTGCAACGACGCGGAGTTGCTGCCCGCCTCGGACGGCCGGGACAGCTTCAGCAGCAGCACACTGCCGCTGGAGATGTTGAGCCCCATCCCGAAGCCGCCGACCGTCCAGGCCACCGCGACGATCCACACCGGCACCCCGTCGAGCAGCGCCAGCGGCACCATCGCGATGGCCACCGCCAGGAGCGCCAGGCCCAGGCCCATCAGCCGCTCCCGGTGCGGATCCAGGCGCGGCCGGCTCTGTACGAACGAACCGAGCGCCCAGGTCAGCCCGCCGCCGGTGAGGGAGAGGCCGGCGAGCGTGGCGGTCAGCCCGCGCTGGGTGACCAGCAGCAGCGGGATGAAGCTCTCGGCCGCGACCAGCGCCCCGGCGGCCAGGCCCCGCATCAGCACCACGGCCGGCAGTCCGCGGGCCGCCCGGAACGTCCCCCGGGGCAGCAGCCGCAGCACGGCCGGCACCAGCAGCGCCAGCCCGGCGGCGGCCGGCAGCAGCGCGGCCCAGGACAGGTGCTGGCCCGCGTACTGCACCAGGCCCGCGCCCGCCGCGGCGGCCAGCGCGAGCCGGGTGCGCCGGCTGCCCAGGATGTGCCGCGCCCCGCCGCGCGGGCCCGGCTCGGCGCGCGGCAGCTTGCGCAGCGCGGGCAGCATCACGCCGAGCGGCAGCAGTATCAGTACCGGGATGGACAGGAAGACCCAGCGCCAGCCGGCGTGCTCGGTGACCGTCCCGGCGACCAGCGGGCCGACGATCACCGGCACCACCCAGGCCGCCGAGAACGACGCCATGACCGCCGGCCGCAGCCGCTCCGGGTAGGCGCGGCCGACGACGACGTACAGCGAGACGATCACCAGGCCGCCGCCGAGCCCCTGCACCCCGCGGCCCGCGACGAACATCCCCATGCTCTGCGCGCCGCCCGCGATCAGCAGCCCCGTGCCGAACGCGGCGACACCGGTGAACAACGGCGCGAGCGGGCCGCGCCGGTCGCTCCACTCCCCCGAGAGCGCCATCGCGAACAGGCTCGCCGTGAAGAACGCGGAGAACGCGAAGGCGTACAGCCCGATACCGTCCAGGGCGCGGGCGGCGACCGGCATCGCGGTGTTCACCGCACTCGCCTCGAAGGCGACGAGCGAGACGACGGAGATGATGCCGAACGTCAGCGCGCGGTAGGCGGGGCCGAGCACCCCGCCGCCGTCACCCGTCGCGGGCACCCCGCCGGATTCGGGCACCGGCGGCCCGGGTATCGGGGGGCGGTCGGTGCCGGTGGCGGCGGCGACATCACTGTCGCACGGCTGATCTGCGCTCATCGCGCCAGCGTAGAAGCCATGGCGGTGCCGCGCCCGTGCCGGGAGACCGGGATCATCTCGGTCGTCGGTCCTACGCCTGCCGCACCGGCACCCGGCCCGCGAACGGAAGCGGTCATACCGGTCGTGCCGGTCGGCGGTCGTTGCCGTTCATGAACGGCGCATTGCGGTCCCGTGGCGGCCGGTACCGCCCTCTTGCCCTACCCCCCGCCCCGCGCCCTACAGTCGGCACAGCACCTCATCCCGGCCGTGTGCCCGAGTGGTTCAGGGACTCGCCTGCAAAGCGAGTTACGCGGGTTCGATTCCCGCCACGGCCTCGACACGCACCACCGCGCGTACGGACAAGGAGGGCGGCCCCCATGGGTGTGGGGGCCGCCCTTCTTCACGTCCGCATACGCGGGTGCCCGCGGACCGCGGCGACTCCCCCGCCGCGGTCCGGCTACCGCTGTACGACCTGTGCGACCGCCGCCTGCGGGCGGATCGGGAGGCGGCCGACGGGGCGGCCGGTGGCGGCGCGGACGGCGGCGGCCACGGCGGCCGGCGAGGTGACGACGGGGACCGCGCTGACGGGCTTGGCGCCGAACGGGGCGACCACATCGCGTTCCTCGACGAGCTTGACGATCCGGATGTCCGGGGCGTCCAGCGCGGTGGGCAGCGCGTAACCGGTGAGGTCGGGGTGACGGACCTGGCCCCGGGTGGTGCGCAGGTTCTCCATCAGGGCGGCGCCCAGCCCCTGGGTGACACCGGCCTCGATACGGGCCCGCAGCTGGCGTGGGTTGAGCACCCGGCCCACGTCCTGGGCGACGGCCATCTCCACGACCCGGACGGCGCCCAGTTCGATGTCGACATCGGCGACGCAGCGGATGGCACAGAAGGCCAGGCCCACGAACGCGTCGCCCTGTCCGTTCTCGTCCAGCGGTTCGGTGGGATGCGGCCGGGACTGGGCGGTGGCCCACAGCTCCTTGCCGTCCAGCGCCTCCGCGACGGTCGTGCTGAGTACCCCGTCATAGGAGGTGATCTTGCCGTCGGTGATCTGCAACAGCTCGGTGGACATCCCGAACTTGTGGGCCAGCGGCTGCAACAGCTGCGTACGGACCATCTTGGCCGCGCGCTCCACGGCGCCGCCGGAGACCCAGGTGTGCCGGCTGTGGCAGGCCCGGCCGGCCGGCGGCTGGTCGGTGTCCACGCCCGCGAGGTGCACCTCGTCGATACCTAGCGTCTCCTGCACGATCTGCCGGGCCAGCGTGGCGAATCCGGCCCCGGTCTCGACGGCGGCGCACAGGACGGTGGCGACCGAACCGCTGACCTTGACGGTGGCGGTGGACACCTCGTCGGCGCCCTCCGCGCCGAGCATGTGCACCATGCCCAGGGCGTAGCCGACGCCCCGGCGCACCGCGCCCGGCTCGCCCGCGCCCTCGGGGCCGCCCGGCAGCAGCCACTCCGCCTCCGGGGTGTCCTTGGGCAGCTCGGGCAGCGGCGCCTCCTTGACGGCGCGCAGGAGTTCGGCGACCGGCGCCGGGCAGGTGACGGTCTGCCCGGTGGGCAGCAGATCGCCGGTGGCCATCACGTTGCGCAGCCGGATCTCGTCCGGCTCCAGGCCCAACTGGGCGGCCAGCCGGTCCATTTGCCCCTCGTAGGCGGCACAGACCTGGAGCGCGCCCTCACCGCGCACATGGCCGGACGGCGGGTTGTTGGTGCGCACCGCCCAGCCCTCGACGACGGCGTGCGGCACGACGTACGGGCCGCAGGCGAACGAGACGGCGGCGGCCAGCGTCTCGGCGGAGGTGTCCGCGTAGGCGCCGGCGTCCATCAGGATCTGCGCCTCGACCTTGACGAGCTTGCCCTCGCCGTCGGCGTGGTGGCGGTAGCGCAGCAGCGTGGGATGGCGGTGCGCGTGCGCGAGGAAGGACTCCTCGCGGGTGGCGGCCAGTTTGACCGGGCAGCCCGTACGCATCGCCAGCAGGCCGAGGGCCAGCTGCATACCGGGGTCCTCGCGGTCGCCGGTGGCGCCGGGGACGCCGGTCACCACGATCTTGACGCGGTCCGGTTCCAGTCCGAAGGAGGCGGCGGCCAGATCGCGGTCGGCGTGCGGGTCGGTGGAGGCGGTGTAGATCTCCACCCCGCCATCGGGGCGCGGCACCGCGAGCCCGGCCTCGGCGCCGATGGGGGCCGGGTCCTGGCGGCCGATCCGGTAGAGCCCCTCGACCATGACCTCACCGACCGCCTCGGCGTCGCCGAAGCGCAGCGGGATGTGCCGGATGAGGTTGCCGTCCGGATGCAACGGCTCGGCCTCGAAGGCCAGTTGGGGGTCGGTGACGGCGTCGAGCAGCTCGTACTCGACGGCGATGGCGGCGGCGGCGAGCCGGGCGGTGTCGGGGTGCTCGGCGGCCACCGCGGCGATCGGCTCGCCGTGGTGGCGGACCTCGTCCTTGGCGAAGACCGGGCGGTCGGGGGTGCCGCGGCCGTGGGCGGCGTCGCCGGGGACGTCCTCGTGCGTGAGGACGGCGCGGACGCCCGGCATCTCGGCCGCGTGCCGGGTGTCGATGGACCGGATCCGCGCGCGCGGGTGCGGCGAGCGCAGCACCGCCGCCCACAGCAGCCCCTCGGCCCACAGGTCGGCGGCGTACGGGAAGGTGCCCTCGGTCTTGGCCGGTGCGTCGGCGGGCGGCAGCGAGACGCCCAGTCCGTGCGGCGGCGGTTCGTCGGGCATCCGGACGCCCGCCGCGGGGGTCGCGGTGACGGCGTCGGCGCCGTCGGTCGTACCGCTCATGCGGGGCCTCCCGTCTGCGGATCGGCGCCCGGCCCCGGGTGGTGCGGCCCGTGCGAACGCGGGTCGGGGGGCCGGTGGCCGGGGAAATCCTGGCCGGGCGCGGCCAGGTCGTGCGGGGCGTGGCCGACGGCGTCGACAGGGCCCGCCTGGTGCGGGATACGGGCGCCTTCGGCCGGTGCCTCCGCCGGGGCGGCCGCGGCCTCGGCGGCCTGTGCGCGGGCTCTGACGACCTCGTCGACGGCGTCCAGCACACCCCGGTAGCCGGAACAGCGGCAGAGGTTGCCGCAGAGCGCCTTGCGGGTCTCCAGTTCGCTGGGGGCGTGGTTGCCCTCCAGCAGGTCGTGGACGGTCATCGCCATGCCCGGTACGCAGAAGCCGCACTGCACGGCACCGGACTCGGCGAGCGCGCGCTGTACGTCGGAGGGCGCGCCGTGCTGCGCGAGCCCCTCGACCGTACGGACCTCACTGCCCGCCGTGGTGACCGCGGGCACCAGGCAGGACGCGACGAGCCGCCCGTCCACCTGGACGGAGCAGGCCCCGCACTCGCCCTGTGAACAGCCGTCCTTGGCCCCGGCGAGGCCGAGCCGCTCGCGCAGGACGTAGAGGAGCGACTCCCCGATCCAGGCGTCGGTGACCGGCCGGTCGGTGCCGTTCACGCGCAGGACGTAGGAGGCGTGGGGGTGTTCGTCGTAGGCGTCGGCGCCGGGGTCGGTGCCGGGCGCGGGGACCGGTGTGGCCTCGGGCCCGGGGTCCGGGTCGGCGGGGGCGTCGGCCCGGCTCCCGGCGGGTTCCGCGGACTCGTCGACGGCCTCGGAGGCGGCGGCGGGCCCGGGGACGCGGGGGTCGGTGGGGGCTCCGGCGTCGGCGGTGTCGTGGGTGTTGACGGCGCGCGCCGGACCGGTGGTGCCGGCGGTGTCGTGGGTGTTGTGGGTGTTGACGCCGTGCGCCGGGTCGGTGGTGGGAGCCGCGTCGGCGGTGTCGGAGGTGCCGGAGCTCTCCGCGGGGCGGTGGGCGGTCTCCGCGGGGCCGGTGGGCCGTGCGGGCTCGCCGGGTTCCGCGGACGGGGCGGTGTCCGGGGCGTCGCCGGGGGACGCGGCGGGCGCGCCGTCCGGTCCGGCCGCGGTGCCGGGCCGGTGTCCGGCAGCGGGTTCGGCGCCGGGCTCGGCGGCGGTGCCCGCGACCGGTCCGGCCCCGGCAGCCGCGTCGTGGGAGACCGCGTCGTGGGAGACCGCGTCGTGGGAGACCGCGCCGTGGGAGACCGCGCCGTCGACAGCCGCGCCCTCGGTGGCCGCACCGCCGGCGCCCGGCCCCGCGTCGGCGGCCGTGCCCGCGTCGGCCGCCCGGGAGGCCGCGTACGGGTCGTACGCCGGGTACCCCGCGCCGCCCGCCGTGCCGGTCGCGGAGTCGGCGCCGGGGAGGGCACCGAGCGCGAACTCCCCTGATGTGTCGGGCTGTTCAGTACCGGCGACCGGGACCGACCAGTGGGCCGCACCGGCGACCGGACCCGCGCCGCTCGCGGAGTCCGCGCCGCCGTCCGTACCGGCACCGGCCGCCGGACCGGCAGCGGTGCCGGAATCCGTGACGGCACCCGGACCGGCCGCGGCACCGGCGTCCAGGGCGACCACCCGAAGCGGCTGCGTCACCTCGACCATGCGCAGGGGCTGCGTCTCCTCGTGCCGCGGCGTCGGGGCCGCGGGCGGCCACTGGGCCTTGGCGTCGGCCGGCAGCGACCACTGCACGGTCACCCCGCCGCCGGTCCCACCGGTCCCGTAGGAGCCACCGCCCGACGGGCCGCCGCCGCCCGGCAGTTCACCACCCGGCCCGGTGCCGTGGCCCGGCAGCCCGGCACCGCGCGCGTACGGATCGTCCGCCGGAACGCCCTGGGCGTCGTGCGCCTCGTGCGCGGGACGGTGCTCGTGCGCGGTGTGCGGGTCGTGGGGAGCCTGCGGGGCATGGGGAGCGTGCGGTGCCTGGTGGACCTCGTGCGACGGCTGCCGCGCGTGGTGCGCCGCCGGACCGGACACGCCGTCGCCCGTACCGCTGTCGCCCGCGCTGCTCGGGTCCGCCGTGACGGCCGGCCCGGCGGCGAAGTTCCAGTGCCCGGTCCCGCCCGTGACGCCCGCGCCGGGGACGCCCCCGGCACCGCCGTACGTGCCGGAGTACCCGTCGCCCGGGTAACCGGCGGCGGTACCCGGCGCGGTGGGACCCGGGTGGCCCGGGTGTCCCTGCTGCCCGCCCTGCTGGTGTGGCTGGTGGCCGTGCCCGCCCGGCAGACCCGGGTGGCCCGGATGACCCGTCAGCCGGTCGTCGCCGACCAGGTACTCACCGGACTCCTCCTGGACGTCGTCCGCCGCCGCCGGGACCGACCACGACCCCGTACCGCCGGCCGCCGCCTGCGCACCGCCCGCGACCGGCCACTGCACCGGGTCGCCGCCCCACGGCTGCGCCGCACCGGGCGTGCCGGGGTGGCCGGCCGACGCCTGGCCCGCGGCGGGGTCCTGAGCGGGTGCGGCCGGGGGCGCGTAGCCGGCCGACGGGTCCGCGAACGGCATCGTCCACTGGCCGGTCGCCGCCGGGTCGGTGGCGCCGCCGGCGACCGGCGGTGCGGTGGGGTGCGGGGCGAAGGAGGCGGGCGGGGTGTAGCCGTGGCCGGGCGCGGCGAGCGGTTCGGCGCCGGGCGCGCCGTAGCCGCCGGGCGTACCGGGCGCCCCGTAGAGGCTGTTGGCGAAGCCCTCCGGGAGCTGGACGAAGGCCGTCGCGTCCGATTCGTACTCGCCGCCCTGCGGCAGCGGTTGCCAGCCCTGTTCGGGGTGCGGCTGCTGCGGATCCCGGTGGTCCGGGCCGTGGTGGTCCCCGGCTCGGTTGTCCGCGGTGCGGTTGTCTGCGTCACTCACGAAAGCGCCCTCCCAAGTGCGCGGCGGGCCAGGACTGCCACCGTACGGCGCAGGTGCAGTGCGGTGGGCGGCAGTGCCGCCGGCTCCGCACCGTCCAGCGGCGGCGCCGGGTCGGGGATACAGGCGGCGGCGACGTAGTCACCGAAGGCCGTCAGCGCCTCGGGGACCAGGCCGCGTTCGCCGTCCCAGTCGATGAGCGAGGCCACCCACTGCTCGGCCTCCAGCGGGCGCAGCGGCATCGCGGCGACCGCGCCCACCGCGCAGCGCACCCCGCGCCGCGCCGGGTCCAGGACCAGTGCGACGGAGGCGGTGGCGCGGCCGGGGCCGGTACGGCCGGTGGCCTTGAGGAAGGTCTGCGGGGCGTGCAGCAGCGGCACCCGTACGAAGCCGACGAGTTCGCCGGGCCGCAGCATCTCCCGGCCGGCCAGGAGGTGGCTGACCGGGATCTCGCGGCGGGTGCCCGCGGGCCCGGCGATGATCACCGTCGCTTCGAGGGCGGCGAGCACGGGGAGGGTGTCGCCGGTGGGGGCGCAGGTCACGATGTTGCCGCCGAGCGTCCCGGCGTTGCGGATCTGCGGCGGGCCGGCCGCGCGGGCGGCGGCGGCCAGGCCGGGGATCAGCGCGGCGAAGTCGGGGCGTCCCATGCGGGCGAGGGTGAGCCCGGCGCCGAGCAGGGCGTGGCCGTCCTGGTACTGCCAGCCGCGGATCTCGCTGATCCGGCCGAGGCCCACCAGGGCCGCTGGTCTGAGGAGTCCGGCGTTCACCGCCGCCATGAGATCGGTGCCGCCCGCGACGGGTACGGCGGCGGGCATCGCGGTGAGCGCCGCCACCGCCTCGTCGAGCGAGGCCGGCAACGTCACCGTGTGCGACGCGTGCGGTGCGTGCGTGGTCAAGCCAGCTGCCCCTTCCCCGGTGTCCCGGCTGTTCCGCTCCGCCGTACGGTACGTGCTCACGGCCCGGACGTGGCAACTCTGGCACATCTTCCCGGTTCCCCGGCGAGAGGGTCCGGGATGCGGCGGTCCGCCCCGCGGCCGGGTACCGGTCCGTTTCGTCCGGCTCCGGTGGGTGCCACCGGAGCGCCGGGGAGCGGCCGGGCGGGACGCCGGGGCGGCACGGGACAGCCGTGCGGCCGGTCCGGGGGACCACCGTCCCGGGGACCGGCCGCACGAGCGCCATCCGCGCACACGGGCTCACACGTTTGGGGGCGCCCCGTCAATCGGGCGTCCGAGCACGCCGGGCCGCCGCTGCCAGGGGTGCGGGCCGGCCGGCGGGCGGTAGCCGACGCCGAGGGCGTCGAGCCGGGCGTAGTGGGCGGTCATCCGGCGGGTGAAGTCCTGGTAGTCGCGGGCGTCCGACGGCGGCAGTTGCGACCAGGCGACCTCGGCGAACGCCGTCAGGCGCGGGAAGACCTGGTAGTCGACGCGCTGCTGACTGTCCATGACCTCGGACCACGCGTTGGCCTGGGTGCCCATGACGCGCGCGGCCTCTTCGCCGGACAGCTCCGGTGGCACCGGTTCGAAGCGGTAGACGTCCTCCAGGGTCCGTACGAAGCCGATCGGCACCGGCTCGTCCGGGGAGCCGTGCTGACGGTGGTCCAGGTACACCTGCTGCTCCGGGCACATGACGACGTCGTGGCCGGCGCGGGCGGCGGCTATCCCGCCGCCGTAGCCACGCCAGGAGGACACCGCGGCACCCTCGGCCAGACCGCCCTCGATGATCTCGTCCCAGCCGATCAGGCGGCGTCCGCGGGCGGTCAGCCAGCGGTCGAAGTGCCGGATGAACCAGCTCTGGAGCTCGTCCTCGTCGGCCAGTCCCAGCTCGGCCAGCCGGGCCTGGGCGGTGGGCGACGCGCGCCACTGGTCCTTGGGGCACTCGTCGCCGCCGATGTGGACGAACGGGGAGGGGAAGAGGGCGAGCACCTCCTCCAGGACGTTCTCGTAGAAGCGCAGGGTGTTCTCGGTGGGTGCGAGGACGTTCGGGTTGACGCCCCAGGTGTCCCAGACCTTCAGGGCGGCGGTGTCGACGACGTCGGAGTTGCCGAGTTCCGGATAGGCCGCGATGGCGGCCTGTGAGTGGCCGGGGAGGTCGATCTCGGGGACGACGGTGATGTGCCGCTCGGCGGCGTAGGCGACGATCTCGCGGATGTCGTCCTGGGTGTAGAAGCCGCCGTGCGGGCGCTCGTCCCACAGCGGGGAGGCGCGATGGCCGAGCTTGGTGCGCTCGCGCCAGCCGCCGACCTCGGTCAGTTTCGGGTAGCGGGTGATCTCGATGCGCCAGCCCTGGTCGTCGGTGAGATGCAGATGCAGGACGTTGAGTTTGTGCGCGGCGAGCAGGTCGAGGTAGCGCAGTACGCCGTCCTTGGGCAGGAAGTGCCGGGCGACGTCCAGCATCATGCCGCGCCAGCGGAAGCGGGGGGCGTCCTCGATGCGCAGCGCCGGGAGGGGCCACGTCCGCTTGTCCGGGACGGTCGGCGCCCGCCGGAAGGCGTCCGGTCCGAGCAGCTGACGGAGGGTCTGGGCGCCCCAGAACAGCCCCGCCTCGCCGCCGCCCTCGATGACGACGAGCGGGCCGTCGGTGACGACCCGGTAGCCCTCGGGCCCGAGCCGGCGTTCGGTCTCCGGGTCCAGCCGCAGCACGATGCGGCTGCCGGCGTCCCGGAACGGCGCCAGCGGCAGGCCGGTGGCGGCGCCGACGGTCTGCCGCAGCCACCGCGCGACGCGTTCGGTGCCGGGCCGCGCCTCGATCTCGGTGCGCTCGTCCAGGGTGGTGCCCTCGCTGCCGGCGGGTGGGCCGTGCTGTGCCCGGCGCGGCAGGGGGATCAGGTCGGTGTCCGGATGCGTCATGACGTCAGTCCTTCACCGCGCCGCCGAGGCCCGAGACCAGGCGGCGCTGTACGAGTACGAAGAAGACCAGCACAGGGATGGTCATCACGGTCGATGCTGCCATGATCCCGCTCCAGTCGTTCTCGTCCGGTTTGAAGAAGACGAGCAACGCCATGGGGAGGGTGGAGTTCTCGGTGGCGCTGATGATGAAGGACTTGGCGAACAGGAAGTCGTTCCAGGTCGAGATGAAGGAGAAGACGCTGGTCGCGACAAGTCCGGGGAAGACGAGCGGGAAGAGGATCTGCCACAGGAAGCGGGCGCGGCTCGCGCCGTCGATGGCGGCGGCCTCCTCCACCGCCGCCGGGACGGCCCTGACGAAACCGCGCAGCATCCAGATGGCGAACGGCAGCGAGAAGGCGAGGTGCGGCAGGATCAGTGAGCCCAGGGTGTTCAGGCCGATGCCGGGCACGGCCGTGCCGACGTCCCGCAGCAGGAAGAACAGCGGGATGGTGAGCGCCTCGACCGGCACCATCTGCGCGACCAGGAACATCACCAGCAGGGTCGTGCGGAAGCGGAACCGGAAGCGGGTCACGGCGGTGGCCGCGAGGAACGCGATCAGCGCGGAGGCGACGACCACGACCCCGGCCACGAACAGGCTGTTGAGGAAGTAGCGGCCGAAGTCCTGCTGCTGGAAGACCCGCCGGAAGGCGTCCAGCGAGGGGTCGAGGGTCCAGGGGCGCGGCCGGGTGGACTGCACCTCGCCGGCCGGTTTGACGGCGGACAGCACCATCCAGTAGAGCGGGAAGGCGACGGCGGCGGCGATCAGCAGCGCACCGGCCTCCGCGGCGAGCCGCCAGGGCCGCCGCGGCCGGTAGCGCCCCGGGGCGCGCCGGGCGCCCGTCGCCGCGCGGACACGGCTCACAGTTCCTCCCCCTGGCGGCGCAGCAGCCGCAGATAGCCGAGCGTCACGGCGAGCAGGATCAGCAGCATCACGACGCCGATCGCCGAGCCGAGGCTGTACTGCGAGGACGCGAACGCCTTCTGGTACGCGTAGACGTTCAGGACGAGGTTCTGGCCGGCGATACCGCCGCCGCCCGTCATCACATAGATCTGCGTGAAGACCTTGAAGTCCCAGATCACCGACTGGATGGTGACGACGACGAGAATCGGCCGCAGCATCGGGGCGAGCACGCTGCGCCAGACCCGCCACTGCGAGGCGCCGTCCAGTTCGGCGGCCTCCAGCACCTCGCCCGGGACGGCCCGGATGCCGGCGTAGACGGTCACCATCACGAACGGGAAGGAGCACCAGACCACTTCGAGCAGGACGAGGGCGAACGCGCTGTAGCGCCCGTAGGTCCAGGAGTAGTCCTGGAAGCCGGTCAGACCGAGCCGTACCAGCACCTTGTTCACCGGCCCCAGGTCCGGGTCGAAGAGGAACATCCAGACCGTGGAGCCGGTGACGGCGGGGGTGGCCCAGGCGCCGAGCCCGGCGAGCATCAGCGCGAGCCGGGGCAGTGCGCGGATCCGGGTGAGGAGCAGGGCCAGCGCGCAGCCCACGGCGAGGGTGCCCAGCACACAGGCCGCGGCGAACAGCACGGTCGCCAGCAGCACCTGCCAGAACTGGCCGTCGCCGAAGAGCGCGGCGTAGTTGGCGAGCCCCTGGAAGCTGGTCGGCTCGCCGCCGCTGACCTGGGCCTGGGTGTATTCGAGGAACGAGATCAGGCCGAGTTGGTAGAGGGGGTAGACCAGCAGGCCGCCGAGGACGATCAGCGCGGGGGCGAGATACAGCCAGGGTGTCCAGCCGCCCGCGCGCCGGCTGCCGGTGCGCGCGGTACTCACTTCCGGAATGCCTCGTCCATCTTCCGCGCGGCGGCGCCGGCGGCCGCGCCGACGTCCTTACGGCCGCTGACGATCTCCTGGAACATGGTCGGCAGCACCAGCGAGGCGTCGACGGTGCCCCAGCCGGGGGTGGCCGGGACGAACTTGGCACCGGCCTCCAGCGTCCTGACGAACGGGGCGGCGTACGGCTTCCGCGCGGCGGCCTCCGCACGGACATCGCCGTACGTCGGCAGGAAGCCCATCGCGTCGAACAGCCCCCGCTGGGTCTTCTTGCCCGCCAGCTCCTTCATCAGGTCGATCGCCAGGGTGCGGTGGGTGCTGCTCTTGAGGACGCCGATGTTGTTGCCGCCCGCGAAGGCCGGCGCGATCTCGCCCTTGCGGAGGCCGGGCAGCGGCACCACCGCGTACTTGCCCCGCACCGCGCCGGCCTCGACGGCCTGGTGGTTGAAGTCGCCGCCGATGGCCATCGCGGCCTTGCCGGAGGCGAAGGCGGTGACGGTGTCGTTCCCGCCCATGCGCGCGCATTTGGCGGCGGGGCAGTTGTCGTCGCCGAACAGACCGGTGTACGCGGCGATGCCCTGCCGGGCGCGGGCGCCGTCGATGGCGGCGGTGTAGGTGCCGTCCTTCTTCGTGGCGAGCTCGCCGCCGGCCGCCCAGATGAACGGCAGCGCGCCGTAGGTGTACGCGCCGCCGACCGCGAGACCGTACAGCTCGGGGCGGGCCGCGCGGATCCGCTTCGCGGCGGCGACGAGCTCGGCCTGGGTGGTGGGGACCGCGATGCCCAGATCCTGGAAGACGTCGGTGCGGTAGTAGAGGGCACGGACGCCGACGAAGAGCGGGGCGCCGTAGATCTTCCCGTCCACGGTCACCGATTCCCTCGCCGCGGGGTCGGTGTCCTTGGCGTCCGGCCAGGCGGTGAACTCCCGGCTCACCTCGGCCAGTCCGCCGTCCTTGACGTATCCGGCGGTGTCGGTGTTGCCGTACTCGATCACATCGGGTGCGCTGCCCGGGTCGTTGAAGGCGGCCTTGATCCGCGGTGCCCGGGTTTCGACGGGGATGTAGTCAACGGTGACCTTGACGCCCTTGTGGGACGCCGTGAAGGCCGACACCGCCTGCTGGACCACCTTCTCCTTCGGCGCGTTGTCGACCTCCTGGAAGAGCCAGACCCGCAGCGTGCCGGTCTTCGCGTCCGCCGTGGCGCCGGTGCCGGAGGTGGCCGGGGCGCAGGCGGTGACCGCGGGGCCGGCCAGCACAAGTGCCGTGGCGGCGGCGGCTATTCGGGCAGAGAGGCGCATGGAAGAACCCTCCGAGTCTTGTTGCAACATACGCAACGAGCGTTTCGCATTGCACAATTCCCAGGAGATTAAGGGGGGTTACGCGCCACGACAAGAGCCCGTCACCGCAAAAGATCTCCGCGACGCCCCGCACGGGCAGTCGCCGGTGCGGCTGCCCGCCCGCGCCCGGTCACCCGGAACCGCCGTGCCGCCCGCCGGCGCGCCCGGCCGCACCCTTCCGCCCGGCCCCCGGCCGCATCCGCCTGCCCGCACCCGCCTGCCCGGCCCCCCTGCCGCCCCGCCGCCCGCGCACGACGACGGGCCCAGGTCCACGAAGGACCCGGGCCCGTGCCGGTACCTCTGCCTGCGGCGGAGCACGCCCGCCGCTACCGCATACGGCGGCAGCCGCTACTTCTTGCCGCCGTCCTTGCCGCCCTTGTCCTTGTCGCCACCGGCGCCCATGGACTCGAAGATCTCCTTGCACATCGGACAGACCGGGTACTTCTTCGGGTCACGCCCCGGAACCCAGACCTTGCCGCACAGCGCGACGACAGGAGTGCCGTCGAGCGCACTCGCCATGATCTTGTCCTTCTGGACATAGTGGGCGAAGCGCTCGTGATCGCCGTCGCCGTGCGACACCTGCGGTGTCGGCTCTACGAGGGTTCCCGTACCTGCCCCGCGCTCGGGCTCAAGAGTGCTCATAACTGCCAAGGGTACCCACGCGCGCGGCGACCCGGGAGCGCCGGCCCGTCGCCAGGTGCAGGGCGAGACCGGCGGCCGCCACCCCCGCCGCCGCCCAGGGCAGCGCGTACGGCGCCGTGCCCACCGCCAGCGCCAGCCCGCCCAGCGCCGAACCGACCGCGCTGCCCAGATAGAGCGCCGAGTTGTTCAGCGCGAGCGCGACCGTGCCGCGGTCCGCGCGCAGCGCCAGCAACCGGTGCTGCTGCGGCACCTGGAGCGCCCAGCCCGCCGCACCCCACGCCACCAGCGCGACCACCGCGCCGGGCAGCGCCGCGGAGGCCAGCGACGGCAGCAGCGCCTGCGCCGCGACGATCACCACCAGCACCCCGCCGACCAGCCGCCCGGCCCGGCCCGTACGGTCCACCAGCGGCCCGGCCAGCACACTGCCCAGCACCCCGCCGACGCCCCAGGCCCACAGATACGGGGCCACCTCGCCGACACCGCCCGCGGCGGCCAGCACCGGCGCAAGGTAGGTGTACAGGCCGAGGCTGGCGACCGCGGCCAGGAACGACACCGCGACGACGGGCGCCACCGCACGGTCCGCGATGGCCGCCAGCCGGGCCCGGACCGGGACCGCGGGCTCGGCGGGCACCGGCGGCAGCAGCGCCGCGAGACCGCCGAGCGCGACCGCGCCGAGCCCCGTGACCAGCCACATCGTGGCGCGCCAGCCGGTGTGCTCGGCCAGCAGCACGCCGATCGGCACGCCCAGTACGGTGCCCGCGCTCATCCCGCCCATCACCAGCGCCAGCGCCCGGCCGCGCCGCGCCTCGGGGACCAGCGCGGCGGCGGCCGCCGTGGACAGCGCCGAGTAGACCCCCGCCCCGGCGCCCGCGACCACCCGGGCGGCGAGCAGCGCGCCCAGCGAGGGCGCGAGCGCCGTCGCACCGTTGCCGAGCGTGAAGACCGCCAGCGCGACCAGGATCAGCACCCGCGGCCGCACCCCGGTCAGCAGCCCGGCGACCAGCGGCGCGGAGATCGCGTACGCCAGCGTGAAGACGGTCACCAGCTGCCCCGCCAGGGACACCCCGGTACCGATGTCGTCCGCCAGGACCGGCAGCAGACCGGCCATCACATAGGCGTCCAGGCCGAGGGTGAAGGCCCCCAGCGTCAGCAGCCGGACCTTGCGCACCGCGCTCAACTCCCCTGATCTTCCGGGGCACCGACGCCCCGGGATGAACCGACACGGGAAACGTAGGAAGTCTCCGGATGCCCCGGGAAATGCCCGTACGGCGGCACTTATGCTGGGGCGGCATGAATGACGAATGGGCCCCCGGCCGCGCGGCGGACGGGAGCCGTGCGGCGGATACGAGCCACGCGGCGAGCAGCAGCCGCGCGGCGGGCGCGAGCGACGCGGCGGGCGCCGACCAGGCCGCGGACACGACAAGCGCGGCCGACACGACAGCCGAGGCCAGCGGCGGCCCTGCCAACGCGGACGATCCCGACGGCGCGGCGGACGGAAGCCGCACGGCGAACGGGAGCCACGCGGCGGATACGAGCCACGCGGCGAGCAGCAGCCGCGCGGCGGGCACGAGCGACGCGACGGGCACCGGCCAGGCGGCCGACACGACAAGAGCGGCCGACGGCGGCCCTGCCAACGCGGACGGCCCCGACGGCGCGGCGAACGGAAGCCGCACAGCGAACGGGAGCCACGCGGCGGATACGAGCCACGCGGCGAGCAGCAGCCGCGCGGCGGGCACGAGCGACGCGGCGGGCGCCGACCAGGCCGCAGACACGACAAGCGCGGCCGACACGACAGCCGAGGCCAGCGGCGGCCCTGCCGACGCAGACGGCCCCGGCGGCGCGGCGAACGGAAGCCGCACAGCGGATACGAGCCACGCGGCGAGCAGCAGCCGCGCGGCGAACGCAAGCGACGCGGCAGGCGCCGACCAGGCGGCCGACACGACAAGAGCGGCCGACACGACAGCCGAGGCCGGCGGCGGCCCTGCCAACGCGGACGATCCCGACGGCCCGGACAGCCCGGACAGCCCGGACGGCCCCGGCGGCCCCGACGGCTTCGCCGCCTTCGACGGCGTCGAACTGCGGCATCTGCGCGGCTTCCTCGCCGTCGCGGACGAGCGCAGCTTCACCCACGCCGCCGACCGGCTGCGGACCGGCCAGCCCGCCCTGACCCGGACCGTCCGCGCGCTGGAGACCGCCCTCGGCACCCGGCTGCTGGACCGTACGACCCGCCGCGTCGGGCTCACCGACGCCGGCCGCCGGCTCTACGACAACCTCGCCCCGCTGCTGCCCCGGCTGGCCGCCGCGCTGCGCTCCCCCGCCGGGCCCGCGGTCCTGCGCCTCGGCTTCACGTCGCTGCTGCCCGCCGCCTGCGCCCCGCTCACCGCGGACTTCGAGGCGGCGACCGGCGCCGGCGTCCGGCTGGTACGCCGGGACTCCCCGCTCGCCGGGCTGGAAACCGGGGAGTCGGACATCGTGGTGCTGCGCGGCGACATCCCGCCGGGCGCCGGGCTGCGCACCACCGTCCTGCTCCACGAACCGCGGATCGCCGCCCTGTCCCGTACCCCACTACGCGCCGCGGGCCAACCGCACGACCATCCGTACGGCCCTCCGCGAGACCCCGCCGGCGAGTACGCCGGGGATCGCGCGGCGGGGCGCGCCGAAGCCCGGTCCGGCACCGCGGCCGCGGCCGTCCGCGCGGTGGCCCGCCGCCGGGTGCTGGACTGGGCCGAGCTGGCGGATCTGCCGCTGGTGGTCAACACCGTCACCGGCAGCACCACGCCCGATCTGTGGCCCGCCGGCCGGCGCCCCCGACTCGCCTGCACCGCGGGGAACTTCGACGAGTGGCTGGAAGCGGTCGCGGCCGGCCACGGCGTCGGCGTGGCACCGGAGCCGGTGGCCCGGCGGCACACCCACCCCGGTATCCGGTACGTACGTCTCAAGAACGCGCCGCCGGTCCCCGTCCACCTCGCGTTGCCCGCCCGCGACGCCCACCCGCTGGCGGAGCGCCTCTTCGCACTGGCGGCACGGACGGCACACCCGGCACCTGCCGCATCTGCCGCGCCTGCCGCACACCCGGCGCACCCCGCACGGACGGCACCCGCCGGGCGCTGACCCCGCGCCCCCGCGGCGGCCGTCCTGCCCGTCCTACGACGCCACCCGCAGCCCGCCCCGGTCGCCCGCGGTCAGGCCCAGCTCGGTGGCCAACGCCAGGGCCGCGGCCGGCCGCACGTCGTACCAGGAGTCCCGGTCGCAGACCGCGTCCAGCAGCTCCGCTATCTCCGCCGCGCCGACCGTGCGGGCCTCGGCGGCGGCGAGGAAGCCGCGGACCGCCGCCGTGGGATCGGCGTCCGTCTCCCTGCGCGCCACAAGGTCCTGGACGATCTCCGCCACCGCGGTGTCACCGGCCGCGGCCCAGCTCACGGCCGTCGCCAGACCGTCGTCCGGCAACTGCCCGGGATACGGCGCACGGCTCCAGACCCCGTCCTGCCACCAGTACACGAAGCCGAGAAGAGCGCCCTCGGCGTCCTCCCGCAACCGCTCCCGGGGCAGCCAGTCGGGCCCGCCCGACAGGAAGTCGAGCCGCCTGCCGCCCCAGTGCGTGTGACTGCCGTCCGCGTCCTGCCCGCAGAGCAGCGCGCGGCCGTCCCCGGACAGTTCCAGCCGCCACCAGTAGCTGCCACCGCCGTTCCAGCACGCCAGCCCCTGGCCGGTCCAGGAGAATTCGTCCGCGTCCGGCACGGCGGCCGCCGCCACGGCCAGCGTCGCGGCGCGGGCCCACAGCCGCTCCGGATGATCAAGGTCCTCGGGCACACTCGGCCTGTGCATGGCCGTCCCCCGTTCGTCTTGCGCGGTCCCGCCTTCGCGTCCGTCCGCGCACCGTCCCCTGCCATCTCGAACCTTAGCGACGGGGTCTGACAATCCCCCATGACGAGCCCGTAACAACGTCCCGCGGACCCGGCCGCCCGCCCGGCACCACGCGGCCCGTCGGCACCGCCCGGCCCGGACCGGCCCCGGCCCGGCACAGTTCAGCTCGGCCCGCAGTTCAGCCCAGCTCAACTCAGCTCAGCTCGGTTCGGTACGTCTCAGTTCAGCGACGGATCGTCCGGATACGTGGCGACCATCGCCAGCTCGCTGCGCTGGCGCCGCAGCACCGCGCGCCACAGCCGCTCCGGATCGGGTGAGGAGATGTCACCGGGTTCGCAGTCGACGACGTACCAGGCGCCGTCGACCAGTTCGTCCTCCAGCTGGCCGGGCCCCCACCCGGCGTACCCGGCGAAGATCCGCAGGCTGCCGAGGACCGCCGCGAGCAGTTCCGGCGGGGCCTCCAGATCGACCAGGCCGATCGCGCCGTGCACCCGGCGCCAGCCCAGCGGCTCATCCCCGGACCGCCCGCCCTCCGCCGCGTCCGCGGCCGGCTCGCCGGCCACCTCCGCGTCGGCCGCGCCGGGCCGGGCGCCGCTGCCCACCGGCGGGCCGCCGCCCTCCCGGTACAGGCCGCCGGGCACCACCGCCACCCCGAGCGCCGAGTCGAGCGACACCGGACCGCCCTGGAAGACCACGCCCGGCTCGTCGGCCAGCGGGGCCCACGGCGCGAGGATGTCCCCGACGCCGACCGGCGTGGGGCGATTGAGGACCACGCCGAGGGAGCCCTCCTCGTCGTGATCGAGGAGCAGCACCACCGCGCGGTCGAAGTTCGGATCGGCGAGCGCGGGTGTCGCGACGAGCAGTCGGCCTGTGAGCGAGGACACCTCGGGCATGGCCACATGATCCCGCACTTCGGCCCGGTGCGGGGAGTCAACGACCGGACCCGTGCGAGAGCAGGGCAGGGCGTACGGCGGCAGCCCCGGCGCACGGGACCGGCACCGGACCGGCACCACGGCCGCCACAAATTGCCTCTTCGCGATACAAAGGTGGATTTACGGCCAAAAGGCGATTACAGATCAAAGGCGGACCGTAGCCGAGCGTGTTGTGACAAAGCCATTACACGCCAGGACCGCACACAGCCCGCAGGACACCCCCTCCGCCGCCCTTACCATTTCTCATTGGCCCTAGACCGTCTCCAGGAACGCGAGATCCATGACCGTCTCTACTGACGACGACGTACTGCTTGTCCACGGTGGCACCCCGCTGGAGGGCGAGATCCGGGTTCGCGGTGCGAAGAACCTCGTACCGAAGGCGATGGTCGCCGCCCTCCTGGGCAGCGGGCCGAGCCGGCTGCGCAACGTGCCCGACATCCGCGACGTCCGCGTCGTGCGCGGGCTGCTGCAACTGCACGGTGTGACGGTCCGCCCGGGTGACGAGCCGGGTGAGCTGATCCTCGACCCGTCGCACGTGGAGAGCGCCAACGTCGCGGACATCGACGCGCACGCGGGCTCCTCGCGCATCCCGATCCTGTTCTGCGGCCCGCTGCTGCACCGCCTCGGCCACGCCTTCATCCCCGGCCTGGGCGGCTGCGACATCGGCGGCCGGCCGGTCGACTTCCACTTCGACGTGCTGCGCCAGTTCGGCGCGACGATCGAGAAGCGCGACGACGGGCAGTACCTGGAGGCCCCCCAGCGGCTGCGCGGCACCAAGATCCGGCTGCCGTACCCGTCGGTCGGCTCGACCGAGCAGGTGCTGCTGACCGCCGTCCTGGCGGAGGGCGTCACCGAGCTGTCGAACGCCGCCGTGGAGCCCGAGATCGAGGACCTCATCTGCGTCTTGCAGAAGATGGGCGCGATGATCTCCATGGACACCGACCGGACGATCCGGATCACCGGTGTCGACAAGCTCGACGGCTACACCCACCGCGCCCTGCCGGACCGCCTGGAGGCCGCGTCCTGGGCGTCCGCGGCGCTGGCCACCGAAGGCAACATCTACGTCCGCGGCGCGCAGCAGCGGTCGATGATGACCTTCCTGAACACCTTCCGCAAGGTCGGCGGCGCCTTCGAGATCGACGACGAGGGCATCCGCTTCTGGCACCCGGGCGGCTCGCTGAACGCCATCGCGCTGGAGACCGACGTCCACCCCGGTTTCCAGACCGACTGGCAGCAGCCGCTGGTCGTCGCGCTGACCCAGGCATCGGGCCTGTCGATCGTGCACGAGACGGTGTACGAGTCCCGGCTCGGCTTCACCTCGGCGCTCAACCAGATGGGCGCCCACATCCAGCTCTACCGCGAGTGCCTGGGCGGCTCCGCCTGCCGCTTCGGGCAGCGCAACTTCCTGCACTCCGCGGTCGTCTCCGGACCCACCAAGCTCCAGGGCGCCGATCTGGTCATCCCCGACCTGCGCGGCGGCTTCTCGTATCTGATCGCGGCGCTGGCGGCGCAGGGCACCTCCCAGGTGCACGGCATCGACCTGATCAACCGCGGTTACGAGAACTTCATGGAGAAGCTCATCAGCCTCGGCGCCCATGTCGAGCTGCCGAACGGCGCACTGCGCGACTGAGCGCCCGGCGTCCGCGCCGCGCCTCCGCGCACACGAGGGCGGCCACCCGGTCCGGGTGGCCGCCCTCGTCGCGCCGGCCCCGGCGAGCGGCCGGGAACGGCGGCGGAAAGCGGGCCGTACGGCCCGCACACCGGCGCACGGCATGCGAGAAGGGCGGCCATCCCTGGGAGGGATGGCCGCCCTTCTCAGCCGTACTGAGGGGTCTTACTTCCCCTTGGCGGCTTCCTTGAGCTTGGAGCCCGCGGAGACCTTCACGCTGTAGCCGGCCGGGATCTGGATCGGGTCGCCGGTCTGCGGGTTGCGCGCGGTACGAGCGGCACGGTGGGTGCGCTCGAAGGTCAGGAAGCCAGGGATGGTGACCTTCTCGTCGCCCTTGGCGACGATCTCGCCCGTCACCTCGGCGAGAGCGGCCAGAACGGCGTCGGCGTCCTTGCGAGTCACCTCGGCGCGATCGGCCAGAGCGGCCACCAGCTCACTGCGGTTCATTTTTGTACTCCCGTGTTCTTCTTGCCAATGAGGCGTGACATCGAAGCCGATGCTGCCAGGGTCCTCGGACAGTCCCCGGACCCGGGTCTGTCCATCAGTTCCCTCGTGCCCCGGGGGTCCCCCCTGGACAAAGTCCTCGGGGGAGCATCCTGCCCCCACCTGCGGCGGTAAAGCCAATCCGGCACCCTGGAGGGTCACACGAAAAGCGCCACTGCCTCGTAGTGGTGACGTTCCGTACCGCGCCGCTCCAGGTCCGGCCCGGAGGGCGGCGGTCGTCCGCTGCCAGCCACCCTATGGGGGCCTCGCGGACGGCGTGTCACACGACGCGCCGTGTCAGAGCCCCGTGGCAGCCGTCACAGTCGGATCTCCGGCCTTCGCCGCGTTCCGTACCGCATCGGCCACCGCGCCCGCGACCTTGTCGTTGAAGACGCTGGGGATGATGTAGTTCGGGTTGACCTCGTCCTCCAGGACGACATCCGCCAGGGCGCCGGCCGCGGCCAGCATCATCTCGGTGTTCACCGTACGGGACTGCGCGTCGAGGAGACCGCGGAAGACGCCGGGGAACACCAGGACGTTGTTGATCTGGTTGGGGAAGTCGGAGCGGCCGGTGGCCACGACGGCGGCGGTCTGCCGGGCGATGGCCGGGTCGACCTCCGGGTCGGGGTTGGCCAGCGCGAAGACGATCGCGCCGTCGGCCATCTTCGCGACGTCGTCGCCGTCCAGGACGTCGGGTGCCGAGACGCCGATGAAGACGTCCGCGCCGACCACGGCCTCCTTGAGGGTGCCGGTGACGCCCTCGGGGTTGGTGTTGTCGGCGATCCAGCGCAGCGGCGAATCGGGATCGGCGGAGACCAGGTCCGCACGGCCGGCGTGCACCACACCGTGGATGTCGGCGACGACGGCGTGCTGGATGCCGGCCGCGATCAGCAGCTTGAGGATGGCCGTACCGGCCGCGCCCGCACCGGACATGACGACCCGTACGTCCGCCGCCTTCTTGCCGACGACGCGCAGCGCGTTGGTGAGCGCGGCGAGCACCACGATGGCGGTGCCGTGCTGGTCGTCGTGGAAGACCGGGATGTCCAGGGCCTCGCGCAGCCGCGCCTCGATCTCGAAGCAGCGGGGCGCCGAGATGTCCTCGAGGTTGATGCCCGCGAAGCCGGGGGCGATGGCCTTGACGATCTCCACGATCGCGTCGCTGTCCTGGGTGTCCAGGCAGATCGGCCAGGCGTCGATACCGGCGAAGCGCTTGAAGAGGGCCGCCTTGCCCTCCATGACGGGCAGTGCGGCCATCGGGCCGATGTTGCCCAGGCCGAGCACCGCGGAGCCGTCCGTGACGACCGCGACGCTGTTGCGCTTGATCGTCAGCCGGCGGGCGTCCTCGGGGTTGTCGGCGATGGCCTGGCAGACCCGCGCGACACCCGGGGTGTAGAGCATCGACAGGTCGTCGCGGTTGCGGATGGGGTGCTTGGACGCCATCTCGATCTTGCCGCCGAGGTGCATCAGGAAGGTCCGGTCGGAGACCTTGCCGAGCGAGACGCCCTCGATCTCGCGCAGCTTGCCGACGATTTCGTCGGCGTGCGCGGTGGATGTCGCGGCGATGGTGACGTCGATCCGGAGCTTTTCGTGGCCGGAGGCGGTCACGTCGAGGCCGGTGACCGACCCGCCGGAGGACTCCACGGCCGTGGTGAGCTGGCTGACGGCGGTGCCGCTCGCGGGAACTTCCAGTCGCACCGTCATCGAATACGAGACGCTAGGCGCCGTTGCCATGGCCGACTTCCTCTGCTTTCCCTTGTTTCACTCTGCGCGCCGCTCCGTGATCCGGCCGCGCCGGTCCGGAGCGCATCGTCCGATCGTCCCACCTACCAGCCGGTATACGGTAACCAGCCAGTGAATTCGGAAAGACATTTCCACCATAAGAGAGTTCGCCTCCCGTGCGGAACCCCCTCCGGCGGGCCCGGCGGACCGCTTCCGGGAACGGCGACGGGCGCCTCTCCCGAAGGAGAGACGCCCGTGCCTCGTGCTGAGCGGCACCGACCCGCCATGCTCGCCTCGCGGCAAGTGGTCGCTCGTAGCGACGATGGTTGGGCCCGGGGGCTTGGATCGGGCCGGTGCCGTCTCCAAGGCTAACAAACCATCTCCAGAAGCGAATCCCGTCCCGCGGGACCGGTTCGAGGCCCCCCGTACGGCGGCACGCGGCGCCCGCCGCGAACCGTCCGCCCGGTCAGTCCCGCAGCAGGTCGGGCACCCCCTGGGCGTCCGGCTCGTCGCGTCCGGCGGACAGCACGGTCAGCTGCTGGGTGGCCCGGGTCAGCGCCACGTAGAGCACCCGCAGCCCGGCCGGGGACTCGTCGGCGATCTCGGCCGGTGAGACCACCAGCGTCGCGTCGTACTCCAGCCCCTTGGCCTCCAGGGAGCCCAGCGCGACCACCCGGTCGCCGAGCCCGGCCAGCCAGTCGCGGGCCTGCTCCCGGCGGTTCATGGCGACGACGACACCGACCGTGCCGTCCACCTCGCCCAGCAGCCGGCCGGCCTCCTCGACGGTGGCCCGCGCCAGTTCCTCCTCCGCGGCGGCCCGCCCGCCGGCGTCGGCGACGACCGCGAACCGCGGCTCCAGACCCGTGGCGCGGACCGCCCGCGGCGACTCCATACCGGGCATGGCCAGTGCCAGCACCCTGGCCGCCAGCTCCGCGATCTCCGCCGGGTTGCGGTAGTTCACGGTGAGCGTGAAGCGGCGGCGCGGGCGGGTGCCGAGCGCCTCGTCGCGCGCGAGCGCGGCCTCGTCCGGGTCGGACCACGAGGACTGCGCCGGGTCGCCGACGACGGTCCAGGTGGCGTGCCGGCCGCGCCGGCCGACCATCCGCCACTGCATCGGCGTCAGGTCCTGCGCCTCGTCGACGATGACGTGGGCGTAGTCGGTGCGCTCCTCCGCCGCCCGCTCGCGCCGGCCGCGTCCCGCCGTGCGGTCGGCGAACGTCGACAGCTCCTCCAGACCGGTCAGATGGTCCAGCGGGTCCGCCTCGCGCTGCCGGGCCGGCCGCATCGGGGCACCGAGGATCAGCTCCAGCTCGTCCAGCAGCGCGACATCGTGCACCGACAGCGGACCCTGGCCCGCCTCGTCCAGCCGCCGCAGCGAGCGGGCGAGTTGACGCACCTCACGCGGGTTGAGCACCCGGCGCGCCCAGCGGCCGAGCCGGCGCTCGTCGGCCATCGCGGCCAGCACCCCGCGCGGGGTCAGCTCCGGCCACCAGGCGTCCAGGAACTCCAGGAAGTCCGGCTCGGTGCTGACGTCCTCGTCGAAGCCCTGGCGGACCTCGGCGGCCAGCTCGGGATCCGTGTAGCGCCGGGCGGCCCCCGACTTGGTCCACAGGGCGTCCAGGATCAGCCGGCGGGCGCGCGGGCGCAGCAGGTTGACCGGCGCGGTCCCGCCGAGCGCGACGTGCCGGATGCCGCGCAGTTCCTCGGCTGCCAGCTCGATCCGGCCGCCGAACGCGACGACCCGCAGCCGGGCGGGCGCCGCGGCGGGCTCCTGGTCCGCGCGCGGGGAGCGGACCCGGCGGCGGCCCCGGCCGTCCTCCGTACCGGCGCCGGGGGCCGGCGGCGCATCGTCCCCGGCCGCCGCGAAGAGGTCCTCCAGGGACAGCTGGGCGGCCGCCGGCGCCGGGGCCCCGGCGCCGGCCTGATGCCCGTCCTCCGGCGACCGCGCACCCGCGCCCGGCGCCGCCGTCTCCAGCGCTCCCCGGGCCGCCTTGCGCAGCAGCTTCTGCATCCGGCTCGATCCCTTGATCCGGGAGACCGCCGGGGGGTCGTACGCGGTCGCCTCCGCACCGTCGACGAGCGAACCGAGCGCCCGGATGGCGACCTGGCCCTCCTCGCCGAGCGACGGCAGCACCCCTTCGGTGTACGCGACCAGCAGCGGCGTCGGCGAGACGATCAGGATGCCGCCCGCGTACCGGCGGCGGTCCTGGTAGAGCAGGTAGGCGGCGCGGTGCAGGGCGACGGCGGTCTTGCCCGTACCGGGCCCGCCCTCGACCTCCGCCACGGAGGCGGCGGGAGCGCGGATGACCAGGTCCTGTTCGGCCTGGATGGAGGCGACGATGTCCCGCATGGTGTGGCTGCGGGCCCGGCCCAGCGCGGCCATCAGCGCGCCGTCACCGATCGCGGGCAGCTGCTCGCCGTCCAGCGTCGCGGTGACCTCCGGGCGCATCAGGTCGTCCTCGACGCCGAGGACCTTACGGCCCTTGGAGCGGATGACCCGGCGCCGTACGACCCGGCCGGGGGAGACCGGCGTCGCGCGGTAGAAGGGCGCGGCGGCCGGTGCCCGCCAGTCGATGACCAGCGGCGAGTAGTCCGCGTCGAGGACGCCGAGCCGCCCGATGTGCAGCGTCTCGGCGATCTCCGCGCGGCCGTCCTCGATCGCGCCGTCGGCGGGCTCGACGGAGGTGTACGCGCCGTCCGGGCCCTTCTTCCCGTCCTTGCCGAGGAGCAGGTCGATCCGGCCGAAGAGAAAGTCCTCGTACTCGGAATTCAGCCGGTGGAGATGGACGCCGGCCTGGAAGACCTGGGCGTCGCGCTCGGCGAGCGCGCCGGGCGTGCCGACCTGGCCGCGCTTGGCGGCGTCGTCCATCAGGAACTCTGCCTCGTGGATCTTCTCCTCAAGGCGCCGGTAGACGCGGTCGAGATGCGTCTGCTCGGACTCGATCTCACGGTCGCGAACGGAATCCGAAGCGTGATCCGGTGCGTGCGTGGCGTTCTGCGCGGCCACCCAGGCCCCCTTCTGCTGTGCGTAGGGCAGCCGTCAACCGTACGCGAACCGGGAACCTCGCGCATCCGCCTTAACGGACAAATATGGGCGCAGTTGGTCGGATGTTGAACCAGAGATGGCCCGCCGCCCGGCCGCACCCGGGTCCGGATCTTGGAACGATCAAGAATGGGCGCGGGCCGATGGGGGCGGGACCGGCAGGCACGGGCCGCCGGACAGGAGACCCACGACTCCCCCTCGTCACCTCACCCCTCACACTCCTCACCCCTCATCCCTCACCCCACATCCCTCGTCGTCCCGCCCCGCCGCCTCCCGTCCCGTCGTCCGCCGCCGGTGCCGCGCCACCCGCTCCCGGTTGCCGCACACCTCGCTGGAGCACCAGCGCCGGCGCCGCCCGCGGGAGGTGTCCAGATAGACCAGCGTGCAGTTCGCGCCCGCGCACTGCCGCAGCTGGCCGCGCGCCACCGTGTCGGTCAGCAGTCCGACCGCGTCCCGCGCCACCGCGGCCAGCAGCCCGGCGCAGTCGGGCGGCCCGGGGAACGCACGGGCCAGCGAGCCGTCCTCGGTGCGGACCGCCCGGACGGCGGGCGGATGGGCGGCCGCGGCCGCGGTGTTGAGCAGCACCAGGTCCGTATCGGCCGCCCGGCCCCGGAGCTCGTCGTGCACGACGCGGCGCAGCAGTTCCCGCAGCGACCGGAAACGGGCGACCCAGTGGCCGTCGACGCCCTCCAGTGGCGCGCCGTGCGGCACCACCCCCGCTCCGACCAGCCAGGCCGTCAGAGGCTCGGGACCGGTGAGCCGTTCGGCCGGGGGACCGCTGGTCGTGGCCACCAGGTCCAGGCAGATCCGCCCGCAGTCGAACCGCAGGCCGTGTGGCGCCGCCATGTGCCTGTCACTCCTTAGAGAACAACGCGTATGAGGTCAGAGTGCCCGGGACGGCCCGCGGAAGGAACCCTCCGATGACCTGCCCTCTGTGCACACATCCCACCTAAACACCTCATGTACACCTCTCGTGTAGACACTCCGCGTATACCTCTGTTGTATAGTCCGCTGGGTGACGGTCGGCCCGTGCGCGGGACCGCCGTGCCGCACCGCCGCGTCTCCGCCCCTCCCGCTCCCCAGGACGTAGGTCTCCATGTCGCGCACATCCATGCTCAAGAACCGCGCCAGCCTGACGCACAAGCTCAGTTACGCGGTGCGCAATCCGGCCCGCATCACCCCGTACGTCAAGCGCACCGCGCGGGACACCTGGCTGCGCCTCAAGCACCCCAACCACGTGGACTACTACCGCGCGGTGATGGCCTCCGACACCGGCCGCAACCCGGAGGCGGCGGTCGGCAGTCAGACCCATGAACGGTGGCTGGCGCTGGGCGAGATGCAGTTCAACTACCTCGCGGAGCACGGCCTCAAGCCGAGCCACCGGATGCTCGACATCGGCTGCGGCAACCTGCGGGCGGGCTGGCGCTTCATCGCCCACCTCGACGCCGGCAACTACTACGGCATCGACATCTCGCCGGACATCCTGATATCGGCGAAGCAGACCCTGACGACGTACGAACTCCAGCCCAAACTGCCGCACTTGACGATCACCCAGAATCTGAAGCTGGACTTCCTCCCGGAGGCCCACTTCGACGTCGTCCACGCGCACAGCGTCTTCTCGCACTCGCCGATCACCGTCATCGACGAATGCTTCGCCAACGTCGGCCGCATCCTGGCACCCGGCGGCTTCTTCGACTTCACCTTCGACCGCACCGAGGGTGCCGAACACCAGGTCCTGCGCGAGGACTTCTACTACCGGACCGAGACCCTGGTGAAGCTGGCCCGCAAGCACGGTCTGGAGGCCCGCTTCATGGAGGACTGGGAGACCCGCAAGCACGGCCAGTCCAAGATCCGCGTCAGCAACCCGTCCTGACGGAAGCGGCGTACGGGGCCGGACCGTACGCGGCCCCTGCACGGACGGGCACGGCGGACGGGTGCGGCGGATGGGTGCGGAGTACGGGTGCGGAGGACGCGCCCGGGAGCCCTGCGCGGAGCCCGCGCGCGGCGCCGCACACCTCACCTCGCCGTACACCTCACCTCGCCGTACACCTCACCTCGCCGTACACCTCATCTCGCCGTACGGCGAAGCCGTCACCGCAGGCCGTACGCCACCCGGCCGCCCGCCGCCGCACGGGGCCCCGTCACACCCCGCCGTCCCCGTCCGTCTCCGCGGACGGCTCCGGCGCCAGCCGGTACCCCCGCTTGACGACGGTCCGGATCAGCTCGGGCGCGCCCAGCGCCGCCCGCAGCCGGGCCACCGCCGTCTCCACCGCGTGCGCGTCCCGGCCCGCGCCCGGCAGGGCCCGCAGCAGCTCAGCGCGGGAGACCACCCGTCCGGGGCGGCGGGCCAGCGCGCCGAGCAGCGCCATCGGGGCCGGCGGCACCGGGCGCGGCTCCCCCGCCACCACGACGGTGTGCCCGCGGATCTCCACCCGCCGCCCGGCGACCGTCAACACCTGCGCCCGGTCCGGCAGTTCGCGGCAGAGAAGCTGCACCAACGGCGCGAGCCGGAAGCGCTCCGGCTGCACGACGGGGACGCCGTGCGCCTGCAACGGCCGCGCGGTGACCGGCCCCACGCAGGCCACCAGCACCTCCCGCCGCAGCGCCGCCAGCACCTCTTCCCGGCTGCCCCGCTCCTCGGCGCGCCGCAGCAGCGACACGGCGGCCGGGGCGCTGGTGAACGTCACCGCGTCCACACCGCCGCCGGTCACCGCGTCCAGCAGCCGGTCCACCGGGCCGATGTCCACCGGCGGCAGCCAGCGGTAGACGGGTACGGCGACGACCTGCGCGCCGCCGGCCCGTAGCGCCCCGATGAACTCCGGCAGCGGCTCCCCGTGCAGCTGTACGGCCACCCGGCGCCCGGCGACCCCCTCCGCCAGCAGCCGGTCGAGGACCTCCGCCATCGACTCGGAGGCCGGTGACCACCGCTCGGTCAGCCCCGCGGCCCGGATCGCCCCGCGCACCTTCGGACCGCGCGCCAGCAGTTCCGCCCCGGCCAGCCGGCCGAGCAGCGCCTCGCCCAGACCCCAGCCCTCGGCGGCCTCGACCCAGCCGCGGAACCCGACGGCGGTGGTGGCCACGACCACGTCCGGCGCGTCCCCGATCAGCTCCCCGGTCACCGCCCGCAGCCCGGCGTCGTCCGGCAGCGGGACGGTACGCAGCGCGGGCGCGTACCGCACCCGGGCCCCGCGCCGCTCCAGCAACGTCCCCAGCTCGGCCGCCCGCCGGGCCGCCGTCACCCCTACGGTGAACCCGTCCAGCGGACGCGCCTCCGGTACGGCCCGCGCATCGGCCCGCACGCCGCCCCGCTCATCGGCCTGTTCCTCGGTCTGTTCCTCGGCCCTCATACCGGCCTGTTCCTCGGTCTGTTTCTCGGTCTGTTTCTCAGCCCACGCATCGGCCTGCCGCTCGCTCATGCTCTCTCCGCCCGGCTCCGCCCGGAGTGGTGTGGTGGCTCGGGCACCCGCCCACCGCCCCGGCTCGGGCCGCACCGAGGGGTCCAGCCGCCGGACCGGCCGACATCATCCGACCGGCCCGGACCCCCAGTATTTCCCCACGGCTCCCGCACCGGCCGCCGCATACTTCCGGCCGCTTCCGGCCGGAGAATCGGCCGATATCCACGCACCGGCGGCGACCTGCGCCACGCCCCCTTTCCCTCGCCGACCCATCTCTCCTCGTCAGCCCGCCTTTGCTCATCAGCCCACCTCTCCTCATCAGCCCCCTCATCCACGGCAACACCGCATCCGCCCACCCCCGTCCGCGACGCCAAGGCCCCGACGGGGCCCCCGCACCCCGGCATCTCCCGCACGCCTGGACACCCTCCACCCCGTCCACCACCGTCCGCCCGTCCGCCCGTCCGCCCGTCCGCCCGTCCGCCCGTCCGCCCGGTAACGATGACGCCCCTCACCCCGGCATGACCGCCCCCATCATCCGGGCGTCCTCCGGCGGCAGCCACGCCCCCGCCGGTGCGGTCAACCACCCACCCGTCTCGGCGAGTTCACGAGCGGCCGCCCGCAACGCGTCGAGCCCCGGGTGCCGCAGTCCCCGCCGCCACACCATCGAGACGGGCGACAGCGGCACCGGGTCCACCACCGGCCGCAGCACCATCCCCGGCACCTCGATGAACTCCACGCTCGCCAGCACCGACCAGCCCCGTTTCCGCACCACCCGCACGAACTCCTCCGCCCCGTCGATCTCCGGAAACGGCGCGGCCATCGCGATCCCGTGCCCAGCGAAGAGCCGCGCCGCCAGGTCGGTCCACTCGGCGGTCCGCGGGTTCCCGGCGCCCGCGTACAGCGTCTCGCCGGCCAGCCCGGCCAGCGGCACGGCGGACCCCGCGGCCAGCGGATGGTCCTCCCGCAGCAGCACCGCCATCGGCTCCAGCCGCACCGGCTGGTGCTCCAGCCCGGCCCGTACGTCCGGCGGCAGCGCCGCGAACCGCCCGAACGACACATCGAGCCGCCCGGCCGCCATCTCCCCCGCCGCCCCCGTCAGCCCACCATGGAACCGGGCGACCAGCTCACAGCTCTCCGGCACCCGCCCCCGGGCCGCGGCCAGCACCCGGTACGCGGTCCCGACCGGTGCCCCGGCGTCCACCAGCAACGGCCGCTCGGGCACGGGCCGGAACGCGGCGGCCAGTTCGTCCTGTGCGGCCAGCACCCGCCGCGCGTACGGCAGGAGCCGCTCCCCCTCCACCGTCAGCGCGACCTGCCGCGTGGTGCGCGCGAACAGGCTCACCCCCAGCCCGCGCTCCAGCCGCCGGATATCCCGGCTCAGGGCCTGCTGCGCCACGTAGAGCCGGGCCGCGGCCCGGGTGAAGTGCAGTTCCTCGGCGGTGGCGACGAACGCCCGGAGCAAGCGCGGTTCCACGTCATACGACACCCCGCCACGCTGCCAGCCGCCCCACACCATTCACAACCCATCCGCGTGAACGGCCGCTGATCAGGTGTTGGACGCGGCGCCGGGCCCGGCACGACCGTGGACCCGTGATCCTCTTCCTCGCCGCCCGCCCCGTCACACCCCCGCCCGTACGCCCCACCCCGCCCCGTCGCCACCGCGGCCACCGTGCCCCCACCCAGCCCCACTCCGTCACTCCCACCCAGCCCAGCCCTGCCCCTCCCACCCAGCCCCACCCTGGCTCCCCCTACGCGCGCCTCTTCGCCGTCCCCGGAACCCGCGCCTTCACCGCCGCCGGCCTGCTGGCCCGCCTCCCCATGGGCATGCTCGGCGTCAGCGCGGTCCTGATGATCGCCGGTTCGCGCGGCTCGTACGCGCTGGCCGGCGCCGTCACCGCCACCGGGCTCGCGGCGACGGCGCTGGCCGGCCCCTGGACGGCCCGTCTGATCGACCGCCACGGCCAGTCCCGGATCGCCGCCCCCGCGACCGCACTCGCCGCCCTCGGCTCCCTCGCCCTGCTCCTCTGCATCCACTACGACGCCCCCGCCTGGACCCTCTTCGTCTCCTACGCCGCCACCGCCACCACGCCCAACACCGGCGGCATGGCACGCGCCCGCTGGGCCCACCTCCTCCGCGACGACCCGGCCGCCCGGCACACCGCCAACTCCTTCGAACAGGCCGCGGACGAACTCTGCTTCATGCTCGGACCGGTGCTCGCCACCCTCCTGTGCACCGCCCTCTTCCCCGAGGCCGGCACCGCCGTGGCCGCCGCCCTCCTCCTGACCGGCGTCCTCCTCTTCACCGCCCAACGCCGCACCGAGCCCCCCGCGGCACCCCGGGAGGCGGCCTCCCGTTCCCCGCTCCGCCTCCCCGGCCTGCCGCCCCTCCTGCTCACCTTCCTCACCACCGGCGGAATCTTCGGCTCCCTGGAGGTCGTGACGATCGCCTACGCGGACCACCACGGCGCACGCTCCGCCGCCGGCGGCATCCTCGCCCTCCAGGCCGCCGGCTCCTGCGCGGCGGGTCTGGTGCACGGCCTGATACGTCCGGCCGGCACCCTCGTCGGCCGGTTCCGCGGCCGCGTCGGCGCGATGGCCGCCCTGATGCCGCTCCCCCTCCTCGCCGCCACGACGGACAGCCTGGCGGTCCTGGCCGCCGCCCTCCTCCTGGCCGGCCTGGCCACCGCCCCGACCATGATCACCGGCATGGGCCTGATCCAGTCCCGCATCCCACCGGGCCAGCTGAACGAAGGGATGACCCTCGCCGTCACCGCCCTCCTGAGCGGTATCGCGGCGGGCTCCGCAACCGGCGGCTGGGCCGTCGACCACCTCCCCACCGCCACCGCCTACGCCGTCCCCGCCACAGCCGCCGCCCTCGCCCTCCTCATCACCCTGCTCACCACACACCACCGCCGCACCCACCCCGCCCCTTGACGACGCGGTGCGGAAACCGGGACCGAAAAGTTCCGAGGCCGAGAAGTCCATCGTTACGGCGGCGAGCCCGGTGCTCCGAAAAAGGCGAGGGCCAAGGGCACGCCTCGAAGAAAGGCCACCCGAGAAAGAGTGGGAAAGCCTCCCGGTGACGGACCGGACGAAAGCCCGAGCAGGAACAGCCCTGACCTCGGCCGCCGACGCCACAAGAATGAGCATGAGCAGAAACAGGAACAGGAACTTCACAGCGAATATTCGGGCCCCACGAACGACTCAGGCCCCGCTGTCCTCTCGGACACGCGGGGCCTGGGCCTTACATGGGAATTGTGGAGATGGCGGGAATCGAACCCGCGTCCAACGGTGCAAAAACAGGGCTTCTCCGAGTGCAGTTCGCTGCGATTTTCTCGGCCCCGGAAATCTCGCGAACAAGTCTCCGACGGGCCCAGCCACTGTTTGATTTCCTTCTAAACCCCGTGACCGGGTCTAGAAGTTTAGTTCCCTAGCTGATGCCAGGATCCGGGTCGGGAACAGCCCCGGGCTGACACTTCGCAAGTCGCTACTTAGGCAGCGAGGGCGAAGGAATCGCGCTTGGTATTGGCGATTATTGTTTGCGACATATGGTTAACGAGATCATTGCCGCTTCCTCGACTCGCTTCCCCTGCTTCAACATCCGCTGTCGAAACCGATCATCCCCATGTTGATTTTTCAAAAGTGACACCGGACGCCACAGACGTTGCCGGACCTTGTGTGGTCCTACGCCGCGACGGCCGCGCGCCGGGTGGTGCACACCTCTTGTCGAGGTGCAGTGCCATCGTACGTGACCAACGTACGGCGGTGCCAGCGAATTCCCGGTGCGCCACGAACGGTGCACCACTGCACGAACGGTGCGCCGCAACCGGTGCCCGCCGCGGCCGGACCGGCGCCGGGCCCCGTGGTCAGGCCCGCTGGCGCCGCCGGGCCGCGGAGATCGCGCGGTCGGTCTCCCGGCGGTCCTGCTGTTCGCGGAGCGTCTGCCGCTTGTCGAACTCCTTCTTGCCCTTGGCCAGCGCGATCTCGACCTTGACCCGGCCTTCCTTGAAGTAGAGGGCCAGCGGCACGATCGTGTGGCCGGACTCCTGCGACTTGGCGTCCAGCTTGTCGATCTCCATGCGGTGCAGCAGCAGCTTCCGCTTGCGGCGGGCACTGTGGTTCGTCCAGGTGCCCTGGGCGTATTCGGGGATGTGGACGTTGTGCAGCCACGCCTCCTTGCCGTCGATCTGGACGAAGCCGTCCACCAGCGACGCCCGGCCCTGCCGCAGCGACTTCACCTCGGTACCGGTGAGCACCAGCCCGCACTCGTAGGTGTCGAGGATGTGGTAGTCGTGCCGCGCCTTCTTGTGCTGCGCGATGAGCTTGCGCCCGGCGGTCTTGTCCTTGCCTTTTTCCTTAGCCATAGTGCGGCCATTTTCGCACTATGCCCCGCCCCCGAGGCCACTCAATACTGTGCGGGCCCGTTTCTCCGCGCCGTCCTCGACGGTCAGGTCGGGGATGATGCCGAGGCCGTCGACGACGCGGCCGGACGGAGTGCGGTAGTGGCCGACGGTCAGCTCGGCGACCGAACCGTCCGCCAGCTCGCTGGGCATCTGCACCGAGCCCTTGCCGAAGGTGGGCGTGCCGACGACGATCGCCCGGCCGCGGTCCTGGAGGGCGCCGGCCAGCAGTTCACCGGCGCTCATCGTGCCGCCGTCCACGAGGACGACCAGCGGAATCCGGGTGTTTCCGCCGCGCTCGGCGTACAGCGCGCGCTCCCTGCCGCGGACGTCGTACGTCGCGACCAGACCGCCGTCCAGGAAGGCGGCGGCGCTGGCGACGGCCTCGGTGACCAGGCCGCCCGTGTTGCCGCGCAGATCGAGCAGCAGACCGGTGCGGGGGGCTGCCGCGCGCACCGCCCGGCGGACCTCGGCGCCGGTGTCCTTGCCGAACGCCGCGATCTTGATCCGGGTCGGCCCGCCGGTGCCGGCCGGCCGGTCGGTGGTGACGTTGCGGGCCGTGAGCCGGGCGCGGTGCAGGATCGCGTGCCGCTGCCGGGTGCCGCGCCGGAGATCCAGCTCGACGCGGGTACCGGTCCGGGCCGCGCGACCGGGGCGGCCGCCCTTGTCGTCGCCGCGCAGCCGGCCGACGACCTCGGTGACCGGCCGCCCACGGGAGGCCCGGCCGTCGACGGCGCACAGCCGGTCGCCGGCGGCGATCCCGGCCAGCGCCGCGGGGCCGCCGGGCTGGACCCGGGACACCTCGATCCAGCCGCCGGCCGCCTGCCGTACCCACAGGCCGACGCCGACGTACGCTCCGTCCAACTGCTGCTGATAGTCCTCGAACTCGCCGGCCGTGTAGATCGCCGACCAGCGGTCGCCGCTGCGGCTGACGACCTCGGCGGCGGCCTGTGACCCGGACGTGCCGGACTCGACCGCCTGGGCGGCGGCCGCCTCGACGGCGGCGCGGTCCGCGGCGCGCCCCGGCGGTCCGTGCCCGGCCGCGGCACGGTGGCCCGCGGTCCGCGACTCGACGGCACCCTCCGCCCGGCCGCCCCAAGTCCCGGTGGCCGCACCGGTGGCGAGCAGACTCGCGAAGATCAATGTCAGGGCCGCCCCGCGGCGCATGCGGCGGGGCCGGTCGTACGCGCTCGGGCCCGGCATGGCGGTGATTCTAGGCGACAAAGCGGCGCCGTACGGTGAGTTGACCGTACGGCGCCTGCTGGTGAAGGTCACACCTTGAGGTACTTGCGCAGCGCGAAGAACGCGGCGATCGCGGGCATCAGCAGCCCGATCAGCAGGACCAGCGGCAGCACCGAGGCCACCGAGTCCCAGCCGATGAAGTTGACCACCTGGATCTTCTTCGCCAGCCAGTTGTTGATCAGCGCGTACTTCCCGCCGACGATCAGCACACACGCGAAGACGGCGCCGATCAGGCCCGCGATGGCCGCTTCCATGATGAACGGCATCTGGATGTAGAAGCTGGACGCTCCCACCAGCCGCATGATCCCCGTCTCGCGACGTCTGCTGAACGCCGACACCCGTACGGTGTTGACGATCAGCAGCAGCGCGACGACGAGCATCAGCACCATCACGCACAGCGCCGCGATCCGCATCCCGTCCAGGAGGTTGAACAGCGGCTCGACGGTGCCCCGTTGGTCCTGCACCTCCTGCACACCGGGCCGTTCGGAGAACGCGGACTTGATCACCGCGAACTTCGTCGGGTCCTTGAGCTTGACGCGGAAGGACTCCGGAAGCTGGTCGGGCGTCACCAGACCGGCGACGGGCGTGTCCCCGAACTGCTCCTTGTAGTGCTTGTACGCCGCGTCGCTGGACTCGTACTGCACGCTCTGGACGAGCGGCAGCCGGTTCAGCTCGGCCTTGATGTCGTTCTTCTGCTGTTCGGTGGCCGCGCCCTTGGCGCAGTGGGTACCGGAGCCGGCATCGTTCTTGTTGCAGAAGAAGATCGAGACGTTGACCTTGTCGTACCAATAGCCCTTCATCTTGTCGACCTGGTCGCTCATCAGCAGCGAGGCGCCGAACAGGCCGAGGGAGAGGGCTACGGAGACGATGACGGCGAAGGTCATCGTGAGGTTACGGCGGAGACCGACGCCGATCTCCGACAGGACGAACTGGGCGCGCATCGCGTCCTTTCAGTGCTGGTAGCCGTACACGCCGCGCGACTGGTCGCGTACGAGCCGGCCCTTCTCTAGTTCCATGACCCGCTTGCGCATCTGGTCGACGATCTGCTGGTCGTGGGTGGCCATGACCACCGTCGTACCGGTCCTGTTGATCCGGTCCAGCAGCTTCATGATGCCGACGGAGGTCTGCGGGTCGAGGTTGCCGGTGGGTTCGTCCGCGATGAGCAGCATCGGGCGGTTGACGAAGGCCCGCGCGATGGCGACGCGCTGCTGCTCACCGCCGGAGAGCTCACCCGGCATACGGTCCTCTTTGCCGCCGAGGCCGACGAGTTCGAGCACCTCGGGAACCGTCTTGCGGATCTGTCCGCGCGGTTTGCCGATGACTTCGAGCGCGAAGGCGACGTTCTGGCCCACCGTCTTGTTGGGGAGCAGCCGGAAGTCCTGGAAGATCGTGCCCACCTGGCGCCGCATCTGCGGGAGCTTCCAGTTGGACAGTTTCGCGAGGTCCTTCCCCAGTACGTGCACCGCGCCGTGGCTGGCGCGCTCCTCACGCAGGAGCAGGCGCAGGAAGGTGGACTTACCGGAGCCCGAGGAACCCACCAGGAAGATGAACTCGCCGCGCTCGATTTCGAGGGAGACGTCCCGGAGCGCGGGGCGGTTCTGCTTCGGGTATGTCTTGGAGACGTTGTCGAATCGGATCACTGATGCACCACGGTCGACCTGGATAGAGGGCACGGGTTGCCGGGTTGCGGCTCCCGTCGGTGTGCGTGACCATACGCGAACCTCACATGACGGCGCAGTCACCGTCCGGGGTTGGTGCGTTTATTCACGGCACCTACGGGACAAAAGGAGCAGATCCCGGCGGGACGCGCCGTTCTGCCGGGGAGCTGGCACAGTGGTAGAGGGAACCAACGTGCCTTCCGGTGCGTTGACCCTGTGAAAAGGAGGTCGCATGACGTACGACCGATTGGTGTGCGCCAACTGCGCGGCCCCCGTGAGTGAGGGCCGCTGCCCCGTGTGCCGGGCGAGCAGAGAACGGCTTCAGCAGCATGCGGGCAACATCTTCGCGCAGCTCAACCCGGTGACGCTGATGGCGCTGCTGGTCGCCCTGATAGCGGTCGGCCTGCTGCTTCACCAAGTCGTCTGAGTCGTTGCCGTCCGAGCCGCCGCCCGAGACCGTGCGCAGCCGCCGTCGGCGGTGACGGCCACGGTGTGGGACGTCGGCTCCGGCTCCGTCACCCAGGGTGACGCCTGCTGGGCGTCCCGGTGACGGAATGCGGATGTGCCCCGACGGGGTACGGAGCTCCGCCCGCCGAGCGGTCGGAACGGACCGAGGGGCCCGGAGGGCTGCTCGCGCCCCGGACCCCTCGATGTGTACCGCGCAGACGTCAGGCCGCTGCCGCGCCACCACCGTTCTTGCTGATGAAGCGGGGCAGCACCCGGAAGCCGATACCGCCCGCGATCATCGTCGCCGCGCCGACCAGCAGGAAGGTCGTGCCGGAGGCGCCGGTCTCGGCCAGCTCCCCGCCCTTGGCCTGCTGCTTCGCCTGGCCGGGCGTGTCCGCGATCTGCTCCGAGCCCTGGCCCGGCTGCTCGATCGGCTTGCTGCCGGCGTTGTCCGTGCCGGTGCCGGTGCCGTCGCCACCACCGGTGCTGCTGCCGCCGCCGTTGCCGCCACCGCTGTGACCGCCGCCGGTCTGGCCACCGTTGCTGCCGCCACCGGAGTGGCTGCCACCGGTGCTGCTGCCACCCGTGTGGCTGCCACCGGTGCTGCTGCCGCCCGTGTGGCTGCCGCCGGAGCCGCTGCCACCCGTGCCGCTGCCACCGTTGCCGCCACCGGTCTCGTGGCCACCGGTACCACTGCCGCCGGTCTCACTGCCACCGGCACCGTTGCCGCCACCGGTCTCACTGCCACCCGCGCCGTTACCGCCACCGGTCTCGTGACCACCGGTACCGCTGCCGCCGGTCTCACTGCCACCGGCACCGTTGCCGCCACCGGTCTCACTGCCACCCGCGCCGTTACCGCCACCGGTCTCGTGACCACCGGAGCCGCTGCCGCCGGTCTCACTGCCACCGGCACCGTTGCCGCCGCCGGTCTGGTCACCACCGGTGTCGCCGCCGCTGATGCCGCCGATCTCCTGACCGCCGGCGTCGCCGCCGCCGATCTCCGCGCCACCGGAGCCGAAGAGGCCGCCGATGAGGCTGCCACCGGTCTCGTTGCCGCCCGCCGGGCCCGTGAGGCCACTCGCCGAGGCGGCGCCGGCGGCGGTGAGCGACGCACCGGCCGCGATCACCGCACCGGCCGCAATGCGCGCTACGCGCAGCCGCGTCTTCTTTGTCATGTGCCTGCTACCCCCAGTAGCTGAACGTGTCAGTGGTGCACCGTTGTGCGGGGCGGCGGCCGACGGGGGTACGCGAGCCACGGCCCCGCACCGCGTGCGAGCCACTCGTCTCCCCGTTCACGCGCACGCCCCGGACATACGCATGCCGCGTCCACCCTTCCCAGTTCTCCCAACATCGTCAAGGCCGAATAAAGACTCGATGCCCGAATTGCCGCTGGTTGGGTGGTATATAGACGTACGACTGTGACCTAACCGCCACATCGAAAAACAACTGCCCCTTGAAAAGGGACAGTTGTTTCATGGCGGTAAAGGCCGGGAGAGTGCCGCCCCGGCTACTTCTCCCGCTGCTTGCGCCAGCGGATCCCGGCCTCCAGGAAGCCGTCGATGTCGCCGTCCAGAACGGCGGTGGGGTTGCCGACCTCGAACTCGGTCCGCAGGTCCTTGACCATCTGGTAGGGGTGCAGGACGTACGAACGCATCTGGTTGCCCCAGGAGTTGCCGCCGTCGCCCTTGAGCGCGTCCATCTTGGCCTGCTCCTCCTGGCGGCGGCGCTCCAGGAGCTTGGCCTGGAGGACGTTCATCGCGGATGCCTTGTTCTGGATCTGCGAGCGCTCGTTCTGGCAGGAGACGACGATGCCGGTCGGGATGTGCGTCAGACGGACGGCGGAGTCCGTGGTGTTGACGCCCTGGCCGCCGGGGCCGGAGGAGCGGTAGACGTCCACCCGCAGCTCCGACTCGTCGATCTCGATGTGGTCGGTCTTCTCGACGACGGGCAGCACCTCGACGCCCGCGAAGGAGGTCTGCCGGCGGCCCTGGTTGTCGAACGGCGAGATGCGCACCAGGCGGTGCGTGCCCTGCTCGACCGAGAGCGTGCCGTAGGCGTACGGCACCTGGACGGCGAAGGTGGTCGACTTGATGCCGGCCTCTTCGGCGTACGAGGTCTCGTAGAGCTCGGTCTTGTAGCCGTGCCGCTCGGCCCAGCGCAGATACATCCGCTGGAGCTTCTCGGCGAAGTCGGCGGCGTCCACCCCGCCGGCCTCGGCGCGGATGTTGACCAGCGCCTCGCGGGCGTCGTACTCACCGGAGAGCAGGGTGCGGACCTCCAGCTCGTCCACCGCCTTGCGGACGGCCGTCAGCTCCGCCTCGGCCTCGCCGCGGGTGTCCTCGTCGTCCTCGGCCTCGGCCAGTTCGAAGAGCACCTCAAGGTCGTCGACGCGGCCGCGCAGCTCCTCGGCGCGGCGCAGCTGGCCCTGGAGGTAGGACAGCCGGCTGGTGATCTGCTGGGCGCTGTCCGGGTCGTCCCACAGGGACGGCGCCGCGGCCTGGTCCTCAAGCACGGCAATATCGGCCCTCATCTTGTCGAGGTCCAGGACGGCCTCGATCGACCCCATGGTCGAGGAGAGGGACTTCAGCTCTTCGGAAACATCGACGACTGCCACGCACCCAGCCTAACGGCTGCCGCCGTCGGAGTGTCCCGGCCCCGGCGGCCGGGCTCTCCCGGGCCCGCCCGCCGCCGGGGCGTCGCGCGGGCCCGGGAGAGCGGTCAGCGGGGGCTGACGGCGGGCTGGTGGACGCCCGGCCTGGTGTCGCCCGGCTCGTCGCCGCCCCAGGCCAGCCAGCCGCCGAGACCGGCCGCCACGACGACCGCGGCGGCGGCCGCGCCGAGCTTGATCCGGCGCCGTCGCACCGCCTCCGGTGACGAACGGTGCCGGGCCGAGCCCGCCCGGCGCTCACCGGCCGCCCGGGGGGCCCGCGCGGTGCCGTGCGCGCCGCCCGCGAGCTCGTCCGGGCCGGGCACCCGCATGCTCGTGTGCGTCTCGCGGTTGGAGTCGGGCGCGGCACCCTGGACGAGCGGGACCGCACCGCGCGGCGGGGTCTCCCCGGCCGGCGCCACCGGTGGGTAGAGCGCGTCGTCGCGCGCCGCCGGGGACGCCGGGCCCGTACGGTTCTCCCGCTCCGCCTCCTGCTCGGCGCCGTCCGGCTCGTCGATGTCCAGCGGCGGGATCCCGGCCAGCCCGGGGAGCAGCTCACGCAGCCGGGCCGCCAGTTCGGGGGCGCGCAGCCGGGAGGCGGGGGCCTTGGCCAGGCACTGGAGCAGCAGCTGCCACAGCTCGTCGGGGATGCCCGGCAGCGGTGCGACGCTCTCGGTGACATGGCGGCGCAGGACGGCCCCGGGGTGCCCGCCGCCGAACGGTGTGAAGCCCGCGAGGAGCTCGTACAGGACGGTCGCCAGCGCGTAGACGTCGACGGACGCGCGTGGCGGCAGGCCCTCGATGATCTCGGGCGCCAGGTAGTCGGGGGTGCCGATGACCTTGGTGGCGCGGGTCCGGCGCGGCGAGTCGACCAGCCGGGCGATGCCGAAGTCGGTGAGCAGCGCGGGGTGCGCGCCACCGGGGCCGAGCGCGCCCTGCATGTCCAGCAGGACGTTCTCGGGCTTGACGTCGCGGTGCACGATGCGGGCGGCGTGCGCGGCGGCGAGGCCGTCCGCGACATCGGCGGCGATGGCGACGGCGGCCTCCGGGGCCAGCCGGCGCTCGCGCTCCAGCCGGGTGCGCAGGTCCGTCCCCCGGACGAGGTCCATGACCAGCGCCAGGTCGTTGCCGTCGACCACCAGGTCGCGGACGCCGACGACATGCGCGTGGTCCAGGCTCAGCAGCGCCGTCCGCTCCTGTACGAAGCGGCCGACGAGCTCCTGGTCGGAGGCGAGATCCTCGCGCAGCAGCTTGATGGCCACGGCCCCCTCGGGGCCCTCGCCCAGCCATACCGTGCCGGCACTGCCGCGCCCCAGGATCTGGTGGGCGGTGTACCGGCTGCCGATCTTCCGTGCCAAGTCTGCTCCGACGTGTCGGGCCCCCGGGCGTCCCGCGGGGGCTGAGGTTGGCGTCAAAGCTACGCGGGTACCGGGCGATTCCGTGCCCCGGACGGCGCCGACCCGCCCTTCCGCGGGAGAAATCCGCGCCGGAAGTCGACAAATCCATGAAGCCGCGTGCGCGGAGCCCCGCCGCTACCCCGTGAACTGGGTGACAAAGTCCCGCACGCTGTTGAAGACATCTCCGACCTGCGCGAAGAAGCCCTTGGTCGAGCCGATCCACTCCTGGAGCGGGGTCAGCTCCCAGATCAGCCAGCTCGCCACGAACAGGATGATCAGGGTGAACAGGCAGCCCTTGAGACAGCCCAGGCCCGGGATCCGCATCGGGTTGGCGCTGCGCTGACGGGGCTCGCGGCGGGGCGGGGGCTCCTGGGCGGGCGGGCGCTGCGGTTCGTACCGCTGCGGGGGCGGCTCCTGGCGGCGCTGCGGGGCCTGCGGCTGCTGCTGGGCGTAGGGCACCGGGGCCTGCTGGCGGTACTGCGGCTGCTGGTACTGCTGCGGCTGAGGAGGCTGCTGGTACTGCTGCTGGGGTTGCTGGTACTGCGGGGGCGGCGGGGCGGGCGCCCGGCGCTGGGGGCGGCGACGCAGCGGGTCGTCGTTCGGGTCGAGGTACTGCATCTGGGTCTGGTCGTTGCGGTCGCGGGCGGCCCGCAGCTGGGACTCCCAGGGGTGCGGCCCCTCGGGCGCCTGCGGTCCGCCGCCGGGCGCGCCCATGGGCATCGGCGGCATGGCCCGGGTCGGGTCGGCGCCACCCTGGCCGGGGCCCTGGGCGCCGTTCCCCGCGGGCAGGACCTGGGTCCGGCCGGCGTCCGGTCCGCCGGGGGCGCCCGGCGCTCCGGTGGACGGCAGCATGCTGGTCGGCGCGGCCGGGTCGTAGGAGGCGGCGTGGGAGGGGAGGACCTGGGTGGGGTCGGCCTCGCCGGTGCCCTGGCCCGCTTCGAGGCCCGTCCCGGGGACGGTGGCGGGCGCCGGATCGGGGGCGAGCAGGGCGGCCACCCCGAGCGCGGCCTCGGCCTGGGCCGGGGAAGCGTGCACCCCCACACCGGCCGCGACGGTGCGCAGCGCGCGGGCGAGGTTCTCGGCGCTGGGGCGCTCCTCCGGCTGCTTGCGCAGGCAGCGCTCGATGACCGTCCACAGCGGCTCGGGCACCGCACCGGGGCGGCGCGGCTCCTCGCTGAGGTGGCGGTGCAGCACCTCCAGGGCGGTCGCGCCGGCGAACGGCGGCCGGCCGGTGACGAGCTCGTAGAGCAGGATGCCGGCGCCGTAGATGTCCACCGCGGAGGTCTGCGGGCGGCCCTCGGCGGACTCCGGCGCGACGTAGGCGGGGGTACCGACGAATTCGTGGGTGCGGGTCAGGCCCGGGGAGTCGGCGAGCCGCGCGATGCCGAAGTCGGTCAGCATCGGGTGCATCTCGGCGTCGCCGTCCGACCCGGCGAGCAGGACGTTGGCGGGCTTGAGGTCGCGGTGCACGACGCCGTCGGCGTGGCTGGCCGCCAGCGCGTCGGCGATCTGCGCGGTGAGCAGGGCGGCGGCCACCGGGCTGAAGGGGCCGTTGTCGCGCAGGTAGCGGTGCAGGTCGGGGCCGTCGATCAGGTCCATGACGAGGGCGAGCAGATCGCCCTCGACGACGAGGTCGCGGGTCCGCACGATGTTGGGGTGGGTGAGCCGCAGCAGGACGGAACGCTCGCGCAGGAAGCGCATCACCACGTCCGCGTCGTGCGCCAGCTCCTCCTTGAGGACCTTGATCGCGACCGTCTCACCGGGCTCTCCCGCCACGGCGGCCTCGGCACCGGCCGCCTCCCGCTGGCGGGCGCGCCAGACGGTGCCCGTGGCGCCGCGTCCCAGCGGCTCCTCGAGCAGGTACTTGCTGCCTACCGGCCGCACGTCATGCGCTCCCTGGTCGTGGTGGTTCTTTTCCCTGGTCCGCTGGGTCAGCCGGCGGCCCGTCCGTCCCACTGTAGGGCGTCGCACGGGCCCTGTGCCGCGCTCGGCCGGGCGGGCTTCGGAGGAAAGACGCACGTTCCGGACAGATGGTTGCCAAGGGGCGGCGGACGGGTGCGCCGGCGGCCCGCCCACCTGGCCGGGACCGCTCGCGTACCCGGCCACGGTGATCGAAATCCGGCCTTTCGTCGCCCGCAAGCAGGCACTTTTCCGCCCCCGGAAGACCAATCAAGATCATTGAGCGACGGCCGACGGGCGTGTTGTCGGTGTCAGGTGCGAGGATGCACCCACGCACGCGTGCAGTGGGGGCCCGCGGTCTTTGGCGCGACGTGCACTTGGGACTTGTACGTGCCGACGCGCTCGGATGCGGTGGGGGAGACAGCAGAGCCCCTGCCGAATTCCCCGGGCAGAAGGGACCGTTGACGGCGATGCAGATCCGGCTGACCGTCCTCGGGCCGCGCAGCGGCCACACCACGCGAGCCTGCGACGTGCTCGTGACGGCCCCGGCCGGGACCGCGCTGGCGTCGGTGGCCGGCTCATTCGCCGCGTCGGTGGCCGGCTCCGGTGCGGATGTCGGCGGCTCCGGCGGCGGCCCCGTCGTGCTGTACGCGGGCACCGAGCGGCTCGATCCGCAGCGCGCGGCGCTCGGCGAACCGCCGCTGATCGACGGCGCGGTGCTCTCCCTCCAGGGCCCCGGCCCCGCCCCGGCGCACGGCCTGCCGCACGGCCCGGCGCGGCTGCGCGTCGTCTCGGGCCCGGATGCCGGCGGGGTCCATCTGCTGCATGGCGGCCAGATCCGTATCGGCCGCTCCGCCGACGCGGACGTCCCCCTCGACGATCCGGACGTCTCCCGGCTGCACTGCGCGGTGACGGTCGAGCCGGACGGTTCGGTCCTCGTCGCCGACCTGCGCTCCACGAACGGCACCGTGGTCGACGGCACCGAGCTCGGCGAGGAGCCCGCGCCGCTCCGGCCGGGTGCCCTGCTGCGCATCGGCGAATCCACGCTCCGCCTCCAGTCCTCGCCCGGCACGCCCGCCACCCTTGCCACCCCGGAGGCGGTGCTGCCGGCCGCCCCCGACGGCGAGGGACAGCTGCGGGTCGGCCGGGGCGCGGCCGGCGGCCCCGGTGCCGCGCGCGGCCCGCAAGGCACGTACCCCCCGGACAGCGCAGCTGACGCGGACGGCGCGCGGTACCCCGGGGGCGCCGCCTCCGGTTCCGCCGCGCCGTACGACTCGGGCCCCCCTGGCGGTTCGGGCGCCTGGGACGGCAGGTACGACGCGTACGGCCTGGAGGTGGCGGAGAGCGGCGACGGCCGGGCCGCCGGGGACACCGCCCGGACCGCCCGCGCCCCCCGGCCCGGCACACGGCAGGACACCCCGCTGCGCGGCACCGCGGCGCCCGGTGCCGGTTCGTGGCAGGGGCAGGGGCAGGCCGCGGCCGCCGTCGGCCGTCCCGGGGCCGGCACCGGGTACGAAGCCCCCGCCCACGGCACCGGCGAAAGAGCCGGCAGCGGCGGCCAGGACGCCGGCCCCCACGACGACAGCGGCCCCGGCGCGTCCGCCCGCCGCGCCACCCCCCTGCGCGGTACGGCGGCGGACGGGCTCGCGGGCGCGCAGGAGCCGACGCACGGCGGGCAGCAGCGGCTGGCGCCGGCCGACGGGGCGGCCCGTAAGGCCGGGCGGCGCGGCGGGATCGGCGCGTGGGCGCGGCGGCTGGCCGGCGGGCGGCCCGCCGTGGCGGAGCAGGACCACGCCCCGGTGGCGGAGCCGGCCGACGACCCGGTCTCCGGGCCGGGCACGGCCGGGACTGCGGGGACGGCCGCCCCCGAGGACGCGGAGCCGGCCGCTGAGAAGCCGTCCGGGCCCGCCGCGGACGACCGGTGGCCGGATGCCGCCGCCGTCCTGCTGACGGCGCTCGGCCCGGGGCCCCGGCTCTGGGAGCGCGGTCCGGGCCATCCGGACGCGCTGACCGTCCGGCTCGGCACGGCCGCCCGGGACGGCGGGCGCGCCACCGTGCCGGTCACCGTCGAGCTGCGCCGGGCGGGCGCCCTCGGCCTCGCCGGACCGCGGGCGCGGCTGGCCGGGCTGGCCCGGTCCGCGGTCGCCCAGCTCGCCGCCCTGCACTCCCCCGGCACCCTCGAAATCGTGCTGCTCAGCGCGGACCGGGGGCGCAGCACCGAGGAGCGGCTGGCGGACTGGGCGTGGCTGGGCTGGCTGCCGCAGGTCCGGCCGGCCCATGGCCAGGACTGCCGGCTGCTGCTCGCCTACGACCGGGAGCAGGTCGCGGCCCGTACGGCCGAACTGGTGCGCCGGCTGGACGACGGTCCGCTGGGCCCCGGCTGGGCCAGTGCCGACCGCGCCGAGGTCGCCGCCGCCGCGGCCCGTCACCACGGGCCGTACACCGTCGTGATCGTGGACGGCGATCTCGGCACGTCGGCGCTGCGCGAGAACGCGGCCCGGCTCGCCGCGGGCGGCCCGGCGGCCGGTATCCACCTGATCTGCCTGGCGGAGACCCCCGCCGCCTCCCCCGCCTTCCCGCTGGCCGCGACGTACGAGGCGGCCCGGCAGGCGTCGCCCGCCTTCGGCGAGTGCGGGGCGGTGGCGGTGCTCAGCGGCGATGTCGCCACGGCGCTGCGCGTCGTCCAGCCGGGCTCCGGGCCGAACGGCGCGGTCGCGGCGGTGGACGCGGTCTCCGTCGCCTGGGCCGAGCGCCTGGCGCGGGCGCTGGCGCCCCTGCGCGAGGCCGATTCGACGGCCGCGGCCGGTGCGGCCGGCGGCCGTCCGGTGCACCGTGCGGCCGTCCCGCTGCCCGAATCCGCCCGGCTGCTGGACGAGCTGGGGCTGGCCCGCGCCACCCCGGCGTCCCTGATGGCCCGCTGGGCCGCCGCCCTGGACTCCGACCGGCCCGGTGCCGCCGCGGTACTGGGCGCCGGTCCGCACGGCCCGCTCTGCGCCGACCTCGCCCAGGACGGTTCGCACCTCCTCCTGGAGGGCGGGCCGGGCACCGGCAAGACGGAGCTGCTGCGCTCGCTGGCCGCCTCGCTCGCCGCCGCGGACCGCCCCGATCTGCTGTCGCTGGTCCTGGTGGACGGCGGCGGCAGCGAGCGCGGTGAGGGCCTGCGGGTCTGTACGGACCTGCCGCATGTCACGACGTATCTCGCCGCCTCGGATCCGGTCCGGATGCGGGAGTTCGCGCAGGCGCTCTCCTCCGAGCTGAAACGGCGCGCGGAAATACTGGCCGGGACGGCGTTCGCCGACTGGCGCGCCAGACATCTGCCGGCGCCGCGGATCATCGGGCCCCGCCGGACGACCGAGGGCACGAGCGGTACCGCGGCCGCCGACACCGATCCGTCGACGACGGGCACGCTGCGGCTGCGGGCGCGCAGCGGCGCGCAGTCCGCGGACGCCGGGCCGGCGGCGGCACCGATGCCCCGGCTGTTCGTGCTCGTCGACGACTTCGACGCGCTGGTCTCCCCCGCCCTGGGCAGCACGGGCCGGCCGGCCGCCGGTTCGGTGGTACGCGCCCTGGAGGCGGTCGCCCGGGACGGCGCGCCGCTCGGCGTGCACCTGATAGCCGCGACCGGCCATCCGGACCGTACGGCCGACACCGCGACCAGCGAACAGGCCGGTCTGCGCGTCCGGCTGGGCGCCGCGGCGGATCCGTCGGAGCCGGTGCCGCCGGGCCGCGGGCGGCTGCACCGCGCGGAGGACGGCTCCTCGACCCCGTTCCAGGCCGGCCGGGTGACCGGGCGGATACCCAGGACGTCCACGCAGCGGCCGACGGTGGTGCCGCTGGAGTGGCAGCGGATGGGCGACCCGCCGGCCCGGCGTCCGCTGCGCGAACTGGGCAACGGCCCGACGGATCTGGCGCTGCTGGCCAGCGCGTTGCAGCGGGCCGCCCAGTCCGCGGGCGCGCCGTCCGCTCCGCCGCTGCTGTGAACCGGAGGAGGCGCCGGGCCCCCCAACGCCTCGGGCGCCCCTGATCGCCCCGGCGCCCCGGACAGCCAGGACTTCCCGCGGGCACCGTAGCCCGGTGCGTCCCGCGTGCACCGCAGCCCCGGTCCGTCCCGCGCGCACCGCAGCCGCGATCCATCCCGCGCGCACCGCAACCCCGGTCCATCCCACGCGCACCGCAGCCGCGATCCGTCCCACGTGCACCGCAGCCCCGGTCCATCCCACGCGCACCGCAACCCCGGTCCATCCCACGCGACCTGTACGCCCCACGCGACCGGCCCGCCCCGTACGCCTCGCGCACCCGGGCCGTTCTGTACAACCTGCGCGCCCGGCCCGTCCGCTGCACCCGGCCTGTCCCGTGCACCTCGCACGCCCGGCCGACCCTGTACGGCCCGTGCGCCCGGCCCACCCCGTGTACCTCGTACGCCCGGCTCGCCCTGCGCACCCCACACACCCAGGCCCTCCCACACAGCCCGCGCGACCGACCCACCCCGCGTACCTCGCACGCCCGACCCATCCCGCGCACCTCACGCATCCGCCCCTCCCTGCGCGCCTCACACGCCCGGCCCACCCCATGCGGCCCGCCGCGCCCGCCGCGTCGTATGCCGCATCTTCTGGCCGCCGTGTCCGCCGCGTCGTATGCCGTACCTCCCGGCGCGGCGCGCCCGTCGCCCGCCCCGGTCTCCCGTAACGGGCCGATCACGAAAGGCCAGTTGACGTGCGTCGCGGTATTGCGGCCCCGGTGATCAGGGCGTAGGACTGTCCACCACCGAACGGCGCACCGGGCAACGGGTCGGTGCGGACGGTGGGACGCGTATGGCACGGCAGACACGCCGCGGCGCGGTACGGCCGGGCACGGCGCCTGCCGTACCGGCGCGGCAGGCGCAGCGATAAGGGGCTACGGGGATGCGCACAGGACTCGACCGCACGACCGCACGCGCCACGGACGGAACGGCCGCACGCACCAGGCCCGGTGCGAGGGCGCGCGCCGCCACCGTTCTCGCGGCGACCGCCGCCCTCGCGCTCGCGCTGGCCGGCTGCGGCAGCGGCGGCGGCGCCAAGAAGGACGAGGGCAGCGGCGGCACCGGCGCCGGCGCCGCCCCCACCGTCCAGCTCCCCTCCCTCAAGGGCGAGAAGCTCCAGGTCACCGCGGTCTGGACGGGCGCCGAGCGGGAGAACTTCGGCAAGGTGCTGGCCGAGTTCGAGAAGCGCACCGGCGCGAAGGTGGACTTCGTACCGAGCGGTGACGACATGGCCGGTTTCATCGGTTCCAAGATCGCCGGTGGCGGGCCGCCGGACATCGCGCTGCTCCAACAGGTCGGTGTGCTCAACGAGTTCGCGCAGAAGGGCTGGCTCAAGCCGCTCGGCGCGACGGCCAAGGCGCAGCTCGCCAAGAACTTCTCCAAGGGCTGGCAGGACCTCGGCGCCCACCGGGGCACGCCGTACGGCGTCTACTTCAAGGCCAGCAACAAATCGCTGGTCTGGTACAACACCAAGGCGTTCGAGAACGCGGGCGTGCAGGAGCCGAAGACCTGGCCGGACTTCCTCAAGGCCGCGCGGACGATCTCCGATTCGGGCGTCGAACCGGTCTCCATCGGCGGTTCGGACGGCTGGACGCTGACCGACTGGTTCGAGAACGTCTACCTCTCCCAGGCGGGCCCGGAGAAGTACGACCTGCTGGCGAAGCACGACCTCAAGTGGACCGACCCGTCCGTCAAGGCGGCGCTGACCACCCTGGGCCAGCTCTTCGGGCACAAGGAGCTGCTCGCGGGCGGCAACTCCGGCGCCCTCCAGACGGATTTCCCGACGTCGGTGACCCAGACGTTCACCGGCGGTGACACCCCGAAGGCCGCGATGGTCTCCTCGGCCGATTTCGCCGCCGCCAGCATCGCGCAGACCAAGGCGAAGGTCGGCTCCGACGCGAAGGTCTTCGCTTTCCCCGCGGTGGGCGCCAAGTCCCCCGTGGTGACCGGCGGCGATGCGGCCGTGGCGCTCAAGGACAGCAAGGCGTCGCAGGCACTGCTGACGTTCCTGGCCTCGACGGACGCCGCCCGGATCTGGGCGCAGGCCGGCGGCTTCATCTCGCCGAACAGGGAGCTGGACCGGGCGGTGTACCCCAGTGACGTGATGCGCAAGATCGCCGATGCGCTGATCGCGGCGGGCGACGGCTTCCGCTTCGACATGTCCGACCAGGCGCCGGCGAGCTTCGGCGGCAAGCCGGGCCAGGGCGAGTGGAAGGACCTCCAGGACTTCCTCAAGAACCCGGGGGATGTCGCGGGCACCCAGGCCCAGTTGGAGAAGGACGCCGCCAAGTCGTTCGGGCACTGACCCCGACCATGCCGACCGGGACCGGGGGACCGTCACGATGAGCGACGTACAGAGCGGCACCGGCGCACGGAACGGCGCCGACGCACCGGCCGGCGCGGTCGGCCGCCGCGCCGGGAAGCGCCGGAACCCGCTGGGCAGCCGTCCCTGGGTCGCGGCGGCCTTCCTGCTGCCCGCCCTGGTGCTGCTCGGTGCGCTGGTCGGCTATCCCATCGTCTTCTCCGTCTACCGCAGCCTGTTCGACGCGTCCGGCCACGGCTTCGTGGGGCTGGGCAACTACGGCGAGCTGTTCTCGGACGACGGCATCCGCACGGCCCTGAAGAACAACATCGTCTGGGTCGTGGTCGCGCCCACCGTCTCGACGGCGCTCGGCCTGATCTTCGCGGTGCTGACCGAGCGGGTCCGCTGGGGCACCGCCTTCAAGCTGGTCGTCTTCATGCCGATGGCGATCTCCATGCTGGCGGCCGGGATCATCTTCCGGCTGGTCTACGACCAGGCCCCGGAGCGCGGTGTCGCCAACGCGGTGGCGGTCGCCGTGCACGACACGTTCGCCGATCCGGCGCCGTTCCCCGGCGCCAAACCGCGGCCGAACGCGGACCTCAAGCCGTCCGGCGGCGGCGCGTTCACCACCCGCTCGGCCGTCTCGGCGGCGTCCCCGGCGAATCTGCCGCTGGTCGCCGTCCAGCCGGACGACCTGCGCGGGGCGCGGCAGGCGGTGGCCGCCAGGCCGCGGCCCGGCATGATCACCGGTACGGCCTGGCTGGACTTCACCCGCGGTGGCGGCGGCCGGGCCGGTGTCATCGACCCGGGCGAGAAGGCGCTGGCCGGGCTGACGGTCGAGGCGGTCAAGGACGGCCGGGTCGTCGCGTCGGCGACGACGGCGGCCGACGGGACGTACGCGCTGCCCGCCGACCGGGCCGCGGGCGCCCGTATCCGGCTGCCCGCCGGGAACTTCGCCGCGGCCTACCACGGCGTCGACTGGCTCGGCCCGGCGCTGGTCACCCCGGCCATCATCGGCTCGTACGTCTGGATGTGGGCCGGTTTCGCGATGGTGCTGATCGCCGCGGGGCTGGCGGGGATGCCGCGTGAACTGCTGGAGGCGGCGCGGGTGGACGGTGCGAACGAGTGGCAGATCTTCCGCCGGGTGACCGTGCCGCTGCTGGCGCCGGTCCTGGTGGTCGTCCTGGTCACGCTCATGATCAATGTGCTGAAGATCTTCGATCTGGTCTACATCATCGCGCCGGGCTCCAGCATCAGGTCCGCCAATGTGCTCGCGCTCCAGCTCTTCCAGTCGTCCTTCGGTACGGATGTCGACGAGGGCCTGGGCAGTGCGATCGCCGTATTCCTGCTGCTGCTCGTGATGCCGGTGATGTACGTCAATCTCCGGCGTATTCAGAAGGAGCGTCGCCGATGACGACCCTGGACGGCGCCGTACGGGGCAAGCAGTCGGCGGCCGCGCGGCTCGCGGCCCGGACCGGGGGCGGTGCGCTGCGGATCTTCCTGATCCTCGTCGCCCTCTTCTGGCTGATGCCCACCATCGGCCTGCTGCTGTCCTCGCTGCGCAGCCCGCAGCAGATCGCCGAGTCCGGCTGGTGGCAGGTCTTCTCCCAGCCGGCCCAGCTCACCTGGGACAACTACAGCCGGCTGCTGGGCAACGAGAAGGTGATGGGCTCCCTGCTGACCACGGCGGCGATCACCGTGCCGGCGACGGTGCTGGTGGTCGTCATCGGGTCGCTGGCAGGTTACGCCTTCGCCTGGATGGACTTCCGCGGCCGCGACGGCTGGTTCCTGGTCGTCGTCGGGCTGCTGGTCGTCCCCGTACAGGTCGCGCTGATCCCGGTGGCGAAGCTCTTCGGGGCGGTGGGGCTCTTCGAGACGACGGCCGGGGTGGTCCTCTTCCATACGGCCTTCGGGCTGCCGTTCGCGGTGTTCCTGCTGCGGAACTTCTTCGCGGAGATCCCGCGCGAGCTGCTGGAGGCGGCCCGGCTGGACGGGGCGGGCGAACTGCGGCTGTTCACCCGGGTGGTGATGCCGCTGGGCGGGCCGGCCATCGCGTCGCTGGGCATCTTCCAGTTCCTGTGGGTGTGGAACGACATGCTGATCGCGCTGATCTTCGCGGACAGCGGCCATCCGCCGATCACGGTCGCCCTCCAGCAGGAGGTGCGGCAGTTCGGCAACAACATCGATGTGCTGGCGCCCGGCGCGTTCCTGTCGATGGTGGTGCCGCTGGTCGTCTTCTTCGCCTTCCAGCGGCAGTTCGTCTCGGGCGTGATGGCGGGCGCGGTGAAGTAAAGCCGGTGGGCCCGGACCTGCCGGATGCGCGCCATCTTCCGTTCACGTTCCTCTCCCTACGATGGCGGGCACCGTGAAACGCCGTCATCGATTCCCGATCGTCTGGAGACGGACCGCACATGACTGCCCCCACCACGGACGGGAGCGCCGGGCCCCTCCCGCGCCCCACCCGGTTCTCCGATGTCAAAGGCTGGCTCTTCACCGCCGACCAGCTGCTCTTCGACTGGTTCCTCGCGCACCAGCGGGACCGGTCCGTGCCGGGTGATCTGCTCGAACTGGGCGCTTATCTGGGCAAGAGCGCCATCTTCATCGGGGCGCGGCGGCGCGCCGGGGAGCGGTTCACGGTCTGCGACCTCTTCGACTCCCCCGCCGGGGACGCCCCCAACTCCCGGGAGATGCAGAAGTCCTACGCGACCTTGACCCGCCGCGCCTTCGAGGCCAACTACCTCGCGTTCCACGATGAGTTGCCCGCCATCGTGCAGGGACCGAGCTCCGCCGTCCGGGAGCATGTCGCGGACGGCACGGTGCGGTTCGCCCATATCGACGCCTCGCATCTGTACGAGCATGTGCACGGCGACATCCTGGCGGTGCGTGAACTGCTCACCGGCAGCGGCGTCGTCGTCCTGGACGACTACCGCGCCGAGCACTGCCCGGGGGTGGCCGCCGCCACCTGGCAGGCGGTCGCCACCGAGGGGCTGCGCCCCATCTGCATCACCGGTACCAAGTTCTACGGGACCTGGGGCGACCCCGAGCCCTACCGGACCGCGCTGCTCGGCTGGCTCACCGGCCGCGCCGGGATCTGGCACGAGGTGCAGTCCGTGCACGGCGCCCCGCTGATCCGGCTGAGCGCCAAGGGCGCCGCGGAGCCCGCCCACCCGGTCTCCCGCCACCCTGCGGCCGCCACCCCCGAGCCCCCGGCCGCCGTACCGCGGCCGCGGGCCCCGCAGCCGGCCGCGGCCCGCCCGGCGCCCCGGCCGCGCCGCGGTCCGCTGCGCCGCGCCGCGCTCAACGTCCTGCCGCCCGTCGTGACGAAGGCGATCGTGGCCGCGCGGCAGCGGTCCCGGTCCGCACCCCGCTGACCGCCCGGGGCCGGTCGCCGCTCCCTCACCGCTCCCGCGGCACCTGCCCGACCAGGACGAACGCGTTGGCGCCGAGGAACCGCCCGGCCGGTCGCGGGAGCGGTGCCGAATAGGTACGCCGGACGGCCAGGCCCACGGACTCGGCGAAGCAGCGCAGCAGTGTGAAGTCGGTGAAGCGGACCGGGGCCGTCTCGGCGCGGTGGCCGGCCTCCTGCGGGGTGATCAGCAGGACGCCGCCGCCCGGCCGCACATACGGCAGATAGGCCCGCAGCAGGCCCTCGACCTGCTCGTCGTCCAGATGCTCCAGTACCTGTGCGCAGAGCAGCGCGTCGAAGCCGCCGGGCCGGGCGTGCGGGCCCGCGAGGAACGCGTCGGGGGTGTACGCGGTGAGCCCGCGGGCCCGGCAGCGTGCCACCGAGCGCGGGTCGTGGTCCACTCCGGCGCTGCCCGGCGCGCACCGGACGAGCGTGTCGCCCGCCCCGCAGCCGATGTCCAGCACCCGCCCGCGGCCGATCCGCCGCAACTGCCCGCGGTAGGGCGGTCCGGTGGCCAGCAGCCGGGTGAGGCCGGGGCCCTCCCGGGCCGGCAGCCGCGCGGTGGAGGCGTGCGGCGCGGTGCCCGGGGCGGCCGGGCTCCGCGCGGCGCCGGTGACGGACGCGGCGGCTTCGGGGCGGTCGGTGGCGGCGGGGCTGTCGGTTCGGCCGGGCATCGGCTCGCGATCACCTTTCGTGGGGCACGGCTTTCCTGGGGCACGGTGCGGGACACACCGTGGCGCTGCGTCGGATCTGCCGGGGCTGCCGGATCCGCCGGGTCCGCCGACGCTGTCCGCGACGGGCCCGCGGCATCCGGAACGGGTCTACGGCATCCGGCCGGGCCCGTCCGTTCGCCGCGCCGACCGCCGCCCGGCGCTCCCCGGCCCGGCGGTGCCCCGGCCATCGCGTCCTCACACCCCCGCGCCGAGCAGCCGGCCGGCGTCCTCTGCCGCGGCCGGGGCAGGTGCCACGGTCCGCTCCGCCGCCGGCAGCGGCGGCAGCAGATCGTCCTCGCCGAGGAGGACCCGGCGCACCACGCGTTCGGCCGCCTGCCCGTCGTCGTAGGGGCAGAACCGGTCGCGGAAGGCGGCCCGCAGCCGGGTGGCCCGCGGTCCGGCCCAGCGGCCGGAGTGGAAGGCGTCGGCGAGGGAGTTCTCGTCGTCGGCGACGACCCCGGGGGTGTCGCCCGGCTCGCCGGAGAGCAGATCGACATAGACGCCGCGGGCGAGCCGGTAGGTCTCCCAGTCGCCGGAGTGCACCACGATCGGCCGGTCCAGGCAGGCGTAGTCGAAGAGCAGCGAGGAGAAGTCGCAGAGCAGCGCGTCGGAGGCCAGACACAGTTCCTCGACCGACGGGTACCGGGAGACGTCGAGGATGGTACCGGCGTCCTGGAGGGCGGCGAGCCGGGTGTCCGGACCGTAGTACGGATGGGCGCGGACCAGGAGCTGGTGGCCGGGGCCGAGGTTGCGGCTGAGCCGTTCCAGGTCGAGCGGCGGGGTGAAGCCGCGGGTGTAGTCGCGGCGGGTGGGGGCGTAGAGCACGGCCGTGGTGCCGGGGAGGATGCCCAGCCGGGCCCGGAGCGCGCGGACGTCGGCGGCGGTGGCGGTGAAGAAGGCGTCGTTGCGCGGGTATCCGGTGGGCAGCGTCTCGTATCCGCTGGGGTAGACCCGCTCCCAGATCTCGCCGGAGTGCTGGTTGGCGCTGAGGCTGTAGTCCCACTGGTCGGCGTGGTCCAGCAGCCGGGTGAAGCTGACGCCGGCCGCCGCCGCGGGGTAGCGGCGCAGGTCCATGCCCATGGTCTTGAGCGGTGTGCCGTGGTGGGTCTGGAGGTAGATCTGCTCCCGCCGCTTGTGGAAGGGGCCGCCGAAGTCCGCGTTGTTGACGAGGTACTTGGCGCGGGCCAGCACCTCCCAGTAGCGCCGCGAACCCACCACGACGTGGTCCACCCCGGCCGGTACGCCCGCCCGGTCGCGCTCGCGCACCGCCCATACGCCGTGCAGCTGCGGCGCGATCTCCCGGGCCTTGCGGTGGACGGCGGCCGGGTTGCAGTACACCCCGCGGCTGCCGTACGCGCCGTACAGAACGAGGTCGTCGTCCACCGGGCGGCGCAGCTGGAGCCGGTAGTAGCGCTCGTACGCGGTGCGGGTGGCGGCCTCGCGGCGGGTGCGCAGCCGCTCGGCGGCGGTGCGGCGCAGCACGTCGGCGCCGCGCAGGGAGCGGAAGCCGCCGTACGAGCCGAGCCCGGCGGGGAGCGGGGCGCCCGGCGGGCGGTGCCGGCGCAGCGTGCGGGCGGCGGCACGGTGGAAGTCGGCGCGGTCGGCGGGGGTGATCCGGGCGGCGTCGGTGAGGATGGCGAGGAGGTGGCGGGCGGCCTCGCCGTGGAGCACGGGGGCCAGGATGGCGGCGTGCGGGTGCCGGGCGACGCGGGCGAGGAGTTCGTCGTAGCGGTCGACGGCGACGAGGTGGTGGCGTCCGGGGGTGGTCGAGGCGCTGCCGCGGCGGCGTCGGCGCCAGGTGACGCAGACCCGGTCGAGGGCGGCGATCCGGTCGGCGGTCAGCAGCGTCTCGAAGGCGACCGGGAGGTCTTCGTACGGGCCGTCGGCGAACGCGAACGCCCGCTCGCACCAGACGTCGCGGCGCACGGCGCGGTTCCAGGCGGCGGGCAGCACACCGAGCACGGCGGGGCGCTCGGCGGCGGTGAAGACCCCGGCGGCGGCGCCCGCCGCGGCCGGTGCGGGGCCGCGCGCCGCGGCGGCCAGGAACTCGCCGTCGCCGCCGGGCCGCACCCGCTCCCACACGTCCGTCCGCTCGTGGTCCCACAGCAGCACGTCCGGGTCGCCGGTGGCCCGCAGCCGCCGGTCGATGGCGGCCAGCGCGTCGGGGGCGAGGGTGTCGTCGCCGTCGAGGAAGAGCAGATAGTCGCCGCGGGCGCGGGCCGCCCCGGCGTTACGGGCCGGGCCCGCGCCACCCGCCCGCGCCAGGTGCACCGGCAGCACGCGCGGGTCGCGTCCCGCGTACTCGTCGATGATCGCGCCGCCCGCGTCCGCCGAGCAGTCGTCGACGGCGATCAGCTCCAGGTCCGTGAACGGCTGGCCGAGGACGGACCGGAGACAGCCGCGGAGGAATCCCTGCACGCTGCGGGCGGGGACGATGACGCTGAATCGGGGCATGGCCATCCCGTGGATCGAGGCACGCAAACGACGGACGAACGCCGAGCGTAGCCACGCGGACACAGCGTGTCGATCATCCTCCTCACCCTTTCAGCGCAGATCCGGTGACCGTGCCGCCGATGGCCGAGTTGAAGGCCCCGTCCCGTGATTCGCCTGTCCGGAAAGGCTCGGTCCGCGTATGAAGCCTCGGCTCACCGTCGTCGTCCCGGTCCCTCGCGCCGAGGGATCCGAGCGGAACCTGGAGGAGTGTCTGGAGTCGGTGGCGGCACAGACACTGGCCGAACTGGACGTGGTGCTGGTGGACGCCGGGCCCGCGCCGGACGCGCCCGCGGACGCCGGGCACGCCCTCGCCCGCCGGTTCGCCGAGCGTGACCCGCGGTTCCGGATCGTCCGGCAGCCCGGCGGCACCCCGGGTCCCGGCGCCGCCCGCAACACCGGTGCCCGGCACGCCTATCCGGACACCGGCTATCTCGCCTTCCTCGACGCCGACGACGTGCTGCTGCCGCGCGCGTACGACAACCTCGTCGGCCTGCTGGAGAGGTCCGGCGCGGACTTCGCGACCGGCAACGTCTACCGGCTCGGCGCGGCCGGCCGCAGCCAGTCCGCGCGCCACCCGGCCGGCCGCGAGACCGCGCTGCGCACCCATGTCACCGAGGACCTCACCCTGCTCCGCGACCACTTCGCCCGGAACAAGGTCTTCCGCCGCGCCTTCTGGGACCGGCACCACCTCGCCTTCCCCGAGGGCGAGTGGTGCGAGGACGCGGCGCTGACGCTGCCCGCGCACTTCCTCGCCGACGCGGTGGACGTCCTGCACGAGCACGTCTGCTACCACCGCCTCCCGGAGGGCCCCGGCGGCCACCGGCGGCTCGACGCGGCGGGCGTGCGGGACCGGTTCGCGGCGGTGGCCGCCGTCCGCGGCTTCCTCGCCGACCCGGCCCGTACCCGCTGGACCGCCCATCTGCGCGACTACGACCGGTCGCAGCTCACCGACGAGCTGCCCGGCCTGATCGAGGCGCTGCCGGCGGCCGGTCCCGAGGGCCGGGTCACGTTCCTGGAGTGCGCCCGCGACTTCGCCCGCCGCGTGGAGCCGCGGCTGTTCCGCGCGCTCCCGGTGGAGCTGCGGATGCGCTGGTACCTGATCCGCGCCGGGCGGCTCGCGGAGCTGCTGGCGCTGCTGGCGCACGAGGCGCGCGATCCGGCCGGCTTCACCGTCGCCGGGCCGCCGCTGCACAAGCGGGCGGTGCCGTCGGTGACGCCCGCGCTCGATCTGCCGCCGGGGGTGACCCGGCTGGAGCGCGCCGACTTCCCCGTCCGGGCGCGGGTGACGGAGGCGGTGTGGCGGGACGGCGCGCTGCTGCTGCGCGGCTACGCCGCCATCCGCAATCTGCCCGCGCCGTCCCGGCACAGCTATCTGCGGACGATGGTGCTGGCCCACGGGCGCCGCCGGATCCTGCTGCCGCTGCGGCCGGTGGAGATGGCGCGGGCGACCGCCGACTCCGGCCAGGAGCGGCACTGTTACGACTGGTCCGGCTTCGAGGTCCGGATCGATCCGGGCCGGCTGCGCAGCGGCGGGCGCTGGGCGGCGGGGAACTGGACGGTGGGGGTACTCCTCGCGTCGGCCGGTGTGGTGCGGGCCGGGGCGCTGAGCGCGGCGGACACCGGGTCGGGCGCCGCGCCGGACACGTACGAGGCGGGCGGGGGCGTACGGATCACCCCTCGGTACGCGGACGGGAAGCTGCTGCTGACCGTCGGGCGCCCCGCCCGACGGCTGGCCGGGCACCACGCGGCGGCGGCCGGTGCCCTGGACCTGACCGTCACCGCGCCCGGCCCGCCCCCGGCCGCGCTGCGGCTGACCCATCAGGGCACCGGCACGGTGGTGTCCTTCCCGGTGGAGCCGGGAGGCGCCGCGGGGGCGGCGGACGGCGGGACGGCGGCCCCGCCCGGCCCGGATGCCGCACCCGGCCTCCCCCGCCGCCTGACCGTCCGGATCCGCCTCGACGCCCTCGCCGCCGCCCGGCCCACCCGGGACGGCGCGCCGCGGGCGATCCCGCCGGCACACACCGAGACCTGGTCCCCCGAGCTGGTCCTGGCCGACGGCGCCACCGACCACATCGCCTGTACGCCGGGGCTCGCGCCCGTCGCGTATCCGCTCTCGCACGGCCGCGAACTGGTCGTCGCGGCCACCGCCGCCGGGCATCTCGTCCTGCACGACCGCACCCCGCAGCCGTTCCTGGACCGGGCCGTCTGGCGGGCGGACGGCACTCTGCTGGTGGCCGGTGCGCTGCCGGACGCCGCACCGCATGCCACGGAGCTGGTCCTCAAGCACGGTGCGCACGCCGCCGAGGCGGCCTTCCCCACCACCCACGACGGCGGCCGGTTCCACTGCGCGCTGCCGCTCGGCGCGCTCCCCTCGCTCGCCGGGGCGCTGCCGCTGCGCGAGGGCCGCTGGACGCTGCATCTGCGCGAGCGCGGCGCGGCCGGCTCGCTCCTGGACGCCCCGGTCCGCTGCACGCCCACCCTCTTCGACGGGCTGCCTGCCGCCCGTACGGTCCGCGGCAAGCCGCTGGCCCTCGACCGGCACCGGCACGACGAGGCGTTCGTCACGGCCGGCCCGGCGCTGCCCGCCACCGACCGTGGCCCCTACCGCCGCCGGGTGCTGCGCGAACAGCACTATCCGCTGCACCGCACCCGCCCGCTGCGCGACACCGTCCTCTACAGCAGCTTCGGCGGCCGCGCCTACGGCGACTCGCCGCGCGCCGTACACGAGGAACTGGTGCGCAGAAGGGCGGACGTGGACCATCTGTGGGCGGTGCGCGACGCCCAGAGCACGGTGCCGGGCACCGCCCGCGCGGTGCTGGTCGGCAGCGCCGAGTGGCACGGCGCGCTGGCGCACAGCCGGTGGATCGTCACCAACACCCATCTGCCCGCCTGGTTCACCCGCCGCGGCGGCCAGACCGTCGTACAGACCTGGCACGGCACCCCGCTCAAGCGCATCGGCGCCGATCTGGCGGGCACGCTCTGCGCGGGGCTGGCGCATCTGGCGCCGCGGCCGCGGCTCGGCCGGCAGTGGAGCGTGCTGCTGTCGCCCAACGCGCACAGCACACCGGTGCTGCGCTCCGCGCTCGGCTTCCCGGGCGAGCTGCTGGAGACCGGGCTGCCGCGGACCGACGCCTTCTTCGCCGCCGACCGCGACGAGGCCGCGGCCGCCGTCCGCGCGCGGCTCGGCATCCCGCCCGGCAAGAAGGTGGTGCTGTACGCGCCGACGCCGCGCGACGACCTGGCCTACGACGCCTCCCACCACCGGCTCCATCTGCCGCTCGACCTCGGCACCGCCCGGCGGGCCCTGGCCGACGGCCATGTCCTGCTGGTACGCGGCCATCCGCTGGTCGCCGACCGGCTGCCGGCCCACCACGCGCCGTTCGCCGTCGACGTCTCCGCCCATCCGGACGCCACCGAGCTGCTGCTCGCCGCGGACGTCCTGGTCACCGACTACTCGTCACTCGCCGCCGACTTCGCCAACACCGGCCGCCCGATGCTCTTCCTGACCCCCGATCTGCCGCACTACCGCGACACCCTGCGGGGGTTCACCCTCGACTTCGAGGCCCGTGCCCCGGGCCCGCTGCTCGCTTCGACGGAGGAGCTCATCGACGCGCTGGGCGATCTGGACGCGGTCACCCGGGCCTCCGCGGACGCGTACGCGGACTTCCGCGGCGCCTTCTGCCACCGGGACGACGGCGGCGCGGCCGGCCGGGTCGCGGAGCTGCTCACGGACTGACCGCGCCGGGGCCGGCCGCGGGGCCGCCGCGCACGGAACCCCGCGCGCCCCGGCGCGGTCTTTCCGTTCGGTACCGGCGGCCCGGTGGCGGAAAACCGTGCCGCCGGGCGCAACCGGGCGGCGGGATTCCCCCTCTGACCCTGAGGGGGACAGGGAGACCGGAGCCCGCTCGCACCGGAAGACGCCGTCGACACGGAATGTAGATTGAGTGACTGTGAAAGAAGCCCCTGAGCCACGTTCCGGGCCCACCCTCACGCCCACCGCGCAGGTCAGCATCATCGTCATCGCCTTCAACGATGCCGCCCACGTCGGTGCCGCCGTACGGTCCGCGCTGGCCCAGGGAGACGCGGTCGGCGAGGTGATCGCCGTGAACGACGCCTCGACCGACGGCACCGGCGCCGCCCTGGACGACCTCGCCCGCACCGCACCCCGGCTGCGGGTGATCCACCGCACCGACAACAGCGGCGGCTGCGGCACCCCGCGCAACGACGGTCTGCGCGCCGCCACCGGGCGTTTCGTGATGTTCCTGGACAGCGATGACGTACTGCCCGAGGGCGCGGTGCGGGCGCTGCTGGACGCGGCGCTGCGGCAGGACGCCCCGGTGGTGGCCGGTGCCTGCGTACGCCGTGAGCTGCCCGCCGGCCGCGACGTCCCCTGGCAGCCCGCGCTCTACCGCGAGGCGGCCGTGCACGGCTCCCCCGAGGCCGCCCCCGAACTGGTCCGGGACACGCTCTGCGTCAACCGGCTCTACGACCGGGCGTTCCTCGACGCGCACGCGATCCGCTTCCCCGAGGGCCGTTTCACGTACGAGGACTTCGTCTTCACCGCGCGGGTGCTGGCCGCGGCCCCGCGGATCGCGACGATCCCCGACCGCGTCTACATCTGGCACGTCCGCCGGTCGGCCGCCAAGCAGTCGATCTCGCTGGACCGCAAGGACGTGGCGAACTGGCAGGCGCGGATCGAGGCGCACCGCACCAGCGTGCGGATCTTCCGCGACGCCGGGCGCAAGGAGCTGGCGCATGCCGCGGACACCAAGTTCCTCGATCACGACCTGCGGATGTACGTCCGCGAGCTGCACACCCGCGGTGCGGACTACCGCGCCGAGTGGTGGCGGCTGACCCGCGACTACCTGTCCGGCTTCGACGAGGCGGACGTGGCCGCGGCCCGCGCCCCGGCCCGCTGGATCGCCCGGGTCGTGCTGGCCTCGCCGGCGCCGCGGGACCTGGTGCGGCTCACCCAGCTCGCGGCCCGGCCGGGCCGGCTGCTGCCGCCGTACGCGTCCGAGGGCGGGCGTCCGGTGTGGTCGCGGGAGCTGCCCGGCGTCGAACTGGACGCGCTCACCGCCGGGCCGGCGCACCGGCTGCCGGTGACCATCGACGCGGCACCGGTCATCGCGGCCCACAGCCTGCTGCGGCTGCGCGTCCACGAGCTGTACGGGCAGCTGGCCGCGGCCGGACCGGTCAGCATCGACATCGAGCTGCGCCGCCGCCGGGACGAGCGGCGCGGCCCCGTGCACACCGCCGCGCTCACCCCGGCCGGCACCGACGCGGGCTGGACGGCCGAGGTGCGGCTGGACCTCGCGGCCCTGGCCGGACAGGACGGCGGGCGGGCGGCCGGCCCCGAGCCGTGGGACCTGACGGCGCGGGTGAGCTGCGCCGACGGCACCACCGTCCGGGCCTCGCTGCGGGCGGTGGGCCCGGGGCTGCGCCGCCGGGTGCTGCCCAGCCGCCGGCACGGTCTGCTGCTGGTGCAGCCGTACGCGACCACCGGCGGCGCGCTGGCGCTGCGCCTCGCGTCCGGACCGCGCAGCGTATGGCGCATCGCCGCCCGGCGGCTGCGCCGCTGACCCGTCCGGCCCGCACCGTCTTCGTCCACCGACCTAGGATTGGCGTCATGTCTTACTTGATCACGGGTGGTGCCGGCTATATCGGCTCCCATGTCGTACGGGCCCTGACCGGGGCCGGCGAGCAGGTCGTAGTGCTGGACGATCTGTCCACGGGGGTGGCCGGCCGGCTCCCCGAGGACGTGCCGCTGGTCGTCGGCTCCACCCTCGACCGCGAGGTGCTGGACCGCACCATCGCCGGGCACGGCATCACCGATGTCGTGCACCTGGCCGCGAAGAAGCAGGTCGGCGAGTCCGTCGAGATCCCGCTGCACTACTACCGCGAGAACGTGCACGGCCTCCAGACGCTGCTGGAGGCGATGGCCGCGGGCGGTGTCGGCCGCTTCGTGTTCTCCTCGTCGGCCGCCGTCTACGGCATGCCGGACGTGGAGCTGGTCACCGAGGACACCCCCTGCGCGCCGATGAACCCGTACGGCGAGACCAAGCTCGTCGGCGAGTGGATGGCCCGCGCGGCCGGCAAGGCGCACGGCATCAGCACCGCGTGCCTGCGCTACTTCAACGTGGCCGGCGCCGCCACCCCCGAGCTGGCCGACACCGGGGTCTACAACATCGTCCCGATGGTCTTCGAGAAGCTCACCGCGGGCGCCGCACCGCGCATCTTCGGCGATGACTACGACACCCCCGACGGCACCTGCATCCGCGACTACATCCACATCGCCGACCTCGCCGACGCGCATGTGGCGGCCGCCCGCAAGCTCGCCGAGCCGGGCCCGGTGCGCGATCTGACGCTGAACATCGGCCGCGGCGAGGGCGTGTCGGTGCGCGAGTTGGTCGATCTGATCACCGAGATCACCGGGTACGCGGGCGTCACTCCCGAGGTCACCCCGCGCCGCCCCGGCGACCCGGCCCGGGTGGTCGCCGCCGCCGACCGGATCACCGCCGAGCTGGGCTGGCGGGCGCGCCACGATGTGCGCGACATGATCACCTCGGCCTGGGCGGGCTGGCAGCACCACCACCCGCAGGCCCGTCGCGGCTGACCGGCACCGGCGTACGCAACGGCCCGCGCCCTGTCCCCCTCGACCGGGGACGGGGCGCGGGCCGTTGTCACCGTCCCAGCCGCCGCCGCAGCAGGCGCAGCGGTGCGGCCGGCGAGGGCCGCTTCGGCACGGTGAGGGTCAGGTGTGTCCCGGCCTCGGCCGCGCCGCCCGTCCGGACCGGCAGTTCGCGGAGCAGTTCGCCGGTGGTCACCCGCAGTGCCACCCGCCAGGTGCCGGGCGGCGCGCCGCGCAGCACGGACCGTACGGCGAGCCGGTCCCCGGCGCTCCGCTCGACCGTGGTGGGCAGGGTGATGGTCTGCCCGCCGCCGAACAGGATCAGTTCGAGGCCGGCGTCGGCCGGGCAGCCCGGCAGCGTGAGCCGGGCGACGACGAGGGCCCGCCCGAAGCGGGTGCAGGCGGCCGCGCCGCGCAGATCGCCGCCGAGCGGCCGGCGCCGGCCTTCGTGGTCCAGGTCGAGGTGGAGATGGCCGTGCGGTTCGGAGAGGAAGAGCGCGGCGACGGCCGGACCCGCGGCGCCGCGGCCGACGATCCGCGGCTCCGGGCCGGAGCCGTCGTCGTCCTGGGGGCAGAGCCAGGCGTCCCGGCGCAGGCCGGGTGCCGCCGTCCCGCCCGCGCCGTACGCGGTGACCGCGATCTTCATGCCCCAGACGCCGGCGGCGAGCGGCCCGCCGTCCGCCGCGGTCGCCGGGTCGATGTCGGCGTGCCATACGCCGTCGGCGCAGCGGGCCGTGACGTGGTGTTCCGTGCCGTTGCCGCGCAGCAGGACGTCGACGGCGGTGTGGTCCAGCCCGGGGAGTTCGGCCGTGCCGTGCAGCCGCAGGATGTCGCCCGCCCACTGCCGGCCGGTGAGCCGCTGGCGCAGGACGAGGTGGTCGGTGAGTTCGTAGCAGGCGTCCGGGATGTCGCGCTCCGGATCGCGGAAGTAGGGGTAGGCGGCGTAGCGCCGTCCCTCCTCGTCGAGGTGCGGCGGTCCGGGCCGGGCCTCGGTGTCGGCCTGGATGACGCCGGTCAGCTCGTCGGTGAGACCGGCGCGCAGGCAGTGGGCGCGCAGCCGGAGGCGGGGCGGCAGGGCGGCCAGCACCCGGTCGGTGAGGTAGCTGTCGACGAGCGGGCGGGCGGCGTCGGCCATCGCCCGGCGGCCGGTCTCGTCGCGGGCGAGGTAGGGGGCGCCGAACGCGCCGAGTATCTCGCCGTGGAAGTGCCGGACCATGAGCTTGTCGCGGTCGGGGCCCGGCGGGACCGCCTCGGCGACCTCGGTGAGGACGGTGCCGATGTAGTCGAGGTGCTCGGTCCAGTCGATGTCCTGGCGGCTGGCGTTGCTGTCGTCTTCGCGGCCGTAGAGGTAGTAGCAGTCGTAGTCGGCGAGGATGGAGACGGTCTTGGCGTGCAGCAGGGCCGGTATGCCGAACGGCAGGTCCTCGGCGAGCAGCCGTCCCTCGACGAAGCGCAGTCGGTGCTGTTCGACGAAGGAGCGGCGGAAGAGTTTGTAGGCGGCCAGCGTCCAGTAGACCGGGGAGTCGAAGATGGAGACCTGGCCGTTGCTGGTGCGCAGGTCGATGGGGGCGCCGCGGCCTTCGGCGCCGACGATCCGCCCGTAGACGATGTCCGACTCGTAGGTGTCGGCCATCTGCGTGAGGCGGGCCAGCGCCTCGGTGCCGAGCCGGTCGTCGGAGTCGAGGAAGAAGACGTAGTCGCCGGTGGCGTGGGCCAGTCCGACGTTGCGCGGTTTGCCCGCGCCGCCCGACGCCGGTTGGTGGATCACCGTCAGGTTCGGGTGCCGGCGGGCCTGTTCGTCCAGCCATGCGCCGCTGCCGTCACCGGAGCCGTCGTCCACCGCTATCAGCTCGATGCGGTCCTGGCCCAGCGTCTGGGCGAGGACCGAGCCGATGCTCCGGTCGAGGTAGGGCAGGGTGTTGTGGACCGGCACGATCACCGAGACGGCCGGTGCCGCGGCACCGGGCACCGCGGCGCCGGGTCTCGCCACGCCGGGTATCTCGGCGGGAGTGACGGGGATCTCGGCCGGGGTTTCGTCAGACACGGGCACTGCGGCCCTCCGTTCTTGCCGTCCGACCCGGATCTGTCCCGCACACCGGCAGAACAATGGGGATCATTCGGACATATACCGTAGAGTGACTGACCGCCGATCCACGCGCGACATCGGCGGGTCCAACGCCCCCGTATTCCTTCAAGATGCAATCCGGGCCCGCGAGGTTGCCCCGCCGCTCCGCGCAACGATCAAGCCCGCACGAGGCGGCGCGACCGAGAGTCCTCTCCGGGCCTTGGATTCACGTGAAACATCGCACCCCGAACTGCCGGCTACTCGTTCCTCGTCCGGATGAGCAGGGAGAACGCGGCGACAGTGAGACCGACCATCAGGCGCCTGGCCGCACCCGGGCTCGCCGCGCTGCTGTCCATGGGGGCGTACTGCCTGGCGCTCACGGTCCACGGCAGCTACCCCTTCGGCCCGCGCTCGCGCGCCGTCAACGATCTGGGCAATCAGTTCGTCCCGTTCCATGCCCGGCTCTGGGATCTGCTGCACGGCAACACCAGCGGTGACCTGTTCTTCAACTGGAACAGCGGCTACGGCGTCCCCTTCCTCGCCGACTTCCTCACCTACCTGATGAACCCGTTCTCCTGGCTCGTCGGGCTCTTCCCCCGCGACCGGGTGGACTTCCCGGTCTTCCTGGTGACGCTGCTGAGCATCGGCCTCGGCAGCGCCCTGATGACCGTCTTCCTCGGCCGGCTGCACCCCGGCTCCGGTCTGCTGCGGGCGCTGCTCTCGGTGGGCTACGGACTCTGCGCCTGGGTGCTGAACGACGGCTACGCCGACCCGATGTGGATGTGGGGCCTGGCCGCACTGCCGATGACCGGGATCGCCGCCGACTGGTGTCTGCACCGTCGGCGCTGGGTGGCCGGCACCCTGCTGGTCGCCCTCGCCTGGGCGGGCAATTTCTACACGGCGGCGATGGCCACCCTCGCCATGGCGCTGGTGCTGGGTCTGCGGCTGCTGCTGGCCACCGGGACGCCGGTGCGCGACCGGCTGCGGTCCCTGGCGCGGGCCGTCTCGATGGCGGCGGCCGGCATTCTGCTCGCGGCGCCCGCGCTGACCGTCACCTTCCTGGCCAGCAAGGCGTCCCAGCCCCCGCTCGAAGCGGTCTACCGCGGCCCGCCGGCGCCGCTCTACCAGCTGGCCCAGCTGCTGCCCGGCGGCCGCGGCGGCGAGTCCGTCCCGCACATCTTCATCGGCGTGCCCGGCCTGCTGCTGGTGGCCGCCTTCCCGTTCGTGCGCGCCGTGCCACGCCGGGCGCGGATCGGCTGGTACGCCCTGATGGCGGGGATCGCCGGCTCCCTCGTCTGGGAGCCGGCGATCCTGCTGTGGCACGGCTTCGCGCTGCCCAACGGCAGCCCGTACCGTGCCTCCTTCGTCCTCAGCGCGATCCTGGTGATGATCGCCTGGCTCGCCCTGGCACACCGGCCGCGCCCCCGCGAACTGGCCGCCGGAGCGGCGCTGGTCGCACTGCTCACGGTGGTCTGCCACAACCAGAGCTCGGTCGCCACCGCCACCTGGATCCTGGTGCCCGGCGGCGGCGCGCTGGTGTTCGCGGCGCTGGTCGCACTCCACCGCCACCGCGCCCCCAGCGGCCTGCGGACCGCCGCCACCACCGCCCTGACCTGCACGGTCGTGCTCAGCTCGGCCTATGCGGCACTCTCCGTGACGGCCGTCCGGGACAAGATCCCGTGGTTCCGGCCGAAGACCACGCTGAGCGAGCGGGCGCTGGCCGCCCAGGACGGGCTGACCGCGCGCGCCGACTGGCCCCGCTCGCGCACCGACCCCGGTCCGCACGAGTTCGCCGACAACGATCCGCTGCTGATCGGCGGCGAGGGCGGCTCGTACTACAGCAGCTATGTGCCCGCCGAAACCGCCCGCACCCTGCGCGGTCTGGGCGCGGGGTGGTACATGCGGGGCCGCCACACGCTCAGCTTCGAGGACCCGGTGGGCCGCGCGATCATGGGCGTCAGCAGCTATCTGACCCCGGTGCCGCACGGCCGCGGCCGGTACGTCACCCACCGCTCACCGGCGGCCCCGCTGCTGACCGTGCGCGGCGCGCTGCCGCGGGGGGACGGCGGCGAGAGCGTCTTCGCCCGCCAGGAGCGGGTGCTGGGCGCCGGTGTCTACGAGGTGCCGGCCCTGACCCCGACGGCGGGGCCGGTCCCCCGCCACGGCCGCGACGGCTGGACGCTGCCCGCCGCGCCCAAACCCGCGGCGCGCAGCGTCCGGCCGGCCGCCGGTCCGGACGGCGCCGGCACCACCTTCACGGCGCGGTGCACCCCCGGCAGTACCGCCGTCTGGTCCGCGCCCTGGTTCTACGGACGGGTCAGCGGCCTGGGCGGCGGCAGTACGGGCATCGGCCACCGCGATGTCACCGCCAACCCGGTCCGGACGCTGGGCACGGTGCCCGCGGACGGCACGGTGTCGGTGCGCTTCAGCGGCCCCGGCCCCCAGCGGATCCCCGAGCACGCCGTCGGCTGCGTCTCCCCGGCCAAGCTGACCGCGGCGGTGGCGGCGCTGCGCGCCGGCGCCCCGGCGAAGCTCACCACCAGCGGCCACGGGCTGACCGCCCAGCTGGCCCCGGGCGACGGCGGGAACGCGGTGCTCGCGGTCCCGGCCGTCCCGGGCTGGAGCTGCTCGGTGGACGGCGGACCGGCCCGCGACCCGGACTCGTTCGCCGGTCTGCTGGCCGTCCCGCTGGGCGCCGGGGCCGCCCACCTGGCGTGTGCGTACACCCCGCCGGGCCTGGCGGCGGGGCTGGTGGCGAGCGGCGCGGCCGGGCTGGCGGTGGCCGCGGTGGGCACCGTCACGGCCGTCCGCAGGCGCCGGACCGTCGCCACACCGCCTCTCCCGAATCGTGACATTCCGGAAGATCAGTAAAATTGCCTCTCAGGGGACGGCGTGCGAAACCGTCCCCCGCCCCCGGCGAAAAGGCCCGCCCATGAAGCTCTCCATCGTCGTCCCCTGCTACAACGAAGAGGCCGTCATAAGCCGCTTCGACGACACGATCCGCACGGTCCTGGCCCCACTCGCCGTCGAGTACGAACTGTGTTACGTGGACGACGGCAGCGCCGACGGCACCCTGCACCGGTTGCGCACCCTCGCCCAGCAGCACCCCAGCACCACCCGCTATGTCTCCTTCAGCCGCAACTTCGGCAAGGAGCCCGCGATGCTGGCCGGTCTCCGGGAAGCCACCGGCGACGCGGTGATCATCATGGACGCCGATCTCCAGCACCCGCCGGAGCTGATCGAGAAGATGCTCGACCTCTACCAGCTCGGCCACGACCAGGTCGTCGCCAAGCGCAGCCGGGAGGGCGACAAACGGCTGCGGTCCGCGCTCAGCAGGCTCTACTACCGCGCCGTCAACACCTGGGTCGATGTCGAACTCACCGACGGCGTGGGCGACTTCCGGCTGCTGTCCCGTACGGCCGTGGACGCCCTGATCTCGCTGCCGGAGTACAACCGCTTCTCCAAGGGCCTGTTCTCCTGGATCGGTTTCGACACCGTCACCTTCGACTACCGCAACGCCGCCCGGGAGGCCGGCGAGACGAAGTGGCGCTTCGGCTCGCTGATCAACTACGGGATCGACGGCCTGATCTCGTTCAACTGCCGCCCGCTGCGGCTGGCCATCTACGCCGGGCTCAGCCTGGCCTCGCTCGCCGCGGTCTACACCCTGTGGATCATCGGTGCCGCCCTCGCCGGCGGTGTCACCGCGCCCGGCTATGTGACGCTGGTGGCCATCACGGTCGGCCTGGGCGGGGTGCAGATGGTGATGCTCGGGCTGATCGGCGAGTACATCGGCCGGATCTACTACGAGTCCAAGCGGCGGCCGCACTTCCTCGTCAAGGAGACCGACGGCACGGCCCGCACCCGCCCCCCGGCAGGGGCCGCGGCGGTCGCCGCCGTCGCCGGGTCCGCGAACACCGCGTGCTCCCCCGGCTCCGCCCGGCGCACCCCGCAGGCCGGCTGATGGGGCGGCCGACCCGCCGGCTGCCGTCGGCCGACCAGTGGGGCAGGCTCGCGCGCTTCGCCGTCGTCGGCGGGGTCAACACCGGGACGTTCTACCTCTGTTATCTGCCGCTGCACCGGGTGCTGCCGTATTTCGCGGCGTACACCGCCGGTTTCCTGGTGAGCCTGACCGGTTCGTTCTTCCTGAACACGTACTTCACCTACCGCACCCGGCCGTCCTGGCGGAAGTTCCTGCTCTTCCCCCTGACCCAGGTCACCAACTACGCGGTACAGAGCGCGGGTCTGGTGGCGCTGGTGGGCTGGTGCGGGCTCAGCAGTACGGTGGCGCCGCTGCTGGCGGCGCTGCTCGCGATCCCGTTCACCTATCTGGTCTCCCGGCGGATACTGCTGCCGGGCCGCCGGAAGGCCGCCGCGGACCCGCGGGCGGCCGGCCCCGGCGGCTCCCCGGCTCAGACCGCGCCGTCGCCGCCGGTCCGCTCCAACGAACCGGCCTGAGCCCGCCAGCCCTCGAACGGCGCGGTCAGGCCGGCCGCCGTCTGATGGGCCGCGTACAGCCTGCCGTCGTTGCCGAGCGCCACCACGACGGCCCGGCCGGCGCCGTCCTGGGCAACCCCGGCCGCCGCGGAGTGCGCCACCCTCCCCCGCTGCCAGGGCTCCGGTTCGTCCTCGGCCATCGCGACCCGCACCTCGCCCGCGCCGTCCCGCGCCGCGATCACCATCTGGTCATCGAGACCGACCGGCGCCAGGGCCACCCGGCCGTAGCCGCCGACCGGATCGCACTGCGCCGTCACCTGCCAGCCGCCCATCAGCCGCTGCCGCTCGGCGATCAGCACCTGCGCGGTGTCCGGCCGGCGGTAGGCGATCCGGACCGCGCCGTCGCTCATCGGGACGATGCTGACCGGCCCGGCCGCCTCCGGCAGACCGGTGGCCGCGGCCGGCCGCGGGATCTGCCCGGCCTCCTTGGACACCCAGTGCTGCACGGTCCTGGCGCTCTGCGCGACGAGGTGGACCAGCCCGTCGGAGTCCACACACGCGTCCAGCCCGTCGATGATCTGCGGCGAGGTGTGCAGCGCGCTGACCGGGCCCTCCAGCCGCTGCCAGCGCGACCAGTCCGCGCCGCGCGCGCGACTGCGGCAGGCGACGCCGCCGTCCCAGGTCCGTACGAAGACGTGCGCCGTGCCGTCGGCGGTCGCCACCCCGGCCGGGAAACCGATCTCCAGAGATTTGACCGGGTCGGGGTCCGGGGAGCCCAGCGACTCCCAGCGCTCGAAGGTGGGCACGCCGCCCCGCGCGGTGCCCCGCTGCATCGCGCTCAGCAGCTCGCGGCGGTGGTCGCCGTCGCGGCCCGGCAGCACGGTACGGGAAGCCAGCAGCTGGAAGCCGTCGGGGTGGCACACCGCGTGGAGCTGCCCCTGGAGCAGCTCGCCGCCGATCGGGACCGGCGGGCCGAAGACGCCGCCGGCCACCTCGGTCTCGGTCCAGCTGTACGCCGCGCCGTTCCTGATCGCGAAGGCCGTGAGCCGGCCGTCCGGGTCGGGCCGGAGCCAGCCGTTGGAACCGGGCGCACGCAGCCGGGTGCTGCGGGTCCAGTTCCGCGCTCTGCCGCCGAACGTCGTCCCGCCCACCTTGCGGTCGCCGCAGCCGTCCGGGTCGCCGCACCGGCGGTGGTCGGCCCAGCCGTAGACGGACAGCAGATCGGCCTTGCGCCGGGCGGTCCTGATGTCGAGGTCGTGGGGCAGCGCGCCGTTCTCGTAGCCGAGGTAGTTCTCCACCACGGCGGGGCGGCGGTGCCCGCGCCCCCAGTAACCGGCCAGCGCCGCCTGGGTGAAGTAGGCGGAGGCGGTGTGGTCCTGGTGGTCGTAGTAGCGCAGACCGATCAGCCGGGGATCGGGGGTGGGCGGCGGCTTCTTGGGGGAATGCACCGCGTTCGGATCGAGTGTCCGGACGACCGTGGGCCGCACCCGGTCCAGCACCGCCCGCAGCGTCCGGGTGACCTGGTCACGGGTGTAGCGGTACTGCCGCGGTACGGGGGTGCCGGTGGGACGCAGCGTGGGGAGGGTGTCGGCGACCCCGAGCCAGAGGCCGCGCAGGCTGGTGGCCCGGGGCCCCTCGACGGTCCGGGCCTCGACCAGCTCCAGGAAGATCAGCTGGTGCCACGGCGCGGCACGCAGGGTCTGCATCTCCACCTGGAAGCCGGGGAGCAGCGAGAGGGCCACCACGTCCCAGGGGCCGTCGGGGTCACCGGTGGCCATCACCGCGTGCGCGGCGCGCATCCCGTTCATCCGGGCGCGGGCGAAGGCGGCCCGGTCCCACGGGACGCGGCCGCGGTCGGGGGTGCCCGGTCCGGCGTTGTGGCCGTCGGACTCACCGCCCGTCAGACAGACCGTCACCGAGCGGGCGCCGCTGCGGATGGACTGCTCCAGGTCCGGGTTCATGAAGAACAGCGCGTCGTCCGGGTGCGCGATGACGTGCAGGAACACCTGGTCGGCGGCGGCCGTGGCGGACCGCCGGGCGCCGGCCGGCCCGGCGTGCCGCGGCTCGTCCGGGGAGACCCAGGCCCAGACCCCCGCACCGGCCGAGGCCGCGACCAGAGCGCCGCCGGTCACCTGGAGCAGTCGGCGGCGGGACATACGGGGCGGGCGCGCAGGCACTCGGCATCTCCTCCGCGACACGCAACGGCGCCGCATCGATGGACGGACCCCGGAGGGACAGACCCATTCAGACACAGCGGGACCCTGCCGGACGCCACCGGACACGGCCCGACACGCCGTGAAAGGCCCGGTCCGCAGTCGCCGTCCGGCCGCGATCGGGTCGCGGGCGCGGTCGCGGGCGCGGTCGCGGTCCGGTCACGCCCGGCCGCCCGGCCCGCCTTCGCCGCGTGCCCGGCCCGCCGCACCGCCCGTCCGGCTCAGCGCCCGCCGAGCGCGCCGACGACCGCCGCCGACAGCTCGTCGAGATAGCCGGCCGGCAGGTCGTCGCGGACGACCAGCAGCCGCCAGTACAGCGGCCCGGTCATCAGGTCCAGGGCCAGCCGGCCGTCGGCCCCGGCCGGGATCTCGCCGCGTTCGACGGCCCGCGCCACCATCGCCGCCGCGACGCTCTCCTGGCTGTCGTGCAGCGTGGCCTTGAGCGCCCCCGCCAGCTCCGGGCTGCGGGCCGCCTCGGCCAGCAGGTCGGGGATGATCTGCGACGCCATCGGGTGCCGCAGCGCGCGGGCCGCGACCTCCAGCATCATCCGCACATCGCCGCGCAGCGACCCGGTGTCCGGGGTCGGCAGACCGACCGCGACCACCGCGGAGACCACGTCGAGTACGAGGTGGAGCTTGGAGCGCCAGCGCCGGTAGACGGCGGTCTTGCCGACGCCCGCGCGCCGGGCGATGCCCTCGACCGACATCCGGGCGAAGCCGACCGCGGCCAGTTCCGCGAAGACCGCGGCGCGGATGGCCTCGGTCTTCTCCGCCCGCAGCACGGCGGCGCCGGCCGGGGCCCGTTTCGCCGTCGCGGGGGTGCCTTCGGTGCCCTCTTCTGCCATGGCGTGATCATAGCGTCACGACGCTACGGTTGCGTTTCGACCTCACCCCGCCCTACTGTCGGCGTCACGACGATACGGACCCGTTCCGTCGTAATGCGTCTCACGCCCCTGACGTCGTCACGTACGAAGGCGGCCCCATGCCCCAGACCCTCGCTCCCCCGGCCCCGGCCCCGGCCCCCGCACGGGCCCCCGCCCCCGGCGCGGTCCCCGACCCGGAGCTGCGCGCACTGGCCGAACGCCACGGCCTGGCGGTGAGCGGCGCCCGCCCGCCGCTGCCCGAATACACCCGCCGGCTCTGGGCCCGCCGGCACTTCATCGCCGCGTTCGCCACCGCCCGGCTCACCTCGATGTACACCACCGCCCGGCTCGGCCAGCTCTGGCAGGTGATGACCCCGCTGCTCAACGCGGGCGTCTACTACTTGATCTTCGGCCTGCTGCTGCACACCAGCCGCGGCGTCCCGAACTTCATCCCGTTCCTGTGCACCGGCATCTTCGTCTTCACCTTCACCCAGTCCACGGTGCTGGCGGGCACCCGCGCCATCTCCGGCAACCTCGGCCTGGTCCGCGCGCTGCACTTCCCGCGCGCCTGCCTGCCGATCGCGTACACCCTCATCCAGCTCCAGCAGCTGCTCTTCTCGATGGGCGTGCTCGCCGCCATCGTGCTGCTCTGCGGGGTGCCGCTGACCTGGCACTGGCTGCTGATGGTCCCGGCTCTGCTGCTCCAGTCCGTCTTCAACACCGGGCTCGCGATGGTGCTGGCCAGGATCGGGGCGCGGTCCGCCGACACCGCCCAGCTGATGCCGTTCGTCCTGCGTACCTGGATGTACGCCTCGGGCGTCTTCTACAACATCTCGGTCTTCACCCAGCACGCGCCCCAGGCGGTCGTGGTGGCCCTGAACGCCAACCCCGCGCTGATCTACATCGATCTGATGCGGTACGCCCTGATCGACACCGTGCGGGCCGGCACCCTGCCGGCGCACGTCTGGCCGATGGCCCTGGGCTGGGCACTGCTGTCCGGCGCCGTCGGATACGTCTTCTTCTGGAAGGCGGAGGAGGAGTACGGCCGTGGCTGACACCGACACCCGCACCGGGCGCCCCGCTCCGGCACCCGCCACCGGCCCGCACCCCGCGGCCGACGCGGCCGGCGCCCCCACCGTCATCGCCGACGATGTGCACATCGTCTACAAGGTGCACGGCGCGGGCAGCGGCCGGGGCAGCGCCGTCTCCGCGCTGAGCCGGCTCGCCCGCCGTACCGCGGCCGCCGGCACCCGCGAGGTGCACGCTGTCAGGGGGGTCACCTTCGTCGCCCGCAAGGGCGAGGCGATCGGCCTGATCGGCTCCAACGGGTCCGGGAAATCCACCCTGCTGCGCGCCGTCGCCGGACTGCTGCCGCCCGCGAGCGGCCGGGTCTACACCCACGGCCAGCCCTCGCTGCTGGGCGTCAACGCCGCGCTGATGAACGACCTGACCGGCGAGAAGAACGTCGTCCTCGGCGGTCTGGCCATGGGCCTGAGCCGCGAGGAGGTCCGCGAGCGCTACCAGGACATCGTCGACTTCTCCGGCATCGACGAGAAGGGCGACTTCATCTCGCTGCCGATGCGCACCTATTCCTCCGGTATGGCGGCCCGTCTGCGCTTCTCCATCGGCGCCGCCAGGAACCACGACGTGCTGCTGATCGACGAGGCACTGGCCACCGGCGACCGTGCCTTCCAGCGCCGCTCCGAGGAGCGCATCCGCGAACTGCGCGAGGAGGCCGGCACGGTCTTCCTCGTCAGCCACAACAACAACTCCATCCGCGACACCTGCGACCGCGTGCTGTGGCTGGAGAAGGGCGAACTGCTGATGGACGGCCCGACCGAGGACGTCCTTGCGGCGTACGAGGACTTCCGCTAGCCCGCACCCGGCACGGACGCCGCCACCCGGCCGGACCGCGCCGCGCCCGCATACGGCGGACGGCCCCGGAGCAGGAGCTCCGGGGCCGTCCGCCGTTCGTCCGCGGTCCGGCCGACCGTCAGCTGTGCGTCCGCAGCAGCGTACGCATCGTGCGCATGGCGACCGAGAGGTTCGCCAGGTCGAAGCCCTCCGACCCGTAGATCTCCTCCAGCGTGGCGCGGGCGCGGCCGAGGATCGCCGCGTTCTTCTCCTCCCACGCCTTGAACCGCTGCTCGGGCGTCGCGGAGCCGTTGCCCACCGACAGCACGTCCGCGGTCAGCGCCGCATGGGCCGCGAAGAGGTCCTCACGGATCGAGGCGCGGGCCATCGACTGCCAGCGGTCGTTGCGCGGCAGCTCCAGGATGCGGTCCAGGAGCTGGTTGATCCGCAGCCGCTCGCCCAGGTCGTAGTAGACCTCGGCGACATCCAGCGGCTCCTTGCCGGTGCGGTCCGCGACGGCGACGATGTCCAGCGCCGGGAAGACCGACGAGAAACCGGCCACCCGCACGGCCAGCTCCTCGGGCACGCCCGCGACGGTCAGCTCCGCCAGAATCGTCTGGTACCACTCCAGGTCACGGCCCTGGAGCAGCTTCGGCACCTGCGCCCAGACGTCGGCGACCCGCTCGGTGAAGAAGTCGATGGTCTCCGACAGCGCCAGCGGCTGCGGGCGGTTGTTGAGCAGCCAGCGGGTGCCGCGCTCCACCAGGCGGCGGCTGTGCAGCCGGATACGGGTCTGGACGTCGGCCGCGACGACGTTGTCCAGCGCCTCGACCTCGTCCCACACCTCGCCCAGCGCGAAGATGGCCCGCGCCGCGGTGTGCGCCCGCACGACCTCTTCCAGGGACGCGCCGGTCTCCTCCCGCATCCGGTGCAGGAAGCTCGTACCGCCGGTGTTGACGGTGTCGTTGACCAGCACCGTCGTGACGATCTCGCGGCGCAGCGCATGGGTGTCGACCTGCTCGGCGAACCGCTCGTGCAGCGCCGAGGGGAAGTAGGCGTGCAGCAGGCGCTGGAGGTACGGATCGTCCGGCAGCCCGGTCTTGATCAGTGCGTCGGCGACCGTGATCTTGGTGTACGCCAGGAGCACCGCGGTCTCCGGCTGGGTCAGCCCGCGGCCGGCGGTCAGCCGCTCACGGATCTGCCGTTCGGTGGGCAGGAACTCCAGCGCCCGGTCGAGGCGGCCGTCGCGCACCAGGCGGCGCATGAAGCGCTGCTGGGCGTAGAGCATGCTCGCGGACTGGGCCTGCGCCAGCGCCAGCGCGGTGTTCTGCGCGTAGTTGTTGCGCAGCACCAGCGCGCCGACCTCGTCGGTCATCTCGGCGAGCAGCGTGTTGCGCTGCTTGACCGTCATATCGCCGTTGGCGACGACCGCGTTGAGCAGGATCTTGATGTTCACCTCGTGGTCGGAGGTGTCCACACCGGCGCTGTTGTCGATCGCGTCGGTGTTGATCTTCCCGCCGGCGGCGGCGAACTCGATCCGGCCCAGCTGGGTGCATCCGAGGTTGCCGCCCTCGCCGACGATCTTGGTCCGCAGGTCCTCGCCGTTGACCCGGATCGCGTCGTTCGACTTGTCGCCCACATCGGCGTTCGACTCCGCCGAGGACTTCACGTACGTACCGATGCCGCCGTTCCACAGCAGGTCCACCGGCGCCTTGAGGATGGCCTGCATCAGATCGGCCGGCGTCATCTTCTTCACGCCGGCGTCGATGCCGAGGGCGGCCCGCACCTGCGCGTTGATCGGAATGGACTTGGCCGTCCGGGGGTGGATGCCGCCGCCCTGTGAGAGCAGGCCGGTGTCGTAGTCGGCCCAGGAGGAACGGGGCAGCTCGAAGAGCCGGCGGCGCTCGGCGTAGGAGACCGCGGCGTCCGGCGACGGGTCGAGGAAGATGTGCCGGTGGTCGAAGGCGGCGACCAGGCGGATGTGCTCGCTCAGCAGCATGCCGTTGCCGAAGACGTCACCGGACATGTCGCCGACGCCGACCGCGGTGAAGTCCTCGCGCTGGCAGTCATGGCCCAGCTCGCGGAAGTGCCGCTTGACCGACTCCCAGGCACCCCGGGCGGTGATGCCCATGCCCTTGTGGTCGTATCCGGCGCTGCCGCCGGACGCGAAGGCGTCGCCGAGCCAGAAGCCGTACGACTCGGCGACCTCGTTGGCGATGTCGGAGAACGTCGCGGTGCCCTTGTCGGCGGCGACGACCAGGTACGTGTCGTCCACGTCGTGCCGGACGACGCCCTGCGGATGCACGACCTCGCCGCCCACGAGGTTGTCGGTGATGTCGAGCAGACCGGAGATGAAGGTCTTGTAGCTGGCGATGCCCTCGGCCAGCCACGCGTCCCGGTCCACCGCCGGGTCCGGCAGCTGCTTGCCGACGAAGCCGCCCTTGGCGCCGACCGGCACGATGACGGTGTTCTTGACCATCTGCGCCTTGACCAGGCCGAGGACCTCGGTACGGAAGTCCTCCCGGCGGTCGGACCAGCGCAGACCACCGCGGGCGACCTTGCCGAACCGCAGGTGGACGCCCTCGACCCGCGGGGAGTACACCCAGATCTCGTACGCCGGGCGGGGCGCGGGCAGGTCGGGGATAGCCTGCGGGTCGAGCTTGAGGGACAGGTAGGGGTGCGAGCGGCCCGCGCTGTCCTTCTGGTAGTGGTTCGTGCGCAGCGTCGCCTTGATGACGGTGAGGAAGGAGCGCAGGATGCGGTCCTCGTCCAGCGAGGCCACCTGGTCGAGCGCGCCGTCCAGCTCCTCCAGCAGCCCGTCGGTCAGCTCCGTACCGGCCCGCTGCCGGTCCGGGGACATCCGCGCCTCGAAGAGGGAGACCAGCAGCCGGGTGGTGTGGACGTTGTTGGAGAGGGTGTCCTCCATGTACGCCTGGCTGAAGGTCGCACCGGCCTGCCGCAGGTACTTGGCGTACGCCCGCAGCACCATCACCTGGCGCCAGTCGAGGCCGGCCCGCAGCACCAGCGTGTTGAAGTTGTCGCTCTCGGCCGCGCCGGTCCACACCGCGGCGAACGCGTCCTGGAAGCGCTCACGGGCGTCGTCACCGTTGACGCGGTCGGGCATCCGCAGCCCGAAGTCGTAGATCCACGCGAGGGTGGAGTCGGCGCAGCGCAGCTCGTGCGGGCGCTCGTCGACGACCTCGACACCCAGGCGGTTCAGGCCCGGCAGCACCCGGGACAGCGAGACCGGCTCGCCCCGGCGGTAGATCTTGAAGCGGCGCTCGTTGGGGCCCGCGCCGACCGGCTCGTAGAGGCTGACCGCGAAGTCCTCCCCCGGGGTGAGGGTGAGCTTCTCCAGGTGCTGGAGGTCGGCGACCGCGCTGCGCGGGGAGTTGTCGGCCTTGTAGCCCTCGGGGAAGGCATGGCCGTAGCGGCGCAGCAGCTCCGCGGCGTGCTCCTCGCCGACCTCGGCGGTCAGCGCCTCGGCGAAGCCGTCGGCCCAGGAGCGGGCGGCCTCCACCAGGCGGCCTTCGATGCGCTCCACATCGGCGTCGGTGAGGTCCGGGAGGGTCGTACCGGGCGCGACCCGGACGACGAAGTGCAGCCGGGAGAGGATCGACTCGGTGTTCCAGGCCGTGAAGTCGACGCTGGTGCCGGAGAGCTCCTCCTTGAGGATGTCGATCAGCCGCAGCCGGACACCGGTGGTGTAGCGGTCGCGCGGGAGGTAGACCAGCGCGGAGTAGTAGCGGCCGTACTCGTCCTGGCGGAGGTACAGGCGCAGCCGGCGGCGCTCCTGGAGGTAGAGCACGCTGGTGGCGATGGCGCGCAGTTCGCCGACCGGGGTCTGGAACAGCTCGTCGCGCGGGTAGGTCTCCAGGATCTGCATCAGGTCGCGGCCGTCGTGGCTGTTGGGGGTGAACCCCGCGCCTTCGAGGACCTCGGCGACCTTGCGGCGGATGACCGGGACGCGGCGTACGGACTCGGTGTACGCGGCGGAGGAGAACAGCCCCAGGAAGCGGCGCTCGCCGACGACGTTGCCGTCGGCGTCGAACTTCTTGACCCCGACGTAGTCGAGGTAGGAGGGGCGGTGGACGGTGGCGCGGCTGTTGGCCTTGGTCAGGATGAGCAGCTTGTGCTCACGGGCCTTGGCGCGGGCGTCCGCGGGCAGCCGGTTGAAGGACGGCGAGACGGGGTGGCCCTCGTCGGCCTCGGTGTGCGAGGGGTCGGCGCGCAGGATGCCCAGGCCGGTGCCGGGCACGGCGGTCAGCGCGTCCTCCTCGACACCGCCCTCACCGGGCGCGGAGGTCAGCGCGTACTCGCGGTAGCCGAGGAAGGTGAAGTGGTCGGCGGCCAGCCACCGCAGCAGCTCCCGGGCCTCGTCGATCTCCTGGTCGCGCAGGTCGTCGGCGGTGGGCTCGGCGGGCAGCTCATCGGCGATGCGCAGGGCGGCGCCGCGCATCTTCTCCCAGTCCTCGACGGCCTCACGGACGTCGGACAGCACCCGCAGCAGATCCGCGGTGATCTGCTTGAGGTCCGCGCGGTCGGTCTCGCGGTCGATCTCGACGTGGATCCAGGATTCGCGGACCGCGTCGTGCGGCAGCTTCGTGGCCTTGCCCTTGCCGGTGCGGGCGTGCGCGTCACCGTGGGAGTCGAGGACCTCGATGAGCTGGCCGGTGACATCCCGGCGGACGGTCACCTGCGGGTGGATCACGACGTGGATGCCACGCCCCTGCCGCGAGAGCTCGTTGGTGACCGAGTCGACCAGGAAGGGCATGTCGTCGGTGACGACCTCGACGACGGAGTGGCTGGACATCCAGCCGTTCTCCTCGACCGTCGGGGTGTGCACCCGGACGTTCGCGGTGCCCTGCGGACGGTTCTCGGCGAGGCGGTAGTGGGAGAGCGCGGCGCCGAAGACATCGACCGGGTCACGGCCCGCGAGGTCCTCCGGGGCGGTGTGCAGGTAGTAGCGCTGGAGGTATCCCGTGAGGGTCTCCTGGTCGAGACCTCGTCCCGGGGTCTGACCCCCGGCCGGGTTGCTTTCAACGACCCGGGCGGCCCTGGCGAGCAGCTCGGTCTTGGCTTCGTCCAGCTTGGTCTGCATGTCCTCTGGCTCCTGTCGCGCGCCGTTGCGTGACGTTGTGGAAGAACTCCGTGGAAGCTGCACAACGCCGCCGTGACGCGAGGTGTCCGGTCGGTGCCGACGCTATGCCGCGCTGAGAGATGGCCGTGCCGATATCGACTCTTTTTGACAAAGACGACATGCACTCTTGGCCGCGAAGATCAGCCATCGCCCGGTCACTGTGGTGCCCCGGGCGCACGGCAGGGGCCTCGACGCCCCCGCGAGTTATCGCGCTGATCACGCTGCAAGGCTATCGCTCCTCGCACGGATGCCGTCATGAGCCGTGTGTGTACAAAACCACACCCGGAACTTGGCCGCTCCGGACAACACTTCCCAGGTCCGCGCGCACGGGCGCGAGAACACGCGGGGAGCGCGCGCCGCTACGTGGCGAGATCGCCCGCCGCCTCGACCGCCTCCGCGAGGCTGTCCACCACCGGCACCCCGGCGGCCGCCAGGCTGTCGCGGCTGTGCGAGCCCCCGGTGTAGAGCACCGCGTGCGCGCCCGCGTGCAGCGCGGCCACCGCGTCGTCCACCGCGTCGCCGATCACGACCGTACGCCCCGGATCCACGCTCTCCAGCGCGGCCAGATGACGCACCATCTGCCGGCTCTTGGTGCCCCCGGACGGCCCGGTCCGGCCGTCCACCCGCACGAAGCGCGACTCGATCCCGAAGCCGCGCACCAGGGGTATCAGCTCGTCGTGGCCGTACATGCTGAGGATCGACTGGCTGCGGCCGCCCGCCTGCCACTGGGCCAGCAGCCCGTCCGCCCCCGCGGCGAGCCCACAGCCCACCCGGTGCGCGGTGTAGTGGCGGTGGAACGCCTCGTCCATCATCAGCCACTCGGCGTCCGTCGGCAGCCGCCCCATCAGCCGCTCGTAGAACCGCGGCACGGGCACGCAGTACAGCTCGCGGTACCGCTCCAGCGTGAGGGGGTCCAGGCCGATCTCCGCGAAGGCGGAGTTGGTCGCCCCGATGACGGCGTCGACGTCGTCGAAGAGCGTGCCGTTCCAGTCCCAGACGATATGTGCGGCGTGCTTCGCCATGCGGTTCCCCATACCTTTCCCCCGGTGCGTCCCCATGCAGAAAAAGTTACCCGCCCCCACTGACAACGCGGCGAACCGGGCCCGCATCCGCCGCCCGGCCGACCGGCTGAGCGACCGACGACCGGCGGCCGACCGACCGCCTGCTCGCCTACCCGCCCGCCGGTCAGCCGATCAGGTGCGGAATCTCCTGCACGCCGAACCACATCAGATCGTGGTCCGCCGCGCCGTCCACCGTGAACTGCGCGTCGTCATCGCCCTGGTCCGCCGCGCCCAGCGCCGCCGCGGCCGCCGCGACCTCCGCCTCCGCGTCCGCGGCGTCCACATGCACCGCCGCGGCCTTCGCCAGCGGCACCGGCCCGGCGACCCGCACCTCGCCCAGCGACGCGGGGTCCAGCCCCCGGTCCGGGTCCGCGACCGCCGCCCCCTCCGGCACGTCCAGCGCCACCACCACCCGCCGCCGCGCGGCCTGCGGGTTCCCGGCGAGCAGCCGCAGCGAGGACTGGGCCGCGCGGTTCAGCGCCGCGTACTCCAGCTCCTCGATGTCGTCCGAGACGTACCACTCGCGCAGCGCGGGCGTGACGGCGTACGCGTCCACGGGACCGGGCCCCAGCTCACCGCTCTTGTACGCCGCTGCGAGACCGGGCAGGGTCAGGGGGACATAGACGCGCATGGCTGCCGCTTTCGCTCAGTTCGCTCGACTCCGGGGAAATGCCCAGTCAGCATACGGGCGTGCGTCCCCCATCGTGGCGTCCGCACGCCCTCCGTGCCGCCCGTCCCAGGAGCCCGCTCCGACCCCGTTCCGAGGCCGCGTACCGGGCCCGCGACACGGACAGGTGAACTCCGCGCACCCCGCGCCACCGGCCCGCCGCGCCTTGCCGCCGCCCCGCCCCCGCCGATAGAGATCTCCCACCAAAGCTACCGCCCGGTAATACCCGGGCCCGGCAGAACGGGGGCACTCACCATGACCGGCACCACCACCGTCCCGACCCGCACCACCGCACCCGCACCCGCACCCACGCCCACAGCTCCCGGCACCCACCCCACCGAGCACGCGGCCCCGGAACCGACACCGACACCCGCCCCCGCACCCACCGTCCCGCACCAGCGTCGGACCCCCGGCCACCCCCACGCCACCCGCCCCACAGCACCCACAGCCACCGCCACCACAGCCCCCCTGGCCCCCGCGGACGCCCCGGCCGACGAACCGCGGACGGCAACCGCGCGGACACGTACGACGGGGGTCAGGATCTCCCGGACGGGTACGGCAGCCACCGGAATGCCCACCGCACCGCACCCGGACCGCCCCGGAACAGCCACGCCCCAGGGCCGCCCCGCCGACATCCGGAGCGCGGCGCCCGGAGCCGCACCCACGACCGGCCCACAGCCGAGCACCACCGCACCAACCGGCCCTCCCGACACCACCGACCGCATCGAGCTCACCGGCTCCACCGCCCCCACCGGCGGCCCTACCGGCCCCAGCACCCCCCTCACCCGCCGCGCTCCCCGCCGCCCCACCGGCGGACCTGGACGCGCCCCGGACCGCACCCGGCGCCCAGCCGCCCCCGCGGTCACCACCCGCACCACCCCGGGCCGCACAACTCCTGACCGGCCCGCCACCAGCACACCGGCCCCGGACCGCAGCGCCCCGGACCGCCCGGCACCCAGCGGCCCACGCCCCGCCGGCCCACGCCCCAGCGGCCCGCGCCTCACCCGGCCCGCCGCCTACGCCCCTGGCAACACGTACGTCCCTGGCACCACATACCCCGACCGGACCACGCGGGACCGGCCCGCCACCCTCACCGACCTCACCGCCGCCACGGCCGCCGCGCGCCGCCGGCCGGACGCCGGCGGCGCTCCGCTGCCGACCGTGGGGGCCCGGCGGCGCGCCCACGAGCACCGTCCGCACCACTGGTTCGCGCATCAGCTGCTGCTCACGCTCAGCGGGCAGCGGCCGGTGCACGCCCTGCTGGGCCACGCGCTGCCGGCCGCCTACGACCGGCTGGTGGAGCTGGCCCCGCAGGCACCGCTGCGGCCCGCCACCGGCCCGGGGCGCCGCGCGCCCGCGCCGTCCGTCCGTGACTGCGGGCTGTGCCGGCCGCGTGGCGGCGTCATCGAGGCGTTCGCCCGGATCGCGGCCGGGGAACGGCTGCGGGCCCTCGCGTTCCGGCTGGAGCTCGGCGCCGACTCGCGCTGGCGCTGCGCCGCCCTCGACATCGGCCCGACCTGCGCGGTCCGGGGCCCGGCCGGCTAGCGGACACCGACAGCGACAGGGGCGCCCCGGCCGATGACCGGCCGGGGCGCCCCTGTCCGGTGCGGTCCGTACCCGGACCGCACCACTGAGCTCACTACGCGACGCTCACTTCTTGCGGCGGCGCCCGCCGCTCTTCTGAGCCTTGCGGCGCTCCGCGCGGGTCAGGCCGTCCGCCTCGGAGCGAGCCGGGGAGCCGCCGTCCTCGTCGCTCGCGAAGTCCCCCTCGACGACACCGCCCTCACCGTCGACCGTCGGCGCCGAGAAGTGCAGCCGGTCCGGCCGCTGCGGCGCGTCCAGGCCCTTGGCGCGGATCTCCGGACGGCCCGCACCGGCCGGCACCGCCTCCGGCACGTCCTTCTCCAGCGACGTCCGGTCCGCGGAAGCCTGCACCGGCACCTCCTCGACCTGCTGCTCGACCTGGACCTCCAGGTTGAACAGGTAGCCGACGGACTCCTCCTTGATGCCCTCCATCATCGCGGTGAACATGTCGAAGCCCTCGCGCTGGTACTCGACCAGCGGGTCCTTCTGGGCCATGGCCCGCAGGCCGATGCCCTCCTGGAGGTAGTCCATCTCGTAGAGGTGCTCACGCCACTTGCGGTCCAGGACGGACAGGACGACCCGGCGCTCCAGCTCGCGCATGACCTCCGAGCCGAGCTGCTCCTCACGGGCGGCGTACTGCTCGTAGATGTCGTCCTTGACGGCGTCCGCGATGAAGTCGGCGGTGATCCCGGCGCGGTCGCCGGCCTCCTCCTCCAGCTCCTCGATGCGCACCTTGACCGGGTAGAGCTGCTTGAACGCGCCCCACAGACGGTCCAGGTCCCATTCCTCGGCGAACCCCTCGACCGTCTCCGCCTGGATGTAGGCGTCGATGGTGTCGTCCATGAAGTGCTTGACCTGGTCGTGCAGGTCCTCGCCTTCGAGGACGCGGCGGCGCTCGCCGTAGATGACCTCGCGCTGACGGTTGAGGACCTCGTCGTACTTGAGGACGTTCTTACGCGTCTCGAAGTTCTGCTGCTCGACCTGCGACTGGGCGGACGCGATCGCCCGCGTCACCATCTTGTTCTCGATGGGCACATCGTCGGGAACGTTGGCCATCGCCATGACCCGCTCGACCATCTGGGCCTTGAACAGCCGCATCAGGTCGTCGCCCAGCGAGAGGTAGAACCGGGACTCGCCGGGGTCGCCCTGACGGCCGGAGCGGCCGCGCAGCTGGTTGTCGATACGGCGCGACTCGTGCCGCTCCGTGCCGAGGACGTAGAGCCCGCCGAGGCTCTTGACCTCCTCGAACTCCGCCTTCACCGCGGCCTCGGCCCGCTCCATGGCGGCGGGCAGCGCGGCCGCCCACTCCTCGACGTGCTCCACCGGGTCCATACCGCGCTGGCGCAGCTCCGCCTCGGCGAGGGTGTCCGGGTTGCCGCCGAGCTTGATGTCCGTACCGCGGCCGGCCATGTTCGTGGCGACGGTCACGGCGCCCTTGCGGCCGGCCTGGGCGATGATCGGCGCCTCACGGTCGTGCTGCTTGGCGTTGAGCACCTCGTGGGCGACACCGCGCTTATTGAGCTGCTGCGAGAGGTACTCGGACTTCTCGACCGAGGTGGTGCCGACCAGGATCGGCTGGCCCTTCTCGTGCTTGTCGACGATGTCCTCGACCACCGCGTCGAACTTCGCGGGCTCGGTGCGGTAGATCAGGTCGGCCTGGTCCTTGCGGACCATCGGCCGGTTCGTCGGGATCGGCACGACGCCGAGCTTGTAGATCTGGTGGAACTCGGCGGCCTCGGTCATGGCCGTACCGGTCATTCCGGAGAGCTTGTCGTAGAGGCGGAAGAAGTTCTGGAGGGTGATCGTGGCGAGCGTCTGGTTCTCGTCCTTGATCTCCACCCCCTCCTTCGCCTCGATGGCCTGGTGCATGCCCTCGTTGTAGCGGCGGCCGGCGAGGATACGGCCGGTGTGCTCGTCGACGATCATGACTTCGCCGTCGATGACGACGTAGTCCTTGTCGTTCTTGAACAGTTCCTTGGCCTTGATCGCGTTGTTCAGGTAACCGACGAGCGGGGTGTTCACCGACTCGTACAGATTGTCGATACCCAGCCAGTTCTCGACCTTGCTGACGCCGGACTCGTGGATACCGACGGTGCGCTTCTTCTCGTCGATGTCGTAGTCGCCGGTCTCCTCGACCCCGCGCTGCGGGTTGGCGGCCTCGCCCTTCTTCAGGCGGCGCACCAGCTTGGCGAAATCGCCGTACCACTTGGTGGCCGAGTCCGCCGGGCCGGAGATGATCAGCGGCGTACGGGCCTCGTCGACGAGGATCGAGTCGACCTCGTCCACGATCGCGAAGTTGTGGCCACGCTGGACGAGTTCATCCTGCGACCAGGCCATGTTGTCGCGCAGATAGTCGAAGCCGAACTCGTTGTTCGTGCCGTACGTGATGTCGTAGCCGTACTGCTCACGGCGCTGGGTCGGCGTCATGTCGGCGAGGATGCAACCGACCTCCAGCCCCAGGAACTTGTGGACCCGGCCCATCATCTCGGAGTCGCGCTCGGCCAGATAGTCGTTGACCGTGATCAGATGGACGCCCTTGCCGGAGAGCGCGTTGAGATACGCCGGGAGGGTACCCACCAGGGTCTTTCCCTCACCGGTCTTCATCTCGGCGACGTACCCGAGGTGAAGGGCCGCGCCACCCATCAGCTGGACGTCGTAGTGCCGCTGGCCGAGCACGCGCTTGGCCGCCTCACGGACCGTGGCGAACGCCTCGGGCAGCAGGTCGTCCAGGCTCTCCCCGTCCGCGTACCGCTCTTTGTACTCATCGGTGAGCGCCCGCAGCTCCGCGTCGGAGAGGGCCGCGAAGTCCTCCTCGATGGAGTTGACCTGGCCCGCGATGCGGTGCAGCTTGCGCAGGATTTTTCCTTCGCCTGCACGCATGAGCTTGTTGAAGACGGACACTTGGACTGGTCTCCTTGCCGGTCGGGCCTGCACGGTCGGGTGCGCGGGCGCGGCATTTTTCCAAGGGGGCAGGCCCCGCCGCAACGGCCATCGTAAGGGAGGACACAGCTCCGCCGGGAGGTCCGCCGCCGCGAAGGCCGGTATCCCCCTCCCCACGAGAACGCGCCAGGCCGCGAGAAGGTGCCGGGAGCCACCGCGAAAATCCCTCGCCCCGCTCTCCGCCGCCCCGCAGACTCGGTTCATGGAGCCTCTGACCCTCACCACCGACCGCCTGGTCCTGCGCCCCTTCGAGCCCTCCGACGCGGCCGCTGTGCACGCCGCCTGTCAGGACCCCGACATCCCGCGCTGGACGAGCGTCCCCTCGCCGTACGGCCTCCAGGACGCGGAGCGGTTCGTCGGCACCGCCTCCTCGGGAGGCTGGCGCGATGACACCGCCTACGGCTTCGCCGTGACCGCGAAGGCCGACGGATCGCTGGTCGGCGCCATGGCCCTGGTCCGCCTCGCCCAGCTGCGCACCCCCGAGCGGCAGGCCGAGCTCGGCTACTGGACCTCCAAGGAACACCGGGGCAAGGGGTACACCGCCGAGGCGGCCCGGACGGTGGCGCGCTGGGCGTTCCGCGAACTCGGGGTGGAGCGCCTGGAGTGGCTCGCGGAGGCCGGCAACCACGGCTCCCGGGCGGTCGCCCGCAAGGTCGGCTTCCAGATGGAGGGCACGCTGCGCGCCCATATGCTGCACGAGGGCACCCGCCGCGACTGCTGGATCGGCTCACTGCTCCCGTCGGACCTGCCCGAGCCGCCCGGCACCGCCCGCACGGCGGCCCGGGACACCACGCCGTACCTCCCGTACCCCGGCTGAGCGGCCCCGCGGCCCCGGTCCCGGCCGCTTCCGGTGGCCCCTGAGCCACCACAAGCCCCCACCGCCGCCGGTCGCCACCGTGCCCGGGGCCATTGTCAGTGCCCGCCCTTAGCCTGTCCCGCATGACCGCCGCGACACAGCTCCAGCCGAAGCCCGTGACCGCCCTCTCCCACGACGACGCCCGGCGCCTGGCGCTGCGGGCGCAGGGCCTGCTGGGTTCCCCGGACCGCCGGGGCGGGGTGCGCGGGGTGCTGCGGCAGCTGGGCGCGGTGCAGCTGGACACGATCTCGGTGCTGGCCCGCTCGCACGAGCTCGTGCCGTACGCCCGGCTCGGCGCGGTCGGCCGCCCGGCGGTCGAGGCCGCCTACTGGGGCGACACCCGCAGCTTCGAGTACTGGTCGCACGCCGCCTGCATCCTGCCCATCGAGGAGTGGCCGCTCTTCGCGTTCCGCCGCCGCGCCTACCGCGCCCGCCAGTCATGGCACCACGACCTGCCGCAGGCGGCGTACGACGCGGTGCTCGCGCAGCTCACGGCGGAGGGACCGCTGACCGCCACGGAACTGGGCGGCGCCAAGAACGGCGGTCCGTGGTGGGACTGGAGCGAGGCGAAAATCGCCGTGGAGCGCGCCCTGATGCTCGGCGAGGTGGTCTGCACGGAGCGCCGGGGCTGGAAGCGGGTGTACGACCTCGCCGAGCGCGCCGTCCCGGAGCCGCTGCGCGCGGACGACCTCGACGACACCGAATGCGTCCGCCGCCTGGTCGCCCAGGCCGGCGCCGCGATGGGCGTGGCCACCCGTGCCGACCTCGCGGATTACCACCGTCTCAAGGGCGAGCAGGTCGACTCCGTCCTCGCGGACTCGGGGCTGCTGCCGGTCGAGGTCGAGGGCTGGTCGAAGCCCGCCTGGGCCGACCCGGCCGCGCTGGCCGCACCGCCCCGCGGCCGGCACCGCACGACCCTGCTCTCGCCGTTCGACTCCCTCATCTGGGACCGGCCGCGCACGGAGCGGATCTTCGGCTTCACCCACCGCCTGGAGGCGTACGTCCCGCGCCCGAAGCGGATACACGGCTATTTCGCGATGCCCCTGCTGGCCGGCGGGCAACTGGTGGGCCGGGTCGATCCGGCCCGCGAGGGCACAACGCTCGTCGCCCGTCAGGTATCCATGGCGGGCCGCAAAGCCGTCCGCCCGATGGCCCGCGCGCTGTACGAGGCCGCCGGCTGGGTCGGCTGCGACACCGTACGGCTGATGCGCTGCGACGACCCAACCCTGGCCACCGCCCTGCGCGCGGAACTCACCGCGATCGGCGGGTGACCGAGGGCACACCGGTGGCCACCGCTCATCCGGCGGTCACCGGATCTCCAGGATCTTCTCCCGCATCGCGTACACCACGGCCTCCATCCGGGAGTGCAGCTGAAGCTTCTCCAGGATGTTGCGGACGTGGTTCTTGACGGTGTTCTCGGAGATGAAGAGTTCCTTGGCGATATCGCGGTTGTTCATCCCCGTGGCGACGAGCTTGAGGACCTCCAGCTCACGGTCGGTGAGCCGGGGCGCGGGCACCAGCCGACGCTCGTCCGTGCGCTGGATCATCGACTTGAACTCCGTCAGAAGCTTGGACGCCATCGACGGGCTGATCTGCGACTGGCCGTCCGCGACGGCCCGGATCGAGGTCGCCACCTCGTCGGTGGAGATCTCCTTGAGGAGGTAGCCGGTGGCCCCCGCCTTGATCGCGTCGTAGAGGTCGGCCTCTTCATCGCTGATCGTCAGCATGATGATCTTCGCGCTGGGGGCCACCTCCTTGATGGAGGTGCACGCCTCGATGCCGCCGCGCCGGGGCATCCGTACGTCCATCAGCACGATGTCGGGCAGCAGATCCGCGGCCTTGTCGACCGCCTCCGCGCCGTCGCCCGCCTCGCCGACGACCTGGATGTCCTCTTCCTGGGCGAGCACGATCTCCAGGCCCCGCCGGAAGAGCGCGTGATCATCCACCACCAGGACCCGGATCGGCTCCTTGCGCGGCACGCCCGCGCCCGCTCCGTCACACCCGGCACCGACCGGGTCGTCGTCCACGTGGTCACGCACGGGCCCGAAGCTGTCCCCCATCGTTCCTCCCCGTCAACTACTCGGCCGAAGGGCCGGAGCTTGGAATAAGGCTGGTTGACAGCAGCCCCGTGCGGCCAGCCCGATCAATGCCATACGACCGTCTCCCCGGCAACTCGCCGTTTCGTGCCCGTGTACTCCCTGGCCGGCACGCACACTATACGGCTTCAACTCCTGCCCTGTGCAGGCACGATGGTGCCCCCGGCGCACGCCGGGGGCACCGGGCGGACAGGTGTCAGCCGCCGAGCGCGCCGCCTGCGCCGCCGGGCTCCTCCTCTCCGAACGAGTCGGAGTTCAGGTGGATGACGCCGTAGTCGTAGGCGTGCCGCCGGTAGACGACACTCGGCTGCTTGGTCTCGGCGTCGACGAAGAGATAGAAGTCGTGACCGACCAACTCCATCTCGTAGAGCGCCTGGTCGAGCGCCATCGGGGCCGCCGCGTGGGTCTTCTCGCGAACGACCAGGGGGCCTTCGCCCTGGACGTCCAGCGAGCCCATCTTCGTGGTCGGCACCTTCTGCTCGCCCGCGCTCTCCGCGGCGAGTTCGCCGTTGGTGTTCAGGCGCGCGACGCCGGGGACGCTGACGGCGACTTCACTCGCCGGGATCCGGCCGTTGCCGCGCCGCGAGTGGCGCTTGTCGTTCTGCTTCCGCAGCACCGCTTCCAGCTTGGCCGTGGCCAGATCGAGCGCGGCGTACGGGTCGGCGGCGGCCGCCTCGGCCCGGACCACCGGGCCACGGGAGCGGAGCGTGATCTCCACTCGGTCGGAACGGTCGGCCTGCCGGGGGTTGGGCTCCTTGGACACTTCAACGTCCAGGCTGATCGCCTTGCCGTCGAGCTTCTGGACTTTCTCCAGCTTCAGCTTCTCGGCCACGTGCTTGCGGAACCGCTCGGGCACCTCGGTCTTGCGGCCCTTGACGACGATGTCCACGCAGAACTCCGTTCCCGGATCGCCCCGCTCAGCGGGCGGAGCGATTCCTTCTTGCACCAGGCTCCGGTGAGTGCCGAAGCCGCGGACTTGGCGACTTTCACCTCCTCCTCCCCCAGGGGCAAGCTCTCCACTCCAGCGTTTCGGGGTTGCTGCAAATACCCCTTAACGCATGCATCACGACATCCGAGGCAAAGCGTCTGCCAAGTCCTCACAACCGAACATAGCTCTCCTGGACGGATGTCGGCACCCCCTCGGGGCCTCCAGCTCCGTTTGGGTGACTTTTCGCCCTCGTTACCTGCAACGATGATTTTTCTCGGTCAGTTCCAGTTGATTTCGAAAGCACTGCGCGGGGCCGCCACCACGGCGGCCCCGGCCACCCGGCCGCCGGCCGCCATGACCGCCCGCGCCGCCTCGGCCAGCGTGGCCCCCGTCGTCACCAGGTCGTCCACCAGCACCGCTGGCGCGGCCGCCAGCGGCCTGTCGGCCCCGCCCCGCATCACCAGGGCACCCGCGACATTCGCCAGCCGCTGCCGGGCGCTCAGCGCCGCCTGATCGGCCACGACCCGGCGCTGCCGCAGCGCCGGGAGCACCCGCACCGCCGCCCCCGCCCGCCGCAGCTCACCGGCGGCCGCCAGCGCGACCCTGCGCACCGGGTCGTGGCCCCGCCCGGCCACCGCTCCGCGGGCCGACGGCACCGGTACGAGCAGCAGCGGCCCACCGCCGGCCCGCAGCCCGCGCACCGCCTCGGCCAGCGTGGCCCCCAGCGGCTCGGCCAGCCACAGCGCACCGCGCTCCTTGTGGGCCAGCAGCACGGCCCGTACCGCATCGGCGTAGACCGCACTGGCCCACACCCGCGGCAGCCCGCCGGGCACCGGCTCCGGCCGCACCCGGCCCGCGCCCCGCCCGCCGCGCGCGAGCGCCAGGCGGCACGCCGCGCACAGCGCCGTACGCGGCCGGCCGCACCCCGCGCAGTCGACCGGCAGCACCAGATCGGCCAGTTCCCGCCACACCCCCCGCATGGCTTTACTCTCCCGCCGCCCGGACCTGGCCACCACCCCTGTGGACGGCGGCGGCTGTGGACAACCCGGGCACCCCGGCCCGGCGCGCCGCACCACGGGCGGAGCAGCGTCACCCCGGATAGACCGGCGCCGACCCTTCCTTGACCACGGTCTTCCAGTTGGCGTCCGGGGGCAACCGCACTATCCCCTCGGTGGCGTCGGCGATCAGCGGCCGGGTCTCGTCCTCCGACGCCGCGACCGCTTTCACGCCGTTGACGCCGGGCAGCGTCTGCGCGCTGGACGCCGAGCCGTCGGTCTCCATGAACCGCATCTGCTGCACCCCGCCGGACTCCCGTCCGACGACCAGCAGCCGGCTGCCGCCCGCCCAGGAGGCGGCCACCACATCCTCCAACTGCGGCGCGATGGGTCGCAGTTCCCGCACCGACAGCACCGGATGCGCCGACGGGCCGCCGCGCTCGACCCGGCCGAGCTGGAGCGTCGTATGCCCCTTGTCCTCCACCAGCATCGCGATCCGGATGCCGTCCGCGGCGACCCTGATCGCCTTGATCCGCCGGTCGCCGAGGCCGGGCACCGCGACCTCCTCCGGATCGCCCTTGCCCTCGCGCATCCGCAGCAGTCGCGAACCCTGCGCACCGCGGTCCGCGACCCACAGATCACCCAGCCCGTCCCAGCTCGGCGCGCTCAGCCCGTCCTCCGGCTTCGTGGACGCGCTCGCGCTGGTCACAAGCGGACCGCCGCGTTCGGTGCCGTCCTCCAGGGCCGCCACGTACAGCGACCGGCCGTCGCTCGACACCCCGGCCGCGGTGGTCTCGGCGCGCGAGATGGCGACCGAGCGCAGCGAGGTCTTCCCCGTGCCGAACGGCCCGCGCACCGGCGCCGGCTTGGTCGCGAAGTCCGACATGGTGACGACCTTGTGGCCGGCGTCGATGAAGTACTCCTTGGCCGAGTGCCCGGAGTGCCGGGCCTGGGTGAAGTCACGGTCGGCCTGATCCTGGGTCAGCGCGCACAGCGAGTTGCCGCTGTCGTCCTGCAACTCCACCTCGCTGATCTTCGACGCCCGGGTCATGTCCTGGACGGTGAAGAAGAGTTGCGCCGCCATCCTTTTGCACTGGGCGATGCCGGTGACCGCCTGTCTGCTGAGCTTCACCCGCAGCGCGTTGGTGTCGTCCAGCGCCAGATCGCGCGCGGCGAGCCGGGTGCCGGGCGGGAACGCCGAGGACGTCACCTGGTTCAGCCAGTCGGTGGGCCCGGCCAGCAGCGCCTCCACACTGGCCGTGACCGGCTCTATCCGCTGCCGCAGATAGACCGGGTCGGCGACGAGGACGTTCTTGCCGGCGTTCGGCTGCTGCGACTCCGACTGGTAGGACGCGAAGTAGTACTTGTTGACGGAGCGGTAGATGCGCTGGAAGTCGGACAGCCCGAGCACCAGCCCGTCCGGCAGCCGGTCGATGCGCCACTGGTCCCCCTCCTTGATGAGGTGGATCGTCTGGTGGTACGGCTTCTCCTGCGGCGTGTAGGCGTGGTTGGCGCCGACCGTCGCCACCTGGCTGCCGGAGAGCGTGACCGTGTAGCCGTTCGCGTCCTCGCGGCTGGGCTGCGCCGTAGGCTCGGGCTTCGGGCGCTCCTGAAGCACGTTGGTGACCAGGAACGGCCGCCAGGTCCGCTTCGCCGACTTGGCCAGATACTGGCTGGCCGTACGGAAGTCCGCCTCGTCGCTGGTCGTCGCGTCGAGGAAGCTGCGGACGATGTTGGTCGGCTGCGCACCGTCCTGCGGGGGCACGCCGTAGACCCGCACCTGCGAATCGCCGTCGGAGCGCGGCGACTGGTCGACGGCCTTGACGTCCCCGCTGTCCGGCATCGACGCGCACCCGGCGAGCAGCAGCCCCGCGCAGCTGAACAGCGCGGATTTCCGCACCACGCGGGCCCGGCCCCGGGCCGTGGCCCCGCCCCGTGTACGGGCACGGAGCCATCCCCGCACTCCGCTCCCGCCTCCACGCTCAGCGTCCACGCAGCTCGCCCTCCCGGTCCGCATCCTGTCCGGCCTCCGGCCCCGCACCGTCCCGGACCGGTCCGTCGGCGCGCACCCCCGGGCCGCGCGCCGCCTCCCCGCTCCGCACGCCCCCGCTGCCGCCACGCCGCGCCACCGGACCGGCAGCCGGCCCGTCCGCGACGGCTGTCTCCGCTGCGGACGTCTCCGCGGCGCGCGGCCCGGCCTCGACCGGGGCGGGCCCAGGGCCCGTACCAGTGCGCGGCAGCCCCGCCGCACCCAGTCCGCGGTTGCGCCGCGAGTCCTCCGGCTCCAGCGGTATCGGCGAGCCCCGCAGCGGCTCCCCGGCCGTCCGCGGCAGCGTCAGCCGGAACTGCGAACCGCCGCCCGGTTCACCCCACGCCTGCAACCAGCCGCCGTGCAGCCGGGCGTCCTCGACGGCGATGGACAGGCCCAGGCCCGTACCGCCCGTCGTACGGGCCCGCGCCGGGTCCGCGCGCCAGAAACGGTTGAAGACGCGTGTCGCCTCACCGGGTTTGAGCCCGACGCCGTAATCACGCACCGCGACGGCCACCGCGCCGCCGCTCCGGCCGCCGGCGGACGCCAGCCGCACCACCACGTCCCGGCCCTCGCCGTGTTCGACGGCGTTGACGACGAGGTTGCGCAGCACCCGCTCCACCCGCCGGGGATCGGCCTCGGCGATCACCGGCTGCTCACCGCCGCGCACCATGATGCGGGTGCCCTTGCGCTCGGCCAGCGGCTCGGCGCCCTCGATGACGCGGTGCACGACGTCGCGCAGGTCTATCGGTTCGGCCTCCAGCGCCGCCGCGCCCGCGTCGAACCGGCTGATCTCCAGCAGCTCGGCGAGCAGCGACTCGAAGCGGTCGAGCTGTCCGCTCAGCAGCTCCGCGGAGCGCGCGGTGGTCGGGTCGAAGTCGTCGCGCGCCTCGTGGATGACTTCGGCCGCCATCCGGACGGTGGTCAGCGGCGTCCGCAGTTCGTGCGAGACATCGGAGACGAAACGGCGCTGCATCCGGGACAGTTCCTCCAGCTGCTGGATCTTGACCTGGAGGTTCTGCGCCATCTTGTTGAAGGATTCGCCGAGCCGCGCGATGTCGTCCTCGCCGGTGACCTTCATCCGCTCCTGGAGGAGCCCCGCGGCCAGCCGCTCGGAGATCCCCGCGGCCATTCGTACGGGCGTGACGACCTGCCGCACGACCAGCCAGGCGATCGCGCCGAGCAGCACCACGACGAACACCCCGGCCGTCGCGAGCGTCGTCGTCACCAGCTTCAGCGACTCCTCTTCCTGGTTGAACGGGAAGAGGTAATAGAGCTGGTACTGATTGCTGTTCACATCGTTGAGCCGCTTGCCGATGATGATCGCCGGCACGCCCTCGTTGGACCCGATGCGCTTGATCTGCGTGTACTCGCGGAACGTGCCGGTCTTGGTGTCCAGCTTCCGGCGCAGATCGGCGGGCACGCTGCGCTCGGGATCGACGTCCCCGGAGGCGCGCGGGCCCCGGGTGCCGGGGCTGGCGTCGCCGAACGGCTCGTCGGAGTCCGAGCTGAGCGCCACGACGGAGAAGACGCCCTGCCCGCCACTGGCGAGCTGCTCGACCACGCTGGTCAGCCAGGTCGCGGAGTCCTGGGTGCCACGGTTTCCGGTCCGGGTGCTGTCGTCGGTGCGGGCGTCGCCGGCGCCGTCGGCCAGCTTCTGGGCGGACGCGAAGCCGCCCACGGCCTGGCTCTGCGCGGCCTGCGCCTTGGCGGTGAGCAGGCCGTTACGGACCTGTCCGACAACCACGACACCGAGCAGCAGCACCACGGCCAGCGACATCAGCAGGGTCGTCGCGACCACCCTGAGCTGGATGTTGCGCCGCCACAGCCGCAGGGCGGACAGCAGCGGCCGCCGCACCCAGCGGCTGAAGAGCCGCAGCAGCGGGTGGACGGGCCCGCTGACCGCGCCATCGGGCAGCAGTTGGCCACCCCGCAGCAGCCGGGCGGACAACCTCCCCGAGAAAGACATTTCGTCCTGCGGGCCGGCGGTACGCCCCCGCTTTCCTTCCGGGGCCGCACCGTCCCGGCTCATCTCAGCTGGGTCCGGCCTTGTAGCCGACTCCGCGGACGGTCACCACGATCTCCGGCCGCTCCGGGTCCTTCTCGACCTTGGAACGGAGCCGCTGCACATGGACGTTGACCAGCCTGGTGTCGGCGGCATGCCGATAACCCCAGACCTGCTCCAGCAACACCTCACGCGTGAACACCTGCCACGGCTTGCGCGCCAGCGCCACCAGCAGGTCGAACTCCAGCGGGGTCAGCGCGATCGACTGCCCGTCGCGCTTGACCGAGTGGCCCGCCACATCGATGACGAGGTCACCTATGGCCAGTTGCTCGGGCGCCGGCTCCTCCGAGCGCCGCAGTCGGGCCCGGATCCGGGCCACCAGTTCCTTCGGCTTGAACGGCTTGACGATGTAGTCGTCCGCGCCCGATTCGAGCCCGACCACCACATCCACCGTGTCGCTCTTGGCGGTCAGCATGACGATCGGCACCCCGGACTCGGCCCTGATCAGCCTGCACACCTCGATGCCGTCCCGGCCGGGCAGCATCAGGTCGAGCAGGACAAGATCGGGCTTGGTCTCGCGGAAGGCGGCGAGCGCCTTGTCGCCGTCCGACACGAACGACGGTTCAAAGCCTTCGCCACGCAGCACGATGCCGAGCATCTCTGCCAGTGCGTGGTCGTCGTCGACGACCAGGACGCGTCCCTTCATTCGGCCATCATCCCATTACCTGATCGTGACTTACTCCATCGTGACGTGGAACACATGACTGCCAGCCCGTCCCGGGTGACCGGCGACACCACCCCGGCCTCCGTCACGATCGCCGTCACCAGCTCCGGCGGCGTGACGTCGAAGGCCGGGTTGTACGCCTGCGCGCCCAGCGGCGCCACCGCCGTTCCGGCGCCCGCCTCCGTCCCGGCCCCTCGCACGTACGGCACCGGAAACTCCGTCACCTCATGGCCCGGCCGCTGCTCCACCTCTATGTCCGCCCCCTCCTCCGTCGCCAGATCCACCGTGCTGGTCGGCGCCACCACCACGAACGGAATGTGGTGATACCCGGCCAGAACCGCCAGCGGATAGCTACCCACTTTGTTGGCCACCGCCCCGTCCGCCGCGATCCGATCCGCACCGATCAGCACGGCGTCCACCTCCCCCGCGGCGAACAGCGAACCCGCCGCCCCGTCCGCCAGCACGGTGTACGGCATGCCCGTACGCGCCGCCTCGTAGGCGGTCAGCCGGGCCCCCTGCAACAACGGCCGTGTCTCGTCCACCCACAGCCGCCGCAGATCACCGGCCCGGTGCGCGGCCAGCGCCACCGCCAGGGCGGTCCCCTCACCCCCGGACACCAGCGCACCTGTATTGCAGTGCGTGAGAATCCGATGGCCGCCACCCGGCAGCAGCTCACCCAGCAACGCCAGACCGTGCGCCGCCATCCGCTTACTGGCCTCGGCATCCTCCGCGTGTACGGCGCGCGCCTCGGCCAGCGCCGCCGCAGCGGCCGCCTCGGCCCCGGCCCCGCCGCCGGCCGCCGCACGGTACGCGGCGGCTGCCCGGCGCACCCCGTACCCCAGATTGACCGCGGTCGGCCGGGCATGCGCCAGCGTCTCCGCCGCGTCGTCCACGTCGAACCCCCGCGCCGCGGCCAGTGCGACGCCGTACGCACCCGCGATGCCCAGCAGCGGAGCCCCGCGCACGGCCAGCGTCCGGATCGCCTGCACCAGCGCCGGCACGTCCGTACAGACCAGTTCGGCCTCCTCCGCGGGCAGCCTCGTCTGGTCGAGAAGCACCAGTACGGGCCCCTCGGGTAGCTCCTCCCAGCGCAGTGACGGGACTGCGAGCGACTCGGCGCCCGCCTCGAATACCTCGTGCTGATCGGCCATCCGCCCAGTCTGCCGCCGAAACCACCGCGAACAGAAGGTGCCTTACCGCTCAGGGCACGGGCACGCAGCGCGACACGCCATGACACGATGGCTGACACCGCGGACCCCGGACCCCGGTCGCCGCGGCGACCGGGCAGCAAGAAGGAGCGACGATGAACAACTCTCCGGGCTGGGCCTCGCCCGGATCCGCCCCCTCCGACGAGCCGGACCGCGGCGCCAAGGAGCAGCCCACCCAGCCACCCGGCCCGGAAGACCGGCCGGCCTCCGCCGAGCAGCCGCCTCCCCCGAACTGGTCCACGCACCAGCCGCCCGCCGGCCAGTGGTCGGCCCCCGCCCGCATTCCCGGCCAGAGCGGCCCCGGCAACCGCGAGCGCGCCGCCTCCGGCCAGGGCGGCCCGCCCGGCCCCGGCCATCAGCCCGGGTGGGGTGGCGGCCCCGGGTGGGGTGGCGGCTGGACCCAGGCACCGCAGGCCGCCAAGCCGGGCGTCATCCCCCTGCGTCCGCTCGGCGTCGGCGAGATCCTCGACGGCGCGGTCTCGACCATGCGCGCCCACTGGCGCGCCGTGCTCTCCATCGCACTGCTCGTCGCGGTCGTCTCGCAGACCGCCGTCACCCTCGTCACCACAGTGTGGTTCCCGAGCGTCGGCCGCTTGCCCTCCATGGAGAACGGCGCCGACCTCCGGCCGGGCGATGTTCTGCACGAAATGGGCATTGCGCTCGCCGGCTCCGGCGTCACCTGGCTCATCAGGCTGCTCGCCACCCTCATCGCCACCGGGCTGCTCACCATGATCGTCAGCCGCGCCGTCCTCGGCCGTTCGGCGACCACCGCGGAAGCCTGGCGGGACGCCCGCGGCCAGCTCCCGCGCCTCCTCGGCCTGCTTCTCCTGCTCCCCGTGATCATCGGGGCCGTCACGGTGATCGGCCTCGCCCCCGGCTTCATCCTGGCCGTTCTGACCCCGTCGCCCGTCGCTGTGATCCTCGCCCTCCTGGGCGGACTGGCGGCCATCGCCGTCAGCATCTGGCTGTGGGTCCGCTACAGCCTCGCCGCCCCCGCGCTGATGCTGGAGAAGCAGGGCGTCATCACGTCCATGCAGCGCTCCGCCAAGCTCGTACGCGGCTCCTGGTGGCGAGTGCTGGGCATCCAGCTCCTTGCGTACATCCTGATCTTCGTCGTCGAGCTCATCGTCCAGATCCCCGCCACCTTCGTCGCCGTCCTCTTCGGCGGCGAGAGCCTCACCGACTGGGCGAACGGCACCGGCTCCGACACCGGCTGGACGTTCCTGATCGTGCTGGGCATCGGCGCCGTCATCAGTTCCGCCGTCACCCTCCCGATCAGCGCCGGCGTCACCGCGCTCCTCTACATGGACCAGCGCATCCGCCGCGAGGCACTCGACCTCGAACTCGCCCGCGCCGCCGGCCTCCCCGGCTACGGCACGAGCACTCCCGCCGCGCCCCCCACCGCCCCCGGCGGCACCGGCACGCCCGACAGCCCCCACACCCCCGCGGAGGGCCCCGGGCAGCAGCCCACCGACACCGCGCCGGGAAGCTGATGCGGTGACCACGGCGGGGAGCACGACCGCACTCGGACGCCCGACAGCGCGCTCCGGCGACGACATACCGGTGAGGATCCCGCGCGTCCCCGCCCGCGAGGCGGCGGAGCGCGAACTGTCCGACCCGCGGTACCACCAGCACGATCCCAGCCCGTTCCAGCGGGCCCTGAGCTGGTTCTGGGAACGCGTCGACGAGCTGTTCCGCGCGGCCGCCGGGGTCACACCGGGCGGCTGGATCGGGCTCCTCGCCATCGCCGCCTTCGTCCTGCTGCTCATCGTCGCCCTCCGACTGCGGCTCGGCGCGATACGCCGTACCCCGACCACCAGCGGCGCACTCTTCGCCGACACCCCCCGCACCGCCGCCGAACACCGGTCGGCCGCGGACCGGCACGCCGCAACGGGCCACTGGAGCCAGGCCGTCCAGGAACGCATGCGCGCCCTCGTCCTCACCCTCGAAGAACGGGCTCTGCTCACCCCCGGCCCGGGGCGCACCGCCGACGAGGCCGCCACCGAAGCCGGCCGGACACTGCCCGCCCATGCCGGCCGGCTGCGCACCGCGGCCCGCACCTTCGACGACGTCACATACGGCGGACGCTCCGCAACGGAGCCGGAGTACGCCTTCGTGAGCGCCCTCGACACCGAGGTACAGCACGCCAAACCCCACCTGGTCACCGCCCGGCCCGGGAGCCGCGGATGACCACGGCCGCCACGGATCCCACCTCGCTCTCCCCGACCGCCCGCCGCCTGTGGACCCGGTCCCGGGGGCTGCTGCTCGCGCTCCTCCTGCTCGTCGTCACCGGTGTGGTGCTCGCGGCCCTGCAATCCGGCGAGCGGCACGGCCGGCTCGATCCCCGCTCCCCGGACCGGGCCGGCAGCCTGGCGCTCGCCCAACTGCTCACCGCCCACGGCATCACCACCCAGGTCGCCACCACCGTCGAGGAAGCCGCAGCGGCTGCCGGCCCGCACACTACCCTCCTCATCACCGACCCTGACCTCCTGACCGCACGACAGCTGACCGGTCTGCGGACCGCGACCGCCCACACCGCCGGCCGCACCGTCCTGCTCGCCCCCGGCCCCACCGCCCTCGATGCCTTCGCACCGGGCGTACGGGCCGAATCCAAGGTCGGTGTCTCGACGCGCCGGCCCTCCTGCGCGCTGCCCGCCGCCCGCCGCGCCGGCGGCGCCCTGATGGGCGGCCTGCGCTACGCGAAGCCCGACGGCACCGCCGACCGCTGCTACTCCAGCGGCGGCCTGCCCACTCTGCTGCGCCTGCCGGCCCCGGACACCGGCCGCGACACCGTGCTCCTCGGCGCTCCCGACTTCCTGTTCAACCACCGCCTCGCCGAGCGCGGCAACGCCTCGCTGGCCCTTCAGCTCCTCGGTGCTCATCACCATGTGGTCTGGTACCTCCCCTCTGTCAGCGACCCCTCGTCCGCCCCTGCCGAGCAGCACGGATTCCTGGACCTCATCCCCTCCGGCTGGCGCTGGGGGCTGCTCCAACTCGCCTTCGCCGCCACGTTCGCGGCCCTGTGGCGCGCCCGCCGGCTCGGTCCGCTCGTGACCGAACGTCTCCCCGTCACCGTCCCGGCCGCCGAGACCACCGAGGGCCATGCCCGCCTCTACGAACAGGCCGGCGCCCGCGACCGGGCTTCGACCGTCCTGCGCTCCGCGACCCGCACCCGGATCGCGCCCCTCATCGGCGTGCCCCCCGCACACGCCCACACCCCCGACGTCCTCCTCCCGGCCGTCCACGCCCACCTGACCGCCGCCCCCGGCACCGGACCCGGCCTCCACGCCCTGCTCTTCGGCCCGGCACCCGCGGACGACAAGGCTCTGGTGCACCTGGCCGACCAACTCGACGCACTCGAAACCTCGATCGTTTCCCAAGAGAGGCACGCCCCTCGTGAGCACCCCGACCGCTGACAGCGCCCGAGCCTCGCTGGAGGCCCTGCGCACCGAGATCTCCAAAGCCGTCGTAGGCCAGGACCCCGCCGTCACCGGCTTGGTCGTCGCGCTGCTCTGCCGCGGGCACGTGCTCCTCGAAGGCGTCCCGGGCGTCGCCAAGACCCTGCTCGTACGCGCCCTGTCGGCCGCTCTCGAACTCGACACCAAGCGCGTTCAGTTCACCCCCGATCTGATGCCGAGCGACGTCACCGGTTCCCTGGTCTACGACGCCCGCAGCGCCGAATTCTCCTTCCAGCCGGGCCCTGTCTTCACCAACCTCCTTCTCGCCGACGAGATCAACCGCACGCCCCCCAAGACCCAGGCGTCCCTGCTCGAAGCCATGGAGGAGCGCCAGGTGACCGTCGATGGCACCCCTCGTCCGCTCCCCGACCCGTTCCTCGTCGCCGCCACCCAGAACCCTGTGGAGTACGAGGGCACGTATCCGCTCCCCGAGGCCCAACTCGACCGCTTCCTGCTGAAGCTGACGGTGCCGCTACCCGCCCGGCAGGACGAGATCGACATCCTCACCCGCCACGCGGACGGCTTCAGCCCACGCGACCTGGACGCCGCGGGTCTCCGCCCCGTCGCCTCGGCCGCCGACCTCGATGCGGCCCGAGCCGCGGTCGCCAAGACCACCGTCTCCCCCGAGGTCACCAGCTACATAGTCGATATCTGCCGTGCCACCCGCGAATCCCCCTCACTCTCCCTCGGTGTATCCCCCCGAGGAGCCACTGCCCTGCTCTCCACATCCCGGGCCTGGGCCTGGCTGACCGGCCGCGACTACGTCACTCCTGACGACGTCAAGGCCCTCGCTCTCCCCACGCTCCGACACCGCGTCCAGCTCCGCCCCGAAGCGGAGATGGAGGGAGTCAGCGCGGACTCCGTGATCAACGCCGTGCTCGCCCACCTCCCCGTCCCCCGCTGAGACGACGCCGTGGCCCTGACCGGACGCACCGCCCTCATCTCCGCACTCGGAGCCCTCTTCGTCGGCTTCGTCCTTCCCAGCTGGCTTGGCCTCCTCACCGTCCAACTCGCCCTGCTGATAGGAATTTTGTGCGATCTGGCCCTCGCCGCGCCAGTGCGAAAGCTCCAGTTCACCCGATCCGGTGAAACAACCGTTCGACTATCTGGTGAAGCCCACACGCACCTCACCATCACCAACCCGGACCGCCGTACACTGCGCGCCCAGATCCGCGACGCCTGGCCCCCCAGCTCCTTCCAGCCTGGCTCGGATCTCCCCCGTTCCCGCCACATCGTGCGCATCCCCGGCGCCGAACGCCGGCGCCTGACGACCACGCTCCACCCCACCCGGCGCGGCGATCACCACGCCGTCCGCGTCACGGTCCGCTCGTACGGCCCACTCGGCCTGGCAGCCCGCCAGGGCAGCCACCGGATCCCCTGGACCCTGCGCGTCCTGCCTCCCTTCACCAGCCGCAAGCATCTGCCCGCCAAGCTCGCCCGGCTCCGCGAACTCGACGGCCGCACCAGCATCCTGACCCGCGGCGAGGGCACCGAATTCGACAGCCTCCGCGACTACGTCCCCGGCGACGACACCCGTTCCATCGACTGGCGGGCCACCGCCCGTCGGCAGACCCTCGCCGTCCGCACCTGGCGCCCCGAACGCGACCGCCGCATCCTGCTGGTCCTGGAGACCGGCCGCACCTCGGCCGGCCGCGTCGGTGACATCCCCCGCCTCGATGCCTCCATGGACGCGGCCCTGCTGCTCGCGGCCCTCGCTGCCCGCGCCGGCGACCACGTGGACCTGCTCGCCTACGACCGCCGCGTACGAGCCTCTGTCCAGGGCCGCACCGCCCGCGATCTTCTCCCGGCGCTCACCGACGCCCTCGCGCCCCTCGAACCCGAACTCGTCGAGGCGGACGCCCGTGGCCTGGCCGCCGCAATCCGCCGCCGCACCCCGCGCCGGTCCCTCATCGTTCTCTTCACCGGCCTCGACGCGGCCCCCGTGGAAGAGGCCCTGCTGCCGGTCCTCCCCGGCCTCACCCAGCGCAACGAACTCATCGTCGCGGCCGTGGCCGACCCCCGTATCGAGGAAATGGCTGCCGGCCGCCACACCCCCCAGGCCGTCTACGCAGCCGCTGCCGCGGAGCAGACCCGCGCCGCACGCCGCCGCACCGCTGACCGCCTCCGCCACCACGGCGTCACGGTCATCGATTCCACCCCCGCCTGCCTGGCCCCCGACCTGGCCGACGCCTACCTCTCCCTGAAGTCCACCGGCCGCCTCTAACAGCGCTCCCACAGACACCACAAGGCGACACAGCAGCCCCTGTTACCCCTGGACCTGGCGGAACGACCAGCGCCCGAGCCCCGAAACAGGCATCCGACCCGCACAGTCCGGCCCTACCCCCTCCGCTTCCCGGAGATTTTCCTCTGTCGCCCCCACCGCCTATTACAACCGCCGCTGCGCTACGACTGCCGGTACGACCACCGACAACGATCGGCACCCAGGTCCAGAGAGTTCTACGCACCGGTCTACAGAGACGACGGCAAAGCTGCCGGGCCTACTCCACGACCCACAACTATCCTGGAACGCAAAAATGCCTCGTTCCCCAAGACGAAACTCGGGGAACGAGGCATTCTTTCAAAAATGAAACAAAAAAGCTCCGGTCCCTGAACCAAAAGGTTCAAGGACCGGAGCTGAAAATTTGTTCGGCGGCGTCCTACTCTCCCACAGAGTCCCCTCTGCAGTACCATCGGCGCTGAAAGGCTTAGCTTCCGGGTTCGAAATGTAACCGGGCGTTTCCCTAACGCAATAACCACCGAAACACTATGAAGTTAACCAACCCGGCAACACACAGGTCGTTACTTCAGAACCTACACAGTGGACGCGAGCAACTGAGGACAAGCCCTCGGCCTATTAGTACCAGTCAACTCCAACCGTT
>NZ_JAJPWM010000020.1:0-193697 GCF_046549095.1 Streptomyces sp. x-80
TTGACGCACCGCGCGGGGCCGTTCTGTGTGCTGGTGTTCCTGACGAGAGTTGGTCGATGCGAACAATCCGTGACGACCCACCGGCAGGGATATTCATGCGCCGATGTCTCGGATGAATGTTCGTCGTCGCGAGGATCTTCGATCCTGGCACGCTGCAACGGGCCGTGAGCTGGTCAAAGAACGACTTGGGGAGTGTCGTCGCCTCGTCCACGTACGCGCCCGCGCACGTCAGTCCTCGTACTTTCGGTTCGGCCTGGGCGTCGTTGGCGCCGAGGGCGTGCACAGTGCGGCCGAGGACGTGAGCGGTCGGGGCGCCGCTGGTGTAGTGGATATCTTGCGCGACCTCGCCGAACACGTCCGGGTTCATGAGCGGCCCGAACACGTTCCGGGCGAGGCTGTCGCGGGTGCGCCCGACCATGACCAACTCGCCGCCCTTGGGCGGGTCGGCGACGTACCCCAACCACGCTATGAGGCTGGCGATCGTCTTCCCGCTACGTACCGACCCTTCCCACAGGTTCAGGAAGTCGGCGGCCTCGACGATCGAATCGGCCTGCTTCGGGGACAGGGCAAGATCAGTCATCGTCGCCGCCCGGTGCGCTGCCGTGGCGCTCGGCGTAGTTCCGGGCGAGGCCGTCCATAAGGCGGCCGATCACGGAACGGGACTGCTCGCCGGCTTCCTCGCGCGGGGGTGCGAGCTTGAGGGACCGGTCGAGGGCGGCGCCGGCGGTGGCCATCATGGCGCGCCGGTCGGCGGCGTGCGGCTCGGGCTGTACGCGCTCGTCGTACTCGTGGTCCTTGCCCCCCCAGTCCCAATACGTCGTGGGCTCGCTCATCTTCGACAGCTCGCGCTCGGCGATGTCGTGGAGGCGTGAGGCCATTTCGGTACGGCGTGCGGCGAGGTCTGCCGTACGGACTGCGGTGGCGGTGGCGACATCGGCGGCGCGGTCGAAGCTGAGGGGCGGCTCGAACGCCGCGGCGATCTTCGAGACGGTTGACGGCGACCGGCCCATCTGCCGAGCGATCTCGTTGCGGGCCATGCCTCGGCCGTGGAGGCGGCGCACCTGCTCGCGGTCGGTGTCGGTGATTGATCGAGCCATGGGTGGTCACCTCCGCGGCCGGGTAGTGTGCGGATTCTGTGCCTGAATCGTGAATAGGTGGAGGGGACGTCATGCGGCGCATGGTGATGGTTGGTGCTGTGCTGTCAGGTCTACTGCTGGTAGCCGGGTGCGGCGGGAGCGCGGACGCGAAGTCTGGCCAGGAGGTGTCGGCTGCGGAGGTGACGCCGTGGCCGTTGACCGTCGACAAGGGGAGGTTGCAGTGTCACGACGGCGCGGCTGTCACGATCACGGCCGGCGGCACCGAGTACGCGCTTAATGGCACCGCTAAGGCGAAGTACGCGGATCTCGGGCCGATCTGGAAGGACAATCCGAAGATCGCGGGAACCAAGGTGCCGGTAACGAGGCTGTTGGAGCGCGGGCAGAAGCTCTGCGGCTGACAGGGCGACGCCCCGCCGTACGGGGGATGACGGCGGGGCGCTGCTGGTGTTTCCGGGCACGCCGGAGACGCCTCCGATTAGATCACGGATTGGTAACGGTGGCAATGTGCGTCCCCGCGCGCGGGCGTGCGACCGCACCCGCGTCCGGTCGCGCGCGGCACCGACGTAGGGTTGGTGTCAGCCATGGCGGGGGTTGCTCCCACCGTGGCGAGTCGGCCCGCCCGGTGGTGACGTCACCGTGTGCGGGCCGCACCTATGTGCGGGGTCTACTGTTCGGTGCCGGCGGTCCGGCCGCGCTTGCGGTCCTCGGCTGCGCGCCGGGAGCGGCCCAGGGAGTCGGACACGCCTTTCAGCTTGTCGGCCACGTCGCCGACCAGGTCGGCCCGCTGGCGAAGCAGGCGATAGACGAACGACTCGGACACGCCGAGATCGGCGGCGGTGTCCTTGGCCGATACGCCGTGGTCGGCGTCGTCGTAGACGAGTCGCGGTGTCACCGCGGCGGCGGCCTCGGCGGCGAGGCGCAGTGCGCATACTTCGCTGGTGTCGAGCCGGTCGGCGAGGTCGTCGAGGAACTTCTCGCGCGCCTCGGCGTCCTCGGCGGTCGCGGCCCACTGCTCCGCGATTTCGCGTACGTCCTCGAACGGGTCGCGGTCGTCGTCGGGGTCGCCCCCGGCCGCGATGATCTCGGCGCGGCGAGCGTGCTCGAACTCCAGGTGAATGAGGTAAAGCTGGCGGGCAAGATCCTGGGTCACCTTGCCCGGTTCCGGCACGCGGCGCCGTCGGGCCTTCTCGGCGCGGATGAGTTCCCCGGACGTCCACCCCTCGGCGGCGGCCGTCCCCTCGACGGCGGCCTGTTGGCCGGCGGGATCGGTCGGGAACTTCGTCTGGTCGGCGCGCACGTACTCGGCGGCGGTCTGCTCGTCGTCCGGCTGCTGATCGTTGGTCATCTCTGCTGCTCCTTGTGGGAGAGGGGCCCGCCCCCGGTCGAGGGCGGGCCGGGTCGGGCTACTCGGGGCGCCACGCCATGACGCAGCGGCGGGTGTGGGGCTCGATCCGCCATCCGGCCTTGCGCAGCTTTTCGGCGCCGATTTCCAGTTCGACGGCGAAGGGTGCGCCGTCGGTGCGGACGTACCGGCCGGCCTCCAGCCAGTACAGGGCGACGCGGCCGTTCCCGCGGGGTTCGGCGAGGAATCCCCACGCGTCGGGCTTGTGGCCGTCGTCGCCGGGCTCGGCGGCGTAGTCGGTGTGGTCGCTGACCTCGGCGAGGCGCAAGGGGGCGAGCGCGGCAAGGGCGGCGCGGGCGTCGGGGTCCTCGGCGTGCTTGGGCGCGGTGCCCAGGGTCATGCCGCTGTGCGCGACGACGACGCCCTCGACGACGCGGCGCTCGGGGGCCTGCGCGGCGGCGCGGACGGCGATCCGGTCGGCGACTGCCTGCGAGGGGGCCACGCCGTGGGCGGCGCACTCCGCGGCGATCTTGTCGTCGGTCTCGGCACGGTACGCCTCGCGGTCGGCGGCGGCCTTCGTCTTGATCCGGGCGAGGTCGTCGGGGCGGAAGCTCGCGCGGGCGACGATCGGCTCGCGGACGGTCGGGGCGAACAGGGCGCCTTGGTCGGCCGGGCGGTCGACGGGGAACAGGGCGTCGTCGTGGTCCTGCTCGCCGATCCACTCGCCCCGCCACGTGCCGATGCTGGCCTCGGCGTCCGTGACCACGGCGGCGGCTTGCTGCGCCTCGGTGGCCACACTGGCTTGCTCGCTCTCCTCAATGGCGAACAGGGCGGCACGAACCTGCTCCCAGTCAGCGGCGATTTCGTCGCTGCTGATGCCATACGCCCACATGGCGACGGCCTCGGCGAGCTGTGGTGTGTGGATGCGCCGCATGATGTGAGGGCGGTGTGGGCCGCTGGCGAGAACGGCCGTGACGATATCGGCGACGCTCTGCTCGGAGACCTGGACGGGGGCGTGGCCGGCGCGCTGAATCCACAGGCGGGCGGCGCGAATCTTGGCGGGCGTGTGCAGGCTGCGGTTTTCGAGGATTGCGTCGGCGTAGGCGCTGATCACGTGCAGTGGGCGGGTGCTGGTCGGCTCAATGATCAGCGTGCGGCCACGGCCTCGGTGCGCGGCGTCGAGGGCGTCGCGGGTCTCGTCGTCGTTGATGCGCTGCTCGGCGAGGTAGTCGGCGAGGGCGCCGGGAATGACGACCTCACCGGAGCGCGGGGCGGCGGCGGGAATCTCGGGGTACGCCTCGGCGAGGGCCTGGTCGAGGGTGAGCCGTCCGGCGTCGGCCGGGCGCACGGTGCGGTACTGCGCGGCCAGGAACGCCCACGCCTTGGGGGTGAGGAAGTACCCGGCGCGGCCGTTCTCGTCGACGCCCAGACCGACCAGGCCGCGGCGAACCATGGCGCCGTGGGTGCCTCCGCCACGGCCGTTGTTGGTGCGGGCGGTGCTGCCCTGGGGGTTGCTGGCCCAGACGTGCAGGGCGTCGAGCATCCGCGAGGACAGGCCGTCGGCGAGGCGTAGTGCGGTGTAGACCTTCATGGGGGTTGCTCCCTTGGATCGGGCCGGGTGACGTCCGGCCGGCGGTGCCCCGTGTGACGTACGGGGCCCTGCAACACAGACTGTACCGGGTTCTGAACTGAGTTCACAAGAGGGGTGGGGAAAGGCGTCGGGCCCAACTCCCGCGGCGCGCACGAAGGTTGGGGCCGGTCATGGGTGGATGGGGTTCAGGCGGCCGTCGGGCGCCGCGCGCTGATCGCCACCCAAAGCGCGACCAGGTCGCCGCCCCGCCACGCCCTACGCCCCCGCTCGGTGTCCACGGGCGCCGGGCACTCCGGGCCGGTCGAGCAGGTCGCGGCGGCGGCCCGCGGGTCCCCGCCCCCGTTGTGCACGGTGATCCGGCCCACGTGGCAGAACGGGCACGCGTCGTCGAGCGTGAGCGTGCGCCCCTGGCGGCCGAGCGCGACCTCGACGCGGCGGCGCGCGGTGCGGGCCACGTCGGCTATCTGGTCGACCTGGGGCGCCGGGGTGGGGCGGAACAGGTCGCCGTCGGCCTCGGACAGGGCCCGCCCGGCGAGGTAGACGCACGCCCAGTGCAGCCCGTGCGCGCGCGAACCGACCCGGTCGACGATTCGGTCGGCCCCGTGGCGCCACTCGGCGGCGCGAACCGTGGGCAGGCTCCACAGGCGGGCGTCGGTGCGGTCGACGGTGCGCTGTACGCGCTCGGCGACGGCGTCGCACATGGCGAACACGTCGGCCTCGACGTCGAGGGCCGCGTCGAGGGCGCGCAGATTGGCCGGCGCCGGGTGCTCGCGCAAGACCAGGGGCAGGCGGCCGACGGTGGGCTCGGCGACGGCCTGGTCGTCGTCGCGGTCGGCGGCGGCGAGCTGGTCGAGGAATCCGCGGCGCTCGTAGGGCATCCACTCGGCCGGGCGCGGGGGCTCGGCGATGGCGGCGAGCAGGTCGCCCCACTGCTCGCGCACGGCGGCGAGGTCAACGGCGGCGCGGCGGGCTATGGGGTAGGTGGCGGTCTGCTCGGTCATGGGCGCGGCTCCGGAATTTCAAGTGCGGCGCGAATGCGGGTGACGGTGGCCCGCAGTGCGTCGGTGGTCTCGTCGTGGTGGCCGTTGGTCTCGGCTTCGATGGCGTCGCATGCCTCTTGCGCACGGGTGATGGCGTCGGCGAGGGCGTCGCGTTCGCGCTTGAGGCGGTCGCGGTGGCGGGCGCCAGCGGCGCCGGCGTTGGCCTGGGCGGCGATCATCTGCCGGCGGGAGACGTGCGACGGACGGTGCGACATGGTTCCTCCGGTCGAGGCGCGGGGCATCAGGCGACGTATTGGGCGAGGCGGTCACGCTCGTTCTCCGCCTCGACGATGGCGGCCTCGGCGGCGGCAAGGCGCTGCTGTGCTCGGCGCACGGCGGCCCGTTGCCCGCCGGCCTCGCGTCGGTACCGGTCAGCGTCGGCGACCTCGGCCTCGACATGGGCGCGCAGTAGGGCGGCCTCGGCCGCGGTGAGCACGACGCCCCGCTGCACGCGGGCGAGCAGTACGAGCAGGGAGTCGCGGCGTGCGGTGCGTGCGCCGTCGCGGTGGGCGCGGGGGCTCATTGCTGGGCCCGCTCGTCGAGGCAAGTGGCGTGCCGGTCGAGCATCCGGCGCACGCTGTGCATGCCGGTGAGCAGACCGCGGGTGCTGCGCGTGACGCCGTGCTCGGCGCGGTAGTCGTCGGCGCGCAGGGCGGCAAGGGCCGACAGTTCGCGGGTGTGGGCAGCGAGCAGCACGTGGGCGGCGACGGTGGCGGTGGCGGGGGTGTGCGCAGCGGGGTCGAGAAGGGCGTCGCGGAGGGCCGCGACCAGATCACCCGCGTTGAAGGCGACGTTGTCGCGCTGCTCGCGGATGATTTCGGCGGCAGGGCGTTCGCGGATGGCGGCCTCGGCAAACAGGGCGTCGAGGCCGGCCGGGCAGTGAGCGGAGGGGGTGCTGGTCATGGTGGGTGGCTCCTGTGTTGGTCGAGGGACGCGGTATTCGCGGTGCGGACGGCGAATACCGCGTCGTTCGGTGCGGGGCCGTGCTGCTGTGGCGTGCTACGCCTTGTGCGCGCCCTCGATGCCGCAGGCCGGGCAGACGAACCCGATGGGCGGCACGTCGTCGCAGTGGGCGCAGACGGTGAGCGGGGTGAGCAGGGCGGCCGAGGCGACCTCGAACAGGCGGGCGGCGGTGGCAATGTCGTTGGCGGTCCACGCACGACCCCCGGGGCGTTCGGCGATGCACCACGCGGCGTGCTTGATCGGCCGGCCGGTGATCCGGCCCCACTGCTGCGCGGCCTCGGCCTGAGTCCAGCGGTGGCGCCGGCGCAGCACGCGCACGTTGGCGCTGATGATCGCGGCGAGCGACGGCGCCTCGGTGGCGGGGGTGACGTCGGCGGCGAGGGTCTGCTCGGTCATGGTGCGTCCGTTCGGGTCGTGTCGGAGGGAAGGGGCGTTCCTGCGCGCGGGCCGGCCTGCGACCGGTCGCGCGGGCGGGCTTAGAACGGCGGCGGCTGGTCGCTGAATGTCTGGGACGACCACGGGTCGGTCTGGGGCTGGCTGTAGGGGCGTTCCTGGGGCTGCTGGGCGCCGCTGCTGCCGTTGGCCTTGGTGACGACGGCGGCCGCGCGGAGCAGGGATGGGGCGACCTCGTCGGCCTGGATCTCGTACGACGAACGGGTCTTGCCCTCGCGGTCTTCGTACTGGCGCTGGGTGAGGCGGCCGACGACGATCACGCGGTCGCCGCGCTTGATGGACTCGGCGACGTTCTCGGCCTGCTGGCGCCACACGCTGACGGACAGAAACAGGGTGTCGCCGTCCTTCCATTCGTTCGTGACGCGGTCGAACGTGCGGGGCGTCGAGGCGATCCGGAAGTTCGCCACGGCGGCGCCGGACGGGGTGAATCGCAACTCGGGGTCGGCGACGACGTTTCCGACGACGGTGATCGGGGTCTCTCCAGCCATTACGCGGCGGTCCTCTCGGGGGTGGTGCGGGCGGGAAGGGTGGCGACAGGGGCGAGCTGGGGCTCGCGGGTGCGGCGTGTGCGGTCGCGGGCGCACGCCCGGCACTTGCGCATGCCGTGCGGGTGCGACGGGGGATAGCTGATGTGTACGACCGCGGGGTCGGTGAGGTCGTGGTCGTTCACGCATCTGGTGCGGCGGGCGTTGACGGCCGATGGGCCGGTCGAGCGCAGGACGTTGGTGCGGTGGTCGACGGGTTCGAGGTGGTCGTCGGCGACGCATCGGCGGATGGTGCACAGGTGGTCGAGTTCGAGGCCGGCGGGTATCCGGCCGTGGGTTTGCTCGTAGCCGTAGCGGTGGGCGGGGACGTACCGGCCGTCGATCCAGAAGCGGCCGTAGCCGTCGCGGTCGAGGGCGGCCTTGGGCCAGAGCTGGCAGGGGGTCGAAAGGCCGGCGGGGGTGGGCCCGGTGGTCGTCTTGGCGGCGAAGCGCTCGGCGGGGGTGCTACGTGCCATGGGGACGTACCTCCGGGGGATGCGCGGCAGCCTACTGAACGTGCTCTCTTGGTTGGCAGGTTTCTATCAAGATGGAAAGTTATCAGCTGACAGGATGTCTTGGCGACGGACATCCCCCAGGGGTGCCTACCGGGTCGGTGCGAGCGTCCAGCCGTCGGCCAGTAGGCGGGCCTCGATCCGGTCGACGACTTCCTCGACGGTGTCGACCTGCTCGCGCTGGGCGTCCTCGACGGCGGCCCGGATCACGGCGAGGGCGGCCGGGATCATCGCTGCGCCCCGGTGATGTGCCGGGCGCGCCGGCGGTTTTCCGGGCGGACGTTCGCTGGGGCCGTCATCAGGGCGCGGGCGTGGGTGCGGACCTCGGTGGCGAGGCGGTGGCGCCGGGCGTCGGCCTCGGCCTGCTCGCGGGCAGCCCGCTCGGCCTCGGCGCGGTCGGCCTCGGCGCGGTCGGCCTCGGCGCGGGCGTCCATCCATGCGAGCCACGTGCGGTGACGGTCCTCGGCGTCCGGCCGGTATCCGGCTGGGGTGCGCGAGTGTCCGGCGCGGGCGAGGGCCTGCTCGGCGTCGCGCTCGGCGAGCAGGGCGGTGCCGTCGACCTCGCGCAGCGTGCGCCACGTGTCCCACCCGGTGTGTTCCTGGAAGATCACATAGGCGCCCTTGTCGGCAAGCTCGGTCACCTTGCGGCGGGCGCGCTTCTTGTCCGACGTGCGGATCACGACCGGGTCGTCGGGCCGGTGGTCCCAACTGGCCTCGACGCGCCAGAGCTGGACGTTCTTCGTGCGGTCGGTGGGCACGGCGCGGCGGTGGTGGGTGCGGGCTTGCTTTGAGGTGGGGCTCATGCTGCGGCCTCCTGGGTGGTGTGGCGGGTGAGCTGGGCGGCGGTGGCGTCCTCGACGCGGCAGGGGTGCGACTTGCCCATCGGGCGGTAACGGGTCTGCTGGTTACGGGGGTTGATGGCGCGGCCACGGCACGGCTCGTCCTCGGCGGCCTTGCACCACGTGCACGCGACGGTGAGCGGGTCGGGCGCGTTCTCGCGGGCCAGACGCTCGCGCTCGGCTCGCACGGGCCGGTACTCGGCGAGGGCCTGGGCGACGGTGCGCGGCATGTACTCGCCGAGCGCGGCGAGGCGGCGCTCGACCACGGCGGCGGCCGGGCCCGCGGTGAGGGCCCGGTGCGTGGTCGGCGCCTGGTGGCCAGCCGCGATGGCGTGACGCTCGGCGCGCAGCGCGGCGACATACGCGTTCCCGTACTGGTCGTCGGGGTCGACCTCGGGGTGTGCGGTCGGCTCGAACGTCCCCACGTGCCGAGACATGGCGTCGGCCTTGTGGGTGTGCCACGGCCGGGACACGTCCGACGGCTGGATTCGGTACGGGTTGCGGGCGATGTAGTCGCGGGCGACGCGGGCCGCGTCCCAACCGTGGGCGGTCGCCGGTACGTCGCTGAGCAGGTCGCACCATTGAGTGAGGCGTTCGGCGGCGGCGGCCTGGTCGTCGAGGGCGAGGCGGGGGTCGAGCTGCACCACGTAGGCGAGCAGGGCGGCAACTTCACGGGGGGTCACGGCTGGGCCTCCATGGCGGCGAGGGCTTGGGCGAGGTAGTCGGTCGACTGGGCGACGCGGCCGGTTCCGGCGGTGCCGGCGGGGACGGGGAACGGGACGACGTTCGAGCCGCGGGCGGGCGGGGCGGCCGGGACAGTGCCGGGCGCGGGGGCGGGCGGTAGGGCCTGCCACGCCCGCAGGAAGTACCGGGCGTGCGCGACGCCGTTGCGGGCCCGCTGGGCGGCTTGTACGGCGGTGGCGGCGAGCATGTCGTCGCCGCTGCGCTTGATCAGGGCGTGAACCATGACCCACTCGCCCGGGGTGAGCGTCCACGCGGGGTAGATCTGGGCGGCCGTGATCTGGTCGACCAGGGGGCGAGCGAACTCCGGAATCGTGGCGACCTTGGGCGCGCGCTCCCTCACTCCTTCACTCACTCCCTCTATGGGTGAGTGAAGGGGGCCGAAATCCGGTCCCATAGGGGGCCGAATCTCGGCCCCAAAGAGGGTGTCGGGAGTCTCGTCGGCGGGACCGGATTCCGGTCCGGTAGAGGGGCCGGATTCCGGTCCGGTAGCCGGTAGGGGGCCGGATTCCGGCCCGGTCGTCTCTGGGGCTATGGGGCCGGAATCCGGTCCTCTACGGCGGACGTACCCGACGGCTCCGGGGACCTTGTAGAGGGTCGCGCGGCTGCCCTTGGCGGGCTCCTCCTCGACCAGTTCCTCACTGGCGAGGGCGGCGTCAACGGCGGCCCGAGCGGTCGAGCGGGGCACGTTCAACCGGCTCATGATCTCGGCCGTGCCCATGCGGACGGTGGCCTCTGGGCCGGTAATGGCGTCGGTGATGGCGAGCATGACTAGGCGCGCGTTGCCCTTGGTCCTGGAATTCCGCCATACCCACGCCTGTGCGTCGAGGGTCACGGGGTGCTGCTCCTGTCGGGGGTGGGGCGCCCGGGGCGAGAGCGCGGTCGTCTCCTCGCCCCGGGGCTGGTCACGGGGTCTTGCGGCGGGTGGTGCGGGCCGGCTGGTGCTCGTCGCGCTTCCACCCGCACGGGTAGAAGCGGGTCGGTACGGCTCCGCATCGAGGGTTGCCGTAGCCGCAGACCTTCGGCGGCTTGTCTTCGGCGGCCGGGACGTCGAGGGCGAGCTGTCCGGGCACGTTCTCGGGCGGCGGCTCGTCGAGGCGGCGCCGTATGGCGGCGAGGGTGGCGGTAGTCGCGCGGGTCACTCGGTGCCCCCCGCTGTGATGGCGGCGAGCTGTCCGGCGAGGGCGCCCGTGCGCCACGCCTCAGCCGTCGCGTCCTTCCCGCCCTTGCGCCACGTAAGGGCGTGCGTTCGGGCCCTGGTGGGCTTCCACACGACCCCAGGCACGGTAAGCACTTCACCGGTCGAGTGGTCGGCGACCTTCGGGGCGCCGGCGGCCTCCATCTCGCCGACCAACTCGGCGAGCTTCCACGGGCGGACGGTGCGCACGATGCGCGTCTCGGTCCACTCCTGGCCGGGCCACGTCCGGCGTACCCACTGGGCGAGGGCTTCCTCGTCGACGACTACCGGGCCCGTCTCGCCCTTACGGAGCGAGATCGTGGCGACCTGCTCGCCGCTGGGGAGGACGGCGGCGATCCGCTCGACACCGTCGCGCGCCGCCGCGGCGTCGAGTGCCCTCTGTGTGCGGGCCCGTACGTCCTTCTTGGCGGCAGCCACACGGGCGGCGAGCAGGTCGAGGGCGGCCTCTTCGAGTGCGAGGTCGCGCAGCGACTCGACCGGCTGCTCGGCGGTCTGCCCGCTGCTCATGCGCTCGCCTCCTTCGCGGCGTCGAGCAGGTCGTCGCGCATCTCGCGCAGCTGCGCGACGGTGCCCTCGGCCGGCTGGCACTGGTGCCGGTTGGCGAACGTCTCGTCGGCCTCGGCCCGATCGGCGAGGCCGGCGGCACGAGCGGCGTCGTACATCTCGCCGAGCGCGGCGGCCTGCTCCTGGTCGTGCTGCTGCTCGGCCAGGACGGTGCCCTTCGTCCACTCCATCGCCCGACGCGGGGCGTCGGCGATCGGCCCCGGCCGCCGCTCTGCGGCCTGCGGCTGCACGGCGCCGGTCCGCTTCTGTGCAGCGACCATGTCGAGGCGGGCGAGGTAGTCGGCCGGTGCTCCGGCAGACACAGCGTCGGCGCGCACCTTGGCGAACGTCTCGGGGGTCGGCGCCTTCTGGGCCTCGTCGAGGTAGTCGCGGCGCGCCGGCGGGGCCGGTTCGGCGCGGCTGCTACGGCGCGCCTGCTGCCCATGCTGCTGGCGCCGTTGCTGGTTCTGCTGGCGTTCGGCGCGGTGCTCCGGGGTCGGCTCGACCGGGTGGTCGCGGTCGCCGTCGTCGACCGACCGGCCGTCCACGGGGATCATGAACAGCGTGAACAGGAGATATTTCAAGGCGGCGCTTTGGGCCTTGTTCGTGGCCTTGTCGGCGAAGTCGCTTGCCTCGCCCGGTACTTCGGCGGTGAGGCAGTCACCCGCGGGCCCGTAGACGTGATACCGCATGGTGATCGTGACGTGCGTCATCTTCTCGCCGCGGCGCTCGGCGTGGTGCGCGGCGATCGTCGGCAGGATGAACACACCGTGCGTGCGGAGCGGGCCCGCCATGGCGGACATGACGTCGTCGATACCGCGGAACTTGTAGCGCTGCTGAGTGTTCTCTTTGTCCTTCGCAACCGGCATCACGTCGCGCATCACGGCGGCGATGGCACCGAACACGTTGGGCGTGCCCTCGGCGGGGCCGACGGGCGCGGGCTGGTAGATCGGGGCCGCGACCGCGGCGGCCGTCGGGACGGCCGGGGGGTGGGGCAGGGGCAGGGCGGTGACGGTCACGGGCGGGTGGTTCCTTCCGGTGCGGTGCGGTTGCGGATGTGGGCGGCGAGTCGGGTGATGCGGCCGGCGAGGGTGATTGCCTGATCGGGGTCGAGGAGGGCGTCGAGGTCGGTGGCGGGCGCCTCGGCGGCCAGTGCCTCGCGGCTCCCGTCCGCGGCGGCGGCGCGCATCGCCCGGTCGTACTCGGGCACGTCGTGCGCGCAGATCGCGTGGTCGAGGGCGGCGATGTTGTCGCCGTGGTGGGCGAGCAGGGCGCCGAGGGTGGCGGGGTCCTCGACGTAGGCGAGGGCGAGGTCGTCGAGCAGCTGCTCGACGCGGCCGGCGATCGGCAGACGGACGGCGAGGCCGTCGGCGGTGAGCTGGGGGCGGATCACCGGTGCAGCTCCTCGGGCATGGCCGGCGCGTCAAGGGCGAGGGCGCCCGTCGCGGTGTCGTAGGTGTGCGGCTGGGTCCAGTCGGCGGCGGGGAACGCTGCGCGCAACAGGCGGCGGGCGGCGGTGTGCGCGGCGCGGTCGGCTTCGATCGGCAGACCGAGGGCGTCGTCGAGGACGACCCACGTCGCGAGGCGCTGCTCGCCGTCGCGGTCGGTGTGCACGGGGACGGTCCGTACACGGGCGGTACCGGGGACGATCTGGTCCAGCTGCCGGGCCAGTACGGCTGTGAGGGCGAGGCGCTTCCGGGCGGCGGTGAACGCCTGAGCGGCGAGGGCGGCGCGCGGGGTACGGCGGGTAATCTCGGAGGTGTTCACGATTCGTACCTCTCGGGGTTCGGTCGGGAGGGCCGTCCGGGTCGCATCCGGGCGGCCCTCGGCGTTTCAGGCGGCGGCGCGGTCGGGGGCGGTCTGCTCGGCCTGCTCGGCGCGGTGCGCGCGCTCGATGCGCTGGATGATCAGTTCGGCCGCGGGGGTGAGTCGGCCGGCGGCGCGGTCGCGGGCGATTCGGAAGCGGGCGCGGTCGAGAACGGCGCGGGCGGCGGCGATGGCCTGCTCACGGGGGATGACCTCGCCATTCATGCGGCGGCTCCGGTCTCGGCGCGGTGGTACAGGCTCGACGCGGAGATGCCGACGATGTCGGCGACGCGGTCGGCGTGGTCGCCGCGGGGGGCGCCGACGCCGTTCCAGATGCGCCACGCGGTGGGCACGGACAGGCCGGCCTTACGGGCGAGCTGGGAGGGGTTTTTGATGCCGCGTATGCGGGCGGCGGTGTGCAACAGGGCGCGGTCGTACGGAGGCACGGAAGCACCGTCCTTTCTGTCTCGGCAGCTAGCTACCGAGACAGAAAGGTAGCACGTTTCTTTCAGGATCGAAAGATATTGGCCTGTCACTGATCACTAATGTCCGTTGACACGTGGTGATGAGACGTACACAATCGTTCAAGCGTGCGAATCAAATGGTGTGGTTCGGCGCGGAGTAGTACGACAATGGTGTCGAATGGGGATGAATCGCCATGTCTGGAACTCGGCGTGTCCATCCGAGGAATTACGCGCTACATTTCAACCATGAAAAACAGCAAGCGCAGTACAACCCCTGCGCCCGCTCATGCGTCTACAGCTCCAGCCGACTTCGGCAGGTGGCTCATGCAGCGGCTCGAAAGCCTCGGATACAACCTGTCCGGCCCCCGTAGCGGCGGGCGCTCAGCGTTCGCTGAACAGGCCGGACTCAGCCCATCAACGGTGACCCGCCTACTCAGGGGCGAAATGCCGACCGATACCCGCATCCTCCGAACGCTCGCCGAGTCAATCGACGTGCCATATCCCGAGGTGCTGGTACGCGCCGGCGTCCTGACGCCCGATGAACTCGCGGCGGTACGGCGACCTAGCCCGGCCCCCGGGGGCCCTCTTACGCCTGAGCAGGCCGCCGACGACCTCGGCATCACCGACCCGGCCGAGCGCAAAGTCTTCGTGAACATGGCAAAGACCCTGCGCCGCACCACGCCAGACGGAGGCGAGCAGCAACTCGCCGACTGAACCACCAGCACGGAGGACGCCCGCACATGACCCCGCTCGCACAGCGCACCTACGTTCCGTCGCTCACCGTTGCCTTTCTCGGCACCGTCGCCGCGACGACTGGGGTCCTCCTCGACCATTACGACGTCTGGCGAATGGGTCTGCTCGGCCTGATCGCCTCTATCCCCGCCCTCTGCTACTGCATTGCCCACCGCGCCACACGGGCGAGCGACGACCAACTCGCCGAAACGCACAGCGCCGGCTACCGGCTCGCGCTGCAACACGTACACCTGGGACTCCTCGACACCCCCGACGCACCGCCGGACGGGGGCGAGGGCGCCGAGGAAGAAGACACGCAGAGGATTTCGATCATCCGGATTGCGGATCTTCCCGGCAACGTGCGGCCGTTCCGACCGCGCGACAAAGAGGACGACAACAGGAAGGCCATATGACACCAGCGGAGACACCCGCGACCTTCCGCGGCTCGCTCGGCGGCGAGCCGTGGCTCGGTTACATCCGAGTCTCAACCTGGCGCGAGGAGAAAATCAGTCCAGAGCTGCAACAGTCGGCCATCGAGTCATGGGCGGCCCGCACGGGGCGCCGGATTATCGACTGGATCACCGACCTTGACGCGACCGGCCGGAACTTCAAACGCAAGATCATGGGCGGTATCCAGCGCGTCGAGGACCGCGAGGCCGTCGGCATCGGCGTATGGAAGTTCAGCCGCTTCGGTCGAAACGACCTCGGTATCGCGATCAACCTTGCACGGCTCGAACACGCCGGCGGGCAACTCGCTTCGGCCACGGAAGAAGTCGACGCCCGCACGGCCGTCGGACGCTTCAACCGCGCCATCCTGTTTGATCTCGCCGTGTTCGAGTCGGACCGCGCCGGCGAGCAGTGGAAGGAGACGCACGCCCACCGAAGGGCGTTGCAGCTCCCTGCCACAGGCCGCCCCCGATTCGGGTACATCTGGCACCCCAGACGCATACCGGACCCGACGGCGCCCAACGGCATCCGGCTGCAAGAAGAACGCTACGAACGGCACCCCGACGTCTCACCCGTCGCGGCCGAGTTGTACGAGCGCAAGCTCGACGGGCAGGGGTTCGCCATGCTCGCCCACTGGCTGAACGACGAACTACTGATTCCCACCACCCGCGGGAACCGATGGGGCGTCAACACCGTCCAGCGGTACCTCGACTCAGGATTCGGCGCCGGCCTGCTGCGTGTCCACGATCCGGAGTGCCGTTGCAGGCTGGGGCAAGAGCACTTTTCGGGGTGCAAGGAAGGCCGCATGCTGTGGCTCCCCGGGGCCCAACCGGCACTCATCACGCCCGACCAGTGGAAGGAGTACGAGGAGCACCGCAAGGAGACGAAGAAGAGGCCCCCGCGGGCCCGCCGCGCCACCTACGCGATCACCGGGATCATGCGTCACGGGCACTGCCGCGGGACGACCGTTTCCCGGTCCGGACGCGCCCCCGGCGGCGGATACATCCCCGGGCATACGTTCGTGTGCTTCAACCACAAGAACAAGGGCAAGTCCGCCTGTGAACCGGGCGTGTACGTGCGCCGCGACGAAGTCGAGGCCGAGGTACGGAAGTGGCTCGCCGAGAACGTCGCCGAGGAAATCGACAGCGCGCCGTCCCTGCCCGAGCAGCAAACCGCGCCGGCCACCTCGCCGGACCCTCGCGCACGGCTGGTCGAGGAACGGGCGCGCACGGAAGCCGAGATTGCCAGGATCGAGGCCGCCCTCGATCGCCTTGTGACTGAGAACGCGATGGACCCGGAGAAGTACCCGGCCGATTCATTCGCGCGCGTCCGTGACCAGTTTCTCGGTCAAAAGACCAATCTCGTCAAGCACTTGCAGTCGCTTAGCGAGGTCGAGGGCGGGCCCACGCGCGAGGAGTTCCGGCCCCTGATCGTCGGACTCATAGCGGAGTGGGGAGCGCTTCATGAGGTCGAGCAGAACGCCATGTTGCGCCGGCTGTTGCGCCGCATCGTGATCAACAGTCGCAAGAGCGACCAGGGCGCACAGTGGAGTCTCGTGCGCACCTACGAGTTCCACCCCGTGTGGGAGCCCGACCCCTGGGCCGACGCCTAGAGCACGAACTATGCAGGCACGCTTGATTGTTTCCGCGCCTGCTGCCACCCTCTGAAAACCGCACCTCAGTGCAGGGGAGGGGGTAGATGCTCGGCTGTCCTTTAGAACCGCTGTCCCATATGTACGGCCTTACCGCCCTGATGAACGCCCCGCTGCGCAACGGCTGCACCGTCGTCGTACTGCCCCGCTTCGACCTGGAGCGCTTCCTCGCGGCGATCGCCGAACACCGCATCACCGCCGCGTACGTCGCGCCGCCGATCGTGCTCGCACTCGCCAAACACCCCCTGGTCGCCGCGTACGACCTGACCTCCCTCCGGTACCTCGTCAGCGCCGCCGCCCCCCTGGACGCCGAACTGGCGGCCGCCTGCTCCCGGCGGCTCGGGCTGCCGCCGGTCATGCAGGCGTACGGTATGACCGAGCTGTCGCCCGCCACCCATGTCGTACCGCTCGGCGCGCAGAACCCGCCGCCGGGCGCCGTCGGCAAACTGCTCCCCGGCACCGAGATGCGCATCGTCCCGGTGGCGGACGGCGGCGGGGGCGACGGGCGCGGTACGGGACCGCGCGCCGACCTCGGCGTGGGGGAGACCGGCGAGATCCTCATCCGCGGGCCGCAGGTGATGAAGGGGTATCTGGGGCGTCCGGCCGAGACCGACGCGATGATCGACGCCGACGGCTGGCTGCACACCGGGGACGTCGGGCGGGTGGACGGCGACGGCTGGCTGTATGTCGTCGACCGCGTCAAGGAGTTGATCAAATACAAGGGCTACCAGGTGGCCCCCGCCGACCTCGAAGCGCTGCTGCTCGCCCATGACGACATCGCCGACGCGGCGGTCATCGGCGTCCCGGACGGCGACGGCGGCGAGATCCCCAAGGCGTTCGTCGTACGACGGCAGGGGAGCGCGCTGAGCGGGGAGGAGGTCATCGCGTACGTTGCCGGGCAGGTCGCCCCGTACAAGAAGGTACGCCGGGTGGAGTTCCTGGACAGCGTGCCGCGCGCCACCACCGGCAAGATCCTGCGGCGCGAACTGCGCACCAGGGAAGGGAGCCCGACGGCCCGATGAGCGAGGCGACGCGGGACGCGCGGGCGGACGACGGGAGAGCACATGACGGGAGGGCACATGACGGGAGGACACATGACAGGAGGGCGTATGACAGGAGGTCACGTGACGGGAGGGCACATGACGCGCGGACGGGGGACGGTGTGACGGACACCGGTGCGCAGGCCGGTACGGCGGCGGGCACGGACGTAGGAACGGAAGCGGGTACGGAAGCGGGTACCGGCGTCGGCCCAGGCAGCGGCACGGTTATCGATACGGACGCCGCTACGGCCACCGGTGCGGCGGCCCCGCCCCCACCACTGGTCCGGATCGCCCGCGACCGCGGGATCACCACCCTCACCCTGGACTCCCCGCACAACCGCAACGCGCTCTCCGCCCGCCTGGTCGCCGAGCTGTCCGCGGCGCTGGCGGCGGCGGCCGCGTCCGAGGACACCCGCGCCGTTCTCCTCGCCCACACCGGCACCACCTTCTGCGCCGGTGCCGACCTCACGGAGGCCACCGGCACGGCCACCGCGCCCGCGACGGCCACCGCCACCGACCCCGCGACGGCCGGACCGCTCGGCCTGGCCCGGCTGCTGCGCACCCTCGTGGAGCTGCCCAAACCGGTCGTCGCCCGGGTCACCGGGCACGTCCGGGCCGGTGGCCTGGGTCTGCTCGGGGCCTGCGACATCTCGGTGGCCGGGCCCGGCGCCACCTTCGCCTTCACCGAGGCCCGGCTCGGCCTGGCCCCCGCCGTGATCTCCATGCCGCTGCTGCCACGGCTGGACGCGCGCGCCGCGGCCCGCTACTACCTGACCGGGGAACGGTTCGACGCGGCGGAGGCGGCCCGGATCGGGCTGGTGACGCTGGCGGCGGACGAGGTGGACGCCGGGCTCGCACCGGTCCTCGACGGGCTGCGCAAGGGCTCGCCGCAGGGCCTGGCCGAGTCCAAGCGGCTGGTCACGGCAGAACTGCTGCGGGTCTTCGACCGCGACACCGACGCGCTGGCCGCCCGCTCCGCACGGCTCTTCGGCTCCGCCGAGGCCCGGGAGGGCATGACCGCGTTCCTCCAGCGACGGGCCCCGGCATGGCGACGGTGACCCCGGCCCGCGGCGCCCGGCAGCCCCAGCAGGAGCGCAGCCGCGCCACCCGCCGCAGACTGCTGGAGGCCGCCATCTCCTGTCTGGCGGACCACGGCTGGAGCGGCAGCACGGTCTCCGTCGTGGCCGAGCGGGCCGGCGTCTCCCGGGGCGCCGCCCAGCACCACTTCCGCACCCGCGAGGACCTCTTCACGGCGGCCGTCGAGCATGTCGCGGAGATGCGCCAGGGGGCCGTGCAGGCGGTCGCGGACAACCTGCCGCCGGCCGGTTCCCGCGCCCGTACCCGGATCATCGTCGAGGAACTCGTCGGCCTCTACACGGGCCCGCTGTTCCGCGCCGCGCTCCACCTGTGGGTCGCCGCCGGTGACGAGGAGCCGCTGCGCGAGCGGGTGACGGCCCTGGAGGCGCGCGTCGGCCGCGAGGCACACCGTACGGCGGTGGCCCTCCTGGCGGCCGACGAGTCCGTCCCCGGCGTACGCGAGACCGTCCAGGGCCTGCTGGACATGGCCCGCGGCCTGGGCCTGGCCAACCTGCTGACGGACGATTCGGCCCGCCGGGAGCGGGTCGTGGCGCAGTGGTCGAGGATCCTCGACGGGGTACTGAACCCGGTGGCGGGATAGCGCGGGCGGCGGGGGCCGGGCCGGACGGACCGTGTCGGCCGGCCCCGCCCGCAGCCCCGCGCCGCGTGCCTCAGCCGGCGATGTCGCCGAACCCCGCGATCTCCCGCGGGTCACGGGACGCGGGCCCCACGTACCGCGCCGACGGCCGCACCAGCCGGCCGGTCCGCTTCTGCTCCAGGATGTGCGCGCTCCAGCCGGCCGTCCGGGCGCAGGTGAACATCGACGTGAACATGTGCGCCGGCACCTCCGCGAAGTCCAGCACGATGGCCGCCCAGAACTCGACGTTGGTGGCCAGCACCCGGTCCGGACGGCGGCTGTGCAGCTCCGCCAGCGCCGCCTTCTCCAGCGCCTCGGCGACCTCGAACCGGGGCGCGCCCAGCTCACGCGCCGTACGCCGCAGCACCCGCGCCCGGGGGTCCTCGGCGCGGTAGACCCGGTGCCCGAAGCCCATCAGCCGCTCGCCCTTGTCGAGGGTCCGGCGGACGTAGGCCGCCGCGTCGCCGGTCCGCTCGATCTCCTCGATCATGCCCAGGACCCGGGAGGGCGCGCCGCCGTGCAGCGGTCCGGACATCGCGCCGACCGCGCCGGACAGCGCGGCGGAGACATCCGCGCCCGTCGAGGCGATCACCCGGGCGGTGAACGTGGAGGCGTTCATGCCGTGCTCGGCGGCCGACGTCCAGTACGCGTCCACCGCCGCGACGTGCTTGGGGTCCGGCTCGCCCCGCCAGCGCTTCATGAAGCGCTCCACGACCGTCTCCGCCGTGTCGATCTCCCGCTGCGGCACCATCGGCAGGCCCTGCCCGCGCGCCGACTGGGCGACGTAGGAGAGCGCCATGACGGCGGCGCGGGCGAGGTTGTCGCGGGCCGTCCGCTCGTCGATGTCCAGCAGCGGCCGCAGGCCCCACACGGGCGCGAGCATGGCCAGCGCGGACTGCACATCGACCCGGATGTCACCGGAGTGCACCGGGATCGGGAACGGCTCCGCGGGCGGCAGACCGGGGTTGAACGCCCCGTCCACCAGCAGGCCCCAGACGTTCCCGAAGGACACCTGCCCGACGAGGTCCTCGATGTCGACGCCGCGGTACCGGAGCGCGCCGCCCTCCTTGTCCGGTTCGGCGATCTCCGTCTCGAACGCGACGACACCCTCAAGTCCGGGTACGAAGTCGGACATCACGCGGCTCCTCAAGATGGGGACGGCAAGCGGATGGTGACCGGATGCCGTGCGGTCGAGTCTGGTGTGCGGTGCCGGTGAGGTTACGCGGCTGCGCCGGGCAGCTCGCGGTCCGTTCCGGTCATCGCGCTATGCGCTGTATGCGCGGTATGCCCCCGACGGGGCATGCGCCACGCGGCCGTGGTGCCCGCGGCGGGACGGCCAGGGCACGGGACGGTGTCCCCGTGTCCGTGTGTCCCTTCAGGCGGGACACGATAGCTCCCGGGGTCCGGAGGCCACAGTGGGCCGGGCCACGATTTTGGCGGGTCCGCCACGGGCGGGGAAGCGTGATGTCCGGCACACGGGTCGATTCGCTGACGAGAGGGTTACGGCCGGTCGACGGGGGGCAGACTTCCGGCCCGCCCGGTGCCCCCGGCGGGCCCGATGCTGCAAGATGAGGCCGTGCACTCCGCCGACGCGCCCTCCCCCGACGAAACTTCCGACCTCCTGTCAGCCCCCGACCCCTCGTCCATGCGCAAGCACTACCGCGCCGAGGGACTCGTCGAGTCCGAACTCGCCGCCGGCCCGTACGAACAGTTCGCGCGCTGGTTCAAGGACGCGGCCGACGCCGGCCTGCACGAGCCGAACGCGATGGTCGTCTCGACCGCGGACGCCGCGGGCCGGCCGAGTTCAAGGACCGTGCTCCTCAAGGCATTCGACGCCCGCGGATTCGTCTTCTTCACCAACTACACCAGCCGCAAGGGCCGCGAACTGGCCGAGAATCCCTATGTCTCCCTGTTGTTCCCCTGGCACTCCCTGGCCCGCCAGGTCATCGTGACCGGCACCGCGGAACGCGTCGGCCGGGACGAGACCGCCGCCTACTTCCGCACCCGCCCGCACGGCTCCCAACTGGGCGCCTGGGCCAGCGACCAGTCCTCGACGGTCGGCTCCCGCGCCGAACTGGAGCGCGCCTACGAGGAGTTGGCGGCCCGCTACCCGGAGGGCGAGCAGGTGCCCGTACCGCCGCACTGGGGCGGCTACCGCGTCACCGCCGAGGCGGCGGAGTTCTGGCAGGGCCGGGAGAACCGCCTGCACGACCGGCTGCGGTACGTACGGGCGGGGCGCAACGGCGGCACCGGCGGGGCCCTCTGGCGGGTCGAGCGGCTGGCGCCCTGACGCGGGCGGGCGCGCCTCGGGCGCGCCCGTGACCGCCGCATCCGCGGGCCGTCCGAAGGGCTCCGGGCCCGCACACGCAGACGACCCGCGGGCTGCTTCCCCCGCGCTCGGTGGCGCGAAGGGCCGGTCGGACGAACCGGCAGCCCGCGGGTCGGGTGACTGCTTGGGATTGGCCGGCTGCGCACCTGTGTGGTGCGCCGGTCCGGCACTGCACTACGTGAAGCGACGGGCCGTCAGCCCGCAGCCACCTCACATGTCCGGTGCGAAATCATCTGCCGAACCACCTCCCTTCTTGTGTGCTCCACACCCTAGGAAGCCGACCTGGGCCGGACAACCGAATTTCCGGGAGGCAACGATTTCCGCGAATCGGGTGTGGGCTGGGTCACGTTCGAGTTGAATGTGCCGAGGTGCAGCACGTGCGGCCGCGTTCGTAAGGGGTGCCAGTGACTGCTTCATCTGGCTCGTCAGCGTCGTCTCCCTCCTCTCCGTCCCACCCGCCGTCGTCCTCGGCCGCCCGCTCCGCGGCGCCGCCCGGTGCGGCGGACCGGTCACCGGCCCAGGGATCCCCGGGTCCGGCGTCCGACCCGGCGGCGGACCACGACCGGCCACCGGACAACGACGACTCCGGTCTGCTCGCCGCCCTCCTGGACGGTATGGACGCCGCCCTGCTCGCCCTCGGGGCGGACGGCGCGGTCACCCACTGGAACCACGAGGCCGAACGGATCCTGGGCTGGACCGCCGCGGAGGCGGTCGGCCGTACGGGCCTGGCCGGCTGGGCGGTCCGCAAGGAGGACGCCGACGAGATCGAGGCGACGCTGCGGGCCGCGATGCGCGCCCCGGGCCGCCAGGTCCATGAGTTCGCCCTGCTGACCAAGGACGGCCACCGCGTCCTGGTCCGTACCCAGTCCTCCGCGGTCCGCGGCCCCGACGGCCGGCCCGCCGGTGTGTACTGCGCCTTCAGCGAGGCGCACGCCCAGATCGACCTGGAGCGGTCCATCGCGCTGAGCGAGGCGCTCTTCGACGATGCCTCGTGGGGCGTCATCCTGGTCGACGCCGATCTGCGCCCCGCCGCCGTCAACGCCCACGCCGCCCGCACCCTGGGCGTGGGGCGGACGACCCTGCTGGGCCGCCCGCTGGCCGGCCTCCTGGCGCAGGGCGTGGAGGAACTGGAGAGCGCGCTCCAGCACGTCCTGGCCGAGGGCGCGCCGCCGGCCGCCGCCGACCTGTGGGTGACGCTGCGCTCCGAGGAGGCCGAGCAGCCGCGCCGGTGCTGGCGCAGCGGCTTCGTCCGGCTGGCCTCCCCGCTGGCCGAGGAACCGGTCCCGCTGGGCGTCGCCTGGCTCTTCCAGGACGTGACGGACGCCAAGCGGGCCGAACGGGAGAGCTCCCTGCTGCGCTTCCGCTTCCATCAGCTGCACCGCGCGGGCCGCGCCGCCGCCGAGTGCCCCGACCCGGCCGAGGCCGCCGCACTGCACCTCGACTTCGCCCTGGCGGGCTTCGCCGACCACGGCCTGATCGACCTCGCGACGGCACCGCCGCCGGCGGCGTACGGGGCGGTGGACGCCGATCCGGACGCCGATGCCGATGCGGAGACGGATACGTATACGGAGACGGCTACGGGCGGGGGCGCGGGCCCCGAGGCCGGGCCGGGCCGTCGTGATGACGGGGCGGCCGGGCCCGGCGGAGGTGGTGGTGCGTGGCGGGGCGGCTCGCCGCGGCTGGTGCGGGCGCTGGCCTCCCCGGCCGGTTCGCCCGGCCCCACCGAGGCGCTCCCGGCCACCGGCATCCCGGTGGCGTACGGACCGGGCCATCCGGCGGCCCAGGCGTACGAGCGCCGCGGATCGGTGCGCACCAGCGCGGGCGGCGCCGCGACCGAGGGCTGGGCGGCCGCCCGCAAATGGCCGGACGGTACGGTGCACGGCCTGTGCGTCGCACTGCGCAGCCGTGGCCGCACGCTCGGCGTCGCGACGTTCCTGCGGGTGCCCTCGCGCCGCCCCTTCGACCGCGCGGACGCCGCCTACGCCGAGGACGTCGCGGCCCGTATCGCGGCGGCGCTCGACCTGGCCGGGGCGGGGACGGAGACCTGGACGCGGACGTGGACGGGCTGAGGACGTGGCCGGACCGAGCGCCGGGCGGGGGCGGAGCGGCGATGTCCGCGGCGGGCCGCCGGGCGCCTGCTGCCGGTAGCGGATCCGTCTGCTGCCGGTAGCCGGTCCGGCCCTCCGCCGTAGCCGGTCCGGCCCTCCGCCCTACTGCCGGTAGTAGATCCGGTCCGCGTACTCGGTCATCACCCGGCCGTTCCAGTCGTGCCCGCCGTCCACGTTCCCGGAGCGCAGCAGCGGCGGGACGATGCCCCGCTCGGCCAGCGCGCCCGCCGCCGTCGCCACCACGGCCTGCATGATCGCGCTGGTGACGACCGTCGAGGCGGGGGCGAAGGGCGCCTCGATGCCGGGCATCGTCAACTCCGCGTCGCCGACCGGGATCCGGCTGTCCAGGACGATGTCGCAGTGGTCCTTGAGGAACGTCCCGGAGGTGTGCCGGGACTTGGTCGCGTCCGCGTACGCCACCGACGTGACACCGATGACCCTCAGGCCGAGCGCCCGCGCGTTCATCGCCATCTCGACGGGGAGCGAGTTGCGCCCGGAGAGCGAGATGATCACCAGCACATCGCCCGGCTCCAGCGGGCTGGTGTCCAGGACGGCCCCGGCCAGCCCGTCCACCCGCTCCAGCGCGCTGCCGAGCGTCGCGGGCCGGACGTCCACGCCGACCACGCCGGGGACGGAGAGCAGGTTCATGATCGCGAGGCCGCCCGCGCGGTAGACCGTGTCCTGGGCGGGCAGCGAGGAGTGCCCGGCGCCGAAGGCGAAGACCCGGCCGCCCGCCTCGAAGGTGTCGGCGATCAGCTGCCCGGCCGCGGTGATCCGGTCGCCCTCTCCGTCGCGGACCTGCCGCAGCAGGTCGATCGCGGCGTCGAAGTACTGCCCGGCCAACCGGTCACTCTCAGCCATTGCCGCGGCCCCTCTCGTCGAAACTGGTCGAATCTCGTCGGATCTCATCGGATGTCGTACGCCGTACCGTCAGGCCACCCGTGTCACGGCCCCCGCGGTAGCGCCAGATTCCGGCGGCCGGGCAGTCGTGGCGCGGATCACGTTGCGGTCTGGACCAGTGCCCTGTCAATACGAGTGCAGGGTCCGGCGCACGGGGAAGGAGGCCCCGTTGTCAGTGGGATGCGTCAGAATTGAGTTCAGGGCCACCGCACGACATATCGAGGGGCACGCATGTCCGGACTGATCGACACCACGGAGATGTATCTCCGCACCATCCTCGAACTCGAAGAGGAAGGTGTGGTCCCCATGCGCGCCCGGATCGCGGAGCGGCTCGAACAGAGCGGTCCGACGGTCAGCCAGACAGTGGCGCGCATGGAGCGAGACGGCCTGCTGACGGTCGCGGGTGACCGGCATCTGGAGCTGACGGAAGAGGGCCGGCGGCTGGCGACGCGGGTGATGCGCAAGCACCGCCTCGCCGAATGCCTGCTCGTCGACGTCATCGGGCTGGAGTGGGAGCAGGTGCACGCCGAGGCGTGCCGCTGGGAGCATGTGATGAGCGAGGCGGTCGAGCGCCGCGTCGTGGAGCTGCTGCGGCACCCGACGGAGTCCCCGTACGGCAACCCGATCCCGGGGCTGGAGGAGCTGGGCGAGAAGTCCGAGGCCGACCCGTTCCTGGACTCCGGCATGGTGAGCCTGACGGAGCTGGACGCCGGGACCGACGGCAAGACGGTCGTGGTGCGCCGGATCGGCGAGCCCATCCAGGCCGACGCCCAGCTGATGTACACGCTGCGGCGGGCCGGTGTGCAGCCGGGCGCGGTGGTGAGCGTGACGGAGTCGCCGGCCGGGGTGCTGGTCGGCAGCAGCGGCGAGGCCGCGGAGCTGGAGGCCGAGATCGCCTCCCACGTCTTCGTCGCCAAGCGCTGACTCCGTAGCGTCCGTCCCGTCCCCGCACGCGCTCCGTATCTCCCGCTCCCGCACCCTCCCCGTCCGCCCTCTCCGCCACCGTTCCCCACGAGCCCGCCGAACTGCGCCGACGCGCCGCTCGGCGGGCTCGTCCATGCCGCCTGCCGGGTGCGCCGACTCCCGTTCCGGTGAACGGACTTGTGCGAATCCGTGCGGTACGGCCGGGTGCCATGCCAGGCTGGCGCCGGCGCGGATAGGACATGCCGGCGGCCGCGTGCTGCCGGAATTCCGGGTCCGGGCGGCTGAACTGGTACGGGGCGGGGGCGCCCGCCATCGGCTCCGAGGATCGGGGAGGGAGCTCGGATGGATCCGCTGAGTCCGCCGGGTGTGTGGGTTTGGCCGAGCTTGTTGGTTTCGCCGCACCGGACTGCCCGGTCGGCCCGGTCGGCTCGGCCGAGTCCGTCGGTTCTGCTGGGGTCGCGGGGTGGTGTGCGAGGCGATGCGGGACCGCCGGAGCTGCCGGAGTCGCCGGAGCCGACAGGGCTGTCGGGAGTGCTGGGTGGCCCGCGACGGGGGCGGCCCCGGGAGGAGGGGCCGCCGAGTGGTGCGGGCTGCCGCCTGGTGGTGGACGATCGGGGCCCCGGTGCTGCGAGCAGCCGGGGCCCCGCCTCCCCCTGTCCCCCCGTCGAGACCCGGAGCCCCGAGCTCCCAGGGTCTTCCCCTGCGGGCCCCCTTCCCGGTAGGGCCCGCCTCCCGGTAGCTGTCTCCCCTCGGGGGGTGCGGCCTATCCCTGAGCGAGGTCACTCGAACGAGCGGTGTTGGGTGTGCGGACAGTGCGTTCGAATAAAGGTTCGATAGTGTGGGGCTGTGCACGGGATGATGGGGGGTGCCAGGGCAGATGGCGCGGCGCATCGATGTGACAGGAGCCGGTGGTGTCCGGCTCGCAGCCTGGGAATTCACCGACCCGCCCAAGGACGGCGGCGGTCCGGGGGAGGGCGCGCCCGGCCCGGGAGTGCTGCTGCTCCACGGCCTGATGGGCCGCGCGGCGCACTGGGCGGACACCGCCCGCTGGCTGAGCGCGCGACACCGCCCGGTCGGGCTGGACCAGCGCGGCCACGGCCGCAGCGAGAAGCCCGCCGACGGTCCGTACGACCGCGGGGCGTATGTCGATGACGCGATCGCCGCCATCGAGCAGCTCGGGCTGGCACCGGTCGCCCTCATCGGACACTCCATGGGCGCCCTGACCGCCTGGCAGTTGGCGGCCCGCCGCCCGGACCTGGTCAGCGCGCTGGTCATCTGCGATATGCGGGCCGTGGCGCTCGGCGCGGCCTCGCAGCGCGAATGGGCCGAGTGGTTCCGCACCTGGCCGGTCCCGTTCGCCACCCTCGCCGACGTCCGTAAGTGGTTCGGTGCGGACGACCCGGTCCTGGAGCGGCCCAGACCGGCCCGCGGCGAGTACTTCGCCGAGGTGATGGCCGAGCGCGCCGACGGCTGGCGCCCCGTCTTCTCCCGCCGCCAGATGCTCACCGCCCGCGAGACCTGGGTCCACGACGCCCACTGGGAAGAACTCGCCCAGGTCCGCTGCCCCGCCCTGGTCGTCCGCGGCCTCGACGGCGAACTGGGCCGCGCCGAAGCCCAGGAAATGGTCCGCGTGCTGCCCCAGGGCGCCTACGCCGAACTCCCCGACGCCGGCCATCTGCTCCCCTGGGAACACCCCGGTGAATGGCGCCGGGTGATCGAACCGTTCCTGCGGTCGGCCGTCCCGTTGCACGGCGGCGGAGGCGGGCCGGGGCCCTGACCGGGGCGTGAGCCGGAGCCATGAGCCGGGCGTGAGCCGGGTGCATGAGGCGGGGCGTGAACGAGGGACAGGAGCCGGGGCCGTGAGCCGGGGGAAGGGACGCCGACCGTTGCGGTACGGCAAGGCGCTCTGCCATGGATCGCGTGCCGTACCTGCCTGTCGGCGAAGGCGCGGCGGGGTTCCGTGAGCTTCTGGCGGCGGGCGGTCTTCGCGCCGTGGGGGCTGTCGGGAAGCCTTGCGTAAACCTGCGCGGGCCGGGGGCGGTTGGCCGGCGTGCTGCCGTTCCCGGCGGCGTGCCACCGGTCGGCATGGGCGCGCCCCTGATCGTGCGGCGCGGACCGAGCGGACGGAACCGCGCGATCAGGGGCGCGCTCGACGGATGCCGGATCGCCCTGCGCGGCGCGCGCCTCCGTACCGAGCCGTACGACCTGTTCCCCCGCGCGGTCGCGGAGTTGGGCCTCGTCGGCCCGGCGCGGCGGCGAAGACGGAGCGTGGCAGCGCGAACGGTGTGGACAGCTCGCGCAGTCGCGAGCGCCGCAGCAGCAGCCCGGCCGTCGCGAGCAGCAGCATCGGGCCGATGGCGAGGGTCAGGAGCCGGGCGAGCGGGGAGGACGACGAGCCGGCCTCGGGCGCCGGAGCGCGGAGCCCGGCCGTGGCCTGCTCGTACACCTTGTCGCCGTTGCCCGCCTCGATGATGTCGATCGCGCGGGTGAGCCGCTTGGGCAACCCCGCGCCCGCCATGTCGTGCTGGTGGAAGACCGCGGCGGCGGCCCGCTGTGCATGGTGGGCATCGGCGGGCCATTCGTGGGCGGCGATGGACGGGGAGAACGCCCCGAGGGTGATGACGATGGACGGGCCGCCGCCCATCCGATCATGGATCACCTCGGCGAGCTGCCGGGCGTCGCCGCCCCAGCTGTCGCCCTCGACCAGGGGCACCGGCGCGACACGGATCGGCAGGCCGGAGTGCCGGATCCGGTGGACGAGTTGCTGCCGCTGGCCGGGGTCGACGGCCGAGGAGAGGGAGGAGCCGGGCAGGACGAGCACATACGTCGGAACGCCGAGCCGCCGAGCCGCCGAGCCGCCGGGTCTCCTCGGCGAATTCGGGTGCGGTCGAGCGGGGGACCTCGCGGGGGAACCGATCGCTGATGCAGACCGGATTCTCCCGCAGCCGGTCGGCGAGACAGGCGGTCTGGGTCCGGTCGTCCGGCGGCGCGGGCACGGCCTGTCCCGTACCCGCGGCGCGCACCACCGTCAGCCGGCCCGCCAGCAGCACCATTCCGGCGCGCAGCACTGCCTTCACCACACACCCCCGTTGTCCGTGTCGCGCCATGACGCTACCGCCGCCGCGCCCGCCCGCCGGAGCCTGTGGACAGCGTCACGGCGGGCTCCCCGGCGGCGCGGAGGGTGTGGAAAAGGCGGGGCCGGATCCGCCCGGACCCGGCCCCGCCCTCTTCCGTCGGCTGCGTCAGCCCTTGCTGACCGCCAGCAGGATCTCCGGCAGCCGCCGCGCCACCCGGGGCGCGGCCACCCGCAGCCCCAGCTGGGCGATCAGCACTCCGTAGACCGCGCCGACCGGCAGCAGGATCCACAACAGGCCGTGCAGGTCCGCCAGATGCAGCCAGAGGGTCAGCGCCAGCATCGGCGAGCTCAGCAGGCTGCCGACCACGATGCCGCCGAAGAGGCTGAACCAGGCGATGGAGCCCTGCCCCGGCGCGACGCTCTTGTTGCCCTCCGAGGGGATCGAGTACGGGAAGAGCGCCGAGGCGAGCGCCCCGGTGGCCAGCAGCGCGCCCAGCAGGGCCAGCGAGAGCCCGTACACCTCCAGGAAGTCGGACCAGGGGCCGATGAAGGCCGCCGTACCGGCCACGACTACCGTGACGAACGGGACCGCCACCAGTGCCAGCGTGAACGCGCGGGCCCGCAGCTCCAGATAGGCGTCCCGGGGTGTGGAGATCGTCGAGGCGACCATCCAGAACGCCGAGGTGTCCTGCCCGAACTGGTTGTACATCTGCATGCCGAGCAGCGCGGACGCCGAGAACGACGTGTAGATGCTGCCGTTGCCCTGGAGGGACGAGACGATCGGCACCATCAGGCCGACGCCGATCGCCATCGCCCACGACATCTTCGACTTCGGGTCGCGCCAGGCGTAACGCATCATGCGCAGCATGACCGGGCCGGTCCGCCCGCCGGGCAGCAGCCGCGCCGGCCCGCGCCCGCCCGGCCGGGAGCTGCGCGCGCTGTCCTTCCCCGCCGCCTGGAGGGTGGAGGAGTCGGGCGAGGTCATCACGGTCGTCAGCGTCCGCTGCCACCACCACAGCAGCAGCGCCAGCGCCAGCACGGTCAGCGCGAGGCCGGCCGCGGCCCGCCCGTACGCACCCTGGCCCGCGTCCTGTACGGCGCTTATCGCGGAGGCCGGCGGCACCCAGCGCAGCACCTCGCCCACCGGCTCCAGCGCGGACAGGCCGTCCGGGCGGCCCAGCTTCGTCGCGGCGATGTTGACGCCCTGGGCGCCGAGCGCGATGAACAGACCGCTCAGCACGGCGAGATCACGGCCGCGGCGGCTGGTCAGCAGCCGCACCGACGCGGTGGCGACGGCGCGCGCCAGCGAGACACACACCAGCACCACCAGGATGACGGCGAGTACACCGACGACCGCGGCGGCCGGACCGTCGGCGACCGCGATCACCGAGCCGATCACCAGCGCCAGGGTGAAGACCGGTCCGATGCCGACGAGCGACGCGGTCAGCAGCGAGACGATCAGCGAGCGCGGCCGCAGTGGCAGCATGACCAGCCGGGTCGGGTCGAGGGTCTCGTCGCCGGTGGGGAAGAACAGCGGCATCACCGCCCAGCCGAGCGTGACGATCCCGGTGAGCAGCACGGCCAGCGAGCCGATGTGCGCATTGCCGCGCAACGCGATCAGCCCGGCCATGACACCGGCCGCGAACAGCAGGCCGACGACGACCGACGCCACGTACGCGAGGGTGCGCCCCGTCGACTGGCGTAGCCCGTTGCGCAGCAGGGACAGTTTCAGCCGTACGAAGACCGGGGTCAGCGACGGCGCGGCGGCCGGGGGAGCGGCCGGGGCGGCGGATCGGGTACTCATCGGGCGCCGCCGCCCAGCCAGTCCAGGTTCTGCCCGGCGCCGCGCCCCTGCGCGCCGACGAGTTCGAGGAACGCGTTCTGGAGCGAGGGCGCGTCGCCGCGGACCTGCGCGATCGGGCCGTCGGCCCGGATTCGCCCGGCGGCCATCACCGCGACCCAGTCACAGAGCGACTCGACCAGTTCCATCACATGGCTGGAGAAGATCACGGTCGCGCCGGAGGCGGTGTAGCGCTCCAGGACGCCGCGGATGGTCTGCGCCGACACCGGGTCGACGCCCTCGAAGGGCTCGTCGAGGAAGAGGATCTCGGGGTTGTGCAGCAGCGCGGCGGCCAGCCCGATCTTCTTGCGCATACCGGTGGAGTAGTCCACGACCAGCTTGTTCTGGGAGCCGGCCAGGTCCAGCACGTCCAGCAGCTGGCCGGCCCGCTTGTCGACCTCGTCACCGGGCAGACCGCGCAACCGCCCCATGTAGCCCAGGAGTTCGCGGCCCGACAGTCGCTCGAAGAGCCGCAGCCCCTCCGGCAGTACACCGATCCTGGACTTGACGGCCACCGGGTCACCCCAGACGTCGTGCCCGCCGATCTCCACCACCCCGGCGTCCGGCCGCAGCAGCCCCGTCACCATGGACAGCGTGGTGGTCTTGCCCGCGCCGTTGGGGCCGACCAGCCCGATGAAACGGCCCGCGGGCAGCGTCAGATCGATGCCGTTGACGGCGATCTGGTCGCCGAACTTCTTCCACAGCCCCTGGATGCGCACCGCGGGCGGACCGGCCGCGGCCCCGCCGCCGGCCGCCGTCGCGCCCCCTTGAGCGGCGTCCCCCTGAGGCGCCAGCCGGGAAGCGGCCGCCTCGTCCGCCAGCGGTGCCGACTCGTTCCGCTGGTCTATCTGCTCCGGCTCGTACGCCACCGGTCCTGCCCTTCGACGTCCCCGCAGGGGCGGTCGTGCCCCCGTCAAGCGCCCACAATACGTGCTATGTCCTTACAAGGTCCGGGCGACGGGTGCCCGCGACGGCGGGGTCAGCGGGGGTGCGGGGGTTCGGTGGATCCCGCGGGGCGGGGTGCGGGCGGGCCTCTCGGGCCGGGTGGACGGCGGCCGTTGGGCGGGTCAGGCGCCGCGGGCCGCCGCCGCGTCCCGCCCGCAGGCGTAGGCGAGGGGGCTGATCAGATCGTCCGCGTCCGGCAGCCAGCGGTTGGTGGCGGTCGGACGGCGCGCCCACTGCACCGAGCCGTACGGTCCCACCCGGGTCGGCGGCGCGGCGATGTACTCGCCCTCGCCGCGGCACACCAGGTCGAGGCCGGCCGGCGACCAGCCCAGACCCCGCAGCCGGTCCGGTACCTTGGCCGCCGCGCCGGGCAGCACGAGAAAGAGCATCCGGCGGCCAGGGGTGCGGGTGACGGGGCCGAGCGGCAGGCCCAGCCGCTCCATCCGGGCCAGGGCCAGGCAGCCCGCGGTCTCCGGTACGTCGAGCGCCTCGAACGTCCGGCCCGTCGGCAGCAGGATCGACGCGCCCGGCTGCTTGGTCCACATCCGGCGCACGGCGCTGGCGCTGCCGGTGGCCTGGCCCGTCCAGCCGGGCGCGGTGGGGTGTGCGCCGGGCGCGGCGCAGCCGGCGTCGGCGCACGAACAGCGGGGTGCCCCGCTGCCGTGCTCCAGCCATGCGCCGGGGAATACCTCCCAATGCCGCTCTTCCGCGTAACGCACCGCAGCGTCGAGCAGTTGCTCGTCCCGCTGCCGTGGGAGCTGTGTGACTGCTGTGACTCCGATGGTCTCTTCCATGCAGGGGTCAACTTTGGCTGTCACCAAGGGTTACGGCCTGCCCGAAGCTGCCCCGGCGCATCGTTCTCGCACGTAGGGCGCATGGGTGCATCGGCGGGGGCGCGTATGCGGACGTGGTCCGGGGAGCGGGTAGCCACCTGCGTGACGGGCGGAGAGGCCGCCCGGCGGCCGTCCGCGGTGCACCCGGCAATCCCGGGCACGGCGGCGCCGCGATCTGTACGTGGGCACCGAGCGCCATTCTCATTTCGCAGGTCAACTCCTGGGACCCGGACGCGGGTCCGGGTACGGGTCAGCTCCGCACGAGGATGCAAAGGACACCGCCCAAATCGCTCGTTTTCCGTCTATCCCTTGCATCCCTTGCATAGTGCGTATCGCTCGTATCACTCATATTCAGGATGTCCCGGATGTCTCGGGTATCTGGGATATCTGCGGGGAATTGATCGCAGGGAACGGCGTTCGACGGTGAACGCGCCGCAGTAACAGGGGGTACAAGCATGGCCGCCAGGCCACTCGTCGCGCGGCAGCCCAATGAGCGGCTGCAAGCGCTGATCCAGGAAGCCGCGTGCTCCAACGCCGGGCTCGCCCGCCGCGTCAACATGTGCGGCGCGGAGCACGGCCTGGACCTGCGGTACGACAAGACCTCTGTGGCCCGGTGGCTGCGCGGACAGCAGCCGCGCGGCCGCGCCCCGGCCGTCATCGCGGAGGCATTGGGCCGGAAACTGGGCCGCACGGTCACCATCGACGAGATCGGGATGGCCGACGGCAAGAACCTCGCGTCCGGGGTGGGGCTCCAGTTCTCCCCGACCGTCCTCGGCGCGATCGAGCAGGTCTGCGAGCTGTGGCGCAGCGATGTCGGGCGCCGCGATTTCCTGAGCGGTTCGACGGTGGCGGCCTCGGCGCTGGTGGAGCCGAGCCGCGACTGGCTGATCACCGGCGCCGATTCGCAGGTCGCCCGGAACGCGGGGGCCCGGGTCGGCCTTTCGGACGTCGCGGCCGTCCGCGCCATGACCTCGGCGCTCGGTGAGCTGGACCACCGCTTCGGCGCCGGCCACGTCCGGCCCGTCGTCGTGCACTACCTCAACAGCGTCGTCTCGGGGCTGCTCGCGGGCTCGTACCGCGAATCCGTCGGCCGCGAACTGTTCGCGGCGGTCGCACGGTTGACGGAGCTGGGCGGCTACATGGCCGTCGACACCGGTCAGCCCGGCCTCGCGCAGCGCTACTACATCCAGGCGCTGCGGCTGGCCCAGGCGGCCGGCGACCGCGGCTACGGCGGCTACGTACTGGCCGCGAGTATGAGCCATCTCGCCGCCTCGCTCGGCAATCCACGGGAGATCGCCCAGCTCGCGCGCGCCGCACAGGAGGGCGCCCGCGGCCAGGTCACCCCGCGGGTGGAGGCGATGTTCTTCGCGGCGGAGGCGCGCGGTCACGCGCTGCTGGGCGACAACCGCGCCTTCCAGACGGTGGCCGGCCGGGCCGTCGCCGCGCTGGAGCGCGCCGAGGCGGCGTCCGAAGCGGGCGACGACCCGGCCTGGATCAGCCACTTCGACCACGCGTATCTGGCCGATGAACTCGCCCACTGCCACCGGGACCTGGGGCAGCCGGGTCCGGCCGGACAGCGCGCGCAGGAGGCGCTCGACGGCCATCCGGAGGGCCGGGTGCGGCGCCGCGCCATCGATCTGGTGCTGCTGGCCGGGGCCCAGGCGCAGCAGCGCGAGATCGAGCAAGCCTGTTGTACGGGCACCCAGGCGGTGGAACTGCTGAGCGGGCTGCGCTCGGACCGCGGCGCGGAGTATGTGGAGGACCTCCAGCAGCGACTTGAGCCGTACCGGGATGAACCGGTGGTACGGGAATTCAGCGCCCGGATGGAGCTGAAGGCCGCCGTCGCGGCGGCCTGAGGGCTGTCCCGTCATACCTGGCGCGGAGCGCGGGCGCAGGAGCCGGTGAAGGGGAGGCGGCGGCGGAGGGGGCGGCCAAAAGGAGCTCATGGGCCGGCCGGAGACCGGACGGCGTGCCGGGGATATTCGGTGCTGCCGGGGATATCGGGGGATGGCGGGGCTGGTGGGGAGTTGGCCCTCCGCGGCGGGCGGACCGGAGGCCCGGGTCCGCCCGCCGCCCCTTGGGGAGGGCGGGGGTGGTGACCAGGCGACATGGTCGAACGCCGCTGCGAACCGGTAGCGTGAGCCGACGATTCCGTAGGTCTGCGCGATGGTAGGAGTCCCGGTGAGGCAGAGCGGACAGGGCCAGGACCCGCAGAATTCTGCGGCCGGCCCCGCACGAGAGGGCCGTGTGCTGCCCGCCAATGGCGAGTCGTGGGCGCCCGACCACCAGGCCGCTCCACCACCCGGCCAGCCGTGGGGCCAGCCCTGGGGGCCCGGTCAGCACTCCGGCGGCCAGGCCGCTCAGCAGCCCGGCGGTCAGCAGCCCGGCGGTCAGCCGTACGGCCAGGCTCCGGCCCAGGGGCAGCCGCCGCACCAGGGGCAGCATTCCCACCAGGAGCAGTTTTCCCCTCAGGGACAGCATTCCCACCAGGGACCGGGACAGGGACAGGGGCAAGGACAGCCCTACGGCCAGGCCCCGATGCCGCACCAGCCGCTCCCGCCGCAGCAGTCCTTCTCCCCGCAGCCGCTCCCGCCGCACCAGCCGTTCCCGGCGCAGGGCGCGGCGTTCCCGCCGGCCCAGGGGCAGCCGCCGGTGCCGCCCATGCCGCCGTCGATGACGCAGCAGGCGCCCCCGCCCGTCGCCGACGCCGAGGCGACGGCCCTCCTGCCCCCCATCGCCGCGCAGGACGGCCCCGGTGCCCCCGGCGCGCTGCCGCCCGAGGGCCAGTCGTACGGCGGGCAGCAGAACTTCGCCCCGCAGCAGAGCTACGGGCAGCAGCAGAACTTCGCCCAGCAACACGGGCAGCAGCCGTACGGTCAGCAGTACCAGACCCAGCACCAGCCCCAGGCGTACGGGCAGCAGCCGCCGCAGGCCGCCTCCGGGCAGCTCGTACCGGCGACTCCGCAGCCCGGTGCGCCGCTGCCGCCCGCGGTGAGCGACGCGGAGGAGACCGCGCTGATACCGCCCTTCGGCGCGCAGCCGGGCGGACCGGGCGCCGGCGCCGCGCCGCTGCCCGGGGCGAACACGCGGCCCGAGACGCCCGGTGAGTCCACCACGATGCTGCGCCGCGTCAAGCCGCAACAGGGCCCGCCCCCGGGGCAGTCCCAGCCGCTCGCCGCGGCCGGTGTGGACGGTTCGGCGCCCACTCAGCTGATCCCCCCGATCGGCGCGGGTACGCCGCCCCCGTCGGCCGGGGGCCCGACCCCGCCGCCCGGCGCACCGTTCGGGAGCCGTCCCGGCGCGCCCGAGGAGCGGCCGACGCCCGCCGAGTTCGACGGGCTGTTCCGCAGCGGGCCGGGCACGCCGGGACCGGCCGCGACACCGGATTCCACCGCGCAGCTGCCGCGTTTCGAGGAGCCGGGCCGGCCGCCGTTCGGCCGGCCGGGCCACGGGCAGCAGCCGGTCCCGCCGCAGAGCGGTGGCCACGAGCCGCAGGTGTCCTACGACGACGGCCACGACGGGCGGCGCCGCAAGCCGGCGCCCGCCCTGGTCATCGGCATCGTCGTCGTCGCCCTGGCCGGGGTGGGGCTCGGCGTCGGCTGGGCGCTGAGCGGCGGCAGCGGCGACGACACCGCGAAGAAGCCGGACACCGGTGCCGGCGAGGAGAAGCCGGCGCAGAAGGCGAAGGACAAGCCGCCGGCGCAGCCTGCCGCCGATCCGGCCGAGGCGCAGGCCAAGGGCCTGGAGGCGCTGCTCGGCGACAGCAACAGCAGCCGCTCGGCCGTGGTCAACGCCGTCAAGAGCATCAAGACCTGCGACAACCTCGACGGCGCGGCCAAGGACCTGCGCTCCGCGGCCGGGCAGCGCAACGATCTGGTGAACCGGCTGAAGCAGCTGCCCGTCGACAAGATCCCTGGCAACGACCAGCTGACCGCGGCGCTGACCACGGCCTGGCAGTCGTCCGCGGCGGCGGACGACCACTACGCGGCCTGGGCCGACCAGGTCGGCGGCGACAAGGGCTGTCACAAGGGCAAGGCCCGCGGTACCGAGCAGGCTGCCCAGGGCAACACCGCCAGCGGCGAGGCGACCAAGGCCAAGCAGGCGGCGGCGAAGATCTGGAACCCGATCGCCCAGAAGTACGGCCTGACGGAGCGCCGCCCCGAGCAGCTCTGAGCGGCGGCCGGGCGGGGCCGGGCGGCGGGCGGCGGGCGGCGGGCGGCTCCCCGGCCCGCGGCCCCGGCCGCTCCGGCCACCCGCAGGGGGCCGGCCCCCTGACCCGGTCCGTACCTCCTCAGCCACCCGTACGGCGTCGCTCCAGCGTCGTCGTGACGTTCACGAAGCCGTCCTGGGCGGCGACCACCTGGCCGTCCCGGACGGTCTGGTAGGTCACCATCGCGTTGACGATGCGCGGGAAGTCCCGTACCGCCAGCATGTCGGCGGCGCGCCAGCGCAGCTCCGGGGTCAGGCCACCCGTGTCGATGGCCCGGCTGCCGCGGTCCAGCGCGGTCTGGAGGGCGTGCGAGGTGATGTCCTCGACGCCCTCGTCGTCGAGCTGCCGGACGAGGGCGTGCAGCGCGGTGTAGGCGATCCAGGTCGTCTGGACGCCCTGGTCGGCCGGGTCGATGCGGTTGTCGCCGAACGCGAAGTCGGTGACGACCTTGCGCATCGGCTTCCAGCGGGCGTCGCTCGCGACCGGGTACCAGCCGGTGAGGTAGGCGCCCTCCAGCGGCCCCGACCGGCCGCCCGTGCGGTTCACCAGCGACTGGTCCACGCTGCCCTGGACGGAGGAGATCCGCACCTTGGCGCGGTCGTCCCGGAGCCGCCGGAAGGAGTCGAAGAAGGTGTCCGTGTGATCGCCGAGCGAGGCGGTCACACACCCGCCCGCCGCCGTCCCGCCCGTCGTCCCGCCCGCCGTCGCCGTGGAGCGGCCGGCCGGCTCCGCGCGTACGCCGTCCAGCGCGCGCGTCACCGCGTCCGTGTAGTCGCTGCTGTCCTCGGGCGCCCGGATGTCCTTCACCGGGTCCCGGCCGCCGCTCTCCAGACCGGAGTTGAGCAGCTCGGGCATCCGGTCGCCCTGGAGGGTGTCCGGCCGTACCAGCGCGACGCGCTTGCAGGCGGCCGCCAGCTGCCGTCCGTTCCCGGCGAGCAGCGACGCCTGACCGCCGTTGACCGGGTAGGAGAGCGGGCTGGTGAACTCCTCGTCGGAGGCGCCGTAGCCGCCGATGAAGGGGATGCCCTTGGCTTCGAGCGGTGAGATGAACGAGCGGCCGAACTGGCTGTACGACCCGACGACGGCGACGGCCCCTTCGTCCACCGCGCGCTGCGCGCACCGGGCGGCGGCCACCGAGTCGTTGCGCTCGTTGCAGGTCAGGATCTTCAGCGGGTGCCCGGCGAGGCCGCCCTGGGAGTTGACCCACCGGGCGTACGCCTGCGCCATGGCGGGCATTCCCGGCATATTGGTCGCCTTGGTGCCCTCCGGCGCCCAGGTCATCACCGTGACCGGTGACTTGTCCCCGGAGTCCCCCGAGGCCCAGGGGAGGGAGCCGCAGCCCGTCACCAGCGACGCGACGGCCGCCGTACACGCCACCGCCGAAGCGGTCGCGGGCGGGAAGGGGCGGGGGAAGGGGCGGCGCCGTCCGGTCATGCTCAGGAAGATTCCGCGCCGCTCGAAACGGATGAGTGAAGGCGGGTCAACGGAGGGTGACGCGGTGGTGAACTCCGGGGGCCCGCCGCGGCCGATCAGCGGGGAACGTACGATCGAACACTGTGCAAGGTTCGGAGAAGTCTTCCCGTCGCGGGCGCCGCTCGACCACCATGGGCGGTATGCCACTCAAAGACATGCCGTGGTGGCGCTGGCGCAGCAATGTGCGCTCCGCGCTGCACATGCTCTCCGACCCCGCCTTCCAGCAGGAAGCCTGGCTGGCCGGTCTCCCCGGGTACGGAGACGTGACCGACGCGGTCTACCGCCTCGTCGAGGACACCTGGCTGGACAACTGGTCCGCCGACAAATACATCGGCACGGTCTTCCGGGACACCCAGGAAGCGGCCCTGGTCGACCTCGCCGTGCTGCGGGTGCTGCGCATCATGCACCAGGTGGGCGCGGACGCCCCGGTCGCCGCCTATGTCGGGCACCACGCCTGGCCGGAGGCCGTACGGGCGGCCCGGGAGGCGCATGTGCGGCTGGCGGTGGCGGACGGTGAGGACCCGGACGTGCCGCCGCATTCGCTGGAGGTCCTGGCCATCATGACGCGCAGGGCGGACGCCCCGGCCTGACCGGTCCCACAGGTGTGCGACCCTATGAGGTCATGAGCGAGTCGCAGTCCCCCCAGCCCGGTCGGCCCGACCAGTACGTCCTGACGCTGTCCTGCCCGGACAAGCAGGGGATCGTGCATGCGGTGTCCAGCTACCTCTTCATCACCGGCTGCAACATCGAGGACAGCCAGCAGTTCGGCGATCACGACACCGGCCTGTTCTTCATGCGGGTCCACTTCAGCGCGGACGCCTCGGCGAGCGTCGAGAACCTGCGGGCCGGCTTCGCCGCGGTGGGCGACTCCTTCCACATGGACTGGCAGATCCACCGGGCCGACGAGAAGATGCGCGTCATCCTGATGGTGTCCAAGTTCGGGCACTGCCTCAACGATCTGCTCTTCCGCTCCCGGATCGGCGCGCTGCCGGTCGAGATCGCGGCCGTGGTCTCCAACCACACGGACTTCGCCGAGCTCGTCGGCTCGTACGGCATCCCGTTCCACCATGTACCGGTGCGCCGCGACACCAAGGCCGCGGCCGAGGCGGAGCTGCTGGAACTGGTCCGCAAGGAGAACGTCGAGCTGGTGGTGCTCGCCCGCTATATGCAGGTGCTGTCCGACGATCTCTGCAAGGCGCTCTCCGGCCGGATCATCAACATCCACCACTCCTTCCTCCCGAGCTTCAAGGGCGCCAAGCCGTACCACCAGGCGCACGCCCGTGGTGTGAAGCTCATCGGGGCCACCGCCCACTATGTGACGGCCGATCTCGACGAGGGCCCGATCATCGAGCAGGAGGTCGAGCGGGTCGGCCACGGGGTCACGCCGGACCAGCTCGTGGCGATCGGCCGCGATGTGGAGTGCCAGGCGCTGGCGCGGGCCGTGAAGTGGCACAGCGAGCGCCGGGTGCTGCTGAACGGCAGCCGGACGGTCGTCTTCGCGTAGCCGGTAGCCGGTAGCCGCCCGTAGCCCGTCCGGCTTCGCGCGGGCCGGCCCGGCCCGTCGTCCGACCGGCCCGGCCGCCCGGCCCGCCGGGTGGTGGTCAGAGGCGGGACAGGGAGGCGGCCGCGAAGAGGACCTCGCGGATCGCCTCGCGTTCACCGTGCTGGCCCGCGGCGGCCTCGTCCGGCGAGACATGACCGGCGGCCAGCTGGCAGAACTCGGCGCTGTCCAGCGCGATATGCGCGACGGTGAGCTCCCGCGTGCCGACGGCGGCCGGGGAGTCCAGGGCTATGTACCAGTCACCGCCGCCGTTGCCCTCGACCTCCAGATGGAGCGTACGGCCCGGGGTGCCCGCCTCGACCAGCCGCCGTGGCGGCGAGGCCAGCCCGGCCCGGCGCCGGTGGGCCAACGCACGGGGCAGCAGCCGGGCGGCGAGATCGACCAGCCGGTGCAGATGCCCGGCGGCCGGGGGTTCGTACGGATAGTCCACCGCGTCCGCGATGTCTCCGGCGTGTACCCAGCACTCGAAGGCGCGGTCCAGGAACGCGTCGCGCAGGGGAAGGCCGAAATGGCCGTACGGTACGGCGGTTTCGGCCACCTGGGCGCCGCCGAACGACGCCGTCCTTATCAGCGTGTGACTCTGCTCGCGCCACGGGCCGTGGGCGGCCGACGGGCGGTGCTCTCCGTGCGCCGTCCGCCAGAACGCCTCGGTGCGGACGGTCGGCCCCCGGGTGTCCGGCGGGACGGCGCCGAGCGGGTCGGCCAGCCCGAGCGAGGCCGCGACCATGCCGTCCACCGCCGTCAGATGCCCGATGACACCGGCCACGGTCGTCTCGCGCTCGACCGGCCGGTCGCCCTCGAACCAGCGCAGCCGCACCGGGGCGCGCCACTCGGCCTTGCCCATGTCGCGGAGCAGCGCGTCGAGTTTGGCGGTCTCGGCGTCGTACGGAGTCGCCCACTCGGGCACGGGGATACGGGCCGGGCGGCGGCCGAGGCAGCCCGCCAGGACGCGGGAGCGCAGCAGCGGATCGAGGTCCAGGCTGTCGGCGGGGTGCAGCAGGCCGACGGCGTCGCGCAGCCGCAGCGCCTCGTCCGCGCAGGAGGCGCAGTCGGTGAGATGCGCCTCGACGAGGGCCGTCTCCTCGGCGGAACAGGCGGCCAGCGCCCAGGCGCCGAGCAGCGACTTGAGGACCCGGTGCGGCGGCGCGGCGGACCCGGCGGGCGTTCCCGGGACCGGGAACGGGAGGGGCGCCGGGACGGGCTCGGGCGGGGACCCGGACGGCAGCGCGGGCGCGCGCCCGAAGCCGGTCTGCGTGGGGCCGCTCACCGGGCCGGGGGCGGGCGTGATGTCGGGCAGCGGGCCGTGGTCCTCGGCGGCGGAACGCGGTGCCGGTATCCGCGGCAGACCGAGGGGCACACCGGGCACACCGTCGCTCTGAGGTCCCTGCGGTCCTTGCGGGTTCTGTGGTCCCCGCGGGCCGTGCCGGCCGGGCTGCGGACCGGGCCGGTCCCCGTGGTCCTCCGGATCGTGCGGTTCCTCGGGGCCGTCGTAACCGCCGTACTCGTCCGGGCCGTTCACCACGGCCGTCCGTGGTCCGTGCCGGGCGGCGGGGTCATCCCCGGGCCCGCGTGCGGGGTCTGGGACTGGGCGCCGCGAGGAGTGTGCGGCGGCTGGGACACGGGGGACGGCGCGGACGAGGAGTGCGGGGGACGGGCGGAGCGGGACGCGACCGACGGCGGGGACTGGTGGTTGTGGGCGGTGGACAGGAGTTGCAGGCCCAGGCGGAGCCGGCGGCGCGCCTCGTCCTCCGTGACGCCGAGGTCGGCGGCGGTCTGGCGGTAGTCCCGCCGCTGGAAATACGCGAGTTCCAGCGCGGCGCGCAGCGGTGCGGGCATGGACGTGACGATGTAGTCGGCGCGGGCGGCGGTGGACGCCTCGCGGATCTTCTGCTCTATCTCGGCGGGCGCCGGGGCATCGGGACCGCTGTCGCGCGCCGAGTCGGCCTCGGTCTGCCGCAGCCGCTGGACGGCCTGGTGGCGGGTGAGCGCGGCGACCCAGGAGCGCAGCGAGCCCTGCTTGGGGTCGTAGGAGTCCGGGTGCTCCCAGATGTAGCCGAACACCTCGCGGGTGATGCGGTCGGCGGCGTCCTCGTCGTCCAGGACGCGGTGCGCGAGGCTGTGCACGAGCGAGGCGAAGCGGTCGTAGAGCTCGCCGAGCGCGGCCGCCTCGCCACGGGCCAGCCGCTGCTGCATCCGCCTGTCCCAGCGGGGTGGTGCGTCGTTTCCCATTGGACCCCCATCCATGCCCGTCGCCGCCGTGCTCACACATCTGCCGGTACCCGTGCCCGGATCTGTGCTCACGATCACACGGTCCGCCGTGTCATCGAATGTAGTGCGCGGGTCCGACAACGCATGCCCCTTCGCGCAAACGGTGCCCGCGGGAGAACGCGGGCGGTGACGAGGCGGCGGAGGTGCGGCACTTCGTGGTGGTAATGCCCGATTGGGGCGGATCGAAGCGCATCGAAGTGGATCGTTCGTGCCCGTATCGGGCGATGTGTTATCCGTGTGTGACCGGATCCGTGGGAATGGGGGCCTCTTCATGGGCATAGTTGGGTGGGAACGGCCTCTTGCGCTAAGGATTCGAAAGAGTTTCAGGGGGGCGAGGCCGGGCACTCGTGCCGGGGAAGGGTGGCTTCCCGGTACATCTGGGGAGCATCCAGCACGAAAGCGAGCGAAAGGCTTCGAGCGCGTGTCATTGAAGGTGGCGGAGGACGCACAGGGCGCATGGGCCGTATTCCAGGTTTCCGGTGAAATGGACCTGGTCACCTCGCCCGCGGTGCGCCAGCATGTGCACGACGCGGTGGCGGACGGCCGGCGCAGCATCGTGCTCGATCTCTCCGAGGTGCTGTTCTGCGATTCCAGCGGCGTCGGAGTGCTGATCGCCGCGCGCCGGTTGATGCGCTCCTGCCAGGGGCGGCTGCGGCTGATCCTCCCCGCGCAGGGGGCCGTCGACGGTTCGCACGTCAACCGTGTGCTGGCGGCGCTCGGCGTCCGCCGGCTCTTCGAGGTCTACCCCGACCTGCACACGGCCGTCGACGAGAAGGCCGCACCGCTGACGGCCTGACGCGGTCGTGGCCCGACCCGTTCACCGCCCGGCGCGTTGTCGGTCCGACTCGTTCTCCGGCCGTCCTGTTCCGGGTCCGATCCGGTCGTGTCCGGCCCCGGGAACTCCGGCCGCCCGCCGCTGATTCACTCCGGCGCGTGAGATACCGCCGCCCCGTTCACCCGGCCCCGTACGGGAATTCCGCCCCTACGAGGAAGCCGCCACCGGACGTATGACGCGCGGCCCGCGTTCCGCGCGGGCTCCGGGTGCGTTCGCGCCGCCCCACCGGACGAGGGCCGCCGCGCAGTGCACGCGACGGCCGCCGTGGGTCCGCTCCGACAGCCGGGCCGGACAGGTTCCGCCGGGCCGTCCCGGTCCAGTGCCCCGCCCGGCAAGCTCTGCCCCGTCGCGCCGCCCAGCAGGCACGCTCGCCGCGTCGGCCAAAAGCCCTGGCAGCTCCGCTACCAGGGCTTTTTTGGCTGCCTTGCGATCGCACGCACCGGACGATGCTCCGCACGGGGCAGACATCGCCGGTCAGGGCACTAGCGTGTGGCGCCGCGGCGGAAGACCGCCCGCGCCCACAGGTAGCCGACCAGGGTGAGGCCGGCGCACCAGGCGACGGCGATGAGCGCGCTGTTGCCGATCGCGGTGCCCGTCAGCAGGCCCCGCAGGGTCTCGATGACCGGGGTGAAGGGCTGGTACTCGGCGAACCAGCGGAGCCCGGTGGGCATGGACTCCGGGGGGACGATGGCGCTTCCGAGGAAGGGGAGGAACGTCAGCGGCATGGGGATGTTGCTGGCGGTCTCGGGGGTCTTGGCCACCAGGCCGATCGCCGCCGACAGCCAGGTGAGCGCCAGGGTCAGCAGGGCGAGGAGGCCGAGGGCCGCGAGCCACTCGACGGGCGTGGCATCGGGCCGGAAGCCCATGAGGAGCGCGACGCCGATGACGAACGAGATGCTGACCATCGTCTGTATCACGCCGCCGACGACATGCCCGGTCAGGAAGGAGGCGCGGGAGATCGCCATCGTGCGGAACCGGTTGACGATGCCTTCGGTCTTGTCGACGCAGACGCCGACCGCGATGGACACGGCGCCGGAGGTCGCGGCCATCAGGATGATGCCGGGGGCGACGTAGTCGATATAACCGGCGCCGCCCTTGGCCGCCCCGCCGATACCGGTCCCCAGGGCGCCGCCGAAGACGTAGTTGAACAGAAGCAGCATCAAGACGGGCATCGCGACGACCGAGACCGTCATCGAGGGGTAGCGCAGCGCGTGCTTCAGGTTGCGCCGCAGCATCGTCGCCGAATCGCTGACGGCGTAGGACAGGGTGGTCATCGCGCGTTCTCCTTCGACGAGTTCGACGAGTTCGACGAGTTCGACGAGTCCGGTGCCCCGGCCGGGTGGCCGGGCCGGGGCTGCCCGGTCAGGGTGAGGAAGACGTCGTCGAGATCAGGGGTGTGCACGGTGAGCGACTCGGCCCGGACCGCCGCGGTGTCGAGGGCGTCGAGGACGGCGCGCAGGGCGGGGATGCTGCCGTCGCCGGGGAGGTGCAGGGCGAGCGCCTCGCTGTCGCGGGTGCCGGTGCCGAAGAGCGCGGCGGCCGCCGCGAGCCCGTCCGCATCGGCGAACTGAAGGCGGAGGTGGCTGCCGGGGATACGGCGCTTCAGCTCTGCCGCGGTGCCTTCGGCGACCAGCTTCCCGTGGTCCAGCACGGCGATACGGTCGGCGAGCTGGTCGGCCTCCTCCAGGTACTGGGTCGTCAGGAAGATCGTGACGCCGTCGTCGGTGACCAGGCCGCGGATGATCTCCCACATGGTGCGGCGGCTGCGCGGGTCGAGGCCGGTGGTCGGCTCGTCGAGGAAGATGACGCGCGGATCGCCGACCAGGGTCATCGCGAGGTCGAGCTTGCGCCGCATTCCGCCGGAGAAGGTGACGACGGGCTTGGCCGCGGCCTCGGTCAGATCGAAACGGCGCAGCAGGTCGGTGGCGCGCCGCCGGCCTTCGCGGCGGTCCAGATGGTGCAGGTCCGCCATGAGGTGCAGGTTCTCCCTGGCGGTGAGCAGGTTGTCCACCGCCGAGAACTGGCCGGTGACGCCGATCGCGGCGCGGACGGCATCGGCGTCCCGGGTGAGGTCGTGGCCCGCGACGCGCGCCTCGCCGGCGGTCGCGGGGATGAGCGTGGAGAGGATCTGCACGGTGGTGGTCTTGCCCGCGCCGTTGGGCCCGAGCAGGGCGAAGACGGTGCCCTCGGGGATGTGCAGGTCGATACCGTCGAGCACCACCTTGTCGCCGTAGGACTTGGCCAGCCCGGTGGCGGTGATCGCCGGGGGGCGGGTGGCCGTGGCGGCCGCGGTCGGTGTGGTCGGGCCGGTCGTCGTGGCGGTCATGGCAGTCGTGTCTCTTCCTGTCGCTGCGGTGGGGTGGCCGGTCAGGAGCGGTGGATCACGATGTCGCCGAGCCCGGTGCGGGCGCGTACCTCGACGGTCTCGTCGGACTTCTCGGGGCCCTCGGACGGTTCGAGGGTGTTGCGCACACCGCCGAGGCGGGTGTGTACGTCGAGCCAGGCGGCGCTGGACTCCCGGATGCCGACCTCCAGATCACCGACGGCGGTCTGGAGCACGATCTGGCCGCGCGCCACTTCGCCGATCCGGATGCCGCCGTTGGCGGCCTTGGCCTCGACGCCGGCGTGCGCGATGCCGACGGAGATCCGGCCGTTGGCCGCGTTCGCCCGCAGGTCGCCGGTGACCTCGGCGAGCGTGATCTCGCCGTTGCTGTTCTTGACCGTCGCCGCGCCCGCGAACAGGCCGGCGTCGATCCGGCCCGCCCCGGTGATCTCGGCGTCCCCCGCCGCGTGGTCCAGGCGGATATCGCCGTGATCGGTCTTCAGATGCACGGCCGCCGCCTGGTCGACCTGGATGTCGCCGACCGAGGTCTTGAGCCGGCAGCTCCCGAGGCGGCCCGTGCAGAGGAAGTCCGCGATGGGCGAGGTGCCCTGGACGTCCGAGCCGGCCGGCAACTCGATGCGCACGTCCAGCGAGCCGCTCCGGCCGAACGGGGAGCGCTTCTTGGGCCCCTTGACCACCAATGTGCCGTCCGAGCAGGTGACTTTGGTCTGCTGCGCGGCCCGCACGTCGGCGTCCATGGTGTCGTCGGCCGGCAGGACCTCGACGACCGTGTCCGTGCGGCTGCCCGCGGTGATGCGGGCGGTCCCGATGTCGAATTCGAGGATGACGGAGATCGGTTCGGGAGTGTCGAAAGCAGGCATGGCTGTCCCGTCCTCATGGCTGTGGTGGGTGTTCCCGCCGGTCGGGCGGGTGAAAGGAGTGAAGAAGTGAAGGGGGGTGCAGGGGGGTGAAGGGGGTGCGGGGGAGGTGGTGCGCGGTACGCCGGTGCCGGCTAGCGGACCCACCCCGTGAAGCCCTGCTGGCCCCCGTGGCGGCTGCGGCCCGTGGGGTGGTCGCGCCCGCCCGGTTCCAGGGCGGTGGCGACGGCCCGCACCAGCCAGGCGTTGACCGACAGCCCTTCTTGGCCCGCGGCGTCCTCGACCCGGGTCTTGAGGTGGGCGGGAAGGCGGAAGTTGATCCGCGCCGTACCGCCCTCGTCGCCCTCCGCGGGGGCGGGCGGCGCGGACGCCCGTACGCCGCTCGGCGCGCTCTCGCGCTCCCCGGCTCCCTCGTACGGTTCCGAAGCCGGTGGCGGGGTCACTGCGAACTCGGGGTCGAGGCCGCGCAGCCGTACGTCGACCGAGCCCGGTGCCAGGTCGCGGGTGACTTCGCCCATGGCGGCGGAGAGCACGTTCAGCAGGGTGAGCCGGGCGGCCGACTCCAGGGGGGCGGTGAGCCGTTCGGCCAGCGCGCGGGCTTCGTCGCCGCCGGCGTCCGCGGCGACCGCGAGTTCGTGCCGGAGGTTGTCGACGTACGGGGTGAGGTCCATAACGCCATCATGGCACCACGGTGGCGCCACTGCAAGCATGTGTGGCGCCACGCATGCGCCATGTGGCGCATCCGGCCGTCTACCGTTCCCCGTATCGCCCGTCCGGCGCCGCGCGGCACGCCTCCGGGCGGACCCCGCCGTACGGCCCCCAGACGCGGCCGGTGGCCAGCACCACCACCGAGGTCGTCGCCGCCAGGGCGTACGCCGTCAGCGCCATCGACAGTGCGCCCGTCACCGTGTCGAAGGCGTGGTTGAAGAAGCCCGACACCGTCAGCCACACCACCCCCCGGACGGTCAGATACAGCTGCACCGCCGCGCACACCAGCAGCGCGCCCCGCACATCGCGCCGGCCGCGGAACGCCAGCCCCCCGAGCAGCAGCAGCGCGATCACCGTTCCCACGGTCGTGAACCCGGCGGTGGCGGCCAGCCGGAGATCGCCGGGGACGGCGGCGTCGATCACCCCGCGCAGATAGCGCGCCGCGGCCAGCCTGCCGGACATCAGGTCCCAGGCGGTCCAGGCGAGCCGCGCCACCCCCAGGACCAGGAAGAGCACCCCGCAGATCCGGGACGGGCGGCGCCACCAGCCGCCGGGGGCGAGACCGGTGCGGGCGTCCGGACCGGGGCGGGAACCGGTGCCGGTCCGGACGCCGCCCTCGCGCGCGCGGCCCGGGGCGCGGCCGCGGCGCTCGGTGGCCGGGAACAGCGCGGCCGGTACCACCAGTGCCGTCACCAGACCGAGCCCATGGGTGGCGAGCGCCCAGCCGCCCCGCGGGTCGGAGCTGTACTGAGCGCGGTAGGCGGGCTCCAGCAGGCCCACGCCCTCGCGCAGCGCGGCGGCCAGCAGCACGAACCCGCACAGCAGCGCGGCGGTCCGCGCCACCCGCCGCTGCGCCAGCAGCAGCACCGCCACGACCAGGAGTGCCACGGCGAACGCCCACTCGCCGGGGCCGACCACCTGCGTCGCCGCGAACGCGCCCGGGTTGAACAGGCTCTCGACGAAATCACCGGCGCCGGCGCCCCGTTGGACGGTGTCATAGACCGTCCACGCCGCCAGCGCACCACCGCACAGAGCCAGGCAGAGACCGGCCGCGAGATACCCGCCGCTGTGCTCCTGGGCGGCCCGGCCGGGGTCGGGGTCCGGCCGTACGTCCACCGCTCCGCCGTCCTGCATCACCATGGCCGACCCCCCGCTCCGCCCGCGCCGGCTGCCGCACCGGCCGGTCCGGTACGGCAGCTTCACTGTGTCAAGGACGGCCCGCGGGCCGACGGAGGTTCCACCCCGTGTGTCGGCGGCGCGCCCGGTGCGCCGGGGGTGTGCGCCGCCTGTCGCGGGGGGTTCGGCTCCCGTGCGGCCGGGGCCCTGGCCCGTGTGCCGTCGGGCTCGGGCGCCGGGGCGGGGCGGCGGCCGGCGCGGCGGGCGGGCGACACGGGGGCGGGTGTGCGGGGCGCCGCCACTGCCGGTGCGGTGACGGTGCGGCAAGATGGGCCCATGGGGAGCTTCGGGGGCGAAGGCCGGCTGATCGCGGGCCGCTATCGCCTGGGAGTACGGCTGGGCCGTGGCGGTATGGGCACGGTCTGGCGGGCCTCCGACCAGCTGCTGGGTCGTCAAGTGGCGGTGAAGGAACTGCACTTGGACGACGACCCGGGCGAGCCCGCGCAGCAGGTGCAGCGCGAGCGCACGATGCGCGAGGCGCGCACGGTCGCCCGGATCAAACATCCGAACGTGATCGTCGTACACGACGTGGTCGAACAGGACGGCCGGCCGTGGATCGTGATGGAGCTGGTGGAGGGCCCCTCGCTCGCCGACCGGCTCAACGGCGGCGGTCCCGTCGCCCCGCGCGAGGCGGCCCGGATCGGGGTGGCGCTGCTGGGCGCGCTGCGGGCGGCGCACGCGCGCGGGGTGCTGCACCGCGATCTCAAGCCCGCCAACGTCCTGATGGAGGCGGGCACCGGCCGGGTCGTGCTCACCGACTTCGGCATCGCCAAGGTCCCCGGCGTCAGCACGCTCACCGAGACCGGCGGGTTCGTCGGCTCGCCCGAGTACACCGCGCCGGAGCGGATGGCGGGCCAGGGCGCCGGCCCCGAAACGGACCTGTGGTCGCTCGGGGTGCTGCTCTGTACCGCCCTCAGTGGCGAATCGCCCTTCCGCCGCGATTCGTTGGGCGGCATCCTGAACGCCGTCATCCACGACACGATCGAACTCCCGGAGGCGGCCCGCCCGTTGCTCGCCGTCGTCGGCGGCCTGCTGGAGCGCGATCCGCTGCGACGGCTCGGCGTCGGCGAGACCGAACGGCTGCTGCGCGGCTATCTCCATTCGGGCCGCGCCCCGGAACGCGAGGCGGCGGGGCACGGGCCGGGCGACTCCCGGACGGACGGCGCCGGCGGAGGGGCGGCCGCCCACCGCCCCGAGGCGGACCGCCCCGCCACCCACGCCCCGCTCCACGACGGACCCGGCGACGGGCTGCCGAGCGGGCATCCGACCGGTGAGGACCCGGCCGACGGCCGGGTCCCGGCAGCGGGCGGCGCACCAGGACCCGGGCCGGCCGGCCACACTCCGTACGGCCGCGCCCACGGCCGGCCGTCCTTCGGCCGCGGCGGCCGCACCGCGGGCCGGGCGGGCGGCCGGACCCCCGGCGTCCCGATCCCGGACGCACTGGACGACCGCGCGCTGGCCGCCGCCGCCCGCCCGCACACCGGCCGTATCCGCACCGTCCTGCTCATCGTGCTGGCGGTGCTCGTGCTCGGGGGCGCCGGGGCGGGCATCGCGGTACTGATCATGAACCGGAACGGTGCGGACGGCGGGGACACCGGGGACGGCACGGACGGCAGGGACGCCGGAACCGGCCGGTACCGGCCGGCGCCGGACCCGCATCCCACCCAGGACATCCGGCCCCGGCACGCCGCCCCCGGCGCCCGGCACCCGGAGGGCGCACCCGGCACCGCCGTCACCGCCGTCCCCGCCGCCCCGGGCGACACCGCCGATGCCCCCGCCGGCTACGGCATCGTCCGCGACCCGGCCGGTTTCGCGCTCGCCGTACCGGACGGGTTCACCCGCTCCTACGAGAAGCCGCGGATCTACTACTACTCGGCGGGCCGGCGCTTCCGGCTCGGCATCCACCTCCAGCGGCCGGCACCGGACGGACCGCTCGGCGCGATGCGCGCGGCGCACGCACAGGGCCCCGGCAGCTACCCCGGCTACCACGCCGGCCGGGTCACCGGGACCACCCACCACGGACATCCGGCCGCGCTCTGGGAGTTCTCCTGGGACGGCGGCCCCGAGGACGGCGGCCCGCGCCACACCTACGACCTCAGCTGGGACCAGGACGGCCGGATGATCGACGTATGGGTCTCGGCGCCCGTCGGCCAACTCGCCGAGTCCAGACGCCACTTCGCCACCGCACTCGGCACCTTCCGGGCGGCGGACCCGGACGCGTACGAGGACCCGGGCGAGGACGCGTACGCGGGCACGGACCGCTGAGCGCGGAGCCGCGCGCCACGCCATCCGCGCTGACCAGGCCCCTTACGGCCAGCGGCCACTGGCGCGATGCCGCGGCCCGCGCGAAAACTCGTTACTCCCTGGTACACAAAGCGCGCGGGGAGGAATACCCTCGCCGACATGACGGACTCGCAGGACACCGGAACAGCCGCCGCCCCCGTCGACGAGGCCCCCGCGGCCCCGGCGACCGCCCCCGCGCCCGCCGACGGCAACCCGGTCGCGCCCACCGCGGCGGGCACCCGTACCGCCGCGGACGTGGTGACCCCCGAGGTGGCCGCCCGGCTCACCCGCGGCGTGGTCGGCAGTGGCCGCACCGCCAACCACACCCCGTTCACCGGGGAGAAGCTCGCCGACCTGCCGGAGTCCACCCCCGCGGATGTCGCCACCGCCTTCGAACGGGCCCGTGCCGCCCAGCGGCGCTGGGCCCAGGTGCCGGTCAAGCGGCGCGCCGCCGTCCTGCTCCGCTTCCACGACCTGGTGCTCCGCCGCCAGGCCGAGGTGCTCGACCTGATCCAGCTGGAGACCGGCAAGGCGCGGCTGCACGCCCACGAAGAGGTGCAGGCGGTCGCCGTCGCCGCCCGCCACTACGGCCGCAAGGCACCCGCGTACCTCAGGCCCAGGAGCCACACCGGTGTCGTCCCGACCCTGACCAAGGTCACCGAGCTGCGCCAGCCGCGCGGCGTCGTCGGCCAGATCGCCCCCTGGAACTACCCCTTCGAACTCTCCGTCGGCGACGCGCTGCCGGCCTTCGCCGCGGGCAACGCCGTCGTCATGAAGCCCGACACGGAGACCGCGCTGACCGCGCTCTGGGCCCGTGAGCAGCTCATCGAGGCCGGGCTGCCGGAGGACGTCTGGCAGGTCGTGATCGGCGAGGGCCCGGTCATCGGCCCGGCCGTCGTCGGGCACGCCGACTACGTCTCCTTCACCGGCTCGACCCGTACGGGCCGCGAGGTCGCCCAGGGCGCCGCCGCCCGGCTGGTCGGCGTCTCCCTCGAACTCGGCGGCAAGAACGCCATGCTGGTGCTGCACGACGCCGATGTGGAGAAGGCCGCGGCCGGCGCGGTGCGCGGCTGCTTCTCCTCCGCGGGCCAGCTGTGCATCTCCATCGAGCGGCTGTACGTCCACGAGTCCATCGCCGACGACTTCGTCCGGCGCTTCGCCGCCCGCACCAGGGCGATGCGGCTGGGCACCGCCCTCGCCTACGGCGCCGAGATGGGCTCCCTGGCCGGCGAGCGCCAGCTGGAGACCGTCACCCGCCATGTCGAGGAGGCCGTCGCCCAGGGCGCCGAGCTGATCGCCGGCGGCCGCCCCCGCCCCGACATCGGCCCGCTGTTCTACGAGCCGACGATCCTCGACGGCGTACGGGCGCCGATGGCCGTCTGCGAGGAGGAGACCTTCGGCCCGGTCGTCTCCGTCTACCGCTTCGGCGACGAGGACGAGGCGGTCGCGCTCGCCAACGCCACGCCGTACGGCCTGAACGCCAGCGTCTGGACCAAGGACGGCCGCCGCGGCCACGCGGTCGCCGCCCGGCTGCGCACCGGCACCGTCAACGTCAACGAGGCATACGCCGCGGGCTACGGCAGCGTCCAGTCGCCGATGGGCGGGATGGGCGATTCGGGGCTGGGCCGCCGGCACGGCTCCGAGGGCATCCTCAAGTACACGGAGGCGCAGACCGTCGCCCAGCAGCGGGTGCTGCCGCTCGGGCCGTCGCTCGGGATGACGGACGAGCAGTACGCCCGGTTCATGTCCCGCAGCCTGCGCGCGCTGAAGGCCCTGCGGCTGCGCTGAGGGACGCCACGGGGCCCGCCCGCCGGGCCCCCGGCGCGGCCGGGCCCCCGCCCACCAGAAACCCAGGAGAGCCAGTGCCCCAGGACCACTCTGCCCGGACCCGGGCGGCGGACCCGAACGAAACCGGCGCCGACGGGTACGCCGACGGCGGCTCCGACAGCGACGGCAGCGACGGCAGCCACACCGGCCACGCCGTATCCGAGGAACCCGCCCGGTCCGGCGGACACCCCGGATACGACTACGACGTCCTCGTCATCGGCTCCGGCTTCGGCGGGGCCGTCTCCGCGCTGCGGCTGACCGAGAAGGGCTACCGCGTCGGCGTCCTCGAAGCCGGCCGGCGGTTCACCCGGCAGACGCTCCCCAAGAACTCCTGGGACCTCCGCAACTACCTCTGGGCCCCCGCGCTCGGCTGCTACGGCATCCAGCGCGTCCATCTGCTCGGCAATGTGATGGTGCTCGCGGGCGCCGGTGTCGGCGGCGGTTCGCTCAACTACGCCAACACCCTCTATGTCCCCCCGCGGCAGTTCTTCGAGGACCGCCAGTGGGGCCACATCACCGACTGGCAGGCCGAGCTGGCGCCCTACTACGACCAGGCCCGGCGGATGCTCGGGGTCCGCCTCAACCCGACGATGACGCCCTCCGACGTCCACCTCAAGGCCGCGGCCGACACGATGGGCGTCGGCGACTCCTTCCACCTCGCCCCGGTCGGCGTCTTCTTCGGCGACGGCCGGGACGCCGTCAGCGGGGAGGAGACCGGGACCGCGCGGACCGCGCCGGGCACCGAGGTCCCCGATCCCTACTTCGGCGGAAAGGGCCCCGCCCGCTCCGCGTGCACGGAGTGCGGCGAGTGCATGACCGGCTGCCGGCACGGCGCCAAGAACACCCTCAACGAGAACTACCTGTACCTCGCCCAGCAGGCCGGCGCGGTCGTCCACCCGATGACCTCCGCCGTCACCGTCACCGAGGACTCACGGGGCGGCTTCGCCGTCGCCACCCTCCCCACCGACAACAGACGCAAGGGCCGCGGCCGTACGTTCACCGCCCGCCGGGTCGTCATCGCGGCCGGTACGTACGGCACCCAGACCCTGCTGCACAAGATGCGGGACAGCGGCCTGCTGCCCGGCATCTCCGCCAGACTGGGCGAGCTGACCCGGACGAACTCCGAGGCGCTGGTGGGCGCGCAGACCGACAACCGCCGCTACCGCACGGCACACGGCACACGGCCCGACTTCACCCGCGGCGTCGCGATCACCTCGTCCATCCACCCCGACGCCGACACCCATATCGAACCGGTCCGTTACGGCCGGGGATCGAACGCGATGGGTGCCCTGTCCATCCTCCAGGTGCCGGCCGGCTCCCGGGCCCCACGCGCCGCCGCCTGGCTGGCCAACTGCGCCCGGCACCCCGCGCTGCTGCTCCGTTCGCTCTCCAACCGCCGCTGGTCCGAGCGCACCATCATCGGCCTGGTGATGCAGTCACTGGACAACTCCCTGACGACGTACCGCAAACCGGGCGGCATCGGGAAGGGCCTGCTCACCGCCCGCCAGGGCCACGGCGCGCCCAACCCGAAGCAGATCCCCGAGGCCACCGCGGCGGCCACCCTCATCGCCCGGGAGATCAACGGCTTCGCGGGCAGCAACATCGGCGAGCTGATGGGTACGCCGCTGACCGCGCACTTCCTGGGCGGCTGCCCGATCGGCGAGGACGCGGACCACGGCGTCATCGACCCCTACCACCGCCTCTACGGCCACCCGGGCATCTCGGTCGTCGACGGTTCCGCGGTCTCCGCCAACCTCGGCGTCAACCCGTCCCTGACGATCACCGCCCAGGCCGAGCGCGCGATGTCGCTCTGGCCCAACAAGGGCGAACGGGACCCCCGCCCCGCCCCGGGCCGGCCGTACCGGCGGCTGGCGCCGGTCGCGCCGGTCCGCCCCGCCGTCCCCGAGAAGGCGTTCGGCGCCCTGAACCTGCCGTTCCTGGCCGTACCGCCGGTGCCGCCGAAACGGCCGGCGGACGGGGCGGGAAAGGCCGCGGACGACGAGACGCCCGAGGCGTCCTGAGGGTGGACGGGCGGTCGTGGCCCCGGGACGCCGTCCGTGGGTCGCGGTCCGTGGGTCGCGGTCCGGGACAGAGCGAAGGGCCCCGGGACGCCGTCCGCGAGGGGGGTTCGCGGCCGGCCACGGGGCCCTTGGCTTTCGGTGCCGGCGTCAGGGCGTCGCCGGTACCGACGGGCAGCGCCGGGGGGTGGCGCCGCTGGCTCTGGGGTGGTGCTGGAGGTGGTGCCGGACGGTGGAAGGGCGCCGGACGGGCCCGCGGCAGCGCCACGGTCCGTACCGCAGCACGGCAGGTGGTTCGTCGAGCATCGTCCTGGACGCGCCTCACCGGGCGCAACCGTTCCGACCGGATGCGGTCGGCCCCGGGCGTCCCCAGGACCGACCACCCCACTCGGATGTGACCGGGCTGCTGTCCCCTGCTGACCGGCCACCGCACCGGAACGAGGTCCCACGACACGGACCGCGGCAAGCGGTCGGCGTCTCATCGCTCCGGCTTTCCGCCCGAGGGGCGGCGTCTACGCGTAGTCCCACTGGCCGCGCCTGGCTGACGTGGCACCGGGAACAACGAAGCCTCTCGGCGGCCGGTCACGCGCCGTACGGGTGAGAGCGGACCCGAACTCAGATGCGGCGGCCGCGCCGTGCCCCGGCCCCCGTGCCGGCCCGCGCCGAACGCTCAGATCCGGCCGCGGGAGAGCTCCAGCAGGGTCATCGCCAGCGCGGTGCCCGGCTTGCCCAGCCGGTCGCGGTAGTGGGCCAGGACCTCCATCTCGCGGGAGAGGTTCACCCGGCGCCCGCCGGAGGCGATGCGCTCGCGCTGGATGACGGCCGAGACGCCCATCCGTTCCTGTACGAGGGCGATGATCCGGCCGTCGAGATCATCGATCCGGCCGCGGGCGTCGGTGATCACGCCGGCGGCCTCGGGGGTCCGCGCCCCGGTGTCGGGGGCGGGGCCCGCGCCGGCCGTCGTCGTGCCGGTGACCGCTGCCGTGGTGTCGGTGCTCATATCCGTGTCTCCTGGGGTGGTGGCCCCGGAGCCGAGGACCCGGCCCGGCACACGCAGACGCCCCGGGCCTTGTCGGCCCGGGGCGCCTGGGAAGTTGCCTGTCAGTGGATCAAGCAGAACGACCATGGCAGCCGGACGGGCCGGTGCCATAGGTAAAGACGAAGGTCATCTGCTGGGACATGAGGCTCAGTATGAGCCCGTTAGAATTGAAAGTCCAACCCCTTGTCACACCGCCGGAAGGCCGCCGAAGTGCCATCAGGACCCCCTGCCGCCGCCCCGGACGTCGTCCTCGTAGTCGACTTCGGCGCGCAGTACGCCCAGCTCATCGCCCGCCGCGTCCGCGAGGCACGGGTTTACAGCGAGATCGTGCCGTCCACCATGCCGGTGGCCGACATGCTCGCCAAGAACCCGAAGGCGATCATTCTCTCCGGCGGCCCCTCGTCGGTCTACGCCGACGGCGCCCCCAGCGTCGACCGTGCGCTGTTCGAGGCCGGTGTCCCGGTCTTCGGCATGTGCTACGGCTTCCAGCTCATGGCGACCACCCTCGGTGGCGTCGTCGACGACAACGGGGCCCGCGAGTACGGCCGCACCCCGCTGACCGTCTCCCGCCCGTCCTCCACGCTCTTCGAGGGCACCCCGGCCGAGCAGTCGGTGTGGATGTCGCACGGCGACGCCTGCTCCGCCGCCCCCGAGGGCTTCACGGTCACCGCGTCCACGGACGTCGTGCCCGTCGCCGCCTTCGAGAACGACGCGAAGAAGCTCTACGGCGTCCAGTACCACCCCGAGGTGCTGCACTCCACCCACGGCCAGCAGGTCCTGGAGCACTTCCTCTACCGCGGCGCGGGCATCGAGCCGGACTGGACCACCCACAACGTGGTCGAGGAGCAGGTCGCCGCGATCCGCAAGCAGGTCGGCAGCAAGCGGGCCATCTGCGGGCTGTCCGGCGGCGTGGACTCCTCGGTGGCCGCCGCGATCGTCCAGAAGGCCATCGGCGATCAGCTGACCTGCGTCTACGTCGACCACGGCCTCCAGCGCAAGGGCGAGTCCGAGCAGGTCGAGAAGGACTTCGTGGCCGCCACCGGCGTCCAGCTGAAGGTCGTCGACGCCGAGGAGCGCTTCCTGACCGCCCTCGCCGGGGTGTCCGACCCCGAGGAGAAGCGGAAGATCATCGGGCGCGAGTTCATCCGCGTCTTCGAGCAGGCGCAGGCCGAGCTCGTCGCCGAGGCCGGTGCCAGCGGCGAATCGGTGGCGTTCCTCGTCCAGGGCACCCTCTACCCGGACATCGTCGAGTCCGGCGGCGGCACCGGCACCGCCAACATCAAGTCGCACCACAACGTGGGCGGCCTGCCGGACGACATCGAGTTCGAGCTCGTCGAGCCGCTGCGGCAGCTCTTCAAGGACGAGGTCCGGATGGTCGGCACCGAGCTGGGCCTGCCGGACGCCATCGTCCAGCGGCAGCCGTTCCCCGGCCCCGGCCTGGGCATCCGGATCGTCGGCGAGGTCACCAAGGAGCGCCTGGACCTGCTCCGCGAGGCCGACGCCATCGCCCGCGAGGAGCTCACCGCCGCCGGACTCGACCGCGAGATCTGGCAGTGCCCGGTCGTGCTGCTCGCCGACGTCCGCTCGGTCGGCGTCCAGGGCGACGGCCGCACCTACGGCCACCCGATCGTGCTGCGGCCGGTCTCCTCCGAGGACGCGATGACCGCGGACTGGACGCGGATGCCGTACGACGTGCTGGCCCGCATCTCCACCCGCATCACCAACGAGGTCGCCGACGTCAACCGCGTCGTCCTCGACGTCACCAGCAAGCCGCCGGGCACCATCGAGTGGGAGTGACCTGACCGGTACCCCGCCCGCCCCGCCGACGCCGTCGCTCACCCGCTGAGCGGCGGCGTCGGCGTATGCCGTGGCGGGTGGGGGAGATCCGTCAGGCGGGCTGCGGCCGGGCGGCCGGGTGGGCCAGGGGCCGGAACGCCGTCCGGTACCCCACCGGGCTCGTCCCCACCTGGCGCCGGAAGTGCAGCCGCAGGGTCACCGGCGACCGGAAGCCGGACGCCGCGGCGACCTGCTCGACCGGGAGGTCGGTGGACTCCAGCAGCGCGCGGGCGTGGTGGATCCGGGCGCGCAGGAACCACTGCATGGGCGTGGTGCCGGTCTGCGCGCGGAACCGCCGGTTGAGGCTGCGTACGCTCAGGTGCGCCTGGTGGGCGATCTCGTCCAGGGTGAGCGCGCGGTGCACATTGCGCTGCATCCACTCCAGGACCGGTTGCAGGCTCGCGCCCGCGTCCCCGTCCTCCGGCATCGCGTGCGCGATGAACTGGGCCTGGCCGCCGCCGCGTTGCAGCGGCATGACCACCAGGCGCGCGGTCTCGGCGGCGACCCGCGCGCCGTGGTCCGCGCGGACGAGGTGCAGGCACATGTCCAGCCCCGCGGCGGCGCCCGCCGCGGTGAGCAGCCGGCCGTTGTCCACGAACAGCACCGAGGGGTCCACCACGATCCGCGGGTACCGCTCGGCCAGCCGGCCGGCCAGGGCCCAGTGGGTCGTCGCGCGCAGTCCGTCCAGCAGCCCCGCCGCGGCCAGGACGAAGGCCCCGGTGCAGATCGAGACCACCCGCGCCCCGCGCCCGGCGGCCGCGCGCAGCAGGGCGAGCAGTTCGGCGGGCGGCTCGGCGGCGGTGTCCCCGATCCCCGGGACGACGATCGTGTCCGCGTCGGCGGCGTCGGCGATACCGTACGGCGCTTGCAGCCGGTAGCAGGGGACACCGGCCGCGTAGGAGGTGGCGTCGCCCGTCGCGCACACCCTGACCTCGTAGGCCGCCGAACCATCGGGCAGCCGGGCGCTGGCGAACACCTGGCAGGCCGCGGAGAGGTCGAATCCGGACACGCCGTCGGGGGCGAGGACGGCGACGGTGTGCATGGCCAGAACCTATCGCACGGCGGCATGCGTGCCACTTTCGGCGGACCGTGGCCGGGAGCGAGGCTGATCCGGCAAGGACAGAGGGGGACGAGGAGGAACAGTGCGTCGCAGGGACATTCTGAGGTCGGCACCGGCGGTCGCGGTGGCGGGAGCGTTCGGGACCGCGGGCAGCGCCGCCGCGGCCGGCCGGCCGGCACCCCGGGCCGGTGTCACGGGCGGGACGGGCGGGCCCCGGCGCGGACCGCTGCGCGTACAGGTCCTGCTCTTCGACGGCGTGGAGGAACAGGACTTCATCGGCCCGTACGAGGTCTTCTCGGGGGCGCAGCGGTTCGGCGGCGCCGTCGAGACGCGCTATGTCACCCTCGACGGGCCCCGGACGGTGACGGCCGTCTACGGGACCCGGATCGCCGTCGGCCACGGCTGGTCGCCGGGCTCGGCCGACATCCTCGTGGTGCCCGGGGGCGGCGGTGACGGCAAGGGCGGCCCGGGAGTGCTGCGGGAGATCCGCCGGGGCGCCCTGCCCCGGGCCCTGACGGCCGCCCGCCGCCCCGGGCTGACCCTGGCCGGGGTGTGCACCGGCGCCCTGCTGCTGTCCGCGGCCGGCCTCACCCGGGGCCGCCCCTGCACCACCCACCACAAGGTCAAGGACACCCTGCGGGCCCAGGGCGCGCTGTTGCGCGACGCCCGCGTGGTGGACGACGGGGACCTCGTCACCTCCGGAGGGATCACCTCGGGGATCGACCTGGCCCTCTGGATGGTCCAGCGCGAACTCGGCGCCGACCTCGCGGTGGAACTGGAAGGGATCCTGGAGCACGAGCGCCGCGGCTCGGTGTGGCGCCGGGAACCGGGCGCCCGGCTGGTGTCGTAGGCGCGGCACCGCCCGTACGGCTCAGTTGGACCGGGCCGTACGGGCCCGGCGGGGGCCTGCGGGGACGGTCGGCCGGGCCGCTGTCCGGGCCCGCCGCCATCCGGGCCTGCCGGAGTTCTGGCCTCCTCGCGCGGTGGGGGATAGCTTCCGCCCCGAGCGCGGTGAGTCAGCCGCGAGCCGGCCGGGGGTCGGCCGTGCCGCGGCCGCGACCCGTACGGCCAGGCCGTGCCGTACTGCCAGGAGGAGAGCCGAGATGCCCGAACCGACGCCCGTGCCCATCGAGCAGCTGCGGTTCGCGATGCCGCCGCGCCACGCGACCGTCGAGGGCGAGCGGCAGTACCGCAAGGAACGCCTGGCCGCGGCGCTGCGCCTGTTCGGCCGGCTGGGCTTCGAGGAGGGCGTCGCGGGCCATGTCACCGTCCGGGACCCGGAGTTCACCGACTGCTTCTGGGTCAACCCCTTCGGGATGGCCTTCCGGCACATCACGGTGAGCGAACTGATCCTGGTCAACCACGACGGAAAGGTCGTCGAGGGCCGCCACCACGTCAACCAGGCGGCGTTCGTGATCCACGCGCAGGTCCACCGGGCCCGCCCGGACGCCGTCGCCGCGGTCCACAGCCACTCCACCTACGGGCGGGCGCTCTCCTCCCTCGGGGAACTGCTGGACCCGATCACCCAGGACGCCTGTGCCTTCTACGAAGCGCATGTGCTCTACGACCGGTACACGGGCGTCGTCGTGGACGAGGAGGAGGGGCGCCGGATAGCGGCCGCGCTCGGGCCGCACAAGGCCGTGATCCTGCGCAACCACGGGCTGTTGACGGTCGGCGATTCGGTGGACGCGGCGGCCTGGTGGTTCATCGCGATGGAGCGGTCCTGCCAGGTGCAGCTGACCGCCAGGGCCGCGGGCAGTCCGGTGCCGATCGGCCACCACGACGCCGTCCGTACCCGCGAGCAGCTCGGCAGCGACCTGGTGGCGTGGATCAACTACCAGCCGCTGTACCAGCACATCGCCCGGAGCGAGCCGGATCTCTTCGACTAGCGGGGGCGGACCCGGCGTTCCGGCCCCTGCCCCGCCCCGGCGACGAGGATCGGGCCAGGGGCCGGTGTACGCCGCCGGCCGACGGTACGGACCGGCCGACGGCGGGTGCTCACCGCACGCTCCCCGCCGCTACGGGAAGCGCGACGGCCTCATGGACGGCGGCACGGCCTCAGAGATGAGGGAAGAGGCCGGTGAAGGATTCGGGGCCCGCGGAGAGCCCCCGGGTGAACGGGGCGTCGAAGTCCCACACCAGGAAGAGCAGCAAGGCGATCAGGGTGCTGAAGACCGCGGCCATCAGCAACTCCGTTCCGGAGCGGCGGATCTGGAGGGCGAAGATGAGACCGATGGTGATCACGGCACCGGTGATCAGCCCGAACCAGACCACACCGGGCAGCGTCGAACCGGCGTTGTCGGCGCGGTAGGTACGGGCCCCGTCGGCCACCGCGAGCTGATCCGTGAGGGGCTGGTAGGAACGCGCCTCGAAGTCGTTGCGCGGGTGGTAGTCGGTGACATCGGCCCGTACCTGCGCCAGCAGGTCCGTGCCGCGCTGGGTGACCTCTTCCCGGTCGGCCATCGCCGGCCATTCCTCGCGCACCACGTACGAGACGTAGGCGTCGACGTCCGCGCGGAGGTGATCGCGTACCGCCGGTGGGTACGCGCGGGCCCGTGCGCTGATCTCGTGCAGGGACTGCGCCTCGGTCCGCACGGTGTCCTCCGCGGTGCCCCGGGCCTCCCAGACACCGGCGATGGCGAGGCCGAGGACGATCGCGTACACCACCCCGACCATCATCGTCATGTACTCGATGACATCGGGGGTGTCGGACGGATCGTCGTCGTCGCCGATCCGGCGCTGCTTGAGCACCATGATGAGCAGGACGACACCGCAGACCGAGGCTATGGCGATGCCCAGTACCAGCCATTGCGACATGAGGACCTCCTACGGGGAACGGCGTCCGGCGGCGCCGGACGAGGAACGCGAACGGGGGCGCAGGGCGGCGGCGGCCAGGATGGCCGGGGTGGTGATCAGCAAGGTCGTGGTCACCATGGAGTGCCCGGCGTGCGGCTGACGGGTCACCGGCGCGTAGCGGTCCGGGAGCGGGTGGACGGGGGTGGGAGCGGGCTTCGAAGTGGGCGCGGGGGCGGATTCCGGCGGGCGAGGGGTGCGGGATGGCGCGGCGGCGCGCGGGCTCGGCCGCGGGGGCGCGGGCGCGGGGTGGAGGGGGCGGTCCGGTGGTGGCGGTGGGGCGTGCGGCGTCGGCCGGGGCGCGTGGGTGGGGGCCGGGCGCGGCGGGGGAGCGGGCGGCGGCGGTGAGGGCTGCCAGGTGGGGGTGGGGTCCGGTTTCGTACAGGGGAAGTGCCAGCCGTGCGGCAGGGGGAACCCGGTCGGCGGCACGGGCGGCGAACCCCGCCCGGCGAAGGCGCAGTTGTCGCCTCCGGTCCGTCCCGCGTACGCCGCCGCCACCGCTGACGCTGCCCGGCCCGGCGCGGCGACCTCGGCGAGCGCGATGAGCGCGAGGCACGCGGCGACCGCGAGCGCCGACCCCAGCCGGCGCGGCGGGCGTAGGGGTATCCGGAGGGGTGCGCGGCGGGCTGCGGGCATCGGTGCGCGGATCGGTGCGCGCGGTGATGCGGATGCCGACGCGGGCGCGGACATGGGCGCCGACACGGGTGTCGATGCGGAGGGTGCTGCGGGCGTCGTCGCACGCGTCGATGCGCGTATCGATGTGTGTATCGATGTGTGTCTTCCACTCACGCCGAGATCCTGTGCCGCGGGGGTGCCGGTCAGCCGCGCCGCGCGGCCGGTTCCCCCGAATGTGGGAAGCGGTTCGGTCCGGTGGGCGGTTGCCGTTGCGGTGTGCGTGTACGGGTTCGCGGCGCGGGGTTGCCAGGTCAACCGATCGCGGCCGCCCGTACCCCCTGTCAGCAGGACGTTTAGGGGGTGAGGCCGCTGTGTGAGGCACAATTCGCCCGCAAAGAAGATAAGTTGACGACGAGTGGCGGCGGGGCGGTAGCGGACGTGTCGGTTGATGCGGCAGGCAGGGTGGCCGGGACGGGCGAGCCGGGGGGCGGCGCGGCGGGCGGCGAGGGCGGCGCGTGTCTGTGCGGACGGTGCCCGCACGGCACCCGCGAGGGGCACCGGCGGGCGGTCGCCGCGTTCGTCGCGCTACGCGAGGAGTTCGCGGCGGGGCGCGGAGTGCCGGCCGGGCTCGCGCACTCCGCCGGGGCCGCCCGGCAGTGGGTTTCCGATGAACTGACACTCTCCGCACGGGCATTGGCCGAGCGGGGTGCCGTCGAGCGGACCGCCTGGCTGGTGACCGTGCGGCGGCGCACCCTGCCGGCGGTGTGGGCCGGGGTCGCGGTGCTGCTGCTGGGACAGGCGCTGACCGCCATCGGCGCGGGCTGGACGGTGGCGCGTACGGCGGGTCTCGCCGCGGCCGTCGTGGCGGCGCTCGGTCTGACGGCGGTGGCCTGGTGGCACCGCGAGCACGGCGGGGTGCTGGCGCCACTGACCGGCGAGGACCGGCGGCTGTCCACCTCGCGCGTGGTCGCGGCGGTCTGGGTGGCCGTGGCGCTGTACGCGGTGCTGATGGCGGCCGTCCAGCTGGCCGCCGCGACCGGCGGACGTACCCGGAACCATCTTCTCGTCGGCCTCGAACTTCCCCAGGCCCAGACGCTGTTGGCGGTGCTGTTCATCGTGAGCGGGGTGGCGGTGGTGGCGCGCCGGGTGGTGGCTGTCCGGATCCGGGCGGGACGGTTGCAGAAGGTGCCCGCGGAACGTCCGGGGGCGGTGGACCTGCTGGCGGACGATGCGGGGCGCGCCAGCCTCACGGACGCGCAGTACGTGCTGGTGAACGCGGTCGTGGTGGTCTTCGCACTGGTGCGGCTGGCCGTCCGGCCCACTCAACTGCCCGCTGTGTCATGGGGGCTGGTGGTGCTGGTGGCTCTCTCCGGGGCGGTCTATCTGGCCGGGAAGGCGGCGGAGGGCGGCCGTCCGGTCATCCTGTCGGTGGTCCGCGCCCGGGAACTGGGCGATCTCGCCGCGCCGATCCGTACCGGCGACGACATCGAGATCCGCGGCACCGGCTTTCTCCCGCCGGGCGCCGGCACACCGGACCGGCTCGCCAGGACCGTCGTACGCATCGGCGCGGTGCATGTCCCGGTGCCCCTGGTCCCCGTGGCGGGCGGCTTCGCCAATCCGACGGACGGGGTCCTGACCGTGCCGGTACCGGTGGATGTGGAGCCGGGGCGGGTCGAGGTACGGGTGGTCACGGCCGCGGGGGTGGAGACGGCCGCCTATCCGATCGACGTGCAGGAGTGAGGCCGGTGAGGACGTCGCCGGTGGCGGGCACCTGGCGGGAGGGCGGGCAGCAGGCCGGGACCGGGACCCGCCTGGGCGCGGGCGCCGTCCGAGGGCAGGGGCCTGCCTGAGGGGCTACGGGGCCTGCCTCAGGGGTTTGCTCGCCCTGTGCCGCCGCCGTCCTGCCGTTGCCGTCCCGCCGCCGCGGCGCGGGCGTTGTGGCGGGGCCGCGGGGGCGAGAGGCGTCCGGGGCGCGGCAGGGAACTCAGGACACGTCAGGTGCGCTGCGGGCGGTGGTGGCGGACGGTCGCCCAGACGGCGGCGGTGATGCCGGAGAGCAGCAGACCGACGGGGACGGCGAGCAGCAGCCAGTGGCCGGGCGCACGCCAGATGCCGAGGGCGTCGAGGGCGTAGCCGGTGCCGACGACGATGGCCGTGAGGCCGGAGATCAGCCGGGCCGGTTCGAAGGGGTGGCGCTTCATGAAGGGGCTCCCTGGGGGGTCGGGGCCGTCGAGGGGGTACCGGCCGGACCGCTGGGCGTGGCGGACGGGGAGGCCGGGGCGGACGAGGTGCCCGGGGAGCCGGAAGTGGCGCGCTGGATCTCGATCTGGCCGACGCCGACCTTGAGGGTCAGGTCCAGGGAGCCGCGTGGTTTCTCGCCCTTCGCGAGGCCGTCGGGCGGCAGGGTGACCGTCCGCTGCCGGCTGCCCGCGGTGAAGTCCACGTTGTCGTACGCCTCGTTGGGCATCTGGATGTCGCCGAGGCCGATGGAGGTCCGCAGCTTGATGGTGACCCCTGGCGGCAGCGTCACCTTCAGTCGGCCGGCGCCCACTTCCGCGCTGGTGCGGACCGTACGGCCGTCCTTGATGGCCAGCGAGCCGAGATCCAGAGTGCCTTCCCCGGAGCCGACGTCGTACCGCTGCTGGACGGCGGCGAGGCTGGTCGGGGTCCAGGAGCGGTACTGCCAGTGGGTGGTGAGGTTGTCGGGGAGCACCGTCGCGCCCGCGAGCAGCAGGGACGTCAGGGCGACCATGAAGACCGTGCCGCCGCCCGTCCGGCCGAACCAGGTGCTGAGCACCAGGCCCAGGCCGAGGACGACCAGCGCACCTGCCAGCCCGGCCTGCAAGGACACCGTGGGGCCGGCGTACCGGGCGACGGCGAGGGCGGTGGCGGTTCCGGTGAGCAGGGCCAGCAGGAACGTCCAGCCGCCGATCGGGCGGCCGGCCCGTGCCACCCTGCGCGGCGCGCCGGCGGGGTGCGGAGGCCGGCCCGCGCCGGGCGGAGCGCCGCGCTCGCCGCGCTCGGCGGGGCGGCCGGGCTGTCCGGCGCCGTGTTCGAACGTGTAGGTGATGTCGAGGGGGGTGCTCTCGGGCCCCCACAGATAGGCGTTGGCGGCCATCGCCTCCTTGGAGCGGGGGTCGCGCCACCAGGAGGGGCTGTTCGGCGTGGGGGGTGCCTTGGTCTCGGGCGGGGCGTCGGCGACGGCCTGGGCCGTGGCGGCGTCCATCGTCTCCAGGCCGTCGGCCTCCGCCTGGCGGCGTCGGCGCGACCAGTAGGCGGAACCGCCCACGGTCAGCGACAGCATGATCGCGAAGGACATGGCGCTGCCCTTGCCGACCGTCGTCAGGAACAGGCCGCAGCCGATGAGCGCGAGGAGCAGGGCCGTCAGCGCGGAGCCCTCGACGCGGCCGGAGAGCAGCCTGCGGCCCTCGTTCTCCTCCTCGCCGTCCATGGGGATGATCAGCCAGGCGAAGCCGTAGGCGATGAAGCCGAGGCCGCCCACGGCGAGGACGGCCAGCACGATCCGGAAGATCACCGGATCGAGATCCCACTGCCGGCCGAGCCCGCCGCAGACCCCGGCGACCACCTTCTGCCGCCGGCTGCGGCGCAGCGGCGGCAGCGGTGACTGCGGCGGGGTGGGACCGGCGGCATCGGCGGGCGCCGGGTCCTCGGCGTGGGCTGCATCGTTCATGGACCCATGGTGACAAGCGCGGCGGAATCCCGGAATCCGTGGAAACCCTGGCAGATCCCTGAGATCCGGGCTGGGGGGTAAGGGGTAAGGGGTGGGGGCCAGGACCGAGGGGCGGGCGGCGCCGCCACCGGCGTCAGATTCCTCGGGCCTGCCCAGGCCCCTCGGGCCCTCGGGCCCGCACCGACAGCTGGGCCCGCCCAGGCTCAGGGCCTCCGACGCCTGGCCCTGGCCCAGGCATCTTGGCCCCGACGCCTCGGCCCCGGCCCTCGGCCCCGGCCCTCGGCCCCTCGGGCCCGCACCGACAGCTGGGCCCGCCCAGGCCCAGGCCCAGGCCCAGACCCTGGCCCCGGCCCCGGCATCTTGGCCCCGACGCCTCGGCCGGGCCCTGACACCCAGGCTCGCCGCTGGGACCACCGAGCCCACCGAGCCCATCGAGCCCACCGAACCCACTGAGATCGCCGATACGCCCGCCCATCCGCCCCCGAAACGCCCGGCCACCCGCTCCTGCCCGTCCTCGGACCACGTCCCGCCCTCCGGGTTCCGCGAACCGTTTCGCACGGCCACCGCCGCCCCCGCTGTGTCCCCATATCCCCCGCGGGTTCACATAACGCCCCGTGTCCCGCCGACAGCCCGCCCCGAGCCGGGCCGCCGACCAGGGAGCGGTGTGACGGCGAGCGGTGGCCGACGGCCGATCCGGCGGGTTCGGCGACTATCGTTACGCACTGAATACGTACGGGTTTCCGGAGGGGCGTGCGGTGACGGAGGCGGCGTCGGTGGACGAAGGACGACTGGTCGCCAGGCGATATCGCCTGCTGGAACGGATCGGCCAGGGCGGTATGGGCACCGTCTGGCGGGCCCGTGACGAGGTGCTCGGCCGTCAGGTCGCGGTCAAACGACTGCATGTGTCACCCCAGTTGCAGCCGGACGAACTCGCCACGCGCTATGAGCGCACCACCCGGGAAGCGCAGGCCGCGGCACGTATCAACCACCCCAATGTGGTGGGCGTGCACGATGTCGTGGACGACGAGGGGCTGCCGTGCATCGTCATGGAGTACGTCCCGTCCACGACGCTGGGCGACGCCATCAAGGCAGCGGCGCGGGCCGACCGTTCGGTGCTGCCACGGGAGGCCGCCCGGATCGGGCGCGGCATGATCGCGGCGCTGCGGGCCGCGCACTCCGCGGGTGTGCTGCACCGCGACGTCAAACCGGGCAATGTGCTGCTCGGTGACGACGGCCGGGTGGTGCTGACCGACTTCGGGATCGCGGTCGCCACCGGTACCTCCACGCTCACCAAGACCGGCGAGCTGGTGGGCTCCATCGACTACTTGGCGCCGGAACGGGTCAAGGGCGGCACCCCCGGACCCGCCTCGGACCTGTGGGCGCTGGGCGCGACGCTCTATCAGGCGGTCGAGGGGCGGCCCCCGTTCCGGAAGAACACGGCCGTCGAGACGGCGTACGCGATCGCCATGGACCCGCTGGAGCCGCCGCTCAAGGCCGGGTCGCTGGCCCCGCTCATCGAGGCGCTGCTCGCCAAGGAGCCGGCGGACCGGCCGACGGCCGAGGTCGTCGAACAGGCGCTGCGGGCGGCCGAGGCGGAGGCGGACACCGCGCTGATGGGCTGGCCGACGCTGGCACTGGGGACGGTGGGCCGCGGCCGGCCGGAGCAGCCCACGGCACCCGAGACGGCCACCCGCCCGGTACCGCGCCCGGACGCGCAGCAGACCGCACCGGACGCCGGTACGCGTACGGGGACGGCGGCCGGTACCGGGGCGGGCGCGGGCCGGGAGGCCACCACCGGTACGGGAACGGGCGCGGCCACCGGGGCCGTGACCGCTCCGACGGCGGTCACGGCGGGGAGCGTCGCGGAGTCCGCCACCGCCGACCGTACGGGTGCGCTGCCCGCGGCCCTGCCGCCCGGTAAGCGCCGTGGCCGCAGGGCCATGGTCTGGGGTGTCGTCGGGGTACTGGCCGCCGGAAGCGGTGCGGGCGTGGTCTGGTACACGATGCAGCGCGACGGCTCCGACGTGTCCAACGAAGCGGCGAACGGCAGCGCCACCGGCGACAACGGCAAGGGCAGCGGCAAGGCCACCCCGTCGCCGCCCGGCGTCCCGCGGAACAGCGTCGGACCGCCGCCGCCCCTCCCCAGGGGCTACCACCTCGCCGAGGAGCCGACGCTCGGCATCTCCTTCCCGGTGCCCGACGGCTGGAAGCGGGAGGTCAAGGACAGCGGCCGGCAGGTCACCTACAGCTCGGACGCGGAGATCGCAGAGCTGACGATCAACGTCCTGGACTTCGCCACGGCGGACCAGGTGCAGCACTTCAAGGAGGTCGAGACCGACCTCAAGGAGCGCTACCCGGCGTACAAGCGGCTGCGGCTCCAGGACACCGTCTTCCAGGGCGAACCCGCCGCGATCTGGGAGTTCACCTTCCAGGGCAAGTCCCGCGAGTACCGGGGCATCGACCTCGGGTTCGGCCACGAGGGCGGCAAGGAGTACGCGATTTACGTGTCCGCGCCGAGTGCGACATGGAAGAAGTCCGAAGAGATCTTCTCGCAGGTGAAGGACGGGTTCCGCAAGACGGTGCCGACGAGCTGAGGCGTGCCGTCGGAGCCCGTCGGCGCCCGTGGCGGGTATCCGGGGCGCCGTCGGCGGACCGGCCGCGCCCCGGAAGCCGTCCGGCGCAAGGTCAGGGGCGTCCTCAGGGTCGCCCCTGATGCGACGGGCCCCGGCCGCATGTGACGATCGGGGACATGACCACCGCGCCGCCCCGCGCCGAGACGATCTACGACGCGGCACCAGCCCCTGACGATCCGCCCGTGCGCAAGCTCTACCGCAGCGCCGACGGCCGGATGCTCGGTGGCGTCGCGCGCGGCCTCGCCGGACACCTCGGGCTGCCGGTCTCCTGGGTCCGGGTCGTGTTCGTGGCCCTCTTCATGGCCGAGGGCATGGGCGCGCTGCTCTACGCCGCCTTCTGGTTCTTCGTTCCGCTCGGCGTCGGCGGAGTCGAGGACAAGCGCGCCGCATCGCCCGACGACAAGCGGCGGCTGCTGGGCCGCAAGCCCGAGAAGGGACAGCTCTTCGCGCTGATCGCGCTGCTGATCGGCGCCGCGATCGTCGCCTCCAGATTCCAGCTCGGCCAGGCCAACGGCTATCTCTGGCCGGTGCTGCTGATCGCCGCCGGTGTCGCCGTGGTGTGGCGTCAGGCCGACAACGCCCGCCGCGCCCAGTGGCTGGAGCTCGGCCGCCGCAAGGACCTGCTGCCGGTGCTGCGCGGCGCGGTCGGGGTGGTGCTGGTCGGCGCCGGGGTCACCGGCATCGTCGTGCTCCAGGGCTCGGTGCGGCATCTCGGCTCGGTGCTGCAAGCGTCGCTCGCCGTCATCGTCGGTATCGCGCTGCTGGCCGGCCCCTATCTGGTACGGATCACCCAGGACCTCTCCGAGGAACGGCTGATGCGTATCCGCGCCCAGGAGCGCGCCGAGGTCGCCGCCCATGTCCACGACTCCGTTCTGCACACCCTCACCCTGATCCAGCGCAACGCCGACGACCCCCGCGAGGTCGCCCGGCTCGCCCGCGCCCAGGAGCGCGAGCTGCGCGCCTGGCTCTACAAACCCGAGGGCCGCGGCAAGGACGAGGACGAGCAGCCGGACACCCTGGCGGAGGCGGTCCGCGCGGCGGCCGCCGAGGTCGAGGACCATCACGGCGTCCCCATCGAGGTCGTGGTCGTCGGCGACTGCCCGCTGGACGAGGCGCTCGGCGCGCAGATGCAGGCCGCCCGCGAGGCGATGGTCAACGCCGCCAAGTACGGTGGCGAGGGCGGCGCCGTGCAGGTGTTCGCCGAGGTGGAGGGCCGTACGGTCTTCGTCTCGGTGCGCGACCACGGCCCCGGATTCGACCTGGACGCGGTCCCCGAGGACCGGATGGGCGTACGGGAATCCATCATCGGCCGGATGGAGCGCAACGGCGGCACCGCCCGGCTGCGCTCCGCCCCCGACGGCGGCACCGTCGTCGAGCTGGAAATGGAGCGCACGGAATGACCGGCCGGCGCGGCCGCCGCCCTGTCCGGTGTATCCGGCGAGGGCCGCGCCGCAGGGCGGGCTGACGGGCGGCGCCGGGCGGGCCGCGGCACGGACCGGTGGAGACATGGCGGAGCGGGGCACGGGATGATGTCGGCGCAGACACCGAGGGACGGACGGACGAGATGAGCAGCGACGGCGCACAGCACGGCGCACAGCAGGACGGTGCCGGAAGCGGTACGGACGGGGGACGGACCGTACGGGTCGTGCTGGTCGACGACCACCGGATGTTCCGTACGGGCGTCCAGGCCGAGATCGGCGAGACCGGGCGCACCGGTGTCGAGGTGGTCGGCGAGGCCGCCGACGTCGACCAGGCGCTCACGGTCATCGCCGCCACCCGCCCCGAGGTCGTCCTCCTGGACGTCCACCTCCCCGGGGGCGGCGGTGTCGAGGTGCTGCGCCGCAGCGCCTCGATGATGGCCGACGCGGACCGCCCCGTCCGCTTCCTGGCGCTCTCCGTCTCCGACGCCGCCGAGGACGTCATCGGTGTCATCCGCGGCGGCGCCCGCGGCTATGTCACCAAGACCATCACCGGCACCGACCTGGTCGACGCCATCTTCCGGGTCTCCGACGGCGACGCGGTCTTCTCGCCGCGGCTGGCCGGTTTCGTCCTGGACGCCTTCGCCTCCACGGACGCCCCGCCGGCCGACGAGGACATGGACCGCCTCACCCAGCGCGAGCGCGAGGTCCTGCGGCTGATCGCGCGCGGGTACGCCTACAAGGAGATCGCCAAGCAGCTGTTCATCTCCGTCAAGACGGTCGAATCGCACGTCTCGGCGGTGCTGCGCAAGCTCCAGCTCTCCAACCGCCATGAACTGACGCGGTGGGCGACGGCCCGTCGGCTGGTCTGACCCCCGGCGCCCCGCCCGCCGCGGCGGGGCCGCCGAGCCGGTCCTCCCCGGCGGCCCACGGGCGGCAGGTGCCGGTTGAGCGGGCCATGACCCGGACCGGAGCCGCAGGTGAAGACCGGTCGGAAGTCACAGGTAAAGAAGGGGCAACCACGGGCAACCAGGACGACGCCGATCGCCATCTAAGGGCGCGGAGAGGCCAGTCGCCGAAGGCGCGGACCGAACCATCCCACGTCCTTCGGCACCTGTCCTGGAAGCGAGATCCCGATGAGCCTGACGGGCACGCCCTTCTTCCTCACCTCGATCGCGCTGCTGATAGTCGCCGTCGTGCTGCCGTTCGCGCTCTGGAGCCGGATGGCGGGGCCGCCCGTGCTGCGCGGTCTCGGCCGGCTGGCGATGCTGCTGCTCGCGCAGTTCACGGCCATCACGGTGGTCTTCGTCGCGGTCAACAACGCGAACAATCTCTACGACACCTGGGACGATCTGCTCGGCACCGGCAGCCACATCGAGGCGGCCAGGGACCTCGGCCCGGACGGAATGGGCGGCCGGCAGGTCAAGGACGAGCCCAAGGAGCTCCAGAAGTTCCGGCCGGCGGACGATCCGGTGGTGGGGCCGGGCGTCCAGATGACCGACCTCAGCGGCAAGATCTCGGGGGTCAGCGGCGAGGTGTATGTGTGGCTGCCGCCGCAGTACAACGAGCCCGCGTACAAGGACAAGAAGTTCCCGGTGGTCGAGGTGCTGCCCGGCTACCCCGGTTCGTCGAAGTCCTGGCTGGGCTCGCTGGACGCGGGCAAGCAGCTCCAGCCGTTGATGCAGAGCGGCGAGATCAAGCCGTTCATCATCGTCGCGCCGCGCACCAACGTGCTCACCAACGCCGACACCGGGTGCGTCAACATCCCGGGGAAGGTCAACGCCGACAGCTGGCTGACGGTCGATGTGCGCCAGATGGTCATCGACAACTTCCGGGCCGGCGACACGCCGGACTCCTGGGCCCTCGCGGGCTATTCGGCGGGCGCCCACTGTGCCGCGAAGCTCGCACTGTCCCACCCCGACCGCTACCGCGCCGCCGTCGCCATGTCCGGCTACAACGACCCGGCGATAGAGAAGGACTCGCTCGCGGGCAAGGACCCGAAGCTGCGCACCGAGTCGAACCCGATGCACATCCTGAAGACCGCCAACGCGAACGGGAAGCCGCCGCGGCTGGCGCTGTACGTGTCGGGCGCGGCGGGCGACGGCTACGAGGCCGGTATCGGGCTCAAGCAACTCGCGAAGAAGCCGACGACGGTGACCGTCACAAAGATCTCGTCGGGGGCCGGCGGCCATGCGACCTCGGTGTGGCGGAACCAGGTACCGGAGATCTCCCGGTGGCTGGGGCAGCAGCTCACGCCGTGAAGACGGCGGCCGTGACCGGGGCGCGGAGCCGCCAGCCCAGGGCTTCGTAGAGCGCCCGGCCGTCGGGGCCGGCGACCAGCACGCCCTGCCCGGCGCCGAGTTCGGCCGCGCGGTGGGCCAGGGACGCCATCAGGAAGCGGCCCAGGCCGCGGCGGCGGTGCGCGGCTTCGGTGCCGATCATGTCGAAGACGGCGGCGGCGCCCGGCGGGGCCGGGGCGGCGTCCGCGGCGGTGCCCGGCGCCTCGGTGGTGAGGGCGGCGCGGCCGCTCGCGGCGGGGACGGCGTCACCGGAACCGGAACCGGAGAACAGGACGCGGGCGTCGATGATGCCGTCGTGGTCGGTGAGGTCGAGGGTGTAGCCGGGCGGCGGGGTGGCCGGCGGCACCGGTGCCAGGGCGGACACCATCAGGTACTGCGGTTCGCTGATCCGCCAAGCGGGGGTCAGGGCCGGTTCGAGCGCCTCGCGCGGTGCGCAGACCTTGATCCAGAGGCCCGGGGTGTCGATGGCACCGACGAGGTCGCGCAGCACGGCCGCATCCGCGGCCGGCAGGACGTACCGCGCGCGGTGGTCCGGCAGCCCGACCTCGATCCGGAACCCGCCCGGCACGTCCCGCGGCGCGTCCGTACCCCGCGAGCGCGCCCAGCCGTCGACCCAGGCGCGTACGACGGCCGGCAGTTCTGCGCGGGAGCCGCCCACGGCGACGGGAGGAGCGCTCACGCCGCCGAGCGTAAGGCACACCGAACGGGCAAGCGACCGGATTACCTGGACAGTTGGCGGCCGGACAGCTGGCTGCCGGGCGCCGGGGCGCGGCGCGCCGACGCGCGGTGAGGGTGCCGTCCGCTGCTCCCGCCCGGTCCGTTGCCGTGCCCCTCCGGCGACTGCCGCTACGCGGGCCGGGTGGCTCCCGCGAACGGCATCTGGTTGATCGGCGCGATCCGTACCGGTGCGCCCGGATGCGGTGCGTGGATCATCTTGCCGTCGCCGATGTAGAGCCCGACATGGCTGATGCCGGAGAAGAAGAACACCAGGTCCCCGGGGGCGAGCCGGGACTTGTCGATACGCGGCCCGGAGCTGATCTGCGTGTAGGTCGTCCGGGGCAGTGAGACCCCGCCGGCCTTCCAGGCGGCCTGGGTCAGCCCCGAGCAGTCGTACGCGGCGGGGCCCGTCGCGCCCCATACGTACGGCTTGCCGAGCGCGGCGTACGCGAAGGAAACGGCCTGTGCGGCACGGGGATTGGGCGCGGCCGGTGCGGAGTGGGAGGTGTGCGCGGACGACGACCGGCCGGCCCGGTCCGCGGACCCGGGCCCGTCGGAGCCGTCCTCGTGCCGCATCCGCTGCCGCTGCTCGGCGGTCAGCTCGTTCAGCAACTGCTCGGCGGAGGCCAGCTTCCGGGTGATCGTGGCGCGGTTCCGGGCCAGCGTGACCTCGGTGCTCCGCAGCTGTTCCGCGGTGTCCTCGGCCCGCTCGCGGACCTGCTGGACGCTGCCGAGCCGGCGGGCGTAACCGGCGATGGCGTTCGCCTGGTGGCTGCCCGCGCGCTCCAGGACGGCGGCGCCGTCCAGATAGCGCTGTGGATCCGAGGAGAGCAGCAGCCGGACGGTGGGGTGCACACCGCCGGACCGGTACTGGCCGGCGGCCAGGGTGCCCAGCTCGCTCCGTGCGGCGTTCAGCTGCTCGGTCCGGCGGGCGGCCTCGTCCTGCAACCTGCTCAGCTCCTGGTGCGCGGCCGCGGCCCGCTCCTTCGCGCCGTCGTACTTCTCCGTCGCCACCTCGGCCTCCTGGTACAGCGCGTCGACCCGTTCCTTGACCTGGGCGGGGGTCGGGCGGGGCGCGGCGTCGGCCGGGGCGTCGAAGGCGGTGGCGGAGGCGACGCCCGCGAGCGCCAGGGTCGCGGCCGTACGGGCGATGCCGGCCTTCCGGGCGGTGCGCGGGGCGCCGTCGGTGAGCAGGAACGAGAACGTGCGGGGGTGGTGCTTGGGCTTGCGGTGCGACGCCACGAGGGCCGTCACTTCCTTCCCTACGGGCCTTGCGGTCTGGGTGATCCGGCCTGTGCGGGTGGTGCGGCCGGGCCGCGGCGGCTCGGGGGAGGAGCCGTCGTGGCCCGGTGATCCGGGGTGGTCCGGCGGCGGCCCGTTACCGGGGAGGGCGGGCCGCCACCGTTCCTGTCGCCGGTCTCCGTCCCCGCCGGGCCGCCGGGGCGGAGGCCGGCGACGGCGGGGAGTCGACCGCCTGGAGGAGGACGCTAAGCCTGCGCGTCACGGCGGAGGACCCACTTGCCCGGCACTGTCCGCATCTGACCGCCACCGGCGCGTGGATGACCGGGGTGCTGCCGTCGCTGACGCCGGATTCGGCCTGTCCTGACCGAAGTGGCGATTGCGGGCGCCCTGCCCGAAGTCGCGTGCTAAGCGGCGGATACGATCCAGCACTATGGACGTAGTAATCAATATCTTCGTCGGGCTGCACATCATCGGCATCGCCTCTCTCCTGGGCGGCTTCCTCACCCAGATGAAGGCGATGAACGGGGACGGCGCCCGCTTCGTGCCGGCGATGCTGCACGGCGCGCTGACGATGCTGGTCACCGGCATCGTGCTGGTCGGCCTCAACCAGTCCCAGGACCACACCGTCAACAACATCAAGATCGGCATCAAGCTGGCCCTGCTGGTGGTGATCCTGGCGCTGGTCTACGTCAAGCGGGACGAGCAGAAGATCGCCAAGCCGCTCTTCGGCACCGTCGGTCTGCTCACCGTCACCAACATCTTCATCGCGGTGCTCTGGACCTGAGCCGCGGGCCGCGGGGGAAGGCCGTCACACCCCGTGGCGGGACGTCCCGCCACGGCCCCATGGCGGGACGGACCGCCACGTACCGGACGGCCACGGGGCGCCGGGCCCGGACCGCCGGCCGCTCCGAGGCCGACTTCGACCACTCCCGGGCGGACTGTCGGTGGGGCGGCCTAGACTCGGTGGGCGATGAGCAGCCTCTTTGACGACAGCTTCCTGGCGGACCTCGGCCCCTCGGGCGAGGAGCCCCCGCCGCCGCCCGAGGACGAGCACGGCCCGGCCCCGGAGGAGATCCCCGCCGACCTCTTCGGCGGCGCCTTCGACGCGCCCGCGCCCAGGGACGCCTACTACCGCGACGGCGCCGCCCGCCCCGCCGTCGATCCGGCGGCGCTGCTGGAGGGGCTCAACGACGAACAGAAAGCGGCCGTGGTGCACACCGGCGGCCCGCTGCTGATCGTCGCCGGCGCCGGCTCCGGCAAGACCCGGGTGCTGACCCACCGCATCGCGCATCTGCTCGGCGCGCGCGGCGTCCACCCCGGCCAGATCCTCGCGATCACCTTCACCAACAAGGCCGCGGGGGAGATGAAGGAGCGCGTCGAGGAACTGGTCGGCCCGCGCGCCAACGCCATGTGGGTCTCCACCTTCCACAGCGCGTGCGTCCGCATCCTGCGCCGCGAGTCCAAGAAGCTCGGCTTCACGTCCTCCTTCTCGATCTACGACGCCGCCGACTCCAAGCGCCTGATGGCCCTGGTCTGCCGCGATCTCGACCTGGACCCCAAGCGCTTCCCGCCCAAGTCCTTCAGCGCGAAGATCTCCAACCTCAAGAACGAGCTCATCGACGAGGAGGACTTCGCCGGCACCGCCGCCGACGGCTTCGAGAAGACCCTGGCCCAGGCGTACGCGATGTACCAGTCGCGGCTGCGCGAGGCCAACGCCCTGGACTTCGACGACATCATCATGACGACGGTCCACCTGCTCCAGGCGTTCCCGGACGTCGCCGACCACTACCGCCGCCGCTTCCGGCACGTCCTCGTCGACGAGTACCAGGACACCAACCACGCGCAGTACACCCTCGTACGCGAACTCGTCGGCCCGGCCGAGTCCGCCGCCGAACTGTGCGTCGTCGGCGACGCCGACCAGTCGATCTACGCCTTCCGCGGCGCCACGATCCGCAACATCCTCCAGTTCGAGGAGGACTACCCGGACGCCACGACCATCCTGCTGGAGCAGAACTACCGCTCCAGCCAGACCATCCTCAGCGCCGCCAACGCCGTCATCGAGCGCAACGAGAACCGCCGCCCCAAGAACCTCTGGACGGACGCCGGCGCCGGCCCCCGCATCACCGGCTACGTCGCCGACACCGAGCACGACGAGGCGCAGTTCGCCGCCGACGAGATCGACCGGCTGACGGACGCCGGTGATGCCAAGGCAGGCGACGTCGCCGTCTTCTACCGCACCAACGCCCAGTCCCGTGTCTTCGAAGAGATCTTCATCCGGGTCGGGCTGCCCTACAAGGTCGTCGGCGGCGTGCGCTTCTACGAGCGCAAGGAGGTCCGCGACATCCTCGCGTACCTGCGGGTGCTCGCCAACCCCGAGGACACCGTCCCGCTGCGCCGCATCCTGAACGTCCCCAAGCGCGGCATCGGCGACCGCGCCGAGGCGATGATCGACGCCCTGTCGGCGCGCGAGAAGATCACCTTCCCGCAGGCGCTGCGCCGGGTCGACGAGGCGTACGGCATGGCCGCCCGCTCCGCCAACGCCGTCAAGCGGTTCAACGTCCTGATGGAGGAACTGCGCACCATCGTCGAGTCCGGCGCCGGTCCCGCGACCGTGCTGGAAGCGGTACTGGAGCGCACCGGCTACCTCGCCGAGCTCCAGTCCTCCACCGACCCGCAGGACGAGACCCGGATCGAGAACCTCCAGGAACTGGCCGCCGTGGCCCTGGAGTTCGAGCAGGACCGGGGCGAGGGGAACCCCGCCGAGGCCGCCGGGCCGGGAGCCGCCCCCACCGCCACCCTCGCCGACTTCCTGGAGCAGGTCGCGCTGGTCGCCGACTCCGACCAGATCCCGGACGAGGACGAGGACGGCAGCGGCGTGATCACCCTCATGACGCTGCACACCGCCAAGGGCCTGGAATTCCCGGTCGTCTTCCTCACCGGCCTGGAGGACGGCGTCTTCCCGCACATGCGCTCGCTGGGCCAGACCAAGGAGCTGGAGGAGGAGCGCCGGCTGGCGTATGTGGGCATCACCCGCGCCCGTGAGCGGCTCTACCTCACCCGCGCGACGATGCGCAGCGCCTGGGGCCAGCCCTCGTACAACCCGCCCTCCCGGTTCCTGGAGGAGATCCCGGACCAGTACGTGGAGTGGAAGCGCACCGGGCCCGCGACGCCGTCCGCCACGATGGGCGGACTCTCGTCGGGCGGCGGGAGCGGCGGCGGTCTCGGCGGCGGTATCGGGTCCACCCTGTCGTCGGCCCGCGCGAAGGGGCCGAGCGGCTTCGCGACCCGGCGCGCCAAGGACCGCCCCGTCGTCTCGCTGACCGCCGGGGACCGCGTCACGCACGACAGCTTCGGCCTCGGCACCGTCGTCGCGGTCAAGGGCAGCGGGGACAACGCCGAGGCGACCATCGACTTCGGCGGCGAGAAGCCGAAGCGGCTGCTTCTGCGGTACGCACCGGTGGAGAAGCTGTAGCGCGGCCCGCCCGGCCGTCCGGCCGGAGGTGAAGGGCCGGGACCTCGTCCCGGCCCTGGGCGGCCACTCGCCGCGCGCCCGTGCGTCCGCGGTAAGCCGGAAGCCGAGCGCGTCCGGCGGTCAGTCAGCGGGTGAGTGCGTCCGGCGGTCAGTTGGGGTTGAGACCGTGGTTGCGCAGCCACGGCAGCGGGTCGATCGGCGAGTCGCCGCCGGGGCGCACCTCGAAGTGCATATGCGGCCCGGTGGAGTTCCCGGACTTGCCCGAATAGGCGATCGTGTCACCGGCCTTGACCGAGCCGGAGCGGATCTTGGTGCTGCTCAGGTGGCAGTACCAGGTCTCGGTCCCGTCGGGCGCCGTCACGATCGCCATGTTGCCGTACGCGGAGTTCTGCTGGGTCCGTACGGTGCCGTCGGTGGCGGCCATGACGGGAGTGCCCATGCCGACCGGGAAGTCGATCCCGGTGTGCACGGACATCCAGTTGACTCCGGCCTGGCCGAAGAGCGCGCTCAGCCCGTGCTGCGCGACCGGCAGGGCGAACTTGGGGCGGGCGGCCTCCTTGCGGGCCGCCTCCTCCTGCTTGCGCTTCTTCTCCGCGACCTGCCGCGCCTTGAGGTCGATCCGCTCCTGGGTACGGCTGGCCCGGTCGGCGAAGTCGTCGGCACCGTGGCTGAGTCCGGCGAGCTGGGTGTCGAGCTTGCTGTTGGCCGCGGCGGCCTTGACGGACGCGAGGTCCGCCGCGGCCTGCGTGGTCGTGCCGCTCCTACCGCCCTTGTCGTCTTTGTCGTCCCCACCGAGACCGGAGACGGAGGCGGCGGCCACGGCGCACACCCCCAGTGCGGCGACCGACGGAACGGCGACGGTCAGCAGCGCCGAGCGCTTGACCGTACGCCGGCGCCCGCGGCCACGGGCCGCCTTGTCGGTGTCCGGCGCGGCCGTCGGTGTGCCACCGGGGCCGGGCACGGCGATGGCGATCGGCATGGCCTGTGTCATCGCATCGGCGACGTCGGCGGCGTCGGGAAGGTCCGGGGCGGCGGCAGGCGAGCGGAACTCGTCGTCGGCGCCGGGCTCGTGTCCCTCGCGCGGCTGTCCGGCGGGCTGGGGAGAGGCGGCCGGCCGGCCGGTGCTCCGGGGGGAGACGGTCTCGTGGGTGACGGTCTCGAACTGGTCGGCCGCGTACCGGCCGGTGCCGTACGGGCCCGGCTCGTCCCAGGTGGTGGTGTCCCACAGGACGGTGTCGTCCGGCGACGGGCCGGGCTGCGCCGGGATGCCGGGGATCAGATCCCGGTCCACGACGGCCCACACCGCGGTGGCCTCGTAACTCCCGGCCGCGCTCCCGGACTCCATGGCCGCGGCGGCCGGATAGCCGCCGGTGCCGTGGTCATGGCCGGGGGCGTGGTGGTCCGGGGCGGCGTAGTTCCCGGTCCCGTAGGCCCCGGTGGTCCCGTAGCCCGCGGTGTCGTACGGGCCGGTGGGGTAGCTCCCGGAGCTGTACGCGTCGCCGGAGTAGCCGTCGGTGGGGTGGCCGGTGGTCTGCCAGCCGCCGGTGTCGTAGGGCGCACTGTCGTAGGCGGGTGTCCCGTAGGCGGTGTGGGCGTACGGGTCGTAGGAGCCGTGGCCCGCGGCGCCCGGCTGTCCGCCGGTGTCGTACGTGGTGGTGGCGTAACCGCCCCCGGCATAGCCGTTCGTGGCATACGCGCCCGTGCCGTACGCGCCGGTGTCGTACGCGGTTCCGGGGTAGGCGCCGGTGGTGCCCATGGGGTCCGTACCGCCCGTGCCGTAGTGGGCCGTGTCGTACGCGCCCGTGCCGTTCCGGCCGGTGCCGTCGAACGAACCGAAGAGAGGGTCGCCGTTGCCGTACTCGGCATGGCCGTGCGTGGCCGGCTGCTGCCCGTAGGAGTCGTAGGCCGGGTACTGCGCATACGAGGCGTCGGAAGTGGAGCCGGTCGGAAGCGGAGCTCCCGGTGGGGGACGGTCGTTCACCAACTTCTCTTTCGCCTCGGCATCAGGAGAATTAGCGGCGACTGTACCCGGCGGTACACGACGCCGACAATCTCCGGCAGGTTTCGGGCTCGGTGAGACCGGGCATTTGGCCGCCTTTCGGCAGCACGATGCGAGTTCTTGGCGCCTCGTTCGAAAACTGTTCGATGATATTCCGGGTGTGTGGGGGGAGGGGCTTGGGGGAACGCCGGAAGGGTCTCGGGGGACGCCGGGAGTACGTCATGAGTACGTCGGAAAAAACCTCATAAATATCTCGTCGGCCTCTCGGGAGAGTCTTGTGGGCTCCGTGTTCGTTGCTTACCCGATGCTTGCCGGCACTTCGGAAATGCGCGGCCGCCGGGGTGTGGGGTGGGAGGTGGGGGTCAGGCCACCGAAATGACGTGCTCGGCTCCCTCTGCCGCCTCATTTGCCTCTGCCGTCTCCGCCGAGGCAAGCGCCTCGCGTATACCGGCCGCGACAGCGCCGTTGACCGGCAGCGCGAGATGTCCGACGCCGGCGATATGCACATTGGACGCGAGGAGGTCCGGGTGATCGATGCGCGCCGTCCCGGTCGGCACCATCACCTGGTCCGCCTCGCTCCAGAACGCGACGAAACGCGTCCGGCAGTGCGGGGCCGGACCCGCCAACTCCGCGATCAGACCGGAATCCGGGCGCAACTGCCGGACGAGCGGGTGCGCCGACATCAGCGGGGCGACGCGGGTGCCGGAGTGCGGGGTGCCGAGCGTGATGACGGTGCGGACGCGGGCATCGCCGCCGAGCCGCTGTACGTAATAGCGGGCGATGAGCCCGCCGAGGCTGTGCCCCACGATGTCCACCCGGCGGTGCCCGGTCCGCGCGCAGACCTCCGCCACATGTCGGCTCAACAGCTCGGCGGCCGCGCGGAGATCGCAGGTCAGCGGGGAGAAGTTGAGCGCTACGACATGTCGTCGGCCGTGCCGGAGCAGGGTGCGCCGCAGCAGCACGAAGACGGAACGGTTGTCGATGAAGCCGTGGAGCAGGAGGACCGGCGGCTGCGCGCGGTCCTCGGCGGGGAGGGCGGGGGCGGGGTGCGGGAGGTGCCGCTCCTGGGTGATGCCGGTCGGATAGAGCAGCAGATGTCCGGCGAGGACCGCCAACTCCACGGCCGTGCTGCCGAAACGGGTGCGGAAAAAGGGCATGGCCTGCATGGGCCGACCTCCCGAACGGCATGCGGGAGGCGGCTTCGGCCCCCGTATGCCCTCATGGGAAGCCGTGAGCGGCGACGTCGAGATGTGGTGCCCGTGGTGCGTACGCGCCCAGCAGCGCGGTGCACGGCGCGGCGGTCCGGCTGCGGCTCCCCTGACGCCCGCCCCGCGAGCACTCCGCCGCCCGGCTCCGGCGGCACCACCCGCGGAACGCGGCGCGTAGCGAACGTGTCCCGGTGTGTGATTTCCCCCTCCCTGCATGTCACGAAACGGCTGGGTGCGCGATGCTGGCGATAACGTTCGTTCACGCTCGTGGCCGCCGGATCGCGGTCGCGCGATCGATTGTCGGCTCGGCGGCACCGCTCTGTGCGTGCCGTGCATGGCTTGGAGGCAGTGATGAGTGTGGCTCGGCATGACGGAGCGCAAGCGGGAAGCCAGGGCGCGGCGGGCAGGTCGGGGCCGATCCGGGTGGTGGTGGCCAAGCCGGGGCTGGACGGCCACGACCGGGGCGCCAAGGTGATCGCACGGGCGCTGCGCGATGCGGGCATGGAGGTCATCTACACCGGGCTGCACCAGACCCCGGAGCAGATCGTCGACACGGCGATCCAGGAGGACGCCGACGCGATCGGGCTCTCCATTCTCTCCGGCGCCCACAACACCCTGTTCGCGAAGGTGATCGCCCTGCTGGCGGAGCGCGACGCGGCGGACATCAAGGTCTTCGGCGGCGGCATCATCCCCGAAGCGGATATCGCCCCGCTCAAGGCCCAGGGCGTCGCGGAGATCTTCACGCCGGGTGCGACGACGACCTCCATCGTGGAGTGGGTGACCGCGAACGTACGGCCGCTGTCGGTCTGAGGGAGTGCCGGGGCGAGCGGCCGGCCCCCGTGCCGGCGTGGACACGGGAGCCGCCGCCCAGGCGGTCAACGGCCCTCCGGCTCGGGGGCGGTCGGCCGGTCGGGTGTGGCGGGGTGGCCGGGCCGGTCGGGTTGCGCGGGGGCGGTGGGGGACGGGGCGAGTTCGGTGAGCATGGTGGCGCGGAGACGCAGGGTGGCGACGAGGCGCTGGAACGTCTCGGACCAGTAGCCGACGGAGCCCGGTGCGGCGTCCTCCGGGTCGTCGGTGAGCGTGGTGAGCATGTCGAGGCGGTCCGCGGCGGCCGGGTCGAGGCAGCGTTCGGCCAGGCCCATCACCCCGCTGAAGCTCCAGGGATAGCTGCCCGCGTCCCGGGCGATGTCCAGCGCGTCGATGACCGCCCGGCCCAGCGGCTCGGCCCAGGGGACCGCGCAGACACCGAGCATCCGGAACGCGTCCGAGAGGCCGTGTGCGGCGATGAACTCCGCGACCCACCGGGCCCGTTCGTCCGCCGGCAGGACGGTGAGCAGCTTCGCCAGGTCCCGTGCCGGGCCGGCCGGTGCGGCTTCGGTGCCCTGCGGTGGCGCGGTGGGCGCGCCGAGCAGCGCCCGCGCCCAGTCGGCGTCCCTCTGGCGCACGGCGGCGCGGCACCAGGCGTCGTGCAGTTCCGTACGCCAGTCGTCGGCCACCGGCAGGGCGACGATCGCCGCCGGAGCGCGGCCCCCGAACCGCTCCCGCCAGCCGTCCAGCGGGGCCGCTGCCACCAACTGGCCCAGCCACCAGGACCGTTCACCGCGTCCGGACGGCGGTCTGGGCACCACGCCGTCCCGCTGCATCCGCGCATCGCACTCGTGCGGCGCCTCGACGGAGATCGCCGGACCGGCCGCCCCAGGTGATGCGGCCGTGCCGGTGGGCGCGGTGCCGGCGGGTACGGTGCCGGCCGGGGCCGCCTCGGCCGGGCGGTCGAGGCCGACGCAGGCGTGGGCGCGCTGTGCCATCCGGGCCGCGAGCGCGGAACCGGGCAGCCCGGCGAGAAGTTCGGCGGCCGTGGCGCGGACGGTGCGGCTGCGGTCGGCGAGCGCCTGTTCCAGGAACGGTTCGTCGGCCGCCGTGAGACCGTCACGCAGCGCGTCGAGGAACACCAGGCGGTCCTCCGCCCGTTCGGTGGCCCAGGTGGTGCGGAGGAGTTCGAGACCGGCGCGCGGGTCGCGGCGGCGCACCGCGGTGAGCAGTGCGGACCGCTCCGCGAACAGCCCCTCCGCCCAGATCCGTGGTACGTCCTCGGGTGCGCCGGGGAGCGAGGCCAGGCCGCCGGTGTCGCGGAGCGCGAACTTCCAGTCGTCGTTGAGCCGCGCGAGCCACCGGGCGCGCGGGCCCGCCAGGGCGAGCGCCGTGGGCCGCAGGTCCGTACGGGCACGGGCGGCGTCGAGCAGCGCGGGCAGCAGCGCGTCGGGGGCGCGGTAGCCGTGCGCGGCCGCGGCGGTGAGCCACTGGGGCAGCAGCTCGGTGAGGTCCGGGGACGTGCTGCGACGGCTGCCGCCGCCGGTGCCGCCGCGGTCGGCGAGCAGCAGGGACAGCCGGCGCCGCGCGGCGGGCGGCAGGGGTGGCCGCGGGTCGGCCGGGGCCGGGGCGGGCCGCTCACCGGCCGGCGCGGGACGCAGCGCGGCACGGCGGCGCACCGTGCTCACCGCGGCCGCGTCCAGCAGGGCGGCCGCGCCGTTCTGCCCGGCCCGTACCACCACCGGCGGCGACCGCCGCTCCGTCCCGAGCAGCGCGGCGCCGACCAACTCGGCCCAGGCGGGCGGCGTCGCGGGTGCCGGTGCCGGTGCCGGTGCCGGTGCGGGTGTGGGTGTGGGTGTGGGTGTGGGTGCGGATGAGGGCATGGGCATGGCCGTGGGCGTGGGCGTAGGCGAAGGCGTGGGGCTCGTCATGGGGTTCCTCCAGGCATCGGGTGGGGCGCAGGCCGGGCCGGTGGGATGGGCGGGCTCGGGCGGTCGCGTGCGCGGCGGGGACGGGGGCACCTCCCGTTCGGGCGGAGCCGGGAGCGGGGCGGGCTCGGGCGGGTGTGTGCGTCGTGCGGCGGTTCGGGTGCGGATCACAGGGACACCGGTGTGGGGTCCCAGACCGTCAGCGGCAGGAAGCCGCGGTGGCCGCATTCGCCGAAGACCGTGACCGGGAGACCGCCCGATATGGCGGCGAGCTGCCACAGCCCCGCCCGCCCGAGGCAGCGCGGGTCGAGCGGGAGCGCCGACTCGCCGTCCGTGTCGGCCAGTTGCCACCCATGACCGGCGCGGCCCGGTATCACCGTGACCTCGGCGAGCACCACCGGCCAGGACTCCAGCCAGGGGTCGTCGCGCAGTGCGTCGCCGTAGGCGGCCAGGGCCGCGTCGATACCGCAGCCCGCGGGCACCGGGCCGGGCGCCGCCGGGGCGTGCCGCTCGCCCAGGGCGGCACGCAGCGGGCGGGCGCCCGGGTAGTGGGCGAGGTCCGCATCGAGCACCAGGCCGGGCGGCAGGGCCAGGTCCAGGGGGCGGTTGGCGCCGCCGAAGGAGAGATGCAGCGCCATCCGGCCGGTCCGCTCACCCCGCAGATAGATCCTGCGGGTGGTCAGTCTGCCGTCCTCGTGGTCCTGTTGGGCGAGCACCAGCCAGCGGTCGCGGACCGGTGCGGCCTCGGGGCCGGTCAGCAGTTCCGCGGCCTCCGTGGTCAGACCGACGCGGGAGCGGACCGTCGCCGCGAGCGGGGCCGGCAGCCGCGCGATCCCGAGGAAGCCCTGATCGAGGAGGTGGAGCAGGGCGCACTCCTCCAGGAGCCGGGCCGGCCAGTCCGTACCGGCGGCCGCCACGGAACCCAGCTCACGGACGTACGCCGCGAGTCCGGGGGCCTGGGCGTCCACCATGCGCGCGGCCGTCTCGTCCCAGGAGCCGTAACCGTCACGGTCCGCCGTGGCCAGTCCGGAGTGCAGCAGATCTTCCAGCCGCTGCTCCAGCTCCATGGCCCCGGCGCCGATCCGCTGCATCCGCCGCTCGGCCCGCCGTTGGGCGGCCGCCGGGTCGGCGGGCGCGCGCGACGGGGCGCCGCCGGACGGGGCGTCCGCGGGCCGCCCGGCCCGCTCGCGGCGGCCGGTCAGCCATTCGCCCGCCCACTGCGGTGGCTCGTGATCTGCCACCGCCCGGTCGTCGCCGGACCAGAGCAGCAGCAGCCCCAGCGCGTGTTTGCACGGGAACTTGCGGCTCGGGCAACTGCACCGGAACGCCGGACCGTTGAGGTCGACGACCGTGCGGTACGGCTTGCTGCCGCTGCCCTTGCACTGGCCCCACAGCGCGCCGTCGGCCGTGCCCGTCTCCGACCACGGTCCCGGCGCCGCGAGCTTGCCGCCCGCCTTGCGTGATGTCGCGTCAGGCGCCAGCGCGAGCACCTGATCCGTCGTCCAGCGTTCCCCCTGCGGATTCATGTTCTCGACGCTACGACCGACCACTGACAACCGCCGTCGGCGGCGCTGGAGTCGGCGCTGGAGCCGGTGCTGCCGACGGCGCTGTCGACGGCGTTGAAACAGCCCTGGGAACAGTGCGGAAGCAGCCCCGGAGGATTGCTGAAACGGCAGGTCAGTGGCGGTTTTCCGGTGATTGTCAGTGGTGTGGTGCAGGCTTGATTTCGCAAGCGGCCGACGGGATGCGGGGAGTCGGCCGCACACCTTGCGACTTGGGGGAGCCATGTCCGGGAACAGCATCAAGACGACGCCTGACGGAGTGCGCGAGGCCGGGACCGGCGAGGCGCTGCGGCCGCATGCGGAGGTCACCTTCGCGGCGGAGCTGGCGGCCCTCGCCGCCGCCGACGACCGGCCGCGGCCGGAGCGCTGGCGGCTCTCGCCCTGGGCGGTGGCGACCTACCTCCTCGGCGGCACGCTCGCGGACGGCACGGTCATCACACCCAAATATGTCGGCCCGCGGCGGACCGTCGAGGTCGCCGTGACGACCCTCGCGACGGACCGCGCGCTGCTGCTGCTCGGCGTCCCCGGCACCGCCAAGACATGGGTGTCCGAGCATCTGGCGGCGGCGGTCAGCGGCGACTCCACCCTCCTCGTGCAGGGCACGGCCGGCACGCCGGAAGAGGCGATCCGCTACGGCTGGAACTACGCCCAGCTGCTCGCGAACGGCCCCAGCCGGGACGCGCTGGTGCCCAGTCCGGTGATGCGCGCGATGGCGCAGGGCATGACCGCACGGGTCGAGGAGCTGACCCGTATCCCGGCCGACGTACAGGACACGTTGATCACCGTCCTGTCGGAGAAGACCCTGCCCATCCCGGAGTTGGGGCAGGAGGTGCAGGCCGTCCGCGGTTTCAACCTGATCGCGACGGCCAACGACCGCGACCGCGGGGTCAACGAACTCTCCAGCGCGCTGCGCCGGCGCTTCAACACCGTCGTACTGCCGCTGCCCGCGACACCGGACGAAGAGGTGGACATCGTCTCCCGGCGGGTCGCGCAGATAGGGCGTTCGCTGGAACTGCCGGCCGCCCCGGAGGGGATGGACGAGATCCGCCGGGTCGTCACGGTCTTCCGCGAGCTGCGGGGCGGTATCACCGCCGATGGCCGCACCAAGCTCAAATCGCCGTCCGGCACGCTCTCCACGGCCGAGGCCATCTCGGTCGTGACGAACGGCCTGGCGCTGGCCGCGCACTTCGGCGACGGCGTGCTGCGCTCCGGTGACGTGGCCGCGGGCATCCTGGGCGCGGTCGTCCGGGATCCGGCCGCGGACCGCGTCGTATGGCAGGAGTACCTGGAGGCAGTGGTGCGTGAGCGCGACGGCTGGCAGGACTTCTACCGGGCCTGCCGAGAGGTGAGCGCATGACCGGGGGAGGGGCGGGTCCGGCCACGGGGGTGGCGGTGACCGGGACGGCGGCGGCGCCCGTAGCGGCGGTGCGTACGGCCGGGCCGGTGCTGCTCGGTGTGCGGCACCACGGCCCGGGGTCGGCACGGGCGGTGCTGGCCGCCCTGGAGCAGTGCGCGCCCAGCGCGGTGCTGATCGAGGGCCCACCGGAGGCTGACGAACTGGTGCCGCTGGCCGGGCAGGAGGGCATGCGGCCACCCGTCGCGCTGCTCGCCCATGTGCTGGACGATCCGGGCCGCGCGGCGTTCTGGCCGCTGGCCGAGTTCTCCCCGGAGTGGGTCGCGCTGCGCTGGGCGGTGGAGCGTGGCGTCCCGGTCCGCTTCATCGATCTGCCCGCGGCGCATTCCCTGGCGTGGCGAGCGGAGAACGAGGAGAGCACGGAGAGCACGGAGAGCACGGAGAGCACGGAGAGCGGGGAGAGAAGGGAGAGCGGAGAGAGAAGGGAGAGCGCGAACGGGGAGGACGGGGAAGCCGGGGCGGACCGAGCGGGCATGGACCGTGGCGCGGGCGGGGAGCACGGCGCGGGAGCGGTTGGGGAGTCCGAGGCGTCCGGGGCTGCCGAGGTGTCCGGGGACGGGGCCGATGTGCGGATCGATCCGATCGGGGCGCTGGCGGCGGCCGCCGGTTACGACGACGCCGAGCGCTGGTGGGAGGACGTGGTCGAACACCGCGGGGGCGGGGACACCTCCCACCGGAGCGGAGCCGGGCGCGGGGCCGGGGGAGGGCCGGGGGCGGACGCGCTGGCGCCGTTCGCGGCGCTGGCCGAGGCGATGGGCGCGCTGCGCGAGACGTACGGCGACGGCGGACACGACCGCGACCCGGTGCGGGAGGCCCATATGCGGCTTCGGCTGCGGGCCGCGCGGCGGGAGTTCGGGGACGGTCTCGCCGTGGTGTGCGGGGCGTGGCATGTGCCGGCGCTGGCCCGCCGCAGCACCGTGACCGCGGACCGGCAGCTGCTCAAGGGCCTGCCCAAGGTGAAGACGGCGGTGACCTGGGTGCCGTGGACGCACCGGCGGCTCGCCCGCCGCAGTGGTTACGGCGCCGGTGTCGCCTCGCCCGGCTGGTACGGCCATCTCTTCGACGCCCCCGACCGCCCCGTAGAGCGCTGGATGACCAAGGTCGCCGGGCTGCTCAGAGCGGAGGACTACGCGGTCTCGTCGGCACACGTCATCGAGGCGGTACGGCTCGCCGAAGGGCTGGCCACGGTGCGCGGCCGGCCGCTGGCCGGGCTCGCCGAGACCACCGACGCGATCCGGGCCGTCATGGGGGACGGTTCCGAGGCGCCGTTGTCGCTCATCCACGAGCGGCTCGTCGTCGGGGAGGTGCTGGGCGAGGTCCCGCCGGACGCCCCCGCGGTGCCGTTGCAGCGGGACATCGACCGCAGCCAGCGGTCGCTGCGGCTCAAACCGGAGGCGCTGGAGCGGGAGGTGGAGCTGGACCTGCGCAAGGAGACGGACGCCGGGCGCAGCCGGCTGCTGCACCGGCTACGGCTGCTCGGCATCCCCTGGGGCGAGCCGACACGATCCCGCGGCAGCACCGGCACCTTCCGGGAGACCTGGCGGCTCCACTGGGAACCGGAGCTGTCCGTACGGGTCGCGGAGGCCGGCATCTGGGGCACGACCGTGCTCTCCGCCGCCACGGCCAGGGCCGCGTCCGACGCAGTGGGCGCGACGGCGCTCGCCGAGGTCACGGCGCTCGCCGAGCGCTGTCTGCTCGCCGGGCTCCCGGACGCCCTGCCGGTGGTGATGCGGGCACTGTCGGACCGCGCGGCACTCGACGCCGACGTGGGACATCTCGCCCAGGCGCTGCCCGCCCTCGTGCGATCCGTGCGGTACGGCGATGTACGCGGCACGGACGGCGCGGCGCTCCATGAGGTCGCGACCGGCCTGGCCGAGCGGGTCTTCGTCGGTCTGCCGCCGGCCTGCGTGGGCCTGGACGCGGACGGCGCCGCGGAGCTGCGCGGCCATCTCGACGCCACCCACCGGGCCGTCGCCCTGCTGGACCAGTCGGCGACCGATGCGCACCCCGGCGACGAACTCGGGGACGAACCCGGGGACGAGCTCGGGGACGAACCCGGGGGCGAACCCAGGGGTGAACCGGGCGGCGGGGACGGCGCCGTAGCGGGGCTGCGGGTCCGGTGGGCCGGGGTGCTGCGGGCGATTTCCGGTCGGGACACCGTTCCCGGACTGATACGGGGACGAGCCGCCCGACTGCTGCTGGATGACGGGGAGTTGGGCGACGGGGGAGCGGAGCGGCTGATGGGGTTCGCCCTCTCGCCCGGGACCCCGCCCGTCGACGCGGCCGGGTGGATCGAGGGGTTCGCCGGGGGCGGGGACGGCAGCGGGCTGCTGCTGGTCCACGACGAACGGCTGCTCGCGCTGGTGGACGGCTGGCTGACGCGGGTGCCGGCGGCGGCGTTCACGGATGTGCTGCCACTGCTGCGCAGGACCTTCGCGGAGTACGACGCCGGGGTGCGGCGCACGCTCGGTGAGCTGATCCGGTGCGGGCCCACGGCCGCCGCCCGCCACCCGGCGGACGGCCACACGGACGCGGCGGCACCCGGCTTCGGCCCCGGCCTGGACCGCGACCGCGCCGCGGCCGTACTTCCCACCCTGCGCCTCTTGCTGGGCATAGCCCAGGCCGGTTTCGAGGACACGGGCCCGAACGGTGGAACGGCCAACGACCTTACGGGGGCGGCGTGATGACCGACTTCCCGGGGGTGGCGGAATGAGCGATACGACGGCCGATACGACGGCCGATACGACAGCCGGCACAACGACCGGCACAACGACCGGCGAAACGGCCGATATGACGACCGACGCGGTGATCGACATGACTACCGACGCGACGACCGACATGACGTCAGACGCGATGACCGACGCGATGACCGACACGAAGACCGACGCGTCGGCCGCCCCCGGGACGGACGCACCCGCCCCCGTAGCCGACGTCGCCACCGCCACCGCCACCGCCACCGACGCCGAGCGGCTGCGGCGGTGGCGATTGGTGCTCGGGGGTGGTGGGGCGGACGGGACCGGCTGTGAGCTGCGCGGTCAGGACGCCGCGATGGATGGTGCGCTCGCCGCGCTCTACGGGCAGGGCGAGGGCGGCCGGGGCAAGGGGGGCGCGGGCAGCGGCGGCGGGAAGCGGGCGGCGGGGCTGGGGGCCTCGGCACCCGGGGTGGCCCGCTGGCTGGGCGACATCCGTACGTACTTCCCGTCGTCCGTGGTGCAGGTGATGCAGCGCGACGCCATCGACCGGCTGGGCCTGTCCGCGATGCTGCTGGAGCCGGAGATGCTGACGGCCGTCGAGGCGGACGTCCATCTGGTGGGCACCCTGCTCTCGCTCAACAAGGTCATGCCGGAGACGACGAAGGAGACCGCGCGGGCCGTCGTCCGCAAGGTCGTCGAGCAACTGGAGAAGCGGCTGACGGCGCGCACGCGTGCCACCCTCACGGGCGCGCTGGACCGTTCGGCGCGGATCAGCCGCCCGCGCCACCGGGACATCGACTGGGACCGTACGATCCGGGCGAATCTCAAGAACTACCTTCCGGAGTACCGCACGGTCGTCCCCGAGCGGCTGATCGGCTACGGCCGGGCCGCGCAGTCGGTGAAGAAGGACGTGGTGCTCTGCATCGACCAGTCCGGTTCGATGGCCGCGTCGGTCGTCTACGCCTCGGTGTTCGGCGCGGTGCTCGCGTCCATGCGGGCCATCGACACCCGGCTGGTCGTCTTCGACACCGCGGTGGTCGATCTGACGGACCAGCTGGACGACCCGGTCGATGTCCTCTTCGGCACCCAGCTCGGCGGCGGTACGGACATCAACCGCGCACTCGCCTACTGCCAGTCCCGGATCAGCCGCCCCGCCGAGACCGTCGTCGTCCTCATCAGCGATCTGTACGAGGGAGGTATCCGCGACGAGATGCTCAAGCGGGTCGCCGCGATGAAGGCGTCCGGGGTGCAGTTCGTGACGCTGCTGGCGCTCTCCGACGAGGGGGCGCCCGCATACGACCGTGACCACGCGGCGGCCCTCGCGGCCCTGGGCGCACCGGCGTTCGCGTGTACGCCGGATCTCTTCCCGGAGGTGATGGCGGCGGCGATCGAGAAACGGCCGCTGCCCGTACCGGATACGACAGAGCGGAGATGAGCGGAGAGAGGGAGTGGAGATAACAGAAGTAGAGACGAGCGGAGATGAGTGGAGATGAGCGGAGATGGAGGGGCGGCGGACGGACTGCGGCGACTGCGGGGGACTGGGGCCCGGGGAACCGAGGGGGCTTACGGTCCCGGTCCCTGATCCCGGCCCCGGCCCCGGCCCCTGATCCCCGGTCTCCGTCCCCCGATCCCCGGCCGCCACCCGCCGAGTGGATTCCGCCGGCCGGCCTCCGTCCCTACGAGTTCGGGTGTCCCGGACGGCGCCCCCACCCCTGCAAGTACGGGCGGCGGTAAGCGCCACCGACCTCAGCCGCCGCCGACCCCAGCGGCGCCGCTGACCGCCGGTGCACCCTCAGCCGCCACCGACCCCAGCGGCGCCGCTGACCGCCGGTACGTCCTCAGCCGGTGCGCCCTCAGCCGGTGCCCTCCTCGTCGACGGCGGCCTCGGCCGCGGCGGTGGTCTGGGAGCGGCTGGGCCTGGTCGCCGCGGCATCGGTCGCCGGGTCCGCCGTACCGGCCCCCGCCCCGGCGGCCGGTGGTGCGTCGGCCGTCGCCGGGATACCGGCCGACAGCGGCCGGAACGCCAGCCGCAGATCGGTGGCCGGCTGGGCGCCCCGCACCCACGCCAGCGGCGCGTAGTGCACCGCGATCCCGGCCGGGGCCTGGAGCAGCGGGCGGCGCGCCGCGTCCGTCGGCCACTCGACGTCACCGGTGGCCGTCCGGGCCGGGATCAGCCAGAAGTCGCCGGTCCGGTAGGTACCGCCGGTCCCGAAGTACACCTCGACGCCGTCCTCCAGCGGCAGCCAGCCACCCTCCTCGACGCGCACCGCACCGTGCCGCAGCCGGTCGGTCCGCGCGCCGCGCCGGCCCTGCCAGCCGCCCTCCTGCTGGTCCCAGCGGCGCAGGAACGGATGGAGCTCGGGCCGCCGTCCGACGCCCGGCGCCGGTTCGTCCGAGAGCCGCACCCGCCGCCCCGGCAGGTCCACCTCCGCCACCCGCAGCAGCGGCTCCGCCGCGCCTCGGCTCGTATACGCCGTGTCCACGAACTCGACCCAGTCGCCGACGTTCAGATCGAGCTTGTCGTCGCTGCCCAGGGTCGCCAGGTCCACCCAGGTGCCGTCGAGTTCATCGACCGGGAAGGTGACCGAACCGTTCTCGCGGGACCATTTGAAGGTGGCCTCCTGCGCGGTGCCGCCCTCGTGCACCTCGACCCGGTAGAGCTGGTTCTCCGGGCCCCGGAAACGGGCGTCGGGTGCGACCAGGCACGGGTCGTCGTCCGCCTGGCCGGGACGCTCGCTGCGCGCCGCGAGGCGGGACGCCGGGGCAGCGGCCCGCTGCGCCCAGCGTGTGAACGCCGCGCGGATGTCGTCGGCCGGCGGGTTGTCGCCGTCCAGCCCCAGCTCCGCGCCGGGCAGCGGCAGTACCTGCCACACCACCTTGGCGCGCGCCGCGGTGTCCGGCAGCGCCGCACCGAGCGCGACCTCGCGCAGCGCCGGGTCCTCGGCCGCGGTGACGCTCCGCTCCCACACCTTCAGGTAGGCCAGATACGGGAAGGCGGTGGGCAGCCGGTCGCCGGGCCGCTCCGGGTCGCGGAAACCGTCCGGCTGGTCCCAGTACGTCCAGGTGGCGGGCGCCCCGGCCGGCGCACCCGGATCATCCGCACCGCCCTGCCCCTCGGCGCCCTCCGCGGGCACCGGTACACCGGGCTGCGGGCGGGCCGCGTCGCACGGGATGCCGTCCACGTAATAGCGGCCGCCGCCGATGAGCAGATCGTCCAGTTCATGGCTGCCGCCGCGCAGTTCGATCCGGAAGCCGGTGGCGTCCTGCGGCCCGCCGTGCTGCCCGATCAGGTCGGCGGCGAGCGTACGGGCCTGGAAGAGCTGGATCGCGGTCTGCTCATTGGCGTCGGCGTCCAGCTGGACCCGGCCCTGCTGGGCGAGGACCGCGGAGTAGTGCCGCTCCGGCCGGTAGGTGATGCGGGAGAGATCTGCGTGCATGGAAGGGTTCCCCCTCGTACGGGAAGCTCGGACGGTCGGAGTCGGAAGGCCGCGGGTGGTGCGGGCCGGAAGCCGGCAGGCCGCGGCGGGTGCGGACGGTACGGGACGGGCGACGGCAGGCCGCGGACGGTGGATCGGAACTCGGCACGGCCCCGCGCGGTTCCTGGTGTCCGCGCGGTCCGCACCGCACGGACGGCGAGTGCCACAGCCGCCCCGTGCCAAGGGACGGTGACCCGTCGCCACGCAACAGCGAGCGGAAAGAGCCCCCGTCGCCCCGGAACGGCGAGCCGCACCGGCGCCCGGCGGAACGGTCGGCCGGGCTCACGTCACGAACACGATCCCGGCGTCGGTGCCCGCCGGGGTGTACTCGGCGAGCCGGGCCCGCAGGCTGTCCTCGCGCTGCGGCTGGTAGAGGTCGTGGTACGCGCCCAGCTCGGCGCCGTCCGCCGCGCCGCGCCGGATCTCCTCGGCGCACCCCGCCGCCAACTGCCCGTACGCGGCCGCCCCGTAGCGCTCGGCGCGCAGCAGCGGACGGACCCGGGCGGCGTCGCCGGGGCCCGCCAGATCCGGCTGGCAGCGGTAGCGGCGCGGGGTGCGCGAGCCGGGCGGCACATAGCTGAACCGCAGGCAGCCGATGCCGCGCCGGGCGACCTCCAGCCGTCCGGTGAAGATGCTGTCCTCGGCGAGCCGCACGGCGTGCGTGTGCACCTCGCCGAGCACCGTGCTGCGGTGCGCCGACAGGACCGCGTGCGCATACCGGCAGTCCGGCGCGGACAGCGCCGCACGGTCGTGCCCGGTGGCGTCCAGGATGCTGTCGCGCAGCTGGACGGTGAGCGGATCGGTGCCCACCTCGTCGCCGATCACCTCGATGGTGCCCAGGATGCTGCGGTCGATCTCGACGCAGGCCGTGGTGCGGTCCAGGACCAGGCTCGGCTCCTCGGGGGAGTGCGGAGCGCACTCCGGCTCCAGCGACCAGCCCGGCACCAGGGTGCAGTGCCGCAGCACCACCGCGCCCATCGGCCCGGTGACATTGAGGCCGCGGCCGGTGACCAGCAGGCCGTCCAGCACCATCCGCGGCCGGTCGCCGGGCGCGCAATCCGACTCCCTGGCACGGATGTTGAGCGCGTCGGGCCGGTTGCTGTACCAGTCGAGCAGCCGGATCACCGGCCGGGTGCCCTCGGCGGCGCGCAGCTGGAGCCGGTCGCCGGGATCGAGGTCGAAGTCCAGCTGCTCCTGGTAGGCGCCGCTGTGGGTGATCTCGATGATCGCCTCCGGGCCGCAGCGGCCGGACCGCCGGTCGTGCCGCCACGCGCCGTACGCGTCCATGATCCGCCGGAAGTCCCGGCCCGGCCCGACCCGGTAGACGGTCGCGTCCGGCGGTGTGTGGCGGTCCGCGCGCGGGTACTCGCCGCCGCCCAGGTCGTCCCCGAACGCGTAGTGGTAGTCCACCCAAACGCCCTGCCGGGGGGCCGAGCGCGTGCCGAAGGCGAGCCGGCCCAGCTCCGGATCGACGGCGACCTGCCCGCGCTTGGGCCGGTAGCGCCAGTCGGAGAGATCGGCCACGACGATGTCGGAGAGCGGTACGGGGGTCTCATGGCCGTCCCGCCGGATGGTGAAGCTCTTGCCCGGCCCGTAGTAGTCCGCGAGCCGGTCGTGCAGCTGCCGGCGGCGGATGACGGCCGGCACATTGTCGAGGGTGGCGATATGCGTCGCGGACGGCTCCGGCTCCGGACGGGTCACCAGCGGACTGTCGTTGCCCAGGATCGAGAAGGTGTAGAGGTTGCGGGCCCGGTCGATGCAGTACGCGGGCGCCCGGGTGACGGAGTACGGCTTGAGCCGCCAGACGAACAGCCCGACCCCGGCCGGGGTGTAACCGCCCTGGGTGTGCCGGGAGGCGGCGCGACGTACGTCCACCGAGCGGGCCACCGTGCCGAACGGGCCGCCCGCCAGATCCAGCGCCGCGCCGTCCCGTACGTCCACCAGCCGGCCGCGCCCGGCGCGCCGCGCGTCCGCCGCCGCGGTGCCCGAGCCGTACAGCTTCACCGGCTGCTGCTGGGCGAGGAGGCGGGAGAACTCCACCGCCCGCGCCGGCCGGCCGGCCACGTCCTGCGACAGCTCCTCCAGCAGTGCGAGGGTGCCCTTGCGGCGCCGGTTGCCGACGGTGGCCGCCACATCGCGGCGCGGTGCCAGCGCCTCGGCCAGCCGCCGCCGGGACGCGTCCGGCAGTCCGTCGCCGTCCGGCCCGCCGTCCCGCAGGCCCGTCGCCAGGACCCGTTCGTAGCCGGGCAGCGGGCGGTAGCCCACCAGGTCGCCGAGGTAGGGCAGCACCCACTCGGCGGCGGTCTCCACGAACCAGTCGTCGTACTGCTGCTCGACCCCGTCGCGTATCCGGTCCGCCTGCTCGGCGATGACGGCCAGCAGGGCGCGCAGCGGCTCGCCCTCCGCCGCGTCGCGCAGCCGGTGCCACTGCGGGAGCAGCTCCGCGAGCCCGTCCGGTTCCCTGGTCATACCGTGCCCCCGCGCCGCTCACGCGCGACCGCGCACGCCGGACGGCGGACGGGCGGCCGGCTCCGGTCCGGGCCCCGGCTCGGGCTCATCGGGCAGCCTCCGTTCATCGGGCGGCCTGCGTTCATCGGGCAACCTCCGTGAGGATCAGGGTGTCGGCGACCCGTGGCGAGAACAGGGCGAGCTGGGCCGGCCGGATACCGCGGAAGACGCGGACCGCGCGGCCCGGTGCCAGCGGCCGGGTGTCGGTGATGTCGGGGTTCAGGCGCAGCAGTTCGGCCAGTGAGATGCCGTGGTGGGCGGCGATGGAGGTCAGGGTCTCCCCGTCCGCCACCGGCGGCGGAGCCCCCGGGCCGTCCGCGGTGACCTCGTACACCTGCTCGTCGTAGGTGGCGAGCCGGGACGGCACCGAGGTGGCGGGCGGGCCGGTGAACCGGTCGGCCAGCAGGGCGAGCCCCTCCGGGGTGACGGACGCCGGGACGCCGGTGAAGGCGTCCACGTCCACCCGGTCGACGCCGGGCACCGCCTGCGCGGTGGCCAGTACCTCCGACAGCCGGGCCGGCTGGCCCAACTCCCGCCCCTCGTAGCCGAGTTCTGCCAGCAGGGCAGCCCGGATGCGGGGCTCGACCAGTGGCCAGGAGTGGTCCGGCGCCACCTTCACCCGCGCCGCGAGCAGCAGCAGGACCGTCTCGCGGACGTCCACCCGCACCGGAAGCCGGGCATCGCCGTACTCGGCGAGTGCGGCCCGCAGCGCCCGCAGCACCTCCGCGTCCGGCGCGATCGGGATGTCGTCCACGCCCGCGACGGTGACGTGCAGCACCGTGCGCCGACCGTCGAACAGTTCGCGGGCCGAGGCCCGGCCGATGCCCGCCCGCGACCGCGCGAAGTCCGCGTAGTCCGCGACGGAGACCAGGCGGTCCAGCGCCGAGACGGCCAGCGGCACGGTGCGGCGGGTCAGCCCCGGGCCGTCGGCGTCCGTACCGCCGGTCGCGGGCTGCGGGTTGGTGACCCCGGTGACGCCCAGCGGCCGGGTGACCGCCTGGGTGATCCGGTCCGCCGCGACGTTCGCGGCCCGGCCGCTGCCGAAGCGGTAGCGGGCCCGTACGTTGTCGTGGCCGGTCGGCAGCCGGGCGCCGTGCACCCCGTCGCCGAACGTCACCGTCGTCCGCCCGTCGCCCGCCGTGCCGGTCACATACACCCGCGCGCGCGGACCGCGCCCGGCCAGACTGTCCACCGCGTGCCACCGCAGACCGTCCACCCGTACCTCCAACTGCGGGGTGGCGCCCAGCGGATTACCGTCCGGCAGCCAGGTCAGCGGTGACTGCCAGAGCGCGAACGTCTGGTGGGCGCGGGCGGCGTCGCCGCTGCCGATCGGCTCGTCGCGGCTCTCGCCGTGCGTGGCGGGCACCACATTGCCCTGGACGCGGACCGTGTCACGACGGTAGCGGTGGACCAGATCCGTGGTGAGGGTGAGCGTGGTGTGGACGCGGTCGCCGGGCAACTGCGGATCCAGCGTCTGGCGGACGCCCGCGATCACCACGAGTTCCGTGCCGCGCACCCCCGTCACACCCGGAATATCGGTCCGCTCACCGGACACGACGAGATACCGGCCGGGCCGCAACCCGTCGTACAGCTCGGCGAGTTCGAGCTCGTCGCCGTGCACGTCCTCGCCCACCGGGTCGTCGGCCTGCCGCAGCGCCTCGCCCGCCGCGTGCACCGTGGTGTCCCGGATCGCGGAGAGCACCACATCGTGCTCGTCCAGCCACGGGTCGGCGAGGGTGAGCAGGGTGCCCCGGCCGGTGACCCCGTACTGGGTGTGGACCGCGGTCCGCACCCCCGTCACCCTGGTCGTCACGGACGCGAGCCGCTTGTCGCCCGGGATGCCGTCCGGGCCGTCCGCACCCTTACGGGGCCGCTCCACGGTGACCCAGCCGCCGACCGTGATCCCGTCGTACACCGCGTCCAGCGGCAGCGCCAGCCGGTCGGCGGGGCGCGGCACCGTCGCGATGCCGATCTCCACCCCCGGCGGCTCACCGCCGGACGCCACCGTCACCGTCACCTCGTACTCCCCGTGCGTGACCTGCTTGTGCTCGCCGGGCGCCAGCCGCCACTGCAACGGTGTGCCGTTGTCCAGCGCGATATGGATCCGGCCGTCCTCGGCGGGCCGCGACACGAACAGCGTGCGCTCGGGCAGCCCCGCCAGCAGCCGCGCGGTGACCCCCGGCTCCTGCGAGTCGGCCGGCCGGCGGCCCAGCCAGCTCAGATCGTGGTCGGAACCCGTACGGGTGGACAGTTCGACCCGGCCGGGCCCCAGGGGGAAGGTGAGATCGGCGGGCAGGTTCTCGCTGCGCTGCACCGAACTCCCGGTCTCGACGTACTGGAACTCGGCCCGCACCGGCACCTTGCCCGCGGTGTCGTACACCACCCGCACCGTGGTCAGCGCCGCCCCGGTGAGCGGCCAGTCCGCCGTCCGGATCACCCGGCCGCGGTCGTCCTGGACGGGCTTGAGCGGCGCCGTCGCCCCGAACGGCGCGGCCGTCACCCGCATGGCCAGGACCTCGCGCAGCACGGCGGGGGCCGGGGCCTGCGCGCCACCGGACGCGACGGACGGGGCCGCCGCGGCCCGCCGCCACGCCGGGTACAGCCCGTCGGCCACCCGCGGATCCAGCGCCGCCAGCAGCTGCGCACCGAGATCCGAACCCGCCCCGAAGAGCCGGGCCGGATCGTGGGAGAGCGCCCGCGACCCGGCCGGCGGGCGGACGGCACGGGTACGGAGGGCGGGGAGCAGGGCGGCCAGCGCCCGGACGGCGGCGGGGGTCCGGTCGGCACGGGGTGCGGACCGGAAGGTGGCACCGACGGCGGGCGCCGCCTCCGCCGGGGCCGGACCCGGCGGGGCGCCCGGCGGCTCCTCGGCCGGGTCCCCCGACAGCTTCCCCGCCCGCGCCGCCAGCTCGCCGACCACCGCCGCCAGCTCCTCGAACCAGGCGGCGACCCTCGCGTACCCGGCCGCCAGTGCCTGCGCCTCCGCCAGCCGCTCATGCGGCCCGGCCAGCCGCCCGGCGAACTGCTCCGGGGTCGTGATGCCGTCCAGGTCCGCCCGCAGCGGAGCCAGCACCTGGACCTCGAAGTCGGCGATGAACCCGCTGATCGGGCGTGGGTTGGGGTGCTGCGGGGTGGGCGGCGGCGGATAGCCCGGGTCGTCCGGATCACCGGCGTCGGCCGGTTCGGTGATCCATCTGCGCAACTCCGCCACCAGCTCCGCGAGCGAAGCCGGCGCCGACTGCGCCAGCCCGAGCCCCGTCACGTCCTCGGTACGGTCCGTCCGCACCGAGGCCACCGGGAGCAGCACCCGCTGCGCCCCGAAGTCGAACAGCAGCCGGTCGCCGACCGTGAGCGCCGTATGTGTGCCCTCGACCAGCAGCTCCGGGCGGGTGCCGAGGTCGTCCGCGGTGAGCAGCGCGGGCCGCCGGCGCCGGACCGCCAGCTCGTTCCACGCCCAACGGGCCGTCAGATCCTCCGTGGTCTCGAAGGTCTGCGACTCCTCGTCCGGCCCCGCCGGCACGCTGTGGCTGCGCGCCCCGCGCGGGATCACCACCGGCAGATCGGCGGCGCGCGGATCGCGGTCCAGGGTGTACGCGAGAGAGGTGTCGGCGGCGACGCCGGGCCGCGGCCGGTGCCCCACCAGCCGCCCCAGCAGCGCCAGCGACCGGTGCTCGTTCGCCGTCCGCAGATACCCCTCCTCGGCGATCCGCTCACTGTGGAACGTCAGCAGATCGCCCAGCACGGCCCAGGAGTCCAGCAGCCCGATCGACGGATCGTCCGGGGTGCGGACGGTCAGCCCGCGCAGCGCCGGGTAGGCGGGCGAGGCGAGCCGGTCGACCATCGCGGCCAGGAAGGAGCCGTACGCGCCGACGCGGTAGTCGAGGGTGGTGCGGCCGGGCGGGTTGTGGGGCGGGGCGGGGGCGCGGCGCTCGTCGAGCCCGCCGGCACCTCCGTTGCACCCGCGGCCACCGCCGCCGTACGCCGTCTCGTTCGCCGTCTCGTGCTCCGTCTCGTGCTCCGTCATCGCCCACCCCCGAGTTCGATGGCCAGCCGGCCGTTCTCGGGCCGGTCCGGATCGTTGTCGCACCGGGCGATCTCCAGCGGTCCGAGCCGCAGCACACCCGCCTCCAGTTCCCCTTGGTCCTCATGGAACAGCCTGCGCAGCCGGGTCACCGCCACGCTCCGTACGCCCGGCACCGCCGCGGCCACCGCGACGAGGCGGCTCAGCCGGACCGGCTCCCCGAAGGTCAGCGCGTCCGGATGGAAGAAACCGAGCCGCCCACCGGGGAGCGCCCGGTTGCCGAACAACCGGCTCAACTCGGCGAGGATCTGCCCGTGTTGATGTCCGGGCACGGCGCAGACCTCCAGCGCGATGTCCAGCGGCACCAGCCGGGCCGGCCCCACGACCAGGTCGTGCCCGATCCTGCGGTACCCCTCCAGCGCGTACGCCACCGAGTCCAGCAGCGCGGGGGAGGGCTCCTCGGTCCCGTACGCGTCGACGGCGACCTGCGCCTCCTGCACGCTGCCGGTCCACCGGATGTCCGCCGCCGCCCGCTGCACGCCGGGGAGCCCGGCCGCCAGCGCCGCGTAGTCGTCCGCCGTGACGGCCCGCAGCCGGGTCCGCCGGAGCGCGAGCGGCGCCAGCTGCCGTACCTGCTCGACCGGTTCGGGTGCGGTGCCGCCCACGGCGGGCAGCGGGTTGCGTACGCCCGCCACCGGCATCGGGCCGTCGGCGCCCGACTCCTCGGGGGCGCGGCGCAGGACAAGGTGGTTGATGGCCTCGGCGCCCACGTTGCCCGCGGTGCCGCCGCCGAGCCGGTAGCGCAGCCGCAGCCGGGCACCGGGCGCGGGGCGGGCCCCGTACCGCCCGTCGCCGAAGCGCAGCGCGAGCCGGCCGTCGTCCGTCAGCTCCCCGACGAAGTGCCGGTCGCGGCCGCCGCTGGCGAGGAGGTCGCGGCGGGGGGTCCAGGTGACCGCTGTGCCGCGGCGGTGGTGGGGACGTACGGCGGCCGGGTCAGCGGCGGTGCCGACAGCCGCGTCCGCTTCCCCATGCCCTTCCGATTCCGTATCCGCTTCCGCTTCCGCCTTCGGCGCCACCTCCGCCTCCGCTGTCACCTCCGTGCTCGCCTCCGTCAGGTGTACCGCCGGGAGGGCCTGGCGCGGGTCCTGGCGGACGGCGGCGGCCGGGCCGTGCAGCACCGGCTCCCTCGGGTCCAGACCGGCCGCGTACACGGGCCCCCACGTATGCGCGATCTCCCACGCCGTACGCCCGTCCAGCACCGTGCCCGCCCGTGCCCGCGCGCCCAGCACCGCCAGCCGCCGCAGCTTCGCCGCCAGCAGCCGCGGGCTGCGGTGCAGCAACTCCCGCAGTGCGCGCACCGGATGGCGGCGCAGCTCCAGCCGCTCCAGCACCTTCAGCCCGAACAGGAGGGTCAGTTCGTCGATCTCGGCCTCCCCGAGCCCGTCGTGCTCCCGGGCGTCGCGCCACAGCTCCACCAGCCGCCCCCGCACCCGCTCCGGGATCGCCGCCAGCCGCTCCGCCTGCCCGGCCGCGAGGAACCGCGGCTCCGGGAACGGCACGCGCTGGACGACGGGGGAGCGGTGCAGTACGGGACGGAAGCGCGGTGCGATGCCCGGGTAGACGGACTGCGCGAGCAGCGTGCGCAACGCCGCCGCCTGGGCGTACGCCGTACCCGGTACCACCTTCTCGGTCCGCCGCCCGGCCGACTCCAGGCCGAGGCCGGCCCGCCCGGTGGCCTCCTCGCCGACGACGGTGAACAGCTCGCGGATGTCGTCGGGGGAGAGCGCCTGGTGGGCGCCGGTCTTCTCGATGAGGTCGCCGACGAGCCGTGCGGTGGCGTTGCCGCCGTCCTTCACATCGCCGCAGCCGAAGGCGGGCGGGCCGCAGGAGCCCAGGACGGCGGGGACGGGCGGGACGGTGACGGTCTCGCCTTCCGTCTCCTCCGTGGCCGGGTCCCCGAAGGCCGGTGAGCGCCCGTGATCCACCAGCACGACATTGCCGCGCGCCACACTCACGTCCTCGACGGGCGCGCAGTCCGGGCCGCCCAGGGTGGACAGGCACAGCGGGAACGTCAGCGCGTCGGCCGGTGCCCAGGTCACCTCCAGCACCGGCTGATCGTCGAGCCGGTCGACGGCCGGGGTGACGGAGAGGAGCCGGACCGGCTGCCGGTGCGCCGGGTCCTGGTCCCCGGGCGTACCCGTCCGCGCTCCCTTGACCTCCTCGAAGAGCAGCAGATCGCCGGGGGCGAGCCGGAGCGCACGCGTCTCGCGGCCCTCGTCCGTCCACTCGTCGCGCAGCGTCGCGCCGGTGGCGCCCCTGGGCAGGGTGCAGACCTCGCCGCCCCAGGTCCACAGCCGGATGGCATTGTGCTCGGGCCGCAGGACGAGGGGTGCGTCGGCGACCGGCTCGAAGACCTCCACCGCACCGCGCTCGTCCAGCACCGCCAGGTCCCGGTCGTCGATGACGGTCCCGGTCCCGGGCCGGTCGTGCGGTCCGTACGTCCTGGTGTCGACGGCGGCGAAACGGTAGTCACCCGGGAGCAGGGGCAACTCCTCGACGACGTCCACGGACACGAACGCCCGAGCGTTGCAGCCGTCGTGCATCGGGTAGTCGATGAGCCGCACATGCCGCCGTACGGAGACCCGCCGCCGGGCCGTATCGAGATACGCCTCGGTCGCCACCGCGTCCTGCTGGTAGCTGATCTGATCGGCGGTGTACGCGAGCAGCTCGGCCAGCGTCACGCCCAGGTCGGCGGGGTTGCGCTCGGTCCAGTCGGGGGTGGTCAGCCGCAGCCGGTCCAGTACGAGCTGCCGCAGGGTGTCGTAGTCGCGCGCGGTGTAGTCGATGACCGGCGCCGGTTCGACGGTGTCCGGGCAGTCGTCGGCCGCGGCGCCGTCCGCGCAGTCGAACGGACTCGGACAGTCCACCCGGAAGAAGAACTCCTGGCTGAAGTACCGCTGGTCGAAGCCCTCGTACGGCTCGCTGCCGGGGCGCCCGTACGGGTCGGTCCCGACGAGGGAGAGCCGGTAGCGGGAGGTGTCGCCGGTCCGGTCCAGCCGGACGAACAGCCGGTCGTCGAGTTCCGGATCCTCCTCCCGCTCGACGGATATCTCCAGCGCCGTCAGCCCCGACACCCGCCGCCCACCGTCGATCCGGACGTTCTCCGGACGCAGCCCGTGCGGCGCCTTCCCGAGAAAGGTGACCGTCAAGGTCACCCCGTCATCCGCGACCTCGACCTCGTCCACGCCGTTGAGCCGCGCCGACCGGATACGACCCCGGCGACCGTCGTCCGTCCGGCACGCCAATTCACCGGCCGTGCCCTTCAGTTGCGTCATGCCTCGCCCCGCCCCTCGAACACTTCGTCACGCCGGCTCGCGGTGGCACGCACCACATAGCGCAGATACACCCGTACGACGTTCTCCTCGCTCACCACGTCCAGCGATTCGACCTCCATCAGATCGCCCAGCCATCGCTGCAACGAGGCTTGGACGGACAGCTCGACGGCCGAGGCCAGTTCCGGACTGTTCGGCGTGAAGACGAGATCCAGCAGCCCGCAGCCGAAATCCGGCCGCATCACCCGCTCGCCCGGACTCGTGAACAGCAACTGCTCGATCAGATCCCGTACATGGTCGTCATGGCCGGCCAGCGCGGTCCGCCCGCGCCGGTCGATCCGGTACGGAAACGCGATGTCGGTACGGATGTGCCGTGTGGCCCTCATCGGTGGGACACCCCCTGGTGGCCGTGGTGGCTCTGGTGGGCCTGGTGGGCCTGGTGGGCCTGGTGGCCGTCATGGCGGTGATGGCTGTGGTCACTGCGATCGCCCTGGTGAACCTGGTGAACCTGGTGGCTCCGGTGGGCGGAGGTCACGACCGGCGGGCCCTGTGGCACCAGCCCGGCGCTGAAACACATCGCCGCGGTGGTGTCCAGCAGCACCGGCACCCCGTCGATCCGTACGGCGTCGGCCGCCCTGTCCGGCAGCCAGCGCAGGCTGATGCACGGCTGCGGCCGGCCATCGACGACCTGCGGGCACCCGCTGATCGTGAAGAGGTCCGTGGTGGTGGCCACCGGCGCGCCGTCGATCCGTACACCGTCCGATCCGCCGGCCGCGGTGGATGACGCGCGCCCTCCGTGCGGGCAGCTGATCACCGCACCCCCATGGACGAGATTTCCGGTCGCCACGTAGTACTCACTCCCCGATCCGGCTATCGCTTCTTGGGCACGGTCAACCGGCCCTCATTGATGTCAACTTGATCGCCGATCACCGAAATCGACGCACCGAGCCCGTTGTTGATATGGACACCCGTCGCATCGATCTTCACGTACGCGCCGCCCGGCGCCTCCAGCAGAATTCCGTTGCTGGGCACATCCGACATCACGATCTTGTGCTTTCCGGGCGTCTGTATCACGACGGGATGCGCCGTCGCGGGATCGGTCCGCGCATCCTCCGGCAGCTCCTCGCGCCGCCCGTACCAACACCCGGTCCACACCGGGAAACTGGGATCCCCCTGCTCGAACTCCACCCAGACACCCGCCCCGACGGACGGCACCACCACCTGCCCCGCCTGCTCTCCCGTGAACGGAAAACAGGGCAGCGCCCAGGTGGAGGTCTCGTCCCCCAGCACATCCGGAACCTGAACTCTCAGCCGCCCGACGCCCATCGGGTCGTCATTCGCCGCCACTCGGCCGCGGAACTTGCCGAGAAAGCGGTTGTTCGATGCAGCAGCCATGCGCGGCTTCTCTCCTTAGGGGACTCTGCCTTGATGGACCTCATGGACCTTGTGGACCTCATAGACCTTGTGGACCTCATAGGACTCTGCGTATGAGTGGGGCCGTGGGCCTCTGCTTGCGTGTGTTGCGGCGCGCTTGTGTGACGGCCCTCCGGGTACGAGCGGTGCGGGGTTATGGCTCCGCGGTGTGGGATTACGGCCGCACGGTGTCGCTGCGGGCGATCAGACCCTCCCTCGACAGCGTGAAGTTCTGCTGGTACGAACCGGGCCGCAGATTATGCGTCACCGTCTTCACGTAATAGTCACCGTCATACGTGACCCCGGCGCCCCGTACCCCCACCAACTCCCGTGGCCGCAGCACATATCCGTGCCGGGTGACATCCAGCGACCCGGAGCCCGAGATGGCATCGGCGCTCGTGGCTGCCCGCCCCAGGGCCTCCGCCTTCGCCAGCCCCTCATCCTTCTTCGCCGTCCCGCTCAGCGTCCGCCGCTTGAGCGCCGGCGATCCCCGCAACCCGAGCGGCGGCCGCAGCGGACTGATATCGGGCGGCGCCAGCAACGGCGCCTGCCGCGTCACCGGATCCTGCACCCGGGCCTGCGGCTCCTCCCGCGCCGTCCCGTCGTACGCGAACGTCAGCTGATCCACCGTCGAATTCGCGTCCATATTCACGTGCAAGGCGTGCTGCCGCTGCCCGAGCCGCTGCTCCGGCCCCCAGAACGCCGTCGACCGCCCCGGCACCGGACCCGGATCCAGATAGAACGTGTAGCCGTTCGCCCGCGCCAGGTCATTCACATACTGAAGATCGGTCCCCGTCTGGTAATCGACCCGCACCTGCTCCCGCGGCGGCTGCGGGATCTGCTCGCGAATGATCCGGGCGTCGATCCCGTAATCGGCGTACTTCCCCAGAATCCGCTCCACCCGCTGCGACGGCGCCAGATTCGGATACCGGTCCGTCCGCTCCTCCAGATCCATCAGCAGCGTCAGGTCTTCTCCCGTGATGGTGAGTGTCGTCTGTCCGGGCTGATTGCTGGCCCCCACCTCATGGCGGACGATCACCCCGTCCAGCAGCACCGCCGGCGTCCCCTTGACGGCGACGGTCAGAATCACCCTGGTCTTCGGGTCGAAGAAACCCTCCGGCAGCAGCCGTTCGACGATCGCCCCCTTCTTCGTCAGGTCGAACGCCAGCTGAAACCCGCTCCGCTCGCCCGCCGTACTGGTGATCTGCGCCGAGAGCAGCGCTTCCACCACCTCCTGTGGAACCAGCCGCGTCAGCTTCGGACCCATGTACAGCGAGAGGTGAATCGGCCCCTGCCCGACCGGCTGGTCCTCACCCATTCCGCACCCCCGGCCCACCCATCCCGCCAGGGAATCCACCCGCCAATGGAACGGCTGTCTCCGCGCCCGGCTCGTCCGTCAACTCCCGTGGATCCAGTACCGGATTGGCGTCCGCGATCCGCCACCACTGCCCCGGATCCCCGAAATACCGCTGCCCGAGCTGATCGGGCCGCTCACCGCTGCTCACCGTATGAGCCACCGCCCCCTCGGCGGCTTCCCCCAACGGCGGCAGCAACCGCCGCTTCGCATACCGCACTTCGGTCCCGTCGGGCATCGTGTGCACCCCGATCCCGATCCCCGCGTACCGACTGCTCCGCGGATACGGATGCGCCCCCGGCACGTCGTCCAACGCACTCTCATACGGCTCGATGCCCATGCCTCAGATCCCCCTCCCCAACCCCAACTGCGCCAACGACCCGCCCAGCGCTTTCCGCGCCAACTGCTCTTTCTGCGCGAGATGCGCCAGATACAGCGCGGCCCCGGGGTGCCCGGCCGGCAGATCACTCACCGTCAGCACCTTCATCCCGATACTCAGCGAGGCCCGTATCGGATTGAGGTTCACATCGAACGCCGACTCGTTGACGGACAACTCGGTCAGTCTCACCGGCATCACCCGCTTACTGCCCCACGTGAACAGCGTCAACGGCATCTCTATCGGACTGATCTCGATGGTCCCCTTCTTGGTCAGCTTCGACGCCGCCAGAAGCTGCGCGATGGTCGGCTGCACCAGCATCTCCAGGACCGCCAACTCCGGATGAATCCCGTCCGGCGCCGCTACGTCGAGCTGATCGGTGGCGTCGATCTCCGCGGTGAACTTCCACGTCTCCTGCGCGGGCCCTTTGAGCCGCAGCGCCTCGTTCCGGTCCCCGCTCCCGCTCCCCCCGCCACCGCTGTCCCCCTCCCCACCGGCCGCCTGCGGCGCCACGGACCGCTCCAGCGCGTCCGGGTTGAATTGCAGCACGATGACGCGCTGGGGGATGCCGAGCTCGGGGTCGACGACGACTAATCCGGAGCGGATGGGTTTGGGGATGTCGGCGTAGCGGGTCATAGGCGGGCCTCCAGGCGGTTCACGAGGGGGACATAGTCGTACTGGGGGAAGGCTTCAGAAAATAGCGCAAGGCTTTCCCCTAGATTCCGGGAAGCCGCATGGAATTCTGGGCTACTCAAATTGACATCGGTAAAGAGGTACTGCCAGCCGAAGGCTCCCTTGGTGGCGAGTGCGGTTTCTGCGTATGCCCCGTAACTCAATTCCATGCGGGTAAGGCGTGACCGGGGCGTGTCGTGGTACCAGATCTCGGGTTCCGTGTCTCTGCTGGTGATGCGAATACCCGTTACTCGCCCGGTTCCGGAAAATGGTTCCTGATCCACTACTTTAAGGCTTGCCAGAACCTCTTGGTCGGATCGTGCCAGTGTGCTGTCCCCCAGAGGTGCCTGCCAGCGCGTCAGGCAAATGAGAATGTTGGTCAGGCATAGTTCGCCACTGGCCCGCGGTTGTCCAGTGGAGTCCCAGGATGCGTGAATTTCGTCTACCGGGAAGTAATGCTCTTGGAGATCTTCCGCTACAGACGGCGCAACATACTTCAGCAGTGTCGTGCGGACCTCCAGGTGATCGGCTGGGAGGGTGATTGACGGATCCGGAGGGCGGACCTCGACATTGAAGCCGGGAGAATCGATCAATTCTTTTACGGCGCGGGAGCTGCGTACCGAGAACCGATCTTCGCTTGACGGCAATTCGGATTCCTTTCCTACTGGAATGTTCGCCAGTCGATTTCTTTCTCGATTTTCTTGAGATTCACTATGGCCCTCCAGAGGTCCCTCCTCGTTTTGGCTTGCATGCGGGGGTGGGCGGCGAGGACGGCTTTTCCGATGTCTGGAATGCCGTTGTAGACAGGTCGCGTACCGAATGTCTTGCCGTTGGCGTCCTTTCCTGCTATGTAGCGGGCAACGGTGATCGAGATCTCTCCGGATGCGGTATAGATGCTGTCCTCTCCGGCTTGGTTGATGAAGAGCTTGTTTTGCTCGTCCTTGCCGGGCAGGGGGATGTTTCCGCGCCGTATCGTCTTCTTTGCGGGCTCGCGGAGCCAGGAGCTTCGCTTATCACGCGGCTCGCCGTTAAGCCTGCGATACCCGCCGTAGCTCGATTCCATCGAGCTAGGGAACCCCTCGGGGTATCCGTCCGGAGATTGGGTCGTGCCTCCGGTGTGGAACTGGACATTGGAGTGGAACCAGACCATCTCTTCCGGATTGGGCATGGCGTCATAGGCCGGGCGTTCCACGGCGGTCTTGAAATCGCCGTTCATGATGTTGCGGGCCGGCACCAGATTGTTGTCGGTGGCCATTCCCCCGATGGCCTCGGGGATGAGGTGCATACGCACCCACCCTGTATTATCCGAAAGCCGGTGATTCTTGACGTATGCCCATCCTTCCGGATGGTTCCCACGCTCTGCATCGCTGGCGATCTGGCCCGTATTCTTCACATGCTTGCTGAGGAAGTTAGCCGTCATTTGACTGGCCTTGCCCTGGTGGAAGATGGGGAGTTCCGGTTTGGGTAGACCGTCTTCTTCCACCTTGTCGAGCTGAATCCTTTGGTTGACCCGTTCACCAACGATGACCATTCCTTGAGGGTTGAGTCGGGCGATTACGGAAACCTCCGGATTCCCGGTGCCTTCCAGTGCTGACAGTCGGTACCACTCCCGCTCTCCTGCGAGCAGTTCGCGGAATGCGATCTCCTGCATTCCGTTGCCCTTGAGCTTGCTTTGCAGGGTGCGTCGGATCTTTGTGATGATCTTCCTCAGGCGGTCGCGTTTCGACTCTTCCGAGTCTTCCTTCTTCTTTCGTTGATCCTTCTTGTTCTTCTTGTTCTTGAACGGGTTCTTGCTTCTGGGCTTCTCGTGCCCCGGCTTTTTCGGGCCCTTGTCGTCTTCCCTGTGACGGGGCTTCTTTGGGTCACCCTCCTCGCTGTGCTTCGGTTTCTTAGGGTCGTGTTCGTTTTCCGGCTTGTGCTTGGGGTTCTTGGGGTCTTCGGCCGGATGCTTGGTCTTGGGGGTGTGGGGGGCGTCGGGCTCCTTGTTGGGTTTGGGCTTGCCGGGACCCTTGTCGTCTTCCTTGGGGGTGGGCTTGGTGGACGGATTTTCGTCTTCCTTGGGCTTGCTGGGCCCCTTCTCCCCGTCCTTGGGCTTGTTCGGGGACTCTCCCTTCGGCTTGGGCTTTGGTTCCGGTTCGGGCTTGGGATTTGGTTTGGGTTCCGGCTTGGGCTTGGGGGACGGGGTCGGGCGGGTGTCCGGCTTCTCGTCGGCGTTGGTCTTGGGCTTGCCGTTTTTGTCGTTGCCGGTCGGCTTTTTGCCGGGGGCCGTCTCGGGGCTGGGCTTGCCGGGGGCCGGTTCCTTTTCCGGGTGGCCGTGCGAGGTGGGCTTGGTGAGGTCGGGTTTTTCGCCGGGGCGGGGTTTGGTGGTCGCCGGGCGGGTGGCCGGGGCGCCGGGGGCCTTCGGGGCGGGTTCCTTGGACGGTTCCTGGTGCTGGGGCTTCTTGTCGCCGCCCCGGCCTCCTGAGTCCTCGCCGGCCGCGCCCTTCCTGCCACCGCCCCGGCCCTCCTTGCCGAAGCCCTTGCCGAGCCGGGCGGCGACACCCTTCAGCCGCTGGCCCACCTTGGCGACGTACTTGCCGATGCCGTTCAGCAGCCACTGGTAGAGGACTTCGAGGAGGGCGACCACGCCGGCCGCGACGGCCTTGGCGAAGAGGAGGCCGGCGCCGCCGAGGCGGACGGCCTTCAGCCAGTCGAGGACCATGGTCAGGGCGCGCAGGATCGCGCTCAGGGCGCCCCAGGCCGTGCGGATGGCGTCGATGACCGCCATCACCCACCCCGCGCCCGGGATCAGCTTGGCGACGACCTTGGTCATCACCAGGTCGCCGATGATGACCGGGAGTTGGGGGAGTACCGCGTCCCAGGCTTCCTTGACGATGCCGTCGAGTGTGAAGCCGCCGTTGAGCAGCTTGTCCAGGATGGCCTTCGGGACGCCGATGATCTCCTGGATCTTGTCCTTGAACCACTGTTTGACGGCCGACGAGACCTCCGCGAACAGATGGTTCTTCGCGCCGTCCACCGCCGAGTTCTTGGCGCCGCTCAGCCAGCCGCCCGGGTCGGAGAGGAAATCGACCGCGATGAGCATCCAGTCGCCGAGCGCGCTCAGCAGCTTGGAGGCGAAGGCCAGCACCGCCTTCACCGCGTCCACGACCGCCTTGACCGCGGCCTGAAGCAGCTGCTTGAGGATGTCCAGAATGCCGCTCAGCAGCTTGCCGATGGCGTTCAGCAGATCGGTGATGACCTGCTTCAGCATGGTGGCGAGCTTGTTGACGAGGGCGATCGCGGCGGAGATGAGGTCCGTGATCAGCTTTCTGATCCGGCGGGCCAGTTCGAGGACCGCCCGCACCATCGACTTGGCGAATTCGACCAGGTCGTTGATGAGGCTCTTGATCGCGTCGACGATGGCTTTGCGCGCCTCGCGGATCCAGCGCTCGACCGTCTCCTTGAAGTGCTTGATGAAGCCGACGACCGCCGCACGCGCGTCCTTGATGACCTTGACGATCGCGTTCTTGATCTCGATGACTTTTTGTTTGATCCAGTCGAAGGCTTTGCTGACCCAGTTGCCCGACTCGTCGACACTGTCGTCGCGCTTCTTCTTGGCGTCGTCCTCGGCCTTGGTGTTCTCGTCCTGGATCTTCTTGTCGCCGCTCTCCTTCTCCGTCGTGACGTCCTTGTCGGTGTTCTCCTCCTTGTCCTTGACGTCCTTGCGGACCTTCTCGTGCCGCTCGGTCTTCTTGGTGCCGAGCTTCTTGAGCTCCTCGTCCTGCTCCTTGCGCCAGTCGTCGCGATGACCGGTGACATCGGTCATCGCCTTCTCGCGCTCGCCCGCCTGGCTCTTGGTGTTGGCCGAGATCTCGGTATCGACCTGCTTCTTGTGCTTCTCCTGCGCGTCGCGGGAGTCCCGGTCCTTGGTCTGGCGGCCCTGGGACATGCTCTTCTGACCCTCGCCGAACGCGGCCTGGAACTGCGGCCCGCGCTCGTGCTCCGCCACTTCGGAGGCCGCCTCGGGAGGTACGGCTCCCGTAGCCGCGCCGCCCCCGGGCGCACCGCCCTGGCCGCCCTGCTGCCCCGGCACCTTCGCGGCCATCCGCTCCTTGGGCGCATCCGGGTAGACCTGGTCCTCACCCATCGGACGGCCCGTGTCGTCCCGTCCCGTCGCGATGGTCTGCTGACCCTTGGTGTCGACGGCTGCGCCCTGCTCGTCGGCCTTCTCGCCGGCGGCGCCCTGCATCTGCACGCCCGGCGCCTGGCCCGCCTGGGCCTTCTTGAGCGCCTCGTCCTGTGTCGGCAGCCCTGCGAACTTGGCGGCCAGCTTCTGCTTGTCGACTGTGATGCCGACCTTCTCCGCGAGCCAGCCCAGGCCGAAGCCCAGGGCCATCTTGAAGGTCTGCCAGCCGCTCGGCTCCTCGGCCTTCTCCGCCTCGATCTGGCCCTCGGGCTCCTTGGCACCCGTGACCTCGGCCTTCTCCTCCTCGGGAGCCTCCGACCGCTGCGGCGCACCCTGGTCGTACTGCGCCGGGGCGCCGGCCTTCGGCTTCCCCTGGAGGGTCTGCGGCGCACCCGCCGGACGCTGCATCGTGGGCGGCGCCGCGGCGAGCGACTTGTGCTCGTCGCCGACCGTACGGTCCACCGCGCCGCCCACCCCGCCCATGGCCTCAAGTGCCTTGTGCGGTTTGAGCTTTGCGGCCGTGGACAGTCCGGCCTCCGGCGACACGTTCGCGAGGTTCGGGGCCGGCCCGGAGTCCTTCTGGCTCTTCTTGACCGGGACGGCCGCACTGCCGCCACCGCCCCCGCCACCTCCCGCCCCCTGGGCGACGGGAGCCGGCCCGGCCGCCGCGGCCCGGTGCTCCGGTGCGGCCTGCGCGGCGGGCGCGGCCTGCGCGGCGGCGTCCGGAGCCGTACCACCCTGCTGCGCGGGGGCAGGCGCCGACGCCGTGCCCGTCGCACCCTCCGTACGAGGCTCCGGCCCGGCCTTCGCCGTACTCCCGCCGGACGGCGCACGCCGCGCCCCGGCGGCCGCGTCACCGCTCGCCCCACCGGAGGTGTCCGCGTTGGAGCCGCCGGAGACATGGCTGTCCCGGGCCGGTGAGGACGCCTGTGTGCCTGCTGCCGACGAGGATGCCTGCGTGCTCGCCGCCGGCGCGCCGTTGCCCGCTGGAGCCGACTGCGCCGGAGCCGACTCCGCCGGCTTCCCACCTGTCGCGGTCGCGCCACCCGTCGCGGTCGCGGTCGCACCACCCGCCGCGGAGGTACCGCCGGCGGCCTGCTGCGAGCCCTTCTCCTGCCCGCCCCCCGACGTCTCGCCCCCGGCCGGAGTGCCCTGTTCCTCCTTGGCCGCCTGCTCCCCGGGCCCGCCGCCGGTCCCCGCGGTGCCCGGTGCCTCCTCGACCGTGACCTGCGCGGCGACGGGTCCGGCCGCCGGGTCGGCGCCGCTCTTCGGGTCCTTCGGTGCCGCGCCCGGCCCCGTCCGCGCCTCGGCGGTCCGATCCGGCGCCATGGCGTCGTCCGGTCCGCCTGCGGGGCCGCCCGCCTCGTACGCCGCGTCCGACAGCCCCGTACCGGCGGGCCCGTCGGCGTCGGCGGTGTCCTCCTCGGGCCCGGCCTCCGCCGCCGCGTCCTCGGCGTCCTCCGCGTCCCGCTCGGCCTGCACCTTGTCCGCCCGGGTCGGCGGGGGAGCGGGGAACGACGGGAGCGCCGCATCGGCGGACGAGGCGGGGTCCAGCGTGTCCGCGGTCGGTACGGCGGACACATCGAGGTCCTGTGCGGGCAGATAGTCGTCCGGCTGGAGCGTGACGTCCCAGGCGCTCGGCTCCCCGCCCCCGACCGCCACCTCCGACTCGCTGCCGGCCCCGAACGGATCCTCGTCGGGCGCCTCCTCCGGACCGTCGAGATCCTGGCTGCGTACGCCGTCCAGCGTGCTGACCGCCCCGGGCGGCTGCGCGCCGGGGCCCGCCGCCATCGGCGAGCCCACGGACCTGTCCTGCCCGCGCCTGTCCTCGGGGCGCAGCTGCTGCCCCGCCACCAGCGGATCGACCGCCCCCGGACGGTTCTTGGCGGCGGACTCCTCCTTCCCCGCGACCGGGGTGCCCTGCTCGTCGGCGCCTTCCTTGCCCTCCTCGGCCCCGGTGTCCTTCTTCTCGCCACCCTGCTGCCCGCCCGCGGACGTCCCGGCTGCCGACTTCCCGTCAGCGGACCGGCTGCCCGGGGACTGCCCGTCCGAGGACTTCGCACCCCCGGCCGCACCCTGATCCGCGGCCTGATCCGCGCCCTGCCCTCCCGAAGCCGACGACGGAGCCGACGACGGAGCCGACGACGAAGCCGAGGAAGGACCCGACGGACCCGACGGACCCGAGGGACTCGACGACGGACCCGAAGACTGCTGCCGCGCCCCGCCGCCCGGCGCCCCGGCCGTCGTCCCCGTGCCCTCCGGCCCGTCCCCACCCCGCGGCGTGCTCCCGTCCTCCCGGGTGCCGCCGTTCCGCGGCGTACTCCCGGCGGCGCCCTCCGCCTCCGACCGGTCCTTCTCCGGCCCTGGCGCCACCGACGGCTGCTCCTCCTCTGCTCGCAGCTCCTCGGCCGCCCGCCGCTCGCTCTCGCGCGTGAACCGCAGCTCCTCGGCCGGATCCGTCTCGACGGCCGGCGCGTCGAGCGAGTTCTGCTCCAGCTCGTCATCGGCCTCGATCTCCGCGACGAGGTCGAGCACCCGCTCGTGCTCCGAGCTGAGCAGCCGGCTCTCCAGGCGGTCGAGAACCGCGTCCTGCAACTCCTCGGGAAGGCGGGCGAGTTGCATACGGGTGCGCTTCGACCGGTCCTCCGGATCACCCCGCACCGACCGCACCACGGAGTTCGCCAGCCGATCCACCAACGTCGCCGGATCCACCAGCTCCGCCCACCGCCGGTCCGCGTCCACCGTCGCGTACCGCAGCCACCCCGGCGTCGCCTGCCCCGGCCCGATATCTGCGGCGGGCTCCTCCCGTACGGCCCCGAGCATCGCCGCCCGCACGGACTCCTGCGCCGCCCCCTCCGCCTCCCGTTCCGCCGCCTCCTGCGGCAGGCTGACCGCACCCAGGTCGCGGCCCGCCCGCAGGGTGCCCAGGCCGTGCGGATTCTGGACGGTGTGCAGCAGCTCGTGCGCCAGCAGCCGCTGCCCGTCGGCCGTCCCGGGCCGGTAGGTGCCCTCCCGGAAGAAGATGTCCCGGCCGACGGCGAAGGCGTCCGCGCCCATCAGTTCCGCCAGCTGCCCGGAGTCCCGGTCGGTGTGCAGGCGGACCTGGCTGAAGTCGTGGCCGAGCTGCTCCTCAAGCTCCCGCCGGACGCTCAGGTCCAGCGGCTGTCCGGCGCCGCTGACGATGTTCTTCGGTTCGGGCGCCCGTGACCCGGCGCGCTCCTTGCGCTTACGGCGCTTCTCGTGGCGGGCCGCCTGGGTGTCCTGGGTCGCGGACCGTGCCGTACTCATCGGCCCTCACCCCGCCCCGCGAGCCCCGCGTGGACGGCGCGGGCCAGCGCCTCACCGATCCGTACGGGGGAGGTGGTGGCGGGCAGCGGGGGCAGCCCGGCGAGACCGTCCAGCGTGACGCCCGCCCCGTCGGCCGCCAGCGGCACGCCCCGCTCCCGTACGAGACGGGTCAACTCGCTCTGGAACGCGGCCGATACGCGGTCCGGGTCGATACGGGAATCGAAGCCGTCGAGGACCAGTTCGCCGATGTCGATACGGAAGGTGTGCGGTGCGGACAGCTGCCCCTGTCGCGGCCTTCGCGACTGCCCTTGCCCGTCCGCCGCGGACCCCCGCACCGCGTTCCCGGCCGTGTTCCCGGCCGTGCTGTCGACCCGGTGCCCGGCCTCGCTCCCGGCCCGGTGTCCGGCCTCGCCCCCGGCCCGGTGTCCGGCCTGGCTTCCGGCCTCGTTCGGACCCATCCGTGGATTCAGACCCATCCGTGGACCTCCGACGGCGTCAAGGAGCGTTCCAGCTTCAGGTATTCGGTGCGGGCGGCGGCCAGCATGTGGCGCATCTGGAGGTGGTCGCCCTCTTCGGCGGCGAGGAAGGCCCCGGAGAGGGCGATATTGCGGATCGAGCCGCCGGCGACGGTGAGCTGGGCGAGCAGCGCCGGGTCGATGCCCTTCATGGGGGCCCGCGCGGGCAGCACCCGGCGCCAGATTTCCGACCGTTCCCGCTCGCCCGGGAAGGGGAAGTCGACGACGAAGCGGATCCGGCGCATGAAGGCGGAGTCCAGGGCCTTCTTCATGTTGGTGGTGAGGACGGCCAGGCCGCGATACGCCTCCATCCGCATCAGGAGGTAGCTGACCTCCAGGTTGGCGTAGCGGTCGTGGCTGTCCTTGACCTCGCTGCGCTTGCCGAAGAGGGCGTCCGCTTCGTCGAAGAGGAGTAGCGCGCCGCCCCGCTCGGCCGCGTCGAAGACCCTGCTGAGGTTCTTCTCGGTCTCGCCGATGTATTTGCTGACGACCTGCGAGAGATCGATGATGAAGAGATCCAGGCCCAGTTCCCTGGCCATGACTTCGGCGGCCAGCGTCTTGCCGGTGCCGGAACCACCGGCGAAGAGCGCGGTGACACCGAGGCCGCTGCGGAGGGTCTCGGCGAAGCCCCAGTCCTGGTAGACGGTGCTGCGCTGCCGTACGTGCGCGACGACCTCCTGGAGGATGCGCAGCTGGCGGTCGGCGAGTACGAGATCGTCCCAGCCCGCGCGCGGCTCGATCCGGCGGCCCAGCTCGTCCAGGCCCATCCGCGCCTCGGTGAGCCCCGCCTGCCAGGCGAGCCCGGCGGCGTCCGGGGCCCCGGCGGTCGGCAGGTCGCGGCGCACGGTGGCGGCGGCGGACCGTACGACATGCGGCGGGAGCTGGAACTGGGCCACCAGGGAGGAGAGTTGGCGGGTGGACAGGCCGGGGATACCGGCGAAGGCGGTCGTCCACAGCTCCAGCTGTTCCTCGTCGGAGAGTTTCGGCACGGTGACGCGCTCGCCGCGCGGCCGGCCCGTCCGGCGGGGTTCCGGGGCGGCGACGACCAGGGGGACGGCCGCGCCCGCGATGAAGGCGTCCGCGGCGGCGTGCTGCTCGCGGTCCAGCTCGCCGACCTCGATCAGCAGGGCGGCGGGGAGCAGGATCGCCTCGCGCTGCCAGAGGCGGGCGAGCCGGTCGCGGTCCGCGGCGTCGGCCGGTATGTCGTCGGCGGCCATGGAGTACAGGCCGAGCCCCGAACGGCGGGCGGCGGCCGCCGCGATATCGGCGCGGGAGCGGAGATCGCCGCCGACCAGCTCGACGCGTAACGGGGCGTCCGGACCGGCGCCCGCCCAGCCCGCCGCGACGCGGTGCGCGGCCACGTCGTACGACGGCGGGAGGGTCTCGGGGGCGGTGGTGCGGCGCAGCAGGCCGTGCAGCCTGGCGTCCAGGTACGGCGAGCCGACGAGGAAGTGCAGGATGCGCTCGTCGAGGCGTAGCCGGGTGGTGGTGAGCCGGGTCTCGTCCGCCAGCTCGATCAGCCGCCAACGGCGTAGCGGGGCGACCGGGGTGAGGGCGGTCCAGTGCGGTTCGCCGAGGGCGGCCAGGGCGAGGGAGAAGGTGGGGTACGCACGGGCGGGGTCCCCGGCGGCGGTGGCGCAGCGGGCGTCGGTGGTCGGGTCCAGCTCGGCGGCGGCGGTCAGCAGGATGATGTCGCGCTCGAAGGGGGTCAGGCCGAAGCAGGTGGTGAGGGTGTCGAGGGTGGGGGGTGTGCCGGGTGTGGCTGCCGGGGCCGGGGCCGGGGCCGGGGTCGTGGCGGTCGGGGGGCGGTCCGGCCGGTCCGCGCCCGTCGGCTCCTTCGCGCCCGTCGGCTCGTCCGTGCCCGTGGCCTCGTCGGTGCCCGTCGGCGCGTACCCATCGGCCGTCTCGCCCGCGCTCCCCGTCGGCTCGGCCGGGCCGGTCGGCGCCTTCCCGCGGGCGCGCGCGGCATGGGCGTCCAGGCGCGCCAGTACGGACCGTACGGCCGCCGCCAGCGCCGCGCCGTCCGGGTCGCCGCCCGCCCCGCCCGGCGGCCTGCCGTCGCCACTGTCCATGTCCTTCGCCGCCCCCGTTCCCCGCACCGGGCCTCAGCGCCCCTTGCCGTCGTCGGTACGGCCCGGGTCGGCCGAGCCGCCTGGACCGTCCGACCCCCGCGAACCCTCGTATCCGCCCGGCCCGCGCGAACCGCCCGCCCCGTCGGCACCGCCCGCGTCCCCGGCCGCTTTACGTGCCCGCGTACGGGGACGGGGGCGGGAACGGGCGCCGGAACCTTCGCCCGCAGGGCCGGACGCGGCGGGTTCACCGCCCGGGGCCACCTTCTTCACGGTCCGCTTCGCGACCCTCTTCGCGGCGCCCGCCGAAGCGTCCGTACCCGCCGGAGCCTCCGTAGCCACCGGAGCGTCCGCCGACGCCGCCGCCTCCGCGCCCACCGCGCCCCCCTCCGGCGGAGCCACGCGCGCCCCCACCGGCACCGGGGCAACCTCCGGCACCACCGGGACCTCTGGCACCTCCGGCACCACCGTCACCTCCGGCCGCTGCACCGGCCTGGCCGGCACCGGCTTCTGGTGGCCGTCGAGCAGCACCAGCGACGCCTGGTACACCACCGACAGCGCATACGGCGTGTTGTTGAGCATCCCCCAGAGCTTCGAGGTCTCGTCGACGTCCATCTGCGTCGGCGTGAAGCGCACCTTCTGGAGCGACTCGGCGAGATCGCTGCCCGCCAGATAGGGCCGCTGGGCCGCCTCCTCGATCAGGTCCTTCGGCAGCACCGGTATCTCGTGCAGCGTGCGGACCACGCTGCCGATCAGCCGCTGCCCGACCAGCTCCGTCTCCTCGCCGTACGCGCTGATCAGGAAGTTCAGGTCGACCGCCGCCGCGGCCCGCTTCAGCAGGGTGCCGTCCGAGGCCCGGGTGACCAGATCGTTGTTGCCCATCGAGGAGTTGTGCGTGACCTGGTAGAGGAAGACCGTGACCGTCGGGTCGGCCGGCGGGTCGGCCGGCGGTTTACGGGTCTCCACCGAGACGGCCATGTCGATCTCGGGGTGGAGGTTGTGCTCGATCAGCAGCGCAAGGGCCTGGGTGACCGTCGCGACGGCGAGTGCGTTGCTCATGACGTCAGTTCCTCATCTCGTCGCGGGACAGGTACTCCGCGAGGCTCAGCGACGGCCCCCGGCGTTCCGTACGCGTCGGCCGCCCGCCCGCCGCGGGCCGGTCCGGGCCCGCCGCGCTGACCTCCAGCCGCCCGATCTGGATGTGCACCACCCGCTCGGCCGGACGCTGCCCGCGCCGCCCGGCAGCCGTGGTCCGCGCGGCGCCGCGGGCTGCGCGCGCCTCGTCCGTGCGCGGCCGGAGCGCCGGGGTGACGACGCGTGGCCCCGCGTCCGGGCCGGGCCGGGCGGGCGCGGGTGCCGCCGTGGGCGCGGGCCCGTCCCCGTCGGCGGGCCGCGTCCGCCGTGGTGGACGGACGACGTCCCGCGCGGTGTGCGGCGGCCCGGCGGCAGGCGATACGGCGGGATGTAACAAGGGTTCGGCGGCCGGGAGTTGATGCGCGGCGGGTTCGGGTTCGCCGCGCCGTGATGCCTCGCCGCGCAGCACGGTCTCCCGTTCGCTCGTCCTGACCTCCCGCTCGTACCGCACCGGTGGACCGGCGGGCGGCGAGGTCCGCGCCGCCGCCCCCGGATACGGCGGCTCCGGTCCGTCCGGCTCCGCCGCCGCGCCCGGCAGCGTCGTCACCCGCTCGAACGGGCCCGGCAGCCGCGGCCGCACGAGCGTGCGCCGGCCCCCCGCGGCCCCCGGAAGTCCGTCCGGGGGCGCCGGGGCGTGCCGCGCCAGCAGGCGGCCGAAGTAGTCGTCGGGTTCGTCAGGCATCCGCGCACAGCTCCAGGTAGTAGCGGCGCCGCTGCGGGCTCAGGGCCAGGATCTGGGGCTCGCTCCAGCCGTAGGCCGAGGCGAGCAGATGGACGTCCAGGAGCACCTCGCGCGCCCATGCGTCCAGTTCGGTCCACAGGTACGCGGCGATGTCCAGCTCCGCCGAGGTGGCCGCGCCGCACTCCGGGCAGGCGATGGCCAGCGTCAGCTCGGCGCCGGGGTCGGCCGCTTCGGCCGCCTCGGCGAACCGCTTCAGCACCGGTTCCGGGAGCCGCCGGACCTCGGCCGCCGTCGCCGCCCGGCCGCCCCGCACCGCCGAGACCGCACACCGCGCCGCCAACAGCCGCCGGGTGTCCGTGGCATCCGTGGCATCCGTGACGTCCGTGACGGCTGTGGCTGCCGCGGCGACGGCCGCGAGATCCGCGGCGCCGGGCAGCCGGAACTCCACCACCCAGTCCCCTTCCGTCACCCGCAGCCCGCCCTCGGGCACCACCGGGCGTACGGCGCCCAGTTCCCCGGCGTCCAGGTCGAACTCCATCGCCGCCCCGCACTCCGCGTCCGCGCAGTCGAGCGTGACCTGCATCCGGTCGCCGAACAGCGTTCGGCGCAGCGCGAAGAGATCGGCCGCCCGCTCCCCGAGCGGCACCGACAGCAGCGCGTCGGTGTCCGCCCCGGGGCGGGCCGCCCGGTGCAGCAGCAGGGCCCGGCCGCCGCCCTGCCGGGCCAGCCCGGCCTCCCAGGTGGCCAGCAGTTCCGCGGGCCCGGTGACCGTCATTCCTCACCTCTAGTGCCGTGACTTCACCTGCCGTACGGACCGGCTCAGGCCGGATTGGTGAACGACGGTTCCTGCGGTTCCGGCACCTCGTAGTCCCGCTCCCAGCCCTCGCACTCCAGCTTCAGGCTCTGGATGGCGACCGCGTTGGCGTTGGCGTCCAGCTCGCCCAGGACCTGGTACTCGCTCGGCCAGGCCCGGTAGATCTTGTGCGAGACGGCGACCTGCCCGGCCTCGTTGAGGACCTGGATGACGAGGTCCTTGCGGAAGTCGGCGAGCGACACCTCGGAGCCGAGTCCGGCGCCGACCTGCCAGACCTTGTTGGCCCAGCGGTCGAACTCCGGGTCGTGGGTGACCCCGCGCTCCAGGGTGATGCCCTCGAACTCCGAACGGCCCGGTGATTTGCGCGGGGAACTGGGGTCGCCGCCGTTGCGGTGCTTGACGACCTCGGTGGTGCGCTTCAGCGGGCTGATCTTGCTGATGCCCGCGACCGTACGACCGTCCCACAGGACCAGGAACTTGAAGTTCTTGTACGGGTCGAAGCGATGGGCGTTGATCTGAAACTCAGCCATCGGATTCCTTCACGTCCTCTGCCGGCAGGTCCGCTGCCCGCCTGTCCGGCTGCCTGCACGTCCTCTGTCCGCACGTCCGGTCGGCCGTACGTCGTTCCGCCGCACGTCCGGTCCGCCGTCCGGACGTCCGGCCCGTGCCCTTGCCCGCCGCGCTTCCCTAGCCGTCGAACTGCCCGGCCAGCTGCTGGATCGTGACGACCACGAACTCCGCGGGCCGGACCGGCGCGATGCCGACCACGACGTTGACGACACCGCGCTCGATGTCCGCGGCGGTCGTGGTGTCCTTGTCGCATTTGACGAAGTACGCCTGGCGCGGGGTGCCGCCCTGGAACGCGCCCTTCTCGAACAGCGAGTGCAGATAGCCCGAGACGTTCAGCCGGATCTGCTGCCACAGCTGCTCGTCGTTGGGCTCGAAGACCACCCACCGCAGGCCGCGCAGCAGGCTCTCCTCTATATGCAGCGCGAGCCGCCGCACCGGTACGTACTTCCACTCGCTCTCCAGCGCGTCCGCGCCCGCCAGGGTGCGCGCGCCCCAGATCAGCGGGCCGGCCATCGGGAAGGTGCGCAGACAGTTCACGCCGAGCGGGTTGAGCAGCCCGTTGTCCCGGTCGGTGAGCTTGACGGTGAGCGAGTGCACCCCGGCCAGCCGCGCCGCGGTGCCGGCCGGCGCCTTCCACACCCCGCGCTCGCTGTCCGTACGGGCGATGACCCCCGCGACGGCGCCGGACGGAGGGAAGGAGCGCAGCCGCCCGGTGAGCGGGTCGGTGAGCTGGAGGTGCGGGAAGTACAGACCGGCGTGGTCGCTGCGGACCGGTGCGAACGCGGCGATCCCGGCACGGGCGGCGTCCACCCCGCCCCAGCCGGCGGGCGCGTCGACGAGCAGGAAGATCCGCCGTTCCTGGCAGAGCCGTTCGGCCGCCGAGAGCACGGTGAGCATGTCCTCGGTGGACTCGTACGACGCCAGCTCCGGCAGCGCGAGCAGGTTGACGTCGGGCACCTCGCGCAGCGCCTGGAGGCCGCTCTTGCGGGCCTCGCTGCCGATGAGGTCGCGCGGCCCCGGCGGCTCGCCGTCCGCGCCGCCGTGGAGCGGGAAGACCGGCGGGTTGACGGACGCCTCCAGGCCGAGGTCGTTGGCGCATTCGCCGAGGAAGCGCACCACGTCGCGGGGGTCGGTGGACCCGGCGACCACCTGGATACGGCGCCCGAAGGCGATGACCTCGGCGCCCGCGAAGGCGTGCTTGCCGGGGGCGTCGGGCAGCGCGCGCAGCTTGTGTTCGAGCAGCAGCGCCAGCTCGGCGACATCGCAGGGCGGCGCGCCGTCGCAGTCCGGGTCGTAGAGCGTGAACTCGCGCTCCACCTCCCCGATCTTCACGGTCAACTCGACGTTCAGGTCGGGGAGTTCGTGGTGGAACGCCTTCGAGACCGTACCGGAGGGGTCGGGCCGGTCCTCGCCGACGGCCTCGACGCGGATCAGCGCCGAGTCCGCGTTGATCACGGTCTCGGCGTACCGGCCGTGGCCGGGATCCATGGACAGGCCGGAGAAGGTCTCGTGGGTGGTGCCGTGCGCGTCCAGGATCCGGAGGTCGAAGGTCTCGTGGGGGTGCGGGGTGTCGTGGTCCACGGCCAGCCGGAGGCCCGAGCCCCAGCTGCCCGGCTCCTTGGCGTGCACCTCCAGCACCGGGCACCGGCTGTGGCCCTCGGTGGACTCCAGGGTGGCGCAGGCTTCCTTGCCGGTGCCGGCCTTGGTGACCCGGACGATCACCGCGACGGTGCCGCCGTTGCCGAAGAACTGGTGGACGGCGTAGCCGACCGGACTCCGTGCGGTCAGACCGCCGAAGCGGCGCTCGAATTCGGCGAAGCTGGTGACCCGCACCGGCCGGTTGAGCGGGCCGCGCCGGGTGTGGCCGATGAAGGCGGTCACGGATGTCGTGACGGTGGTGATGCTGTGGACGCTGCTGGGAAGCTCTTCGACATAGACGCCGGGATAGGTCGTTTGTGTCGGCTGTGTCGGCATTCCCTCTCCAATCCCTTCAGGCACCGAGTGTGCGGACACCAAGAAATCGGGAAAGGCCGAGAAAAGGGGAGAGCGGTGGGCGCGGACGAGTCCGCGGTCACCCCCTGCCGACCGCGCCGCCCCCGGCACCCATCAAGTTCCCCCGTCTGTATCCGGCGCGGATCGATCTGCCGACCGGTCTGCACGGGACCAAGCCCGAAGCTTGTGACTCTTGATGCGTAAGTGATGCGCAATTTCTCAACGCAGTCTGGGCTGTGGGGAGTTGGGCGGTCAAGGAGTCATTCGGACACCCTGTGCGGAGGTGTTGTGAGGGTGCGTCGCACGTTCTTCTCCAAGGGTTCGCCGCGCCACCCGAAGCGGAACCGCGGGTGTGCGGTACGGGAGCCGTACGGGACATGCCGCACCGGATGCGGCGTACGGCGTACGGCGCTCACCGGCGCGGGTGGCGCGGACGAGAGCGGACGGGAGCGGGGCGCGGCCGGGCCGCCATCGAAAGCCGGCCGGGGGCCCCTCCGCGACCGGCCCATGGCAGGTCCGGGGCGGGCCCGGCCAAAGGATCTGTGACTGTTATCACCGCTGGAGTGTGATCTGCGATTTAGGGACCTAGGTCCTGCGGCGATAACCTGCAAGACGGACATGCCGCGTATCCGGTCACCGTGTACGCCTCCCCTGTGACAGCGCCGTCACGTTGCCCTTCGCGGCACGCCCATGCAGACAACGAACCGCGATCACTACGGCGATTCAGAGTAGACAAGGGACGGACGCGCGTGGACCTGTTCGAGTACCAGGCGAGGGACCTCTTCGCCAAGCACGGTGTACCGGTGCTGGCCGGTGAAGTCATCGACACGCCTGAGGCGGCGCGCGAGGTGACCGAGCGGCTGGGCGGCAAGGCCGTCGTCAAGGCGCAGGTCAAGGTCGGCGGCCGCGGCAAGGCCGGCGGTGTGAAGCTGGCCACCGACGCGGCCGACGCGGTCGCCAAGGCGGACCAGATCCTGGGCATGGACATCAAGGGCCACACGGTCCACAAGGTGATGCTGGCCCAGACCGCGGACATCGCGGAGGAGTACTACGTCTCCTTCCTGCTGGACCGCACCAACCGCACCTTCCTCGCCATGGCGTCCGTCGAGGGCGGCGTGGAGATCGAGGTCGTCGCGGAGGAGAACCCCGAAGCGCTGGCCAAGATCCCGGTCGACGCCAACGAGGGCTGCACCCCGGAGAAGGCCGCCGAGATCGTCGCTGCCGCGAAGTTCCCGGCCGAGATCGCCGACCAGGTCGCCGAGGTCCTCCAGCAGCTGTGGACCGTCTTCATCAAGGAGGACGCCCTCCTTGTCGAGGTCAACCCGCTGATCAAGTCGGGCGACGGCAAGATCATCGCCCTGGACGGCAAGGTCTCCCTCGACGAGAACGCCGACTTCCGCCAGCCCGAGCACGACGCGCTGGAGGACAAGGCAGCGGCCAACCCGCTCGAAGCCGCGGCCAAGGCCAAGGGCCTGAACTACGTCAAGCTCGACGGCGAGGTCGGCATCATCGGCAACGGCGCCGGGCTCGTCATGAGCACCCTGGACGTCGTCGCGTACGCCGGTGAGAACCACGGCAACGTCAAGCCCGCCAACTTCCTCGACATCGGTGGCGGCGCCTCCGCCGAGGTCATGGCGAACGGCCTGGAGATCATCCTCGGCGACCCGGACGTCAAGTCCGTCTTCGTCAACGTCTTCGGTGGCATCACCGCCTGCGACGAGGTCGCCAACGGCATCGTCCAGGCCCTGGAGCTGCTCAAGTCCAAGGGTGAGGACGTCAGCAAGCCGCTGGTCGTGCGCCTCGACGGCAACAACGCGGAGCTGGGTCGCAAGATCCTGTCCGACGCCAACCACCCGCTCGTTCAGCGCGTGGACACCATGGACGGCGCGGCCGACAAGGCCGCCGAGCTCGCGGCTGCGAAGTAAGGGACCAGGACTCCACACCATGGCTATCTTCCTCACCAAGGACAGCAAGGTCATCGTCCAGGGGATGACCGGTGCCACCGGCATGAAGCACACCAAGCTGATGCTCGGTGACGGCACCAACATCGTCGGCGGCGTGAACCCGCGCAAGGCCGGCACCTCCGTCGACTTCGACGGCACCGAGGTACCCGTCTTCGGCAGCGTCAAGGAAGCGATGGAGAAGACGGGCGCCGATGTGTCCGTCCTCTTCGTGCCGCCGGCCTTCGCCAAGGCCGCCGTCGTCGAGGCCATCGACGCCGAGATCCCGCTGGCCGTCGTCATCACCGAGGGCATCGCGGTGCACGACTCCGCCGCCTTCTGGGCGTACGCCGGCGCCAAGGGCAACAAGACCCGGATCATCGGCCCGAACTGCCCCGGCCTGATCACCCCCGGCCAGTCCAACGCCGGCATCATCCCGGGCGACATCACCAAGCCCGGCCGCATCGGTCTCGTGTCCAAGTCCGGCACGCTGACCTACCAGATGATGTACGAGCTGCGTGACATCGGCTTCTCGTCCGCCGTCGGCATCGGTGGCGACCCGGTCATCGGCACCACGCACATCGACGCCCTCAAGGCGTTCGAGGCCGACCCCGACACCGACCTGATCGTGATGATCGGCGAGATCGGCGGCGACGCCGAGGAGCGTGCGGCCGACTTCATCAAGGCCAACGTCACCAAGCCGGTCGTCGGCTACGTCGCGGGCTTCACCGCGCCCGAGGGCAAGACCATGGGCCACGCCGGCGCCATCGTCTCCGGCTCCTCCGGCACCGCCCAGGCGAAGAAGGAGGCCCTGGAGGCCGCCGGCGTCAAGGTCGGCAAGACCCCGTCGGAGACCGCCCGCCTGGCGCGCGAGATCCTCGTCGGCTGACGCGCCCTCCCGGCGCTGCCGGACCTGTCCGGCGCTCACGGCCGCGGGCCCGTACCCCTCAGGGGTACGGGCCCGCGGCCGTTCCGCCTACCGGAACTCCGGGGTGAGGCGGGCGCCCGGCGGCAGGTTCTGGACCACCGCCTCCTCCGGGGAGCCCGGTCCGCCCGGCCGCGGCCCGCCGTCGTGCCCGGCCCACTCGCCGGGGGTGGCGTCCGCGTCCGGCACGGTGGTGGGCAGGGTCGCGACGGGCACCTCGGGCGGCGGGGTGTAACCGTCCGGCGCGATGATCAGCACCAGCCCGGTCACGGCGGCGAGCAGCCCGGTCACCCCGAACGCGCCACGGGTGACGCGCCGGGTGCCGCGCTCGCTGTCGGCCCGTACCGTCCGCGGGGCCGTCGGCGTCACCCGCTGCGCGACGGCCAGCTGGGTGAACCGGGTGTGCAGGATCTCGCCCTGCCGCACCGGCGGCAGCTCGTAGAGCTCCAGCTCCGGCCGCCGCAGCGCGACCCAGGTGCGCGCATGGGTCAGCCGCCCGGCCGCCGCGGGGGTACTCGCCTCGACCTCGGCGGCCATCTCGTACAGCCCGAGCCCCACGCCGTCGTGCAGCACCAGCGCGCGGCGGTACGGGGCGGGCAGGCGCAGCAGCGCGTTCAGCAGCGCGCGGTCGTCGGGCCGGTCGGGCGGCGTCTCGGGCGCCTCGCGTGCCGGCCTCTCGGGGACCCGGTGCCCGGGGCGCAGCCGGTGCCACGGCGACAGCGCGTAGTCGTACGCCGCCACCCGCACCCACCCCGCCGGGTCCGGGTCCACCGCCACCTCCGGCCATCGCTGCCACGCCAGCCGGAACGCCCACTCGACCGCCTCCCGCGCGAACCGGGGCCGCCCGGTGAGCAGATAGACCTGCCGTATCAGCGTGACGGCGTGCCGGGTGTAGAGGGCGTCGAACGCGGCACCGGCCCGGTCGGAGCCGGGGGGAGCGGAAGCGGCGACGGGAGACGGTGCCGCCGTCGGCTCCGGTCGCCGCCGCCGCTTCGCACGGGCCTCGGCGGCCGCGGCCGCCCTGCGCTCCCGGCCCCTCTCCCGCGTCTCCTTCCGCTCCCTCTTCTCTCTCTTTTCTCTCTTTTCTCTCTTTTCTTTCCTCTCCCACCGCTCGCTGTTCTCGGCCGGATGCTGCTCCGGGGCCGGGCACGCAGCGGCGCGCGGTGGCGACTGATGGGCCTGTTGGGCCTGTCGCGACCGCTGCTGGGTCCGCTGCTTGCGCTGAGTCATGCCTGTCTCTCCACACAGATGCCCGACAAAATGCGTATAAACATATATTGAGCGACACATCGGGCATTTGCTCATTGCGTGGATGAAACGGGTGTTCTTGGCAGCATGGCGCTGTGAGCGATGTGAGTCCGTTGACCGATCGTGGCCCGACGCTGTCCTCGCAGGGCCGAACCGCCGCGCAGCGCTCCTCCGCCATCGGCGCCGCCCTCATCGGCGGGGTGCTGGCGGCCGGCCTCGGGCTGGGCGCGCTCGCCGTCGCCGTACTGCTGGTCTGGATCGTGGCGCCCTACCCCGACGGCGACCCGTCCGCCGCGCTGCACATCGCCGCCGACCTGTGGCTGCTCGCCCACGGCGGCGATCTCGTGCGGCCCGGAACGCACGCGGGCACGGCCGTTCCGGTCGCGCTGACGCCGCTGCTGCTGACCGTGCTGCCGGTCTGGCTGCTGCACCGCGCGGCCCGCCACACCCTGGCGACGGCTGACGAGGACCGCACCGCCGCGGCCGCCGGGCGGACCGGTGCGCTCGCCCGGCTCGGCGGGCTGCTGGCCGGCTATCTGCTGGTCGCGGCCGGTGCGGTGCTGTACGCCTCGACCGGCCCGCTGCGCGTCGTACCGCTCAGCGCCCTGCTGTGCGTACCGGGCACCGCGCTCGTCACCTTCGCCGGCACCGCCTGGCGCGTCCTGGGGGGTGCCGGGGTCGGCCTGCGGCTCCTCGCGGTACGGCGTATCCCAGCCGGTCTGCGGGACGGTGTTCGGGCCGTCGTCGCGGCCCCCTGGCTCGCCACGGCGTGCCGGGCCGCCACCGCCGCCACCGTCGCGCTGCTGATCGCCGGTGCGCTGCTCACCCTCCTCTCCCTCGGCCTGCACGCGGGCGAGGTCCGCCACGGTCTGCTGCGGCTGGCGACGGACTGGGCGGGACGCTGCACGGTGCTGCTGCTCTGCCTCGCGCTGTTCCCGAACGCGGCCGTCTGGGGCGCCGCCTACGGACTGGGGCCGGGCTTCACGGTCGGCGCGGGCAGCCTGGTCGGGCCGCTGGGCACGGCCGGGTATCCGCGGCTGCCGTACTTCCCGCTGCTCGGCGCGCTGCCGGACGCGGGCGCGGGCCGCCCGCTGACCTGGGCGGTCGCCGTGGTGCCGGTGGCCGCCGGGGTGCTGCTCGCCCGGCGGGTGGCACATTCCGCATCGGGGCCCGGCACCGCGGCCGGGCCGGACGCCCGGACCGGGCGCGCTCCGGGGGACGGGTCCGGCGCGACGGGCGGTGCCGGGGCCGGGCCGGGTGGCACGTACCGGCCCTGGGCGTGGTGGACGACCGCGGCCGCGGCGGCGGTCGGGGCCGTCGGCTGCGGAGCGGCGATGGCGGTGCTCGCGGCGGTGTCCGGCGGGGCGCTAGGTACCAGGGCGCTCGCCGCTTTCGGCCCGGACTGGTGGTTCACGGGCCTCGCGGCGGCGGCCTGGACGGCGCTGATCGGCATCCCGGGCGCCCTGGTGCTCCGCGCGTCCGGCCTGCGCTCGGCCGGCCGGGCGGCCGGAGGGGCCGGGAAGGCCGAGCGGCCTGGGAAAGCCGAGCGGGCCGGGAAAGCCGAGCGCGACAGGGAGGCCGAAGAGGCCGAAGAGGCTGGGGAGAGCGGGGAGAACCGGAAGGCGGGGGAGACCGGGAAGGCGGGGAAGGCTGGGAAGGCTGGGAGGGCTGGGAAGGCCAACGGGAGCGCGGGGGCCAAGGGGGGCGTGAGGGCTCAGCGGGCCAAGGTGGTCGAGCGGGCCAAGGCGGTCGGGAAGGCCGGGGGCGCGGTGCGGGCCGCCGGAGCCCGGAAGGCGGCGGGCCGGTTCCGGCGCCTCTCCCGGTCCCTGGTCCCGTTCCGGCGGCGCCACCGGAAACCGGCCGCCGAGGCGGTGTCGGGCGCCGCGACCGCGCGGGCCGTGCCTGCCACCGGGACTGCGCGGGCCGTGCCTGCCACCGGGACTGCGCGGGCCGTGCCTGCCACCGGGACTGCGCGGGCCGTGCCTGCCACCGGGACTGCGCGGGCCGTGCCTGCCACCGGGACCGTGCGGGCCGTGCCTGCCACCGGGACCGTGCGGGCCGTGCCTGCCACCGGGACCGTGCGGGCCGTACCCGCCACCGCGACCGTGCGGGCCGTGCCTGCCACCGGGACTGCGCGGGCCGTACCTGCCACCGGGACTGCGCGGGCCGTGCCTGCCACCGGGACCGCGCGGGCCGTACCCGCCACCGGGACCGTGCGGGCCGTACCGCCCGTACCGCTCATCCCCGCCCCGCCCACCGGCCCCAAGAAGGACGAGGCCACGGAAGCCAAGCCCGCGGAAGCCAAGCCCGCGGAAGCCAAGCCCGCGGAAGCCAAGGCCACGGGAGCCGAGATCAAGAAGGGTGCGATCAAGAAGGGGGCGATCAAGAAGGCCACAGTGAAGGCGGCCGCGGCCGAGAAAGGCTCGGCCAAGAAGGCCGAGCCCGGGAAAAAGAAGCGCGAGAAGGACGGGACCGCTGGGGGACGGAAGCGGAAGAAGGCCGAGCCCGCGGGAGCGGAGCGCGAGACGAACGAGCCCCCGGCCGCGACCGGCACCCATCACCGGCCCCGCCGCCTCCGTGACCCCCGTACCTGGCGGCCGGTCCGCCCGGCCTTCCGTCGCCGCGCGGCCGCCGCCGCGGCACCGGCCGGCGCGACGCCCGCCGCGGTCCCGCCCGCATCCGTACCCGAGGCCACGCCCCAGGTCCCGGGCCGGCCCCCGGGCGCGACCGGCGAACGCCCGGCCGGCGCTTCCCGGAGCTGAAGCCGGAGCCGGAGCTGAAGCCGAAGCTGGAGTCGGAGTCGGAGTCGGAGTCGGGGCCGGAGCTGGAGCCGAAGCCGAAGCTGGAGTCGGAGTCGGGGCCGAAGCCGGAGCTGAAGCCGAAGCCGAAGCCGGAGCCGGAGCCGGAGCTGAAGCCGGAGCCGGAGCTGACCGGCCCCCGGCCTACTCCTGCGGGGTCAGCAGCGGGCGCAGCTCCTTGGGGAGGAGGTTCTCGCAGGACTTGCTCGCCGACTGGGTCAGGGAGTCGTGCACGCAGGTGAAGTAGTCGCGGTAGACCAGCTGCACGGTGAAGGTCGCGGCCACCATCACCAGCGCCACCGAGGCGACCACCACACCGGCGATGGCCGCGGTCCGCTGCGGCCGGGCGGTGGCCGGTGCGGACGGCGTACCGCCGGACTGCTCCGGGGTGGCCGTGGGCGCGGGGCGGCCCTCCATCGCGGCGGTGGTCGCCGCCGCGGCCGACTTCTCGGGGTTCGGCTTGGCGCGCAGGGAGCTGATGCCCCAGTAGATCGCCAGCGCGCCCAGCAGCAGGGACACCTCCGGCAGGCTGAAGAGCACGAAGAAGAACGCCCACATACCGGCGAGCAGGGCGTAGCGCGCGCGGCGCTGGGCCGGGTCGGTGGGATCCCAGCGCAGGCCGCCGCCGGGCCCGCCCTGTCCGGGGCCGCCCTGGCCGCCGCCCTGCGATCCGTTGCGGGAACCGGGCCGGGACCCGAATCCGCCGCCCTGCCGGCCCGGCTGCCGGCTGCTCCACTGGCTGCCCCAGGTCGGGGTCGGTTCGTCCGACGGCGGCTGCTCTTTGTCGCCGTCGCCGTCGCCGTCGCCGCCCTGGCCGTGCGAGGCGGCGCGGCGTGGCCGCCATTCCTGGTCGGGGGTGCCGGCCGGCGGCGCGGCGAAGGGGTTGTCCCGGTCGGGAGCGGAGGGGGCGGGACGCGTGGAGGAATCCGGGTCGCCCGGGGCGCCGGTGGTGTCCGGGGCGACCGGTGAGTCGGGGGCGGGCGAGTCCGGGGAGGACGACGACTTGCGCTCACGTGGCAGCAGAACCACCCCGGGCGCGATGGCGGGCTGGGGGTACCACCCGGCGGTAGCGGGGGGAGGGAGGAGGGCCGCGCGGCGGCGTCGGTCCGGCATCTGGAGTGTGTCTTCCCCTTGTCTTGGCCGACCGCCCGGCGGGTGGGCCGGGCGGACGATTACCACGAACTGCATGCGTTCTCACGCCCGACGCTACCTCCCGCGCCCGCCCCCGTCCCGTGGGGGCCGTCCGGAGTGCCGGTATCGTTGCTGACGGTCGGCGCCTTCGTAGGGTTCCCCGTATTTACGCGACCCATGGCTTCGTACGACCATACAAATCTCCCGGGCGGGCGCAGGTCATCCGCAGGGCAGCATCCGGCAGTGACCGTCCGCAAGAGCTCCATCCGCAACCGCAGTCATCCGCAAGGCAGCAGCACCGCGCGAGAAAGACCCCCATCGTGGCTCCCGCTTTCCCCCCGCCCCACCCGGACTCTCCCGCCTCCCCGGCCCGGCTCGTCGTGCTCGTCTCCGGTTCCGGGACGAACCTCCAGGCGCTGCTCGACGCCATCGCCGACGAGGGGGCGGCGGGCTACGGGGCCGAGATCGTGGCCGTGGGCGCCGACCGGGCCGGTATCGCGGGGCTGGAGCGCGCCGAGCGGGCCGGGCTGCCGACGTTCGTCTGCCGGGTCAAGGACTACGCCGACCGGGCAGCCTGGGACCGGGCGCTCGCCGAGGCGACCGCCCGGTACGCGCCCGACCTGGTGATCTCGGCCGGTTTCATGAAGATCGTGGGCGCGGAGTTCCTCGCCCGCTTCGGCGGTCGCACCGTCAACACCCACCCGGCGCTGCTGCCGAGTTTTCCCGGTGCCCACGGCGTGCGCGACGCGCTCGCGTACGGCGCGAAGGTCACCGGGTGCACCGTCCACTTCGTCGACGACGGCGTCGACACCGGCCCGATCATCGCCCAGGGGGTGGTCGAGATCCGGGACGAGGACGACGAATCCGCGCTGCATGAGCGCATCAAGGAAGTCGAGCGATCGCTGCTCGTCGAGGTCGTGGGGCGTCTGGCCCGGCACGGCTACCGCATTGAGGGACGAAAGGTACGTATCTCGTGACCGCCACCGAAGGTACGAAGCGGCCCATCCGCCGCGCGCTGGTCAGCGTCTATGACAAGTCCGGTCTGGAGGAGCTGGCACGGGGGCTGCACGCGGCGGGCGTCCAGCTCGTCTCGACGGGCTCGACGGCCGCGAAGATCGCCGCCGCCGGGGTGCCGGTCACCAGGGTCGAGGAGGTCACCGGCTTCCCGGAGTGCCTCGACGGCCGGGTCAAGACCCTGCACCCCAAGGTCCACGCCGGCATCCTCGCCGATCTGCGGCTGCCCGACCACCAGCGCCAGCTGGCCGACCTCGGTGTCGAGCCGTTCGACCTGGTGATCGTCAACCTCTACCCGTTCCGGGAGACCGTCGCCTCCGGCGCCACCCCCGACGAGTGTGTGGAGCAGATCGACATCGGCGGCCCCTCGATGGTCCGCGCCGCCGCCAAGAACCACCCGTCGGTCTCCGTCGTCGTCAACCCCGCCCGCTACGACGACGTCCTCAAGGCGCTCGCCGACGGCGGCTTCGACCTCGCCGCCCGTAAGCGGCTGGCCGCCGAGGCGTTCGCGCACACCGCCGCGTACGACGTCGCGGTCGCTTCCTGGTTCGCGGACGGCTACGCCGGCTCCGACGACTCGGGCTTCCCCGAGTTCCTCGGCGCCGCCTACGAGCGCAAGAACGTCCTGCGCTACGGCGAGAACCCGCACCAGGGCGCCGCGCTGTACGTCGACGGCACCGGCGGGCTCGCCGACGCCGAGCAGCTGCACGGCAAGGAGATGTCCTACAACAACTACACGGACACCGACGCCGCCCGCCGCGCCGCCTTCGACCACGCCGAACCCTGTGTCGCGATCATCAAGCACGCCAACCCCTGCGGTATCGCGGTCGCCGCGGACGTCGCCGAAGCGCACCGCAAGGCGCACGCCTGTGACCCGCTGTCCGCGTTCGGCGGCGTGATCGCCGTCAACCGCCCGGTCTCGCTGGCCATGGCCGAGCAGGTCGCGGAGATCTTCACCGAGGTCATCGTCGCGCCCGGCTACGAGGACGGCGCGGTCGAGGCGCTCGCCCGCAAGAAGAACATCCGGGTGCTGCGCTGCGCGGCCGCGCCGTCGGCCGCCGTCGAGGTCAAGGCCATCGACGGCGGGGCGCTCCTCCAGGTCGCCGACCGGCTCCAGGCGCCCGGTGACGACCCGTCGACCTGGACGCTGGCCGCCGGGCAGGCGCTGTCCGCCGAGGAACTGGCCGAGCTGTCCTTCGCCTGGCGGGCGGGCCGCGCGGTGAAGTCCAACGCGATCCTGCTGGCCAAGGACGGCGCCACGGTCGGCGTCGGCATGGGCCAGGTCAACCGCGTCGACTCGGCGAAGCTGGCCGTCCAGCGCGCCGGTGCGGACCGCGCGCGTGGCGCGTACGCCGCCTCCGACGCGTTCTTCCCCTTCCCCGACGGCTTCGAGGTCCTCGCCGAAGCCGGCGTCAAGGCCGTGGCCCAGCCCGGCGGTTCGGTCCGCGACGAGCTCGTCGTCGAGGCCGCGCGGAAGGCGGGCGTGACGATGTACTTCACGGGGACGCGGCACTTCTTCCACTGAGCGGGACCGGGCGGGGGAGGGACGGCACCGGCCGTCCCTCCCCCGCCCGCATGCCGTACCCCCGTCACCTTCCACCGGCACGGCGAAGGCCCCCGGTCCGCCGTGCGGTGGTGGGGGCCTTCCGCCGGACGGGCCGGCTGCTGTGGTGCGGCGGCGTCAGTGACGCGGCCGGCTGAACCAGGCGTTGCCGTCGTCCTTGGACACGAAGACGATGACCAGAATGCCGAGGGCGGTGTGGATCAGGCCGATGGGGAACAAGAGGAAGCTCGCCAGGGTGTTGGCGACGCCGAAGATGATGGCGGCGATGCGGACGCCGCTGCCCCCGTTGGCGAACTGGAGGCCGAGCGTGACCGCGGCCACCGAGAAGATCACGATGAGCACGATGGCCACGATCAGCAGGCCCTTGCCGAAGTTCAGCGCGTCCGCGGTATCGGTGCCGTACGACGAGACGTCGCGCGACGCCTTGCTGATGCCGCTCAGCCCGATGACGGCGACGACGAGGCCGATCAGGTTCAGGCCGGTGAGGACGAACAGCATCACGCGGGCGGCCTTCACCCCGCCCGGCATCTCGGTGGGGTACGGCATCTGAGGCATCCCGCCGCCCGGGTAGGCGCCGTACGGCGCGGGCTGCTGCTGCGGATAGCCGTAGCCGGGCTGCTGGCCCTGCGGCTGCTGGCCCTGCGGCGGACCGTAGGGGTTCTGGTTCGGGTAACTCACGAGCGGTGTCCTTCGGGCAACTTGAGTGGATGGCGCGGAGTGGCTTGCGCCGATATCAGCAAAGTAAGGGGACGGTAAGAACAAGTCCCGCCATGATCCGCGGGGCGCCTCCCGGCTGTCCACCCAAGATCCGTGGCGGGCCCGCGTTCGTGACCGGGTTCATACGGCGAAGGCCCCCGCTCGCCGGTGGACGGACGAGCGGGGGCCTCGGTGCGCGGGCGGGGCCGGCTCACTTGGAGCTGACGACCACCGAGCCGACGATCTTGTCCGCGAAGGTCTGCGACTTCTCGTCCCAGAGCGGCCACCAGAAGCCGAGACCGCAGAGCGGGCCGTCCAGGAAGTGGCACAGCTTGCGGAGGAACGCCATACCGAAGCCGAGCGGCTGACCGGTCGTCTCGCGCACCACCCGGATGTTCATGGCCTTCTTGCCCGGCGTCTGGCCGGTGGCGCCCTCCTTGACGATCAGGAAGATCCCGCCGGCCAGTGCGAGCAGCGCGCCGAGGGATATCAGCAGGAGCGCGCCGACCGGGGTACTCGTGCTGGCCGAGGCCGAGTTGTAGGCGTCCGTGACGCACTGCGTGTCCTGGCAGTGCGAGGTGTCCGGGAGCGAGGCCACGGCCGAGGCGCCCGTCATGAAGATCCCGACGATGTAGATGATCGTCGGCAGCAGACCCACGATCAGATAGTCGAGGAGCGTGGCGCCGACCCGCGCGCCCCAGCTCGCGTACCCCTGCGGCATGCCCATCCCCATGCCCATCCCCATGCCCGGCATGCCCTGCTGCGGGTAGCCCTGCTGCGGGTAACCGTAAGGCTGCGCGGGCTGCTGCTGCGGGTAGCCGTAAGGCTGGCCGGGCTGCTGCTGCGGAGCGCCGTACGGCTGCTGCTGCGGTGCCTGCTGCGGATAGCCGTAGCCCGGCTGCGGCTGCTGCTGCGGGGGCTGCTGGCCGTACGGGCCCGGCGGCACCTGCGGGGGCTGCTGGGGCTGCTGGCCGTACGGGTTGTTGGGGTCGCCGAAACTCATGTGGTGATTTCCTCCGTTGGGTCAGTGGGGGACGGCGCGGCGCGTCTCGGAGGAAAAACAGATTTCACTGGCCCGCCCCCGATTGATGCCTGCGGCACTGACCGGCAATCCTTCTAGTCGCGGATTAATGTTGTCCAGTCAAGAGGGTCACAAGAAGGTCAGCTGTTGTGTAAGTGCAATGATCAATTCCGCTTCCGTGCCCTGATTGGAACGGGACCGCCCTCATCCGGGAGGATGGGGGGATGAGCGCCCAGATTCTCGATGGCAAAGCCACCGCCGCAGCGATCAAGTCCGAACTCGTCGCCCGTGTGGAGGCGCTGAAGGCCAAGGGCGTGCAGCCCGGTCTCGGCACGGTCCTGGTCGGTGACGACCCCGGCAGCCGCTGGTACGTCAACGGCAAGCACCGCGACTGTGCCCAGGTCGGTATCGCCTCCCTCCAGCGCGAACTGCCGGACACGGCCACCCAGGAGGAGATCGAGGCGGTCGTCCGGGAACTCAACGAGAACCCCGAGTGCACCGGTTACATCGTCCAGCTGCCGCTCCCCAAGGGCATCGACACCCACCGCATCCTGGAGCTGATGGACCCGGCCAAGGATGCCGACGGTCTGCACCCGACGAACCTGGGCCGGCTGGTGCTGGGCACGCCGGGCCCGCTGCCCTGCACCCCGTACGGCATCGTCCAGCTGCTGCGGCGGCACGGCGTCGAGATCAACGGCGCGCATGTGGTCGTCGTCGGCCGCGGGATCACCATCGGCCGGCCGATGCCGCTGGTGCTCACCCGCAAGTCCGAGAACGCCACGGTGACCCAGTGCCACACCGGCACCCGCGATCTCTACCAGTACCTCCGGCAGGCCGACATCATCGTGGCCGCGGCCGGGGTGCCGCACATCATCAACCCGGAGGACGTCAAGCCGGGCGCGGCCGTCCTGGATGTCGGTGTCAGCCGCGACGAGCAGGGCAAGATCGTCGGCGATGTGCACCCGGGCGTCGCCGAGGTGGCCGGCTGGGTCGCGCCGAACCCGGGCGGCGTCGGCCCGATGACCCGCGCGCAGCTGCTGGTCAACGTCGTCGAGGCCGCCGAGCGTGCCGCCGGCTGAGCCGGGCGACGAACCCAGAGACGGACCAGGACACGGAGAGGGACTGCCAGCCATGGGTGCCGATGCGCATTCGGACGGAGCGTCCGAGCCACAGCGTTCCACGCGCCGTTTTCCGCAGCTGACGCGGGACACCGCGCGGCCGGAGGGCGGCGGGCGGGCCGCCCACGGCGGCTATCCCGCGCCCGCCCGGCAGTGGCCGCTGCTGACCGTCATGGGCGGGGTCGCGGTGGGACTGCTGATCGTGGCGTTCGACGCGTTCCGCGTCGGGACGATCCTGATCGGGCTGTCCCTGCTGGCCGGTGCGGTGCTGCGGTGGGCGCTGCCGTCGGTCGGGATGCTGGCCGTACGCTCCCGCTTCACCGATATGGCGACCTACGGCCTGCTCGGCTTCGCCATCGTCATGCTGGCGCTGATGGCGCAGCCGAAGCCGTGGGTGCACATCCCGTTCCTGGACGATCTGGTGCACTTCACCGTCCGGTAGCCGCGCCGTGTGGGAACTGTCCGGGAATCACGACGTCGAGTATCTTGATGGCGAGATAAATCGAGGCTGAAGAACACCACACCGGATGCCGCCGATCTCCCGCCGACGTCGTCCGGGGGGTGTCCCCACACGCGAGAGGGACGTGCCACCTCATGGCCAAGATCAAGGTAGCCAACCCCGTCGTCGAGCTCGACGGCGACGAGATGACCCGCATCATCTGGTCCGCCATCAAGAACAAGCTGATCCTCCCGTACCTCGACATCGACCTGAGGTACTTCGACCTCGGGATCGAGCACCGTGACGAGACCCGCGACCAGGTGACGGTCGACGCCGCCCACGCCATCAAGGAGCACGGCGTCGGCGTGAAGTGCGCCACCATCACGCCGGACGAGGCGCGGGTCGAGGAGTTCGGCCTCAAGGCGATGTACCGCTCGCCGAACGGCACCATCCGCAACATCCTCGGCGGCGTGATCTTCCGCGAGCCGATCATCATGGAGAACGTGCCGCGCCTGGTCCCGGGCTGGACCAAGCCGATCGTCGTCGGCCGGCACGCCTTCGGCGACCAGTACCGCGCCACCGACCTGACGATCCCCGGCGCGGGCACCCTCACTCTGACCTTCACGCCGAAGGACGGCACCGAGCCGATCGAGCTGGAGGTGCACGAGTTCCCGGACGCCGGTGTCGCCCTGGCCATGTACAACCACGACGAGTCGATCCGCGACTTCGCGCGCGCCTCGTTCCGGTACGGCCTGGCCCGCGAGTACCCGGTCTACCTCTCCACGAAGAACACGATCCTCAAGAAGTACGACGGCCGCTTCAAGGACCTCTTCCAGGAGGTCTTCGACGCCGAGTTCAAGGACGACTTCGACGCCAGGGGCCTGACCTACGAGCACCGCCTGATCGACGACATGGTCGCCTCGGCGCTCAAGTGGGACGGCGGCTACGTCTGGGCCTGCAAGAACTACGACGGTGACGTGCAGTCGGACACCGTCGCGCAGGGCTTCGGCTCGCTCGGCCTGATGACCTCGGTCCTCATGTCGCCCGACGGCCGGACCGTCGAGGCCGAGGCCGCACACGGCACGGTCACCCGCCACTACCGCCGGCACCAGCGGGGCGAGCAGACCTCGACCAACCCGCTCGCCTCGGTCTTCGCCTGGACCCGCGCCCTCGCGCACCGCGGCAAGCTGGACGGCACCCCCGAGGTCACCCGGTTCGCCCAGACCCTGGAGCGGGTCTGCGTCGAGACCGTCGAGAGCGGCCGGATGACCAAGGACCTGGCGCTGCTGATCTCCAAGCACGCCCCGTGGCTGACCACGGAGCAGTTCCTGGACGCGCTGGACGCCGGCCTGAGGAAGAAGATGGCCGCCTGATCCGCCGCCGGCCGACGGCGCGGTCCGCCCTCCGTCTGTGCGCGGTGCACGGGTGGGGGGCCGCTTCGCGAGCGGACGCCGGTCCGGGGTGTACGGCGGTCGTCGCGCCCCGGCGGGGGTGCCAGACTGCTGGGAACAGAGGTGCGCGGGCACCGGAGTGCGGGAGCGCGGGAGTGGCAAGGGTGGGCGGGCGACTGGTGTAGCGGCGAGGCAGGGCTGTTTCGGGCAGCGGAATCGAGCACGTCGGCGCAGGGCGCGGATGCATGGATACGGGGGGATTGGGGGAGGCAATGCCTCGCTGGAAGGAGCTACCGGAGGAACTCGACCCGCAGGTGCGGGAGTTCACCGGTCAGCTGCGCAGACTCGTGGAGCACAGTGGACTGAGCCCGGCCGCCGTGGCGGACCGTACGGGCTACAGCAAGACCTCGTGGGAGCGCTATCTCCACGGCCGCTTGCTGGCACCGCAGGGTGCCGTGCTCGCGCTGGCCGAGGTGACCGGCGCGGACGCCGGGCATCTGCTGACCCTGTGGGAGCTGGCCGAGCGCGCCTGGAGCCGGTCGGAGATGCGGCGCGACGCCACCATGGAGTCGATACAGGTGGCGCAGGCGCGGTTCGCGCTGGAGGAGTACGCCCCCGGCCCGGACCGGGCGCCCGCCGCCGACCCCGCCCCGTCCGAACCTTCGTCACCTCCTCCGTCCGTCTCGTCCGTCTCGCCCGTCCCGTCCGTCTCGCCCGCCGGCCGGACCGCGGACACGGGGGGCCGGCAGCTCCGCCGGCAGCTGCGGCGGGAGCGGATGACCGTATGGGTCGCCGGTGCGGCCGGGGTGCTGCTGGTCGCCGTCGGACTGCTGCTGCTGGCGCTGAACCCGAGCGGCGGCGGGGGCCGGAAGGCGGCGGCCGCGCCCGCGCCGGCGGCCTCGGCCCCCCAGTCGCCGCCGCCGAGCGTGCCGTCGGCGCCGCCCGCCGGAGTGCGGTGCACCGGCGCCGACTGCGCGGGCAAGGACCCGAACCAGATGGGGTGCAGCGGGCAGAACGCCGTCAGCCCGTCCCGGGGCGCGGTGGGCGGGATGCGGATCGAGGTCCGCTACAGCAAGGTCTGCGACGCGGCCTGGGCGCGGATCACCGGTGCGGCCCCGGGGGAGCGGATCACCGTCGGCGCGGACGGGCACAGCGCCACGGCCCGCACCGGGCAGGGCGGCGACGGCTACACCCCGATGGTCACGGTGTCGGGCGACCCGGCCAAGGTGACGGCCTGCCGCACGACGGCCGCGGGCCTGCGGCACTGTGCGCAGCCCGCCGCGGCGAAGGGCCCGGCGACCCCCTGAGAGTGGCTCGGTGTCCCCTCCGGGACGGCCGGTACGCCGGCGGCGCCCCGCCGGCGCGGGCCACGGCGGCCCCGCGGCGACGCGATCCGGCCGTCCGCCGCCCGTGAACCGGCCGCGCCATGGCCGGGATTCGCCGTACGGCGCGGGCCCGCGCAACCCGGGGGGATTGCCCGTGCGGATCCCGGGCATGCGCACGTTGACCCCCCACGGGTGCGACACAAGTCGGCGGCCGTCCGCGCTCCCCCCTCCATGAGCGGACGGCCGCCGCACATGTTTGTGTGGATTTGTCCGGGGCGTACGCCGGACCGTCGACGGGCCCCGGGCGGACCGCCGCCGGACCGCCGGTGAGGCGTGCCACACCGGCCCGTCGTCGGCGCCGGGCAGGGGTCCGATAGCCTGACGGCCGGGTCTCTCGATACCAAGAGACCTCGATAAATGGGCAGGGACACCCACCGCCACCCATGGTGGTCCGGGGGCTTGCCCCCAGAAAACGTCGCGCAGGAGATCGCCATGACCCGCACTCCCGTCAATGTCACCGTCACCGGCGCCGCCGGCCAGATCGGTTACGCACTCCTCTTCCGCATCGCTTCCGGTCATCTGCTCGGCGCGGACGTGCCGGTCAAGCTGCGCCTCCTGGAGATCCCGCAGGGCCTGAAGGCCGCCGAGGGCACCGCCATGGAGCTCGACGACTGCGCCTTCCCGCTGCTCCGGGGCATCGACATCTCGGACGACCCGAACGTGGCCTTCGACGGCGCGAACGTCGCCCTGCTCGTCGGCGCCCGCCCCCGTACGAAGGGCATGGAGCGCGGCGATCTGCTGGAGGCCAACGGCGGCATCTTCAAGCCGCAGGGCGCCGCCATCAACGCGCACGCCGCGGACGACATCAAGGTCCTGGTCGTCGGCAACCCCGCCAACACCAACGCGCTGATCGCGCAGGCCGCCGCGCCGGACGTACCGGCCGAGCGCTTCACCGCGATGACCCGCCTGGACCACAACCGCGCCGTCTCGCAGCTCGCGCAGAAGACCGGCACCCCGGTCTCCGAGATCCGCAAGCTGACGATCTGGGGCAACCACTCGGCGACGCAGTACCCCGACATCTTCCACGCCGAGGTCGCCGGCAAGAACGCCGCCGAGGCCGTGGGCGACCAGGCGTGGCTGGCCGACACCTTCATTCCGACCGTCGCCAAGCGCGGCGCGGCGATCATCGAGGCCCGCGGCGCGTCCTCGGCCGCCTCGGCCGCCAACGCCGCCATCGACCACGTCCACACCTGGGTCAACGGCACCGCCGCCGGCGACTGGACCTCGATGGGTATCCCCTCGGACGGCTCCTACGGCGTCCCGGAGGGCCTGATCTCCTCCTTCCCCGTCACCACCAAGGACGGCACGTACGAGATCGTCCAGGGCCTGGAGATCAACGACTTCTCGCGCGAGCGCATCGACGCGTCGGTGCGCGAGCTCTCCGAGGAGCGCGAGGCCGTCCGCGGTCTCGGCCTCCTCTGAGCCGTCCGAGCCATGTGAGCCGGCTACCGGATCTCTGACCGGGTCTCCGCCCGGCTCCAGCCACCGAGCCCGCGCGGTCCACCACCACGGACCGCGTGGGCTCGGCTGTGCCACCGTCCGTACCGGGGCGCCGGCATCGCTTTTCTTATGAAGCTGACATGTCACGGTGCTCTCCCCTATGCTGCGGCTTCGCACCGCGGCCGTCCGTCGGCGGCTCGCCCGCAACGGGACTGCCACGGTGGCCGGTTGGGGTCCTGGGGGAGACTGGTGACAGAGCAGAACGTGCCGTGGCGGCCCGACGGAGCCGGTGGCCCCGGCGGAACCGGTCTGCCGGACGGAGCCGGCGGGCCGCGGCGACCGCCCCACCAGCCGGCCGACCCGGCGCCCCCGCCCCCGCCCCCGCCTCCGCCCGGCCCGCCCCCGACTCCGGGGCAGCAGGCCATGACACCGCCCTCGGCCAGTGAGACCACCCGGCTGCTGTGCGCCGGCACCTACCTGGACGACGGGTTCCGCGATGCGGTCATCGACGAGCTGTATGTGCACGCCGAACGGTTCGCCGCGCCGTCCCTGGGCATCGACGCGGCCCGGGTGCTGGCGCACGCCCTGCGCGCCCGGCGGATCCAACTGGGCTGGGCGGCGGCCATGTTGGCGCTGTGCGCCGTGAGCGTCCCGCTGTCCTCGGGCTTCACGCTGGGCTACGTGCCCTCCGTCGTGCTGATCGGACTCGCCCGCGTCGTCCGCCGGGCGCCGATCCCGCTGTGGGCCGCCGGCACCCTCGCCTTCGTCCTGCGCTGGTACGGGCGGCTGATGCTGCTCGCGTTCGTGGTGCTGCTGATGGCCGGCACCGGCACCGGCAGCGGCCCGGGGCTGTTCACGCTGCTGCCGGGCGTCCCGTCGGTGGGCGGCCTGGGCGGCGGTGCGGACTTCGGGTACCTGGACGGCGTCGGCCGGGGCTCCGCCCTGGCGGCCGTCTGGGTCACCTTGCTGCTGTTGCCGGCGATGGCGGTGCTGGTCGGCCTGCAACGCGGCCAGTTCGCCCGGGTGTTGGCGGGTGAACTGGCCAAGAAGCGGTTCCCCGATATGGCGGCCGACCCCGCGGAGCGGGCCGAGGGGCTCCGCTTCCGGCGGCTGCGGGACCGGGTGCGGACCGAGCAGCACGGGCCGCTGGTGATGTACCGGGCCGCCGATCCGTTCTGCGGTGCCGGTACCCCGTACCGGACCTGGTCCCTGCCGGTGGAGCTGGTGCCCAGGGCCGGCCGGGAGGCCGAGCCGCTGGACAACGGCGCCATCCTCCGGCGCATCGTCCCGCTGGTGGCCGCGCTGCGTGAACCGGCACCGCACGGTTCACCGCAGGCCGCGGACGCGGTACGGGACCGGCTGCGCGGTCTGGAGATCGACGAATGCGTCTTCCTCCCGGCCGACGGGCTGCTGTCCCGCGAGGCGGCCCCGTACGCGCCGGCCGACTTCGAGGCGCACCGGGCCGCCGCGGTGGAGGAGGGCGGCGAGACCCGGCGGCACTTCCTGCGCATCCGGGTCGGCGGCTGGCAGGAGGGGATCGTGACCACGGTCTTCGTCCGGGTGCACACCCAGGGCGGGATGCTCATGCTGGAGGTCGCCCCGCATGTGCTGTGGCCGCTGCGGCAGCTCTTCCAGGACGCCGACCGGCTCGCCCACGAGTACCGGCACCACCATGTGTTCGGCAAGACCGTATGGGCGCTGGTCCGTACGCCCGGTGCCCTGGGGCGCGCGGTGGCCACCTTGGTGCGGGGCCTGCGGTCGGTGTGGCGGCTGGCCGACGGCGGGTACGGAACGGCACTGCCCGACGGCCCCGGCGGCTCCGTACGCGAACTGGGCTCCGCCGGGGCGGGCTCGCTCTTCCAGGAAATGGATGTCGCGCGCTACCTGCGGACCGTCCAGCATCGCGTGGCGGCAGGGGTGATGACGGCCCTCCAGGAGGCGGGCTACCGCACCGAGGAGTTCGAGCAGCGGATCGTCAACGTCGCCGACGGCGGGGTCTACGTCGAATCCGCACAGGGGGCCGTCGGCATCGGCGACCACAACACCATCACCCACAACGACCGGCGCGGCACCGGATCGCCGGGGCCGAAGGGGAGGACCAGCCGTGGCGACAGCTGACGGACGGGGCGACGGCATCCACATCGGCAGTGTGCACGGTGCCTTCGCCATCGGCGACCACAACACCGTGACGCACCACGAGGGCGGCGGCGCGCCCGTACCGGACCCGGCACAGGAGGAACTGCTCCGCGCGGTGCGCGAACTGCGCGACGATCTGGCCCGGGTGGTGCAGAGCCCGCAGGTCGCCGCGTTGAGCACCGAACTGGCCGGTACCGAGACGGAGATCGCCGACACCGGCGCGGCCGGCCCCGGCCGGCTGGCCCGGCTGCGCACGGCGCTGGCCGACGCCGGTTCCGTCGCGGGCCTGCTGGCGTCCGGCGCGGCGGTCGGCCAGGCGGTCGCCGCGCTGGTGGGAGGCTGACGATGACGGGCGGCGGGGCGCACTGGAACGACGAGACGCAGAGCTGGGAGGCCGGCCCGCCGCGGCCCGCCCGCCCCGGCGCACCGCCGCCCCGCCCCCCGTTCGCGCCCGGCGCGGCCGGTGGCGGGCGGACCGACGGCCCGCCACCGGCGGATACCGGCTTTCCGCCCGGGGCCGCCGGGCCGCCGGCCGCGGCCCGGCCGACGACACCCCGGCGGACGGCGGCGCTGGCCGCGGGAGGGGCGGTGGCCGTGCTCGCGGCGGGTTTCGGCGGCTGGCTGCTCTGGGGACACGGCGGTGCCGCGCCCGTCGTCGCCCGCCCGCCGGTCGCCTCCGCACCGGCCGCCCCGAGCGGCGACGGCACGTCCCCGGGCGTCAGCAGCCCTACCGGGTCCGCCGCCCCCTCGTACCCCGACGGCTCCGCGGACCCGTCCGCCACCGGGGTGCCGGACGGCTACCAACTCGTCCACGACGACAAGGGGTTCACCACGGCGGTGCCGACGGGCTGGCAGCGTAGCGTCCGCAAGGACGGCGTCTTCTACACCGCGCCGGACGACCACGGCCTGGTGCAGATCTTCGAGATCACCGAACCGGCCATCACCCCGCGGCAGGCCCTGTCCCAGGCGTCGGCATCGCTCTCCGGCAGCCCCGGCTACGCACAGATCAGCCTCGAACCGCTCGGCCATCCGGCCCCGGACGCCTACCAGTTGGTGTACGCGTACGACAGCGACCGGCTGGGCCGGCGCGTCCAGGTGGCCGACTGCGCCTTCACGGCCGCCGACGGCCGCCAGTTCGCCCTGCTCGTCCTCGGCCCGGCCACCGAATGGCCGCAGCAGGTGGAGACCCAGCGGATCGCCCTGAGGTCCTTCGCCCCGACGGGGTGAGACGGACAGGGCCGCGGAGCGGGCGGGCCGCTGCCGACGGCAGCCGCCCGCCCGGGTGTCCGCGCCGCTGCGGGAAAGGTCAGCTCAGGACCAGCGCGAAGTAGCTGACGGCGCCTCCGGCCAGGACCAGGAAGACCAGCGGGAAGGCGATGTTGTGGAGGACACCCGTCCGTATGTGGGCCACGACCGCGCCGAGGTAGAACGCGACCAGTCCCACGGCCGCCGCCAGCCCGAGGAGGGGCAGTCCGGCGAACCCGGCCACCAGACCCACCGCACCGGCGCCCTTGAGGGCCGCGAGGCAGGGCAGCGCGGCGGGCCGCAGGCCGACTTCGGCGGAGTTCGCCAGGACGAACCGCGCCCGTGACAGGTCGGCGACCACGATGAACACGTTGGCCACGACGCACACCACGGTGACGACGGCCAGGGCCCCCTGCACCATGCCGGTCATCCGGTGTACCGCCCGGTCACGTGCAGCGGCGCGGGCGGGACGGGCCCGCCGGCCCATCCGGCGGCGCGGGTGCGGAAGGCACCGGCCTCCGGGATGTCCAGGAGCGGGTTCGGGGCGCCCTCGGGGAGCTGGCGGGTGAGCAGGAACTCCGGGCTGTCCCCGACCCGGGCGGCGGTGTACTCGATGCCCGCGGGCGCCGCGTCCCGTACCGCCGCGAAGAGCCTGCCCACTGCCTCCTCGACTTCGGGAACGCGTTCCGGTTCGGTGCGGAATCGGACGATATGTACGCTCATGGCGGATGCTCCTCCGTGCACAACTGCGTCGTTCTGCTGTGGTTGACCGCCCCTCCTGACGTCCCGCGCACCCGGAAGGTGACCACCCACGTGGAACTGATCGAAGATTTTCAGGCCGCGCGACCGCGGCTGCTCTCCCTCGCCCACCGCCTCCTGGGATCCCTGCACGACGCGGAGGACGCGGTGCAGACGACCTGGCTCCGCGCCCGGACGGCCGACTGGGCAGCGGTCGGCAACCCCGAGGCATGGTTCACCACCGTGACCGCGCGGCTCTGCCTGGACCAGCTGCGCGCCCGGGACCGCCGCGGTGAGCTCCCGCTGCTCGCCGACAGCATCCCGGACGTACAGCTCGCCGCCGACGAGGAGTTCCTGCGCCGTGCGGACGTCTCGCGCGCGCTCCTGGTGCTGCTGGGCCGGCTCACACCGGCCCAGCGCGTGGCCTATGTGCTGCACGACCTGTTCGCCGTGCCGTTCGACCGGATCGCCACCGTGCTGGACACCGCACCGGCGAACGCGAAGAAACTGGCCAGCCGCGCGCGGCTGCGCCTCCGGGAGCCCGCCGCGGAGTCCCGCGAGACCGCCGGCCACGCGAGGATCGTGGACGCCTTCCTCGCGGCGGCCCGGGGCGGCGACATCGACCGCCTCATCGAGCTGATGGCACCGGAGGTGGTGCGGACGGTCGATCTCGGCCTGCTGCCCGAAGGGGCGGCCTCCGAGGTGCGGGGCGCGCGGCCGGTGGCCGAGGAGACCAGGTACTTCGCCGACCGGGTCCGGGCGAGCGTCCCGCTGCTCGTCAACGGCGGTCCCGGGGCGGTGATCGCGCCGGGCGGCCACCCCCTGGCCTGCCTCCGTTTCGAGATCGCGGACGGCCGGATCACCAGAATCGCGATCACCCGTTTCCGGCCGTCCGACAGCGTGCGGCGGGTTCCCGTCCGGCCCTGACCGGGCGCGGCGGATACGCGGGGGAGGGGCGGCGGGCCGCGGCTCTCCGCCCGCCGCGCTCTCAGGTGCTCTGCAGCTGCTCGTTCAGCGCCGAGATGTCGAGGGTGACGCCGGGCGCCGGGATCTTGACCGGGACCGGCCGGCCGAAGTCGCTCAGCAGGATGGTGCCGGTCTCGTGGTCGGAGGTGGCGGTGAGTTTACGGGGGTAGTGCGGGCCGTCGACGGCGACGTAGAGGGTCTGCGTGGCGCCGTCGTTCTTCCTGGTCAGGGGCAGGACCCGGGTGCCGTCCTGGACGGTCGGCGCGCCCTTGGTGAGGGCGGGGGCGGGGGTGGCGCCGGGGGCGGGCGAGTGCTGGGGGACCGCGGCCTGCTGCTGGAACCCGGCCAGATCGCAGGCGCGGGAGAGCTGCTGGAGGAACGGGTCGTCGGTGGTGCCGTGCAGATAGCGGCCCTTGAACGTGTCGGCGGCGGCGGTGCCCCGGCTGCCGGGCAGCTGGCTCTTCCAGAAGGCGGCGTCCGGCTTCATCCACACCTGGTCGCCGCGTTTGACGAGGTCGATCCGGCCGAGCGTTCCCCGGCTGATGGTGCCCGCGCAGTTGCCGGCCTGGTCGAGGGTGAGGTCGAGCTTGGTGGGGTCGGCGGTGTTCTCGGTGCGCAGCCGCAGGGAGTGCGCGTTCACCAGCTCGTGGAGCGCGTTGTCGGAGATCTGCTGGGCCGACTCGCCCGCGAGGTCACCCTCGCCGCCGGGGCCGGCCGCCGTGGCCAGGCCCGTGCAGGCGACCACCCCGAGAAGGGCTGCGCCGCAGGTCAGGGCGGTGACCGCGGTTGCGGAACGGTGTCTGCTGGTCATCTCGGCACCTCCGGCCCCGAGTGGACGTACAGCTCTCCACGGTACGGTCCAGCGGTTTTACGCGCATATTGGGTGTGTTTTGTGTGAGTCAGGTCACTTTCTATGAGTGGGTGGACATAGGTATGGGGCTTTCGGGGAGGGGCCCCGGTGCTGGTGGGAACCGGCGTGAGCACACAGGTAAGCGGAAGGCAGAACAGAAGTGTCGGCAACCGAGACCATTCACGTAGACGGGGTGTGGCTCCCCGCCGCATCCGGCGACACGCGGGAGGTCCTCGACCCCGCCGACGCGACGACCCTCCAGCTGGTGGCCGAGGGCGGTGCGCGGGACGCCGACGCGGCGGTCGCGGCCGCCCGCCGCGCCTTCGACGGCGGCGCCGGCGTCTGGCCCCGTACCCCCGTCGCCGAGCGCGCCGCCCTGCTGCGCCGGGTCGCCGACCTGCTCCAGCGCGACCGCGAGGAGATCGCCCTCATCGAGAGCCGGGACACCGGCAAGACCCTGGAGGAGGGCCGGGCCGACGTCGATGACGTCACCAACGCCTTCCGGTACTTCGCCGATGTGGTGACGAACGAGAGCGGCGGGCGGGTCGTCGACGCCGGGTCGGCGGATGTGCACAGCGTCGTCGTGCACGAGCCGGTCGGCGTCTGCGCACTCATCACGCCCTGGAACTACCCGCTGCTGCAAGCCAGTTGGAAGATCGCCCCGGCCCTCGCCGCGGGCAACACCTTTGTGATCAAGCCCAGCGAGGTCACCCCGCTGTCGACCGTGCACCTCATCAGGCTGCTGGTGGCGGCCGGGCTGCCGGCCGGGGTCGCGAACCTCGTCACGGGCGCGGGCGTACCGGTCGGCGCGCGGCTCGCCGAACACCCCGACGTCGACCTGTTCTCCTTCACCGGCGGCCTGGCCAGCGGCACCAAGGCCGGACAGGCCGCGGTGGCCGGCGCCAAGAAGATCGCGCTGGAGCTCGGCGGCAAGAACCCCAATGTGGTGTTCGCCGACGCCTGCGCGACCGAGGAGGGCTTCGACACCGCCGTCGACCAGGCGCTGAACGCGGCGTTCATCCACAGCGGGCAGGTCTGCTCGGCCGGCGCCCGGCTGATCATCGAGGAATCGGTGCGCGACCGCTTCGTCGCCGAACTCGCCCGCCGCGCCGAGCGGATCAAGCTCGGCCGCGGCACCGAGGACGGCGTCGAGTGCGGCCCGCTCGTCTCGCAGCAGCAGCTCGACAAGGTCGAGGCGTACGTCGCCACCGCGCTCGCCGAGGGCGCCCGGCTGCGCTGCGGCGGCGCCCGCCCCGAGCCCTCCGAAGTGCGGCCCGCCACCGGCTACTTCTACGCGCCGACCGTGCTGGACGGCTGCCACCGCGAGATGACCGTCGTCCGGGAGGAGACCTTCGGGCCGATCCTGACGGTGGAGACCTTCACCACCGAGGACGAGGCCGTCGCGCTCGCCAACGACACCGAATACGGCCTGGCCGGCGCCGTCTTCTCGGCCGACACCGCCCGCGCCCGGCGGATCGCCGCCCGGCTGCGGCACGGCACCATCTGGATCAACGACTACCACCCCTACCTCCCGCAGGCGGAGTGGGGCGGCTTCGGCAAGTCGGGCATCGGCCGGGAACTGGGCCCCACGGGTCTGGACGAGTACCGCGAGAGCAAGCACATCTACGAGAACCTCCGGCCCGCGCCCGTGCGGTGGTTCGCCGGCTGACCCAGCCGGTGGCGGCGGGCCGGACCGCCCGCCGCCGCACCACCGGACCCTCTCCGGCCCCGTCCGCCCCGACCGTGCGCGGCGACCGCCACCCCCCGGCCGTCGCGCCACCGCCGCCGTACCGCGGCGGCTCGTGGCAGCTCACGCAGCCCACGCACCGTGCAGAAGGAGTACCCCGCATGTCCCCCTCTTCGTCCGCACCCGCGCCCGCGCCCCGTCCGACCCGGCAGGTCCGGGCCGACTACGTCATCGTCGGCGGCGGCACCGCCGGTTCCGTCATCGCCTCCCGGCTCACCGAGGACCCCGCCGTCAGCGTCGTCGTCATCGAGGGCGGCCCCACCGACATCGACCGCGACGACGTGCTGACGCTGCGCCGCTGGCTCGGCCTGCTCGGCGGCGACCTCGACTACGGCTACACCACCACCGAGCAGCCGCGCGGCAACTCCCACATCCTGCACAGCCGCGCGAAGGTGCTCGGCGGCTGCTCCTCGCACAACACCCTGATCTCCTTCAAGCCGCTGCCCGGCGACTGGGACGAGTGGGCCGAGGCGGGCGCCGCCGGCTGGGACGCCAAGGCCATGGACCCGTACTTCGGCAAGCTGCGCAACCACATCGTCGCGGTGGACGAGAAGGACCGGAACGCCATCGCCCGCGACTTCGTCGAGGCCGCGCAGCACGCCCTGGACGTACCGCGCGTGGAGGGCTTCAACAAGAAGCCCTTCCACGAGGGCGTCGGCTTCTTCGACCTCGCCTACCACCCGGAGAACAACAAGCGCTCCTCCGCGTCGGTGGCCTACCTCCACCCCCACATCGAGGCCGGGGACCGGCCCAACCTCCGCCTGATGCTGGAGACCTGGGCGTACAAGCTGGAGCTGACGGGCGACCGGGCGACCGGTGTGCGGGTGCGTACCAAGGACGGCGAGGAGATCCTGGTCGAGGCCGGCCGTGAGGTGCTGGTCTGCGCGGGCGCGGTGGACACCCCGCGGCTGCTGCTGCACTCCGGCATCGGCCCCCGCAAGGACCTGGAAGCGCTCGGTATCCCCGTCGCACTCGACCTGCCGGGCGTCGGCGAGAACCTCCTCGACCACCCCGAGTCGGTCATCGTCTGGGAGACCGACGGGCCGATCCCCGACAACTCCGCGATGGACTCGGACGCCGGGCTGTTCGTGCGCCGCGACCCCGAGTCGCGCGGCCCGGACCTGATGTTCCACTTCTACCAGATCCCGTTCACCGACAACCCGGAGCGGCTCGGCTACGAAAAGCCCCCGCACGGTGTGTCGATGACGCCGAACATCCCCAAGCCCAAGAGCCGCGGCCGGGTCTACCTCACCAGCGCCGACCCCGAGGTCAAGCCGGCGCTGGACTTCCGCTACTTCACGGACGAGGCGGACTACGACGGCCGGACCCTGGTCGACGGCATCAAGATCGCCCGGGAGATCGCCAAGGCCGAGCCGCTGGCCGGCTGGCTCAAGCGCGAGGTCTGCCCCGGCCCCGAGGTCACCTCCGACGAGGACATCAGCGAGTACGCCCGCAAGGTCGCGCACACCGTCTACCACCCGGCCGGCACCTGCAAGATGGGCGCCGCCGACGACGAACTGGCCGTGGTCGACCCGGAGTTGAAGATCCGCGGACTGACGGGCATCCGCATCGCCGACGCCTCCGTCTTCCCGACCATGCCGGCCGTCAACCCGATGATCGGGGTGCTGATGGTGGGGGAGAAGTGCGCCGAACTGCTCCACCGGGCACCGGAGAAGGGCGGTGATGCGTGATGGCGAACCTCACCGCCGACGCCTCCGACGTACCCAAAACCCGTACGGAGCAGGGCAGTTCCGACCGGTCAAGCGCCGCGGACCCGGCCGGACAGGGCGACCGTGACGTCGTCTTCTCCGTCCGCCACCTGTGGAAGGTCTTCGGCCCCGGCGCCGACCGCATCCCCGACGACACCTCGGTCGCCGCCCTCTCCGCGCAGGAGCTGCGCGAGCGGACCGGCTGCACGGCCGCCGTCCGCGATGTCTCCTTCGACGTCCACAAGGGCGAGGTCTTCGTCGTCATGGGGCTCTCCGGCTCCGGCAAGTCCACCCTGGTGCGCTGTCTGACCCGGCTCATCGAGCCGACCAGCGGCGGCCTGGAGATGGACGGCGAGGACGTCCGCGCCATGGACCGCGGCACCCTGCGCGAACTGCGCCGCCGCCGCGCCTCGATGGTCTTCCAGCACTTCGGCCTGCTGCCGCACCGCACCGTCCTCGACAACGTCGGCTACGGCCTGGAGATCCAGGGCATGGGCCGGGCCGAACGCCGGGAGCGGGCCACCGAGATGGTGGCGAAGGTCGGCCTGGCCGGACTGGAGCGGCGCCGCCCCGGGCAGCTCTCCGGCGGTCAGCAGCAGCGTGTCGGGCTGGCCCGCGCGCTCGCCGTGGACCCCGAAGTCCTGCTGTTCGACGAGCCGTTCAGCGCCCTCGACCCGCTCATCCGGCGCGATATGCAGGAGGAGGTCGTCCGCCTGCACCGCGAGGAGGGGCGGACCATGGTCTTCATCACCCACGACCTCGCCGAGGCGCTGCGGGTCGGCGACCGGATCGCCCTGATGCGCGACGGCAAGATCGTCCAGCTCGGCACCCCCGAGGAGATCGTCGGCTCGCCGGCCGACGACTACGTCCGCGACTTCGTCCGGGACGTACCGCGCGAACAGGTGCTGACCGTGCGCCGCGCGATGCGCCCGGCCACGGACGGCGAGGCGGACGAGGGGCCGGCGCTGACCCCGGACACCCTCATCTGCGACGCCATCGAGGCGGTCGCCCGCTCCGGCGGCGCGGCCCGCGTCATGGACGGCGCCCGCTGCCTGGGCATCGTCGACCACGCCTGCCTGCTGAACGTGGTCGCCCGCATCGACCGCCCCGTCCGCGGCGAGGTGGCCGCCTGATGTACGCCGCAGCCCCCCGTCGCGGCGCCGTCCGCGCCACCGCGCCCCGCGCGCCCGCGGCCGGCGCCACGTCACACACCGCGGCCGGTGCCACCGCCCGGCTGCGCACCGCACTGCTGCGCCACTGGCGCGAGGCCCAGCGGGCCGCCGCGCGGAACGTACCGGCCGGCACCGTGAAGCGGGGTCGCGCATGAGCACCGCCGCGCCCCCCGCCACATCCGGCCCGCTGACCGCCGCCGACGGCGGCCCCCTCCGGACGGCACTGCGCCACCGCGGCCTCGGCAAGCTCCTGCTGCTCGCCGTCGCCGCGGCGGTCCTGGTCCCGCTCGTCCGCGCCGCCTGGCCCGGCGCCGCCTGGCCCACCGGCCTGACCGTCGACCTGTCCGGCCCGCTCGGCCGGACCAGCGACTGGATCATCGACAACCGCGACAGCCACCCGCTGTTCGTCTACGTCCTCGGCCACCTCAGCAACGCCGTCGTGCTCTCCGTACGCGCCGTCTACCTGCTGCTGCTCGCGCTCGGCTGGACCGGCGTGACGGCCGGCGTCACGCTGCTCGCCTGGCGCGTCGCGGGCCTGCGCATCGCCGCGACCGCACTGGTCTCCTTCGCGGTCAGCGGCCTGCTGGGCATGTGGGTGCCGACCATGCAGACGCTCGCCCTGATGGTCGTCGCGGTGCTCGTCTCGGTCGTCGTCGGCGCGCTGCTCGGCCTGGCCGCCGGGCTCTCGGACCGGGTGTTCCGCCTGCTGCGGCCCGTCCTGGACACCATGCAGGTGCTGCCCGCCTTCGCCTATCTGCTGCCCGTCGTGCTGGTCTTCGGCATCGGCGTACCGGCCGCGCTGCTGGCCACCGTCGTCTACGCGGCCCCGCCGATGGCGCGGCTGACCGCGCTCGGCCTGCGCGGCGCGGACGCCGGTGTCCTGGAGGCCGTCTCCTCGCTCGGCGCCACCGGCCGGCAGCGGCTGCTGACCGCCCGGCTCCCGCTGGCCCGCAAGGAGCTGCTGCTCGGCCTCAACCAGACGATCATGATGGCGCTCTCCATGGTCGTGATCGCCTCGATGATCGGCGCGGCCGGTCTCGGCGACCGCGTCTACCAGGCACTGGCCTCGGTGGACGTCGGCGCCGCGCTCGCCGCCGCGATCCCCATCGTGCTGCTCGCCATCGTCATGGACCGCACCACCGCGGCGGCCGGCGCACGGCTCGGCTCCCCGGCGGACGCCACCGGGCCGAAGCTGCTGCGCACCCCGCTCGCCTGGGCCGGTATCGCCGTCCTCACCGCCGTCTTCGCCGTCGCCGGCCGGCTCGCCGGCTCGCCGGTCTGGCCGGCCGGCTGGACGGTGGCCATCGCCCGCCCCGTCAACGACGTCAAGGAGTGGATGGTCGACCACCTCTACTCCGGCGTCCCCGTCGTCGGCGGCACCGCGGACTGGGCCGCGCACTTCACCGACTGGGTGCTCAACCCGCTCCGCGACGGCCTGACCGCGCTGCCCTGGTACGGCGTACTGCTCGTCGTCGCCGCGCTGGCCTGGCTCATCGGCACCTGGCGCACCGCCCTGACCGCCGTCCTCGCCATGGCCGGCATCGGCGTCCTCGGCGTCTGGAAGCCCGCCATGAACACCCTCTCCCAGGTGCTCGCCGCCCTCGCGGTGACCCTGGTGATCGGCTTCGCCGTGGGCATCGCGGCCGCCGGCAGCCGGCGCCTGGAGGCGGTGCTGCGGCCCGTCCTGGACGTCATGCAGACGATGCCGCAGTTCGTGTACCTGATCCCGGTCGTCGCGCTGTTCGCCGTGGGCCGCGCCCCGGCCGCCGCCGCGGCCGTCGTCTACGCGCTGCCCGCCGTCATCCGCATCACCACCCAGGGCCTGCGCCAGGTCGACCCCGGGGCCATGGAGTCGGCCCGCTCGCTCGGCGCCACCCGCTGGCAGCTGCTGCGCCAGGTCCAGCTCCCGCTGGCCCGGCCCGCGCTGCTGCTGGCCGTCAACCAGGGCGTGGTGCTCGTCCTCGCCGTCGTCATCATCGGCGGCCTGGTGGGCGGCGGCGCGCTCGGCTACGACGTCGTCACCGGCCTGGCCACCGGCGATCTGGCCCTCGGTCTGGTCGCGGGCGTCGCCATCGTCTGCCTGGGGCTGATGCTCGACCGGGTCACCCAGCCGACGGCCCGCCGCACGGCGAAGGGAGCCTGAACATGTCCACGACCCCCTCCGCGATATCCGCCGGGCCCGTCGCCCGGCGCGTCCGCCGGGGCCGCCGCCGCACCACCGCCGGCAGCGCACTGCTCGCCGGGGCGGTGCTGCTGTCGCTCGCCGGCTGCGGCAAGGCCGATATGACCAAGCAGGCATCGCCGTTCGCGGCCGCCCAGGGTGCCAAGTCCGTCACCCTCTCCGTACAGACCTGGATCGGCGCCCAGGCCAATGTCGCGGTGGCGAAGTACCTCCTCGAACACGAGCTGGACTACCACGTGGACACCGTCCAGGTGGACGAGATCCCCGCCTGGGACGCGCTCAGCCAGGGCCGGGTCGACGCGATCCTGGAGGACTGGGGCCACCCCGACCAGGAGCGGCGCTACGTCCAGGACAAGAAGACGATCACCGCGGGCGGCGGCAACGGCGTCACCGGCCACATCGGCTGGTTCGTCCCCAAGTACTGGGCCGACGCCCACCCCGAGGTCACCGACTGGAAGAACCTCAACAAGTTCGCCGCGCAGCTCCGCACGCCGGAGAGCGGCAACAAGGGCCAGCTGATGGACGGTTCACCGTCCTACGTCACCAATGACAAGGCGCTGGTGAAGAACCTCCACCTCGACTACGAGGTCGTCTTCGCGGGTTCCGAGGCGGCGCAGATCACCCAGATCCAGCAGTTCGCCAAGGAGAAGAAGCCCTTCCTGACGTACTGGTACCAGCCGCAGTGGCTCTTCAACCAGGTGCCGATGGTGGAGGTGAAACTCCCCGCGTACACCGACGCCTGCGCGGAAAAGGGCGCGAAGGACCCCACGACCGTCGACTGCGCCTATCCGACCACCCCGCTCCAGAAGTACTTCAACACCGACTTCGCCCGGAGCGGCGGCGCGGCCGCGGCCTTCCTGAAGTCCTTCACCTGGACCAAGGAGAACCAGAACGACGTCTCGGAGATGATCGCCTCGGACGGTCTCTCCGCGGACGAGGCGGCCAAGCGCTGGGTCGAGAAGAACCCGGACGTCTGGAAGCGCTGGCTCCCCGGGAAATAGCCGGGCGGGCCGTGTGACGGAGGGGGCCACAGGTGCTAGAGGTGGCCGCAGTGCTGTAGGGATTCCCACCGCGGCCTCCGTCTCCCGCAGGAACGCGCGGCCGACCACGGTGGGCACCGGTCCGGTCGGCGTGCGGGCGAACAGTCTCACGCCGAGTTCCCGCTCCAGGCCGCGGATCTGCCGGGACACCGACGGCTGAGCGACGTGCAGCAGCTCATCGCTGCGACGGGGGAGGCGGCGCCTACTCCGTGCCCGTCACCGGCCGTACGGAGGCGGCGTCGCCCGAGGCGGGTACGCGGGGGCGTGGCCGCACGGCGTACGGCATACGGCGTACCGCCACGCCTCCCGGGCGCGGGCCGTATTCCTTTGGTCATACGGCCCGCGCCCCGGCTCCTTCTCAGGGTGCACGGCGGGCGCCGTGCACGTGCCGATAATCGAGAGCATGTCCTTTCTGCCGCCGCCCGGTCCGCACCGCGCATCCCGGGAAACTCCCACGTGGCGACGCCGCTGGCTGCCGCTCACCGCGGAAGCGGGCGCGGCCGTGCTCTACCTCGTGGCCATCTCCAGTGGCGCCTTCGGATTCTTCGACGCGCTGCCGGCGCTGCTGAAGGCGTTCCTGGGCTGCGCCGCGGTCGCCCTGCTGCTGCTCCGCCGCAAGCTCCCCCTCATGGCGCTGCTCGGCCTCGGCGTCCTGGCCGGGGTGCTGCCGACCGTCGGACTGCTGACGGCCGCGGCCGCCTTCACCGCGGCGCGGCGCACCGACGACCCGCGCTACCGCGGCGGCGTCCTGCTCGCCGCGGCCGGCCTCCCGGTGGTCATCAGCACGGTCGGCACCCTCGTCCTCGGCCACGGCGGCTGGCCGGCCGGTTTCGCGCTCGGCGCGGTGGTCGGCGGCGCGGGCGTGCTCATCCCCGGTCTGGTCGGCAGCTCCGTCGGCCAGCAGGAACGCCTGCTGCTGGCGCTGCACGACCGCGCCGCGGCCGCCGAGGAGGCCCGCCGGCTCGCCGACAGCGCCTCCCGGGTCGAGGAGCGCTCCCGGATCGCCGCCGAGATGCACGATCTGGTCGGCCACCGGCTCAGCCTGATCTCGCTGCACACCGGCGGTCTGGAGCTGGCACTCGCGGCCAGGGCCCCCGAACTCACGGAGGACGCCGCGCAGATCCGGCTGGCGACCCGGGACGCGATGCGCGAACTACGGGAAGTGCTGGGCGTGCTCGGCCCGTTGGGGCGCGACACCGGAACCGAGGCGCTGACGGACGCCACCGGCACCCGCTCCGACATCGACGCGCTGGCCGAGGAGTCCCGGGCCGCCGGTATCCCCGTCACCTTCACCTGGCGCGGCGCCGACCTGGACACCCTGGAGCCGAGGGTCCGGCGTGCCGTGCACCGCGTGGTCCGTGAGTCGCTCACCAACGTCCACCGCTACGCGGCCGGCGCGGCCGTCGAACTGACCGTCACCCGCACCGACGACCGCGTCGGCGTACGGATCCGCAACGGCGCCCCGCCCGCCCCGCCCGAGGCCACCACCGGCCTGGGCACCGGCCGCGGTCTGACCGGTCTGCGCGAGCGGGTCCGGCTCCTCGGCGGCGAACTCCACACCGGGCCGACGCCGGTCGGCGGCTTCCTCATCGAGGCGGTGCTGCCCACCCGCCCGGACGCCGCCGCCCCGGCCGACGGCGACGGCACCGGCCCGCCGCCCGGCGGCGACCCGGCCGCCGAGGCGTCCCTGCCCGGCACGGCGCGCCAACTCCCGGGCGTACTACGCCAGGTGCCCGGACTCGTGCGTCATCTGCCGGGCCTGGCGGCCGGGGCACTGGGGCTCGCCGGGGTGGGGGCGATGCTGTTCTTCGGCCTGATGCTGGTGCAGAACTCCCGGCCGCTCCCGGAGAGAGTGCCCGACCGTACGGTGCGTACGGGCATGACCGTGGCCGAGGTCCGGGCGGTGACCGGCACGGACAACGACCTGGTCCGCGCGGCCGCGGCGGGCCGCGAACCGGCCCGTTCGCCCGGGACGAGCTGCCTGTTCCCGTACCGGACGGACGTGGGGCAGGACGGCCGGCTCCCGATCACCCGATACTGTTTCCGCGACGGCATTCTGGTGGAGATCACCAAATTCACCGTCCCGCTGGCCCCGGAAGGCCCCCCTGCCACCGGACGCCCCACCCCGGCACCCGACACCCGCCACGACGGCAGCGGACGGACCTGACGGCACCTGTCGCGGACACCTCGCGCGCCCGCCCTTCGCCGCCCGTCCCCCGCGCCCGCATCGCCCGACCACGCTGCCCACCCGCATCGCCCACCCGCATCGCCCACCCGCATCGTTCGACCGCCCCACCGCCGACGGAGAGCCCGATGAACACGACGCCGCCCGCGTACACCCCGGACCCCCACGACAAGGCCAGGATCCGCGTCCTCCTCGCCGACGACGAGGAGATGATCCGGCACGGCGTCCGGCTGATCCTCCGGCACGCCGAGGACATCGAGGTGGTCGCCGAGGCCGCCAACGGCGCGGAGGCGGTCGAGATGGCCGGGCGGCAACCGGTGGATGTCGCGCTGGTCGACATCCGGATGCCGGTGCTGGACGGGCTCGCGGCCATCGAGCGACTGGTGCTGCTCGACCCCGGACCGCAGGTCGTCATGCTCACCACCTTCGGCGACGAGGAGAACGTCACCCGCGCCCTGCACGCCGGCGCCAGCGGCTTCCTGCTCAAGGACGAGGGGCCGCAGGAACTGATCAACGCCGTACGGGCCGCGGCGGCCGGCGACGCGGTGCTCTCGCCCGGCGTCACCGGTCACGTCGTCAAGCGGATGCTCCAGGGCGGCGGCCGGATCGGCGCGGCCACCACCGGCACCCCCGACCAGCGGCTGGCCGCCCTCACCGACCGCGAACGCGAGGTGCTGACGCTGCTCGGCGCCGGGCTGCCGAACCTGGAGATCGGCCGCCGCCTCGACATCGGCCTCGGCACCGTCAAGACCCACGTCGGCCGCATCCTGGAGAAGACCGGCACCGGCAGCCGGGTACAGGCCGCCCTCCTCGCCCACCAGGCGGGGCTGACGGCGTAACGGGCCGGTACGGCGTTACGGGCCGCTACGGCGTTATGGGCGGGGCTCCGGAACGGGGGCGCGCCGGTGGCGTGGTCATGCGGCGTCATGCGGCTGCTCGGGGGCGGTCGCCACGCCGGATGCCGTCAGCACATGCCGAAGCCGGTCAGACGCTGAGCACCGGGCAGCGGCAGGGCGGGGAGCGGCGCGGACCCGCGTCGCCGGGGCCCGGGGCCGCGGCGGGTGTCGCGGCGCACCTGCCGGAAGCCCTGTCCTCGGCGGAGGTCATGGCGCTGCAACGCTCCGTGGGCAACGCCGTGGTCGCCCGCCAACTGGCAGTACAGCGGCCCGCCCACGGGTCCGTCCCGGGCACCGGGCACGGCGACGGGCTGCACGTCCCCGGCCCGTCCGCCCCGTACGCCGCGCTACCGGTCCAGCGGGCAGCCGCACCGCGCGCGACGGCGGCGGGGCGAGAGGTTCCCCCCCCGCCCCTCGCCCCGCCGCCGCAAGCCCCCGCGCGGCCGCCGCCGTCGGGCCTTCACCCCCGGTCTAAGGCCCCGTGTCCCGACCGGCCCGTCAGCCCGCGTCCGGCTGCCGGATCCCGTCCCGCAGCCGCTCCGCCAGGCCCGTCACGGCCGCCATCGCCTGGCGGTGCAGGCCGGGGCCGAAGGTGACCCGGGACGCGCCCAGGGCGCCGAGTTCGCCGGGGGTGGGGCCGCCCGGTGTCGCCAGGGCGTTGACGGGAAGGCCGATACCGGCGGCCAGTTCGGCCAGCAGCGGCGGCGGGGCGAGGATCGGATAGACGCAGTCGGCGCCCGCCTCGGCATAGAGCCGGCCGCGCCGTACCGCCTCCTCGGTGCCCTCGACCCCGCACACGAACGTGTCGATCCGGGCGTTGATCACCAGGGAGTCGCCCGCCTCGGCCCGTACCTGCGCCAGCCACTCCGCCTGCCGCTCCGGGTCCGTCAGGACGCGGGACGCGTGGTCGCTGTCCTCCAGGTTGCAGCCCACCGCGCCGGCGTCCGCGAGGCGGCCCACCAGTTCCTTCGCGGAGAGCCCGTAGCCGGCCTCCACGTCCGCCGTGACGGGGATGTCCACGGCCCGCACGATGCGGGCGATCGCGGCGAACATCTCGTCCGGCGGCGTCTGCCCGTCCTCGTGACCGAGGGTGGCCGCGATGCCCGCACTGGGCGTGGCGAGCGCCGGGAATCCGGCGTCGGCGAAGACCTTGGCGCTGGCCGCGTCCCACGGGCCCGGGAGGACCAGGGGCAGGTGGGGGGCGCGGTGCAGGTCGCGGAGTGCGGCAGCCGTCATGAAGGACCTCCTGGGGTCGTCCGGACCGCGGCGCTCCCGCGGTGCCGGGCGTGGGTGGGGGTGAGCGGAGAGATACGGGCGATACGGCCGGTGAGCTGCGCCGGTACGGCGTCCCCGAGGTGTCCGGCGACGCGCTGATACCCGGCGCCGGGGACGGAGCCGTCGGCGCGGCGGGCGCTGGTTTCGGCGCGGGTGGGGGTGGCTGTGGGGGCGTGGGGGAGGGCGGCCGGGGACGGGCCGAGGCCCCTCCCGTCAGCCGCGGTCGGCGTCGTTGTCGTCATCGACGCGGGGACCGTGCGGCGGGCCGGTAACGGGATCAGGTCGGACAGCACCTCACTCCTGTCCCGGGGCCCGCCGGGTGGTCACGCCGAAGCGGTTCCAGGCGTTGATGGTGGTGATGAGGGCGATGAGCTGGGCCAGTTCGGGGTCCTCGAAGTGCTCGGCGGCGCGCTGGTACACGGCGTCCGGGACGAAACCGTCGGTGAGCACGGTGACGGCTTCGGTGAGGGCGAGGGCGGCCTGTTCCTTGGGGGTGTAGTAGGCGCCGGCCTCCTCCCAGGCGTTGAGCAGGTAGATGCGCTCGTCGGTCTCACCGGCCTTGCGGGCGTCCTTGGTGTGCAGGTCGAGGCAGTACCCGCAGCGGTTGAGCTGCGAGGCGCGGATCTTGACCAGCTCGACCAGCACCGGGTCGAGACCCTTCCGCGCCGCCGCGTCCAGTGCGTACATGGCCTTGAAGACCTCGGGTGCGAGCTTCCCCCACTGCATCCGGGGGCCGTGCGCTCCGTGCGCCGCGCGTGTCGTCGATGCCGTCGATGAAGGGGAGTGTGCGTGTGCAGGTGCGTACGCAGGTGCTGATGAAGCTGATGCTGCCGGTGTGATCTGCGCCGCCGGCGCCGCCTGCCCTTCCTGCCTGGCGAGTGTCGTCATGGTCACCACGCTACGGTGCCAGTGGCGCAGCGATATGGTCCACTTCCATGGACAATTCGTGGGCCACTTTCGGACATGACCTGCACCTGGACCTCACCGGTCCCGGTGGGCCCCGGGCCGCCCTGATGCGCGCCCTGCGCGAGGCCGTCCGCACCGGGCGGCTCGCCCCCGGCGCCCGCCTGCCGTCCTCCCGTTCGCTCGCCGCCGACCTCGGCATCGCCCGCAACACCGTCGCGGACGCATACGCCGAGCTGGTCGCCGAGGGCTGGCTCAGCGCCCGGCAGGGCTCCGGTACCCGCGTCGCCGAGCGCACCGTGTCGCGCGGCGCGCCCCCGGCCCGGCGCGCCACCGGCCCGGCTCCGCGCCCCGGCCGGCCGCGCTGCGACCTCACCGTCGGCACCCCCGACGTCTCCTCCTTCCCGCGCACCGCCTGGCTGGCCGCCGCCCGCCGCGCCCTGACCGCCGCCCCCAACGAGGCGTTCGGCTACGGCTCCGGGCCCGGCCGCCCCGAACTGCGCACCGTCCTCGCCGACTACCTCGCCCGCGCCCGCGGCGTCCGCGCCGACCCGGACCGGATCGTCGTCTGCGCCGGATTCATGCAGGGGCTCGGACTGCTCAGCAGGGTGCTGCGCGCGGCGGGCGGCAGCGGCCACGGCCCGGCGCGGCGTACGGGCACGGGGCGGCGGAGCGCCGCGCGGCACCCCGGCACCGCGGACGAGAGCTGGCGGCCGGGCGACGGCCAACTGGCCGTCGAGTCGTACGGCCTCCACTTCCACCGCGATGTCATCACCCGCGCCGGCCTGCGTACTGTCCCCCTCCCGGTGGACGAACACGGCGCCAGGACAGGCGAGTTGGCGGCGCTGGACGATGTCCGGGCGGCACTGCTCACACCGGCTCACCAGTTCCCGACCGGCGCGTCACTCCACCCCGACCGGCGCGCCGCCGCCGTCAACTGGGCGCGCGCCACCGGGGGACTGATCCTGGAGGACGACTACGACGGCGAATTCCGCTATGACAGGCAGCCGGTTGGCGCCCTTCAGGGGCTCGACCCCGACCATGTCGTCTATATGGGCACCGCCAGCAAGAGCCTGTCGCCCGCGCTGCGGCTGTCCTGGATGGTGCTGCCGGACCGTCTGGTGGATCCGGTACTGGCGCTCAAGGACACCGGTGAATGGCCGGTCGGCCGGCTGGATCAGCTCACCCTCGCCGAGTTCCTCGCCGCGGGCGCGTACGACCGGCATCTGCGCGGGATGCGGCTGCGCTACCGGCGGCGGCGCGATCAGCTGGTGGCGGCACTGGCCGACCACGCGCCGCACATCGGGGTGACCGGTATCGCCGCCGGGCTCCATGTGGTGCTCCGCCTGCCGCCGGGCACCGAGCGGGACATCCTCCGGGCGGCGGAGCGGGAGGGGCTGGCACTGGAGGGGCTGAGCCAGTTCCGGTACGCCGGAGCGGAGGAGCGGAAACCGGAGTTCGACGGGCTGATCGTCGCCTACGGGAGGCCACCGGACCACGCGTTCACGGGAGCGCTGGGGGCGCTGCTGCGGGTGCTCTCCTGAATCCGGGGACGAGAGGGCCGCGGGCGCCCCGGCCCGGACCCGGCCGGCCGCCCACGTTCGGCAGGGCACGCCGCTTGCGGCCGTCGCGGGCTCGGCCGGAGCTCGTCGTGGCCGGTCCCCGCACAGCTCGCCCAGCCCGGCTGTGAGGTCCGCATCGCGCATACCGGGCAAGGCACAGCCCTCGTCCTCGTCCCAGGGGACATCGACGTCATCGAAGCGGTCTTCATGTGCTCCGGCAGGACGGGCAGTTCGAGGGCCATGCACAGGTCCCGGGCCCGCCTCGACCGTCGATGCCGGCGAAGCCTTGAGAGGTACCGGCAACGCACCGCAGCCGGCCCCCACCCCGGCCGGGCGTCGTGCCTGTGGCCGTCGCGGAACGCTGCTGACGCAGCGGGCGGCAGCGGTGAGAGAAAAGTTTCGCCGCCCGCACGACATCCTGACGCCTCACGTAGTCATGAGGGGTATGCACGGGGATCACCGAACAAGGGAACAGGCGGGAACCGAGTGAAATCAGCACAGGAGGATGAGTATCTGGAGTTCGTGGCCACGAGAGCGAAGGCGCTGTACCGCTCGGCATACGTCCTCGCGGCCGGCGACACGCATCTTGCCGAGGACCTGGTCCAGGAAACCCTCAGCCGGGTGTACGTGCACTGGAAGCGGGTGGCCGGTGCGGACAGCCCGGCGGCCTACGCCCAGACGGTTCTGGTCCGCACCTTCCTCAGCTTGCGGCGTCGGCGAAGCACCGGCGAGCGACCCATCGGGAACCTGCCCGACGGTGCGGCGTCCGGCCCGGACACCGCGCTGCGGCTCACCCTGCTGGACGCGCTCGGCCAACTTCCGCCCCGCGACCGGGCGGTGCTGCTGCTGCGCTACTGGGAGGACCGCAGCATCGAGGAGACCGCCCGGATGCTCAGGCTGAGCAGCAGCGCGGTCCGCTCCCAGGGCACCCGAGCGCTCGGCAGGGTGCGTGCGTTGCTCGGCGACAGCCTGTCCGACCTCGTTCCGCACTGAGTACTGAGCGCCGTGCACGCAGGTCAAAACCACCACAAAGCCCTCATCAGCGATAGAAAAGGTGACGCCAGCATGCCGTTCGAAGCAGACCTCGCACAGGCCCTGGACCGCACGACCGACTCCCTCGAACCCGATCTCACCACGCTCCTGAGCGGAGCCGTCGAGCGCGGGCGGAGCCGTCGGCGTCGGCGCAGCGCCGCTGTCATCGCCGGGGTCGGCGCCTGCGCCGCGATCGCGACAGCCGGCCTGGTGATCCCCGGCGCGCTCACCGCGACCCACTCCGCGGGATCCGGTATGGAGATGGTGGCGCTGGCGCTGCCCCGTTCCGCGATCACCGGCACCCAGATGATCAAGACCCTGGAGAAGACGTTCCCCGGGGGCCGGTTCAGCCAGGCGACCGGGCAGAGCAACAACCCCTCGGATCCGTCCGGCGGATACGTCGCCAACGGCGAACTGGTCGTCGACGACGGGCACGGCGCCGCCGCCGTCGGCGTCTCGGCCTTGCGGCTCAAACTGCCGCTCAGGGACGGAGGCGGGCTGAGCTGCGAGCAGACGCCCGCGCGTGCCGCAGGAGACACCTGCACCCTGCGCGAGCTGCCGAGCAGTGCCGCGCTTCCCGGCGGGGCCTGGGTGATGTCGGAGCAGAACGCGGCCAAGGAAGCGGCTCCTGCCGACGCCGCCCGCCGCTGGACGGTGACGGTGACGGTGAAGTCGACCGGCGCGCAGTTGCAGATGGTGCAGTGGAACAGCACCGGCGGCGGCACTGGCGCCGAGGTGCCCAAGGCGACCCGTGCCGCTCCGCCGCTCTCCGAGCAGCAGGCGGTGGCCGCACTCACCGGTGCCACCTGGGCGCCGGTCCTCGGTGCCGTCGGCTGACCTGTAGCTGCCGGCGCGGCAGGTCAGGGACGGTCCGGTCGGTACCGTCGTCCCGCCACAGGCCGAAGCGGCAGTGCACCGCGCCGCTGGGCGGCAGGTCGCCCGGCAGGCGGGCCCACTGACGGCCTGGCCGGGACTGATACGGGATCGCGTTGACGTTCTCACGTATCTCGTTCCTGCCCTCGTGGCCCGTGGCCGAGGGACGCCCGGCCCGCCGAGCGGTCGGCACGGGCTCGATCAACACCCACCGCTCATCGGACACGTCGCTCGGGTACGGCTCGCGCTCACTCACCGCGCCACCCCGGCATGGCCAGGCCCACCGGCCGGCGGAATCACTCCAGGCTCACTCCATCAGGCGGCCACAGACCGCATATCGAGCCTCGGCACGCCCTCTTGGAACCGAGCTCTACCGCAGGGGCTGGGGCTTGGCCTTCGAGCGCAATTCCGCCGGCCGTCCCGCGCGTTCCCCCCGCACGCCACGCCACGGGAATTCCGCGGACAAGCGAGATCGGACAGGTAGCCGACCGGGGACCCTCGTGCGAGAAGCTCATCTCTTTTCTTCTGCTGCGCGACGAGGGCTCCGGTTGGCCTAAGTTCCGTTCTCTATCGGGAGAGTTGTCGCGGCAGGTTGTTGAACGGCATCCCCGACGGCCCAAAACTGTCCGATGCCGGGGTGGCCCTTGACAGCGGAAGAGGCGCGATGATCAACGATCTGACGGAGACCTCGATCACCGAAGCGGTGCAGAGGACTTTCGACGGCGCGGACGATGAGCGCGTCAAGAAGCTGTTCGTCTTCCTCGTTCAGCATCTGCACGACTTCGCGCGGGAAGTCCGGCTGACCGGCGACGAGTGGTTCATGGCCATGGATTTCCTCAAGCGGGTGGGCGATATCAGCACTCCGACCCGGCAGGAGTTCGCCCTGCTGTCCGACATTCTGGGCCTGAGTGTTCTGGTGGACCTGATCAACAGCGAGGGCGGGACGTCGACGACGGAATCGACGCTGCTGGGCCCCTTCTACGTGGACGGCCGGCCGACGGCGAAGAACGGATCGGACATCTCCGGTGGGGTCGCGGGGGTTCCGCTGTTCTTCAACGGCACGGTGCTCGACGCGGACGGCAATCCGGTGGCCGGTGCCCGGGTGGACACCTGGCACAGCGACGGAGAAGGCTTCTACGACGTGCAGATGCCGGAGAAGCTGCACGGTCAGCTGGCCATGCGTGCCTTGCTGACCACCGACGACCAAGGGCGGTTCTGGTACCGCTCGGTGGCTCCGCGCTACTACCCGGTCCCCACCGACGGGCCGTGCGGAGAGATCCTGCGTGCCGCGAACCGTTCGCCGATGCGCCCTGAGCACCTGCACTTCTGGTTCCATGCCGAGGGCTTCGAACCGCTGATCACCATGCTGTTCCGCAGTGACGACCCCTACCTGGAACGTGACGCGGTCTTCGGGCTCAGACGGTCCCTCGTGGTGGATTTCGTCCCCCACGAAGCGGGCGAGAACGCTCCGGACGGCACGCGCATGACCGAACCGTTCCAGACGGTGGAGTGGACGTTCACGCTGGCCCGCAAGGAGAGCTGAGGGGTGTCCCGCATCCCGCTGACCCCCGTCGAATCCGTCACTCCCACCGCCCGCGACTTCATGCGCCGCCGCGGTGAACTGAACGTCTTCCGCCTCCTGGCGGGCGCCCCGAAGGTGTTCGACGGCTGGACCACGATGGTCGACGCGCAACTCGACAGCCGCACCTTCAGCCCTCGGCTCCGCGAACTGGTGATCTTGCGGATCGCCCATCTGCACCGCTGCGCCTACCAGATCGCCCAGCACACCGACGTGGGCCGCGCGGCGGGAATCAGCGATGCGGAGATCAGCGCGCTGAGCGCCGAGGGGCATGTGCCCGGCTTCACCGAGCCGGAGAACACCGTGCTGATCTTCGTCGGTGAGCTGTGCACGACCCGCACCGTGACCCAGGAGACCTTCGCCGCGGCCCGAGCCGTGCTCGACGAGGCCCGGCTGGCCGAACTGCTGCTGCTGACCGGCCTGTACTACGGACTCGCACTCGTGCTGAACGCGGCCCAGCCCGGCATCGATGACCAGGCCCGCCTGGAGACCTCCCCATGACCCGGATCGGGTACTGCGCCAACATGCCCGACCAGGTCCGCGAGTTGGTCGACGAGCGCGGGAACCTGAACGTCTACCGGGCGCTGGCCCACGCCGGCCCGCCCTTCGCCGGGTGGATGCTCGCCGGCCGCGCCGCCCTGACCAGCAACGTCGTCCCCGCACGGCTGCGTGAGCTGGTCATCTTGCGCACCGGACACCTGATGAAGTGCCCCTACGAGATCGCGCAGCACACCCCCATGGCCGAAGGCGCGGGCATCGGATCCCGGCAACTCCGCGCCCTCGCCGCCGACGGCCGCCTCGCCGACGGCGGGTTCACCCCGGCCGAGCTGACCGTGCTGGAGATGACCACCGAACTGCTCACCACCGCATCGCTGACGCCCGCCCTGCTGGACCGCGCGCGCGAGTCGCTCGGGGACGAGCGACTGCTGGAAGTGCTGATGATCATCAACCGGTGGAGCGGTCTGGCCTTGATGATCAACGCGCTCGATGTGGACATCGACACCGACACGCACTTCGCCATGCCCCACTGACCAACCCCACCGACCAACCCCACCGACCAACTCCACCGACCAACTCCACCGACCAACCCACTGACCAACCCACTGACCGTCCCCCCTGACGCGGTGAGCGAAAGGACGGCGAGCATGCGCGCGCTACGTTTCGAGCGGTTCGGCGGCCCCGAGGTGCTGTCCGTCACCGAGGTCGTGGATCCGGTCGCCGGTGACGGCCTCGCGGTCGTCGCCGTCAGGGCGGGCTCGGTCAACGCCTCGGACGTGAAGAACATCGCCGGCGCCATGGAGGGCACCGTCCTCCCCCGCGTTCCCGGCCGTGACTTCGCCGGCGTCGTCCTGGAAGGACCCGGCGAGTGGCTCGGTGCCGAGGTATGGGGCACCGGGGGCGACCTCGGATTCACCCTCGACGGCTCGCACGCGGAACGCCTCGCCCTGCCCGTCAGCGCCCTGGCCCGTAAACCCGAAACCCTCGACTTCGCCGAGGCGGCGACGGTCGGCGTGAACTTCGTGGTCGGCTGGCTCGGTGCGATCGAGGCCGCCGCACTCACCGCGGGCGAGACCGTCGCCGTCTTCGGCGTCTCGGGCGGCGTGGGCACGGCTGTCGCGCAGATCGCCCGCGCCGTCGGAGCCCATCGCGTACTGGGCGTCGACCGCCATGCTCCGGCCGACAGCACCTCCGCGGCCGAGATCATCGACGAGTTCGTGCCCTTCGACGCCGACACCGATGTCGCCGCCGAGATCCGGCGCATCACCGGCGGCCGGGGCGCCGATGTCGTCTACGACGCCGTCGGCGGCGTCACCACATCCTCCGCGGTGGCGTCCCTCGCCCACCGCGGGCGTCTGGTCGTCATCAGCGCCGTCGGCACCTCCACCGTCGAGATCGACCTCACCGACTTCTACCACCGCGAGGCGCGGATGCTGGGCGTGGACAGCCGCAAACTGGACGTCACCGCCTCTGCCGAGCGCCTCAAACGGATCAGCCCCCTCTTCGAGCGCGGCGAGTTCACACCACTGCCGATCGCGCGGACCTTCGACCTCGGCCACGGCCCGGACGCCTACGACGCCGTGGCGCAACGGAAGGTACGCGGCCGGGTCGTCATCCAGCCCTGAGCCCGAATCCACCGGTCGTCGTGGACCCCGGTCCGGCTGAACACCACGCTTCGCTCCGTGGCACAGCCCGAGCCCGGGAGACGATCCAGATCCAGATCCAGATCCGGACCCGGCCGATGCGCCGGTTACGGCATATCGCTGGCCGGGTCGACGATCAATTCCAGGGGATAGTGCCCGTTGTAAACCAGTCCGTGCTGGTTCCATACGACATCCTCGGGGCGCGGCTGGATATTGCCGGCAGTGTCCTTGGCGCGCGTCATGATCCGGTAATACCCCGGCTGTACGTTCCGCCAGGGCAGCTCGAAACGTACCCACATATGGGGCTCGGGCGTGGTGAGGAGCTTCGCCTCGTGCCACGGAATCACCGTGGTCCACTCCCCGGGTCTGACGAGTTTCTCCACGGTGACGTCGACGCGATCGATGGCCCCGGAGCCGGACCAGGCGCGGCCGTACAGCGTGTGATCGCCTGGCGTGAGAGTGCGTTCGGGGTCGTGCTCGACGGCGCTGCGCACGGGGCCGACGGTGGGGCGGACCGGGGTGGGATAGCCGGGTCCGGTCAGCACCTGGTTCCGCGCCGGCCCCGTTACCGGAATGCTCCGCTTCGACACCTGGATCTCACCCAGCCATTTGACCATGTGGTTGGCGGACCAGCCGGAGAACAGGACGCGCAGCGGATAACCGTGGTCGACGGGCAGAGTGGTCCCATTCATGCGATACACCAGCAGCGTGTCGTCCTTGAGCGCCTCCTCGGCGCGGACGACCTGTGAGTAGGGGGCCGTGCCGCCCGGATAGCCGGGACCGGAGATTCGGTCGAGGCCGATGAACTTCACCTCCACCGCACCGTGGACCCCGGCCGCGGCCAGCACATCCTTGGCCCGCACCCCCGCCCACTCAGCCGCGGTCACGGCGCCGAAGTGCCACTGGGTGAACCCTTCCGGCAGCCACCGACCGCCGCTCCCGGAGGGCGGGAGCTTGGGAAAGAAAGACGCGCAGTTGGCACCGCAGTCGAGGGTGCGGCGCAAGGCCACCCGCGGCATCGCCAACAAGTCGGCGTAGCTGAACGACCGGGGACGGGTGAGCGCGTCCCCGGTGAGTTTCAGCCGCCACGTATCGATGTCGATGGCGGGCGGCTTCGCCCGATTGTGGATATAGGACCGGTCATTCGGGATCGTATCCCCGTACGGCTGAGCCGGACCGCCGAAGACTGCGGCCCCGGCCGGACCCCACTTCATCTCATACGAGCCATTTTCGCGGCGGACGAAATATCGCGATGGCGTCGACTGGTTTACGAATTCATCTTTCTCGGACGAGGGTGGTGCGAGTTCCCTGGAAGGCTTCGATGCGCCGAGTTTGACGTAGGGCACCGCACTGACCGCGGCAGCTCCCGCCGCCCAGAACTCCAGGACCTTGCGGCGGGAATGCCGGAGCGCGGGCGGTAATTCCATCGCACCGTCGTCATTCCTGTCCGGCCGGTCATTCGCTGTCATAGGTCTGCCCTCACGCGCAGAATGGCTGCGGATTTCTTGCAGTGATTCCTATTGGCCTGGCGGTAGAACGGAGTGTATGTCGGCAACTGTGTACACGCATGTCGTGCGCCGCGTCCGGCCTGGCCGAGGTCCTGTGCGGAAAGTCCGCTGCCCCGGTGTGTCGCACCGGGGCAGCGGACTCTCCTGGCGCGGCGTCGGCGGGACGAGTCGGCGCCGGGGCGGTCAGCCGGACACGCCGCGGCGGACCGGCCGCGCCCGGCGGGCTTCAGTGACGGGTTGCGGTGTGTCAGGTGTGGCTGCGGGCCAGTTCCGGCCCGTGCTGTGGTGTGTGGTCGCGCCGGGGGAGCAGCAGCGGGGTCGCCAGCAGGAACACCCCGGCCAGGCCGATGGCCGTACGCGGGCCGAGCAGGCCGCCCAGCACGCCCCAGCCGGCCGTCAGCAGCGCGGTCGTGGCCTTGGTCGTCACCGCCCAGGCGGACAGGGTGCGGGTGACCCGGTCGGTCGCGGTGCGCTCCAGGCGGTAGGTGGTGTAGACGGGGTTGAAGACCCCGCAGCAGAAGATGAGCCCGAGTTCGACACCCATCACCAGCAGCAGCCCGCCGGTGCCCGGCCCCAGGAAGGCCAGGCCGACGGGCCAGATCGCGCGCAGCGTCCCGGACCCGACCAGGACCCGGTGCTGCCCGAACCGGGTGACGAGCGGTCGGGCCAGCCGCGAGCCGAGCAGCCCGCCGACCGAGGGGACGGCGAAGGCGAGGCCGTACTGCCACGGGGCGAATCCGAAGCGGTCGAGCATCAGGACGGCCAGCAGCGGCTGGGCGGCCATCACCAGGCCGTTGAACAAGGCGGTGTTGAAGAACAGCGGCCGCAGCGCCGCGTCGGCGAGGAGGTGGCGCCAGCCGTCGAGCAGGTCCCGGGCCCGCATGCGCGGGGCCTCCCGGGGCTCGGGCCGCGGCTCGGGCCCGCCCGTCGCGCGGATGCCCAGGGCCGAGAGCAGGTAGCTGACCGCGTCGGCCACCACCGTCGCCACCGGGCCGAGGAGCCCGATCGCGGCGCCGCCCAGCGGCGGTCCGATGATCGTGGTCGTCCAGGCGGTGGACTCGAACCGGGCGTTGGCGACGAGCAGGTCCCCGCCCGGCAGCAGCGTCTTCAGGTACGCGCCGGAAGCGGCGCGGAAGGTGATGTCGGCCGCCGCGACGACGACCGAGACCAGCAGGAGCTGAAGGAAGGTGAGCACGCCGAGCGCGAACGCGGCGGGGATCGTCAGCAGCGCCACGCACCGCACCAGGTCCATCGCGATCAGCACCGGCCGCTTGCGGCGGAACTCCACCCACGGGCCGAGCGGCACCGCCACGGCCGCGCCCACCGCGGCCCCCACCGAGGAGAGCGCGGCGACCTCGGCCGGTCCGGAGTGCAGCACCCGGATGGCGATCAGCGGGAGCGCGCCGAAGGCGAGCCAGGTGCCGAGCGCGCTGGTCCCGTACGCCCCCCACAGCCACCCGAACCGCCACCCCAGCCGCTGCCCGAGCAGCTGTCCCAGCCGGTGCCCGCTCTTCATGCCCGCCGCCCCCTCGCCACTCACCCGCACAACCGATCCGCGATCGGAAGCATCAAAGCGAGCGCCGCACCCGGGGATCAAACAACCGCGGGACCGCCTCGCCACAACCAATCGTTGTACGCGTAGGGTGCCGGCATGGACCTCGACACCGTCCGGACCTTCGTCGCCGCCGCCGACGCGGGACAGTTCCAGGAGGCCGCCGCCGAGCTGGCCGTCACCCAGCAGGCCGTCTCCAAGCGCATCGCCGCACTGGAGCGCAGCCTCGGGGTGCGGCTGTTCACCCGCACCCCGCGCGGCGCCGAGCTCACCATCGACGGGCAGGCACTGCTGCCCCACGCGCGCGAGCTGCTGCGCGTCGCCGAGCGCGCGGTCGCGTCCGTGCGCACCGGCCGCCGTCCGCTACGCGTCGACGTGATCGCCTCGCGCACCGCGCAGTCGGGCCTGATGCGCGGCTTCCACCGCGCACACCCCGACATCGACCTCGACGTGGTGATGCTGTTCGACGTCGAGACGGCCGTCGCCGCCATCCGCTCCGGTGAGATCGACGCGTCCTTCCGCGCCGTCGCCGCGCCCGGCCGGCCCCTTCCCGAGGACATCGAGTCCGTCCGGGTGCTCGACGAGCCGCTCCAGCTCCTCACCGGCCCCGCCCACGCGCTGGCGGGCGCCCGGTCGGTGCCCCTCGCCCAGCTCGCCGGGCACCGGATCTGGATGCCCGGCGTCGTCCCGGGCACCGAGTGGGCCGCCTACTACGACGACCTCGTCGCCGAGTTCGGCCTCACCATCGAGGCGACCGGCCCCAACTTCGGCTCCGACGCACTCCTCGACACCGTCGCCGACACCCCGGCCCTGGCCACCTTCATGGGCGAGCACTCCCGCCTCGTCTGGCCCGCCGGCCACGGTCTGCGCCGCATCCCGGTGACCGGTCCGACGCCCGTCTACCCGCACTCACTCCTCTGGCACCGCGACAACCCCCACCCGGCGCTGGCCACCCTCCGCGCCCACCTCGCCGCCACGGCGCCCGGCCACAACGCCCCCGGGACCTGGGTGCCGCGCTGGGTGATCCCGCGCTGAACGCCACCGCGTCCGCGAGCACCGTGGCCGGGCCGACGGACGGTGGCCCGGGGACCGACGTGGCCATCGGCCCACGTCGGCGAACTCCGGGGCGGGGTCACCGAGGAAACGCCGCCCGGAGATTCTCCGGCTCCGCGCCGTCCGGGCCCGCGCCTCGACCGTCGTGACCACGAGGTCTCCGACGCGCAGCCCCGCGCCTCGGGGCCGACCCCCACCCGTCTCAGCTCGTCACGGGATATCGAGCAGGACCTTCCCGACCACGCCCTGTTCGAGCGCGGCGTGGGCGTCAGCGGCGCGCTCCAGCGGGAAGCGGTGCAACGGCAGTCCGGCCTCCTCGCCCACGCGCAGCGCGCCCGCGCGCACGGCTGCCGTGACGTCGGTGAGCGCCTGCCGCTTCGCCGCAGGCGGCACGGTGTAGACGAAGACGCTCTGCCAGCGCAGGTTCGACGACAGTGTGGCGAGTACCGGGACGGACAGCCGCTCGTCCTCGCCGCCCGAGTAGTAGGCCACCACGGCTCCCTGGGCGGCTACCGCGATGTCGAGAGCCGTATTGGTGCCCGGTGCGACCTCCACCACGATGTCGACACCCTCGGGGGCGAACGCCAGGATTTCGGCGGCGGCGTCCTGCGTACGGTAGTCGACCACCCGGTGGGCACCGGCCGCACGCGCCAGCGCGGCCTTGGCGGGGCCGCTGACCGTGGTGACGACACGCGCTCCGGCCCAGCGGGCGAGTTGGACGGCCGCGTTGCCGACCGCACCGGCGCCGCCCGCCACCAGCACGGTGGTGCCCCGCAGGGTCCCGGGCGCGATACGCCCCGGTCCACCGTCCTGAACGGTCAGCGCGCGGTGGGCGGTCAGGGCCGGGACGCCCAGGGCGGCGCCGAGTTCGAACGGAGCGTGGTCGGGCAGGGCGACCGCGTGCTCGTCGGGGACGAGCGTGTACTGCTGCGCCGTTCCCCAGGGCCGCTGCCACGCGGCCTCCCAGATCCACACCCGCTGTCCGACCCGCGCCAGGTCGACCTGCGGACCGACGGCGTCGATCACCCCGGCGCCGTCCTGGTGGGGCACCTGCTCGTGCATGCCCGGCGGCAGCGCGCGCCTGCGGCTGCGCCAGTCGGTCGGGTTGACCCCCGAGACGTGCACACGGACTCGTACCTCGCCGGGGCCGGGCTCGGGCACCGGACGCTCGACGAGCCGGAGGACCTCGGGCCCGCCGGCAGCCGTCCGGATGACGGACTTCATCTCCCACCCATCCTTCGCTCGCCCCTGGAAAAGCCGGCGCACGGAGAGAACGCCGCTGCGCAGGGGATGCCCTCTGAACTCCCTCACGGAGCGGGGTATTCCGGGAGTCCCGGCGAGCGGTGCCGGGGTTTCGGCACCGGCGGGTCGTAGAAGGCCGGCTGCCGGCGCGGCGCGCCGTCTCCTGCGCGCGACCGCGGCGGACCGAGTGGAGACCGGCGTCGGCGCACGGGCGGCAATCTCGAAGCTGCCCCGCAACTCGGCGTGACATGGGTGCGCGACCTCTCGCCGTCCACGGCCTCGCCGAAGTCCTGCCCTGCCGCAAGAGGCTTGCCGGGCTGCCGGGCTGCCGGGCTCGCCGTGTGAGGCATCCTCGGAGGCGGGGAGGCCGCCGGACGCTCACCGGTCGACCGCGGCAAGCAGGGCCTGAAGCGCTCGGGCATGACGGATGGATACGGCATTCCGCTGGGCCGTGTCCTGGCCGGTGCCAACCGCCATGACTCTCCGCTGCTCGCCCCGACTCTGGACCGTCTGGAGAGCCTCGGCCCGTTGCCCGACACCATCACCGTGCACCTGGACGCCGGCTACGACTCGGACACCACTCGCGCTCTGCTCAGCGAACGCGGTCTGCATGGACGCATCGCGCACAAGGGGGAGAAGGCGCCCATTCAGGCCAGTCGGCGTTGGCACGTCGAACGCACTCACGCGTGGCAGAACGCCTTTTGCCGTCTCGCCCGGTGCTATGAGCGTCGCGTCCCTGTCATTGATGCCTTCTTCGGCCTCGCCGACACGATCACCGCCGGGCGCAGCCTGATCCGGCGGTCCTGGACAACTCACCGCTGGGGCGAACGCCCGAACCGCCGACCGTGATCCTTCGGCCCCGCTCCGGTCACTTCGGCAGATCGGCGGAGAGGAAGGGAGCAAGGAGCGCGAACAATGCGTCGGGGCGGTCCAGAGGGATGATGTGGCCGCAGTCCTGGAGATGGTGTCCGACCAGGTCATCGGCGATGGGACGGAGTTGGCGTTCGAGCCCGGTGCCGACGGGGTGAGAGCCGACGGCCATGGTGGGCATGGTCAGCCGAGCCGTCGCGACGGCGTCCTGGATCTGCTGCGCGCTGGTGGGCAGGGCCCGGTAATAGGAGAACGCGCAGCGCAGGGCCTCGCTCCCGGTGTACGCGTGGACGAAGGCCGCACGGACGTCGTCGGGGACTCCTCGCCCGAGCGTCCCCGAGTCGAGGAACCAGTCGATGTACGGGGCCTCGTTGCCGACCAGGACGGTCTCGGCGAGGCCGGGGACGGCGTGGAAGCCGAACCACCACGGGGCACCGCCCGCGACGACGTGTTCTGCTCCGGGCAGGCGGCCGAGCAGTGCCTCCATCACGACCAGGCGCCGGACGAGGCCGGGCCGGCGCAGCGCGAGCAGGACGGCGGGGGCGGTGCCCGCGTCGATGCCGACCACCGCTGCCGAGGGCTCGCCGAGTGCGTCGAGCAACCCTTCGGCGTCGGCGGCGAGGGTGCCTGCGTCGTAACCCTCGACGGCACGTGCACTGGCACCGAAGCCTCGAAGATCCGGGGCGATGACCCGGTACCGCCCGGCCAGTCGGCCCATGATGCCGCTCCAGAGTTGCCAGGTGTGCGGGAAGCCGTGCAGCAGGAGAACCGCAGGTCCGTCCCCCGCGATTGCGACGTTGAGTTGGACGCCGTTCGTCACGATGCGGCGCAGGTGGTGTGCGGCGGTTACGGGCATGATGGCTCCTCCGGCTGGTTACCATTGGTGACCACAGAACGATAGGTAACTGTCCGGCCGCTTCCAAGACGGCACTTTCAGGGAAGGTGGTGAGCCACAGGTGACCACCCGAGGACCCCGGGCCGCCGGTCATGGGGTACGCGGCGATCTGTTCGATCCCCACTGCCCGACGCGGCAGTTGCTGGACCGCATCGGTACGAAGTGGACGTCCATGGCCGTCAAGACGCTCGCCGATGCCGCACCCGACGAGGTGCGCTTCGCAGAGCTGAGACGCCGGATGCCCGGCGTCTCGCAGAAGATGCTGTCCGTGACGCTGCGAAGCCTGACCCGCGACGGACTGGTGGCGCGCCGGGTCGAACCCACCGTGCCGCCGCGGGTCTTCTACCGACTCACCGGACTCGGGCTGTCCCTGGAAGCCGCGCTTGCGGGGCTGCGGACCTGGGCCGAGGAGCACATGGCCGAGATCGACCGCGCCAACGAAGCCAACAGCCAGGAGGTCGATGAGGGATAGGCAGGCCGGCTCCGCGCTCAGTACTGGCGGCTCGGGTACTCGATGTAGCCGGCTTCGCCGCCCTGGTACCACGTAGGAGATGGAGGGGTTGTCGTCGGCGCGGTGGCTGGTGACGAAAGGAGCCGGTGAGGGACGGCGGGGAGATGGTGTTCGAGGACGGCATCTCCCGGTTCTGCCCTGAGCAATCCAAGATCCTGAAGTCGCCGTCGAGGGCACCTGTCTGCGGTGCCTCTTATTCATTTCTTAGAACCAAGCTCTACCGTCGGGGCCTGGCCTTTGAGCGCAACTCCGCTGATTGCAGCCTGAGTTGACCTCGATTCGTCAGTCGGGTCTGTTCTCCATCAGTTCGGTCCGGAGACTGTGGGTTTCTCGCTGTGGGGCGTCGGTGGTCTGTCCGGTTGCCTTGCGAGGGCCGCATGTTTCCGGTGTCGTACCGCGTTTCCCGGAAAGGGGAAATTTCCATGAACGGTGTCAGGCATGCCGTGGTAGGGGCGGGTGTCCTCATGGCCGTGCTGGGGGCGCAGGCATCCGTGCCCGCCCTCGCCGCCGAGGCGCCCAGGCCACCGGCCCGGACGTCCGGCAATCCCGCCGACGGTCTGTACATGTCGATCGGTGACCTTGAGGACGCCATGGACGGCAGCAATCCAGACGTGCGGAAGATGATCGACCGTCGTGACATTTCCACTGTGCAGGTGGTGGTGCCGTGGGTCGGGCTGGAGAAGGAGAAGGGTACGTACCGGTGGGGGCGGATCGATGCCGCGCTCCGCTACCTCGGAGAACGCCACAAGAAGCTGTACGTCCAGGTGCAGGACCGCTTCTTCGAGACGACCCCCGAGCAGGCCGGCCTTCCCGATTACGTGAAGAAGAACGGTGGGGTGGTGAAGACGTCCGATGACCACCCGGGCTCCGACCCCGGCGCCGCCGGAGCCATGGCAGCGCAGTGGAAGGGCGATGTGCGGAAGAGCTTTCAGAACCTGCTGAAAGCCATGGCGGATCAGTTCGCGGGGAAGCTGGCCGGAGTGAACCTTCCGGAGACCTCGGCCGAGGTACCCGAGGAGGAGCAGAAGCGCACCGGCTTTACCGCCGAGAAGTACTTCCAGGCCGAACGCGCCAACATGCTGTACGGGAAGAAAGTCTTCAGCCGGCACAACAGCGACACCCAGTTCATCCAGTACGCCAATTTCTGGCCGATGGACAAGGACGAGGAAGCCCGCTGCGCGGATGACGAGACCCAGTGCGCGGACGAGCAGCGCATGGAGGAGATCGTCAGGCTCGCCGCGGAAAACCAGATCGGGATCGGAGGGCCGGACATCCTGCCGGACAGGTACTACCCGACGCAGAAGTCCTACCAATTCATCGAGAAGTACAAGAAGCAGCTCCCGATCGTCGCCATGGCGGTCCAGGAACCCACCCTCAAGTACGAGGACCCCAAGAACCCGGGCCACCTCTACACCCGGGAACGATTCACCGACTTCGCGCGGGACACGCTCGGCGTACGTGTCATCTTCTGGACCGTCGAGGCGGACTGGCTGAAGAAGCCCGCGATGTGACAGGGCATGACAGGACGTGGCAGGACGGACCAGATGGAGCCCCGGTATCAGCCGGTAGGGCGTGAGCTGCGATCGCCGTATGCGGGGCCGGCGGTGGCTGCGTGACAGTACGTGGATGCCCCGTCGGAGGGTTTCCGGCGGGGCGTCCGAACGGGTTCGCCGAAACGGGCTGAGCGTGCGGGGTGGAGGCAGTGGGAAACGTCAGGGGCGCGTCGGCTACCGGTGGAGCTGGCCCGTGACGAGCGACATGGCCAGGAGGATGGCGCTGCCCCACGAGATGAGGAGCAGAATGCCGCCCCAGAACGGGCTGTCGCTCGTGACTTTCCATCCCGCGAGGTGGCGTCGTGCGCGTCGCCGCTTTCCGGTCACCCCCATTTGCCGGTCCCGGTACGGATCTTGTGGTCTGTCTTCCGTTTCTCTTCCTTCAGCTTGTCGCTCAGGTCCTTGGTGCTTCCTTTTTCTTTTTCCCTTTTTTCTGGCATTGCAGTACCTAACTGCTATGTGGGTTGCCGACTTGCCCCCGCTGTCCCCCCATAGGCACTTCTCTGTTCGGCGCCGTCCGGCTGGAGGGTTTTCGGACCATCAGCCGGACGGCCCTCCCTTTCCCTGTATCTCTCCCCGGGGAAAGGGGCCTCGCGGCCAGGATTCCGATCGATCGACCGGTCGTGAGGCGGCTGAAGGGCTAGCGCGGTTTCGCGTTCGCGCTTGCCTGCTTGTGGAGCTTCCGTATCGCGGCGAACTGCCGCTTCTCTCGGACGGTCGCCAGCCTGAGACGCGTGTACTTCCGGCGCCACCGCCACCCGGAGGGACGTTCAAGAAGAATGTCCGAACCCTGCACGGCGACCGCGACGGCGGGTACGTCGAAGTCCTGGTCGTAGACGATGGATTGGACGGGAACGTCCTCCGCTTTGCCGAACACGGAGGCGTAGGCGGTCGCCCGTCGGGGCGCGGTCCTAGGGGGCGCCATGTCGGGACACCTCCCGCAAGGCGCTCGCCAGGCGGTGCGCTGTCTCGACGTTGCACCGGCCGAGGTCCACGAGCGCGACCGTCCGGCCCGCGCAGGTCGCGATGTCGGTGGTGAGGGACGGCAGGGTGATGCCGGCGTCCCGGAGTGCGGCGGCGAGGCCGTCGCGTGCCTCCTGGGCTTCCTTGGCGACCTGCCGCCAGTCGTCTTTGCTCTGCGGCTCTTCTGTCAGCACGGGGTTACCTCCGTCATACGGTGGACCGCCCGGTCACTGCCGACGCCGTATCGCGCGGCGGCTGCCGCACGTCCGGGCCGGGCGGCGGGCGCCCCGTCGGGTCGATGACGACCGCCGGGGTCACGAGCATCCGGCGCAACGCGTGCTCCGTCCGGAGGGGGAGGGGCCGTGTCGGCTCCGCGAACTCGGTCGGCACCCGGTGCGGCAGGCGCCAGACGGTGTGCGCGGCGCGGGCGTTCCCTTCAGGCACGGCCACTCCTCTCCGTAGCGGTTCCGCTACCGGATGCGCTCAGCGTGGCCTAGAGTCAGGAACCATTCAACGTGTCGGTTGCGAAGGAAAGGCAGGTCATCACGCCTTGAACCGCAAGGAGTTGAACCCTGAGAGCAGCCCGGAGGCGGCGTTCGGGGCGCGTTTACGCAGATCACGCGAAGAACACGGCTGGAAGCAGGAGGACTTGGCGGCTCGGATGGGCTATTCGAGCACGCATATCTCAGCGGTGGAAACTGGTCGGAAGGTGCCGACTCTCCGCTTTTCGCGCAGTGCTGATCTTGCCTTCGGCATGAGTGACACCGCTGACACGTTCGAACGCGAGTGGCGCGAGATTCGGCACGGCAGCCTGTTGGAGGGCTTTCCCGAGTACGTGGGGTACGAGGGCCGTGCGGTCGAGATCCGGCTGTACGAAGTGGGCGTGATCCCTGGTTTGCTCCAGACGCCGGAGTACGCGGCACTTATCGAGGAGAGTGGCGTCAAGCGCGGAGCGATCACGCCCGAGCAGGCAAACGAGCGGGTGATGCTCGCTGCGGAGCGGCAAGCCGCGCTCACCCGGGCGCGTCCACCATTGATCTTTGCGGTGCTGGACGAAAGCTGTATCCGTCGACCCATCGGTGAACCAGACGTCATGGGTGCACAGTTGAGACGGCTGGTCGAGTTCGCCGAACTGCCGAACACCGTGCTTCAAGTCGCGGAGTTCACCATGGGGACCCGTCGCCCGTTCAACCTGCCGATCACCGTGCTCACGATGCCGGATCGGTCGCTCATGTCGTACGCCGAGTCCGCCCAGCGGGGGTTCCTTGAGCGGGAGAGTACGTCGGTAGTTCCGATACTCACGGCATACCATCAGCTGCAAGCCGAAGCGCTCTCTCAGGCGGCATCCGTGGACATGATCAATCAGGTACGAAAGGGCACCCTGTGACGACCACGACCGAATCCCCTCGTTGGTTCAAGTCTTCCTACAGCGGCAACGGCGGCCAGTGCGTCGAGGTCGCCGCCAACCTTGCCGCCTCGTGTGGCATCGTCCCCGTCCGTGACAGCAAGAACCCGGGCGGTCCGGTTCTGGACTTCTCCGCCGACGCGTTCGCCTCCTTCGTGGAGTGCGTGAAGGCGGACGAGCTGTCCGCGTAGCCGCTGCTCGTCCCTCCGGCTTCCCGGCGGAGGGGTGGCACCCAGGCCCCGTTGCCCGCAAGGGTGGCGGGGCGCTGTCGTTCGAGGTTCTGGGCACCCTGCTGTGGACGCTCTGCCGCCGCTGTTCGTACTCCCCGCACTGCCGATCGCCCGGAAACCGCCTCCGTAGTGCCCTTGTCGACCGCCTACCATCGGTTGCAAGCCGAAGCACACTCCCAGACGGCATCCGTGGTCGTGTCCGAGCAGTTGGGAAAGGGGCACCTCGTGAAGACCGAATCCCCTCGTTGGTTCAAGTCTTCCTACAGCGACAACGGCGGCGCCTGCGTCGAGATCGCCGCCAACCTTGCCGCCTCACGCGGCACCGTCCCCGTCCGTGACAGCAAGAACCCGGGCGGTCCGGTTCTGGACTTCTCCGCCGACGCGTTCGCCTCCTTCGTGGAGTGCGTGAAGACGGACGAGCTGTCCGCGTAACCGCCGTTTGTCCCTCCGGCTTCCTGGCCGAGAGGCGCCCAGGCCCCGTTGCTCGTGAGAGTGGCGGGATGCTGTCGTTCGAGCGTTCTTCCGGGCGGCATCTGTGACCGTGTCCGAACAGTTGGGAATGAGGCACCTCGTGAAGACCGATTCCCCGCGCTGGTTCAAGTCCTCCTACAGCAGCAACGGCGGCAACTGCGTCGAGATCGCTGCCAACCTCGCCGCCTCGCGCGGCATCGTCCCCGTCCGTGACTCGAAGGACCCGCAGGGCCCCGTGCTCACGATCGCCCCGGCCGCCTGGTCGGAGTTTGTCGGCAGCGTGAAGGCGGGCGGGCTGTCCGCGTAGCCGTTGCCAGTCCCTCCGGCTTCCCGGCGGAGGGGTGGCACCCAGGCCCCGTTGCCCGCAAGGGTGGCGGGGTGCTGTCGTTCGGGACCCTGCGCCGTACTGCCGAAGACCGGCAAAGGACTTCCGTAGTACCCCTGTTGACTGCCTACCATCAGTCGCAAGCCGAAGCGCTCTCCCAGGCGACATCCGTGGCCGTGGCCGAGCAGCTGCGAAAGGGGCACCTCGTGACGACCGAATTCCCCCGCTGGTTCAAGTCCTCCTACAGCAACAACGGCGGCCAGTGCATCGAAATCGCCGCCAACCTCGCCGCCTCGCGTGGCATCGTCCCCGTCCGTGACTCGAAGGACCCGCAGGGCCCCGTGCTCACGATCGCTCCGGCCGCCTGGTCGGAGTTTGTCGGCAGTGTGAAGGCGGGCGGGCTGTCCGCGTAGCCGCTGCTCGTCCATCCGGCCTGTCGGCGGACGGGGCGCGGCTCCCGGGCGGTGGCCGGTTCAGAGCTCCCGGATGAAGGAGACCCGGTCCAGGCCCGGTCCGTCGTAGTCCAGGTGTACCGGTACGCCCTGGTCGAGGCGGTCGCCCGGTTCCATCCGGAAGCCCATACGGGTGTGGTACGCGATGGAGTCGAGGTTTCCCGGGCTGGTGATGCAGCGGATCCGGGTCCGGCCGAGGGTGCCGACGGCGTCGAAGAAGCGACGGTAGAGGGCGCTGCCCAGGCCGTTCCGCTGTCCCTCCGGGCACACCCCGACGAAGTGGATGTACGCGGTCTCCGGGTCCGTCTGGGACAGGAAGCCGATGAGGAACGCCTGCAAGGTCCGGTCGGCGCGCTCGACGACGTAGCTGGTGTCGGCGAAGTGCTGGAGGAACAGGCGCGGTACCAGCAGCCGCCGTTGGGCGGCACCCACCGCGCCGCCCTGGCCACCCCACCAGTCCGCGAGGGCCAGCTGGAGGCGCGGATGGTCCGACGGGACCGGGTGGCGCAGCGTCGTGCCGTCGGGCAGGGTCTCGATCGCCGGCGGACGCTCAGTCATGGTCTGAATCCTTTGGTTGACGCGGCGGATGGGGAAGCGGTGATCAGGCGGTACGGGGTGAGTCAGGAGTGGGCAGGCGGGGGAAAGCGGGCGGCTCGTCCGGATTGCGGCCGGTGTAGGGGCAGCGTAGGGGCGGACATCGCCGTACTCCAGGTACTTTCCCGCCCTGGCCGTTCCCGCCCCTGACTGTTCCCGTACCCGGCTGTTCCCCTCTTGGCCCATGCCGCTCGGTCACCGTTTTCCCGTTCCCTCCCGCCTCCCCGTCCCCTCCCGTTTGCCCGTGCCTTCCGGCTCGGCGGCGGGTCCGTCGGAGGCCGTATCGGAGGCCGTATCGGTGGCCGTCCCGTCGGTGGGGGCCTCCCCGAACCGGGCCAGGACGAGCGCGCCGACCACCGCGAGGGCGAAGCCGGAGATCGCCAGTGGCGCCAGGCCCTCGCGGGTGCGGTCGCCGAGCCAGGCGACGCCGATCAGCGCGGGGCCGACGGTTTCGCCGATCACCATGCCCGCCGTGGCGGCCGTCACCGAACCGCGCTGGAGGGCGGAGGTCAGCAGGAGGAAGGCCGCGCCGCCGCCGATGAGCAGGGCGTAGGTGGCGGGGTTGGTGAGCAGCGTGGGCAGCGAGAGGTTGTCGATGAGGCGGACGGCGACCTCCACCACGCCGAAGCCGAGGCCCGCCCCGAGGCCCAGTGCCGCGGCGCGGGCGCGGTCCGGGAGCCGGCCGGCCAGTGCGCCGGCGGCCGGTACGGCGAGCGCGAAGACCAGCACCCCGACGCGCAGTGCGGACGAGCCCGTACGGTGCCCCTCCGCCCCGGAGGCAAGCCCCAGCATCGCCAGCCCGCCGCACACCACCGCCACCGCCAGCCACTCGACGCGGCTCAGCCGGACGCGCAGGACGCGCGCCGCGACCACCGCCGTCACGGCGAGGCTGGCCGCCAGCGCCGCCCCGACCGCGTAGATCGGCAGCGACCGCAGCGCGACCAGCTCCAGCAGGAAGCCGAACCCGTCCATCGCCAGCCCGAGCAGATACCGCCACTGGGTGAGCACCCGCAGCAGGAGCCGGGCGTCGACGCCGGATCCGCTGCCGGGGGCGGTGGCGCGTGCCGCCACCGCCTGGAGGACGGAGGCCGTGCCGAAGCACAGCGCCGAACCGAGCGCGCAGAGCATCCCTAGGATCACGGACCGACTGTAGGCGCTGTCCGGTGGTGCGGTGCGGGGGATGACGTGGCACGAGGGGACGGCGTGGCACGGGGGGACGGCGTGGCACGGGGGATGACGCGGTCCGGGGTGATGGCGCGGTCCGGGCCGTGCACCGCCTGCCCGTGTACCCCGCGCGCGTGCACCGTCTGCCCGTGTACCCCGGCCGTACTTACACCGCCTGCCTGCGCACCCCGCGCCGTGCACCGCCTGCCCGTGCGCCCCGCGCCGTACACCCCGCTCCGTACGCCACCCCGTACCTCGTACGTCCCTAAATCCCCAGCACGTGCCGCAGTTGGTCGAGGCCCCAGTCCAGGTCCGCCTTGCTGATCATCAGCGGCGGGGCGATCCGGATCGTGGCGCCGTGCGTGTCCTTGACCAGCACACCGCGTGCCAGCAACCGTTCGGAGACGGCCCGCCCGCTGCCGCGTGACGGGTTGATGTCCATGCCCGCCCACAGCCCCCGCCCGCGCACCGCGTCCACCGCGCCGCCGCCCGCCAGCGGGCCCAGCTCGCGGTGCAGATGGGCGCCCAACTCCGTTGCCCGCTGCTGGAATTCACCGGTCCGCAGCATCGCGATGACCTCCAGGGCCACCGCGCAGGCGAGCGGGTTCCCGCCGAACGTCGAACCGTGTTCGCCCGGCGCGAAGACGCCCAGCACCTCGCGGGAGGAGACCACCGCCGACACCGGTACCACCCCGCCGCCCAGCGCCTTGCCCAGGACGTACACATCGGGGACCACGTCCTCGTGCTCGCAGGCGAAGGTCCGGCCGGTGCGGCCGAGGCCCGACTGGATCTCGTCGGCGATGAACAGCACGTCCCGGTCCCGGGTCAGCTTCCGTACGCCCGGCAGATAGCCCGCCGGCGGCACCAGCACCCCGGCCTCGCCCTGGATCGGCTCCAGCAGCACCGCCACCGTGTGCTCGTCCACGGCCGCCGCCAGCGCGGCGAGATCGCCGTAGGGGACGCTCTCGAAGCCGGGGGTGTAGGGCCCGAAGTCCGCGCGGGCCTCGGCGTCCGTGGAGAAGGAGACGATGGTGGTGGTCCGGCCGTGGAAGTTGTCGTCCGCGACGATGATCTTCGCCCGGCCGTCCGGGACCCCCTTGACCTGGTAGCCCCACTTGCGGGCCGTCTTGATGGCCGTCTCCACCGCCTCGGCGCCGGTGTTCATCGGCAGTACGAGCTCCATCCCGCACAGCTCGGCGAGGCGCGTGCAGAAGTCGCCGAACCGGTCGTGATGGAAGGCGCGCGAGGTCAGCGTGACGCGCTCCAGCTGGGCCCTGGCGGCGTCCAGCAACCGGCGGTTGCCGTGCCCGAAGTTGAGCGCGGAGTAGCCGGCGAGCAGATCCAGATAGCGCCGTCCCGCCACATCCGTCATCCAGGCGCCCTCGGCGGTGGCCACGACGACGGGGAGCGGGTGGTAGTTGTGCGCGCTGTGGGCTTCGGCGGCGGCGATGCCGCGCTCCGTGGACGTCACCGGTGGCTCCGTTCGGTAGGCCGTACGGGGTATGCGGGAGGTGGGGGAGGGGGTACGGGTGGTGGGGAGGGGGACGGGATGCCGCGTGGGATACGGGTGCGGGGTGCGGGCGCTCACCCGGCCCCGTCTCCCGTCCCGCCCGCCGCATCTCGTGTCACGTATCTCGTGTCACGTATCTCGGGTCATGTGTCTGGCTGTCGCGTGTCCGGTGTCGCGTATCCCGTGTCGCGTATCCGGCGGCACGTATCTCGTGTCACGTTCTATTGTCGCGCGGGTGGTTTGTGAGGAAACCTCCCGATGGCGGATGTGCCGTACGGCGAGTCGTCGGAGGTCCGGCCATCGGGAGGTGGTCTTCCGGCCCCGACGCGCACCGCACGCCGGGGACCGTTCGGCGACCTGAGACAATCGGTGCCATGGCTCTCGATCGTCCGCGTGTGCTCTCCGGTATCCAGCCCACCGCCGGCTCCTTCCACCTCGGCAACTACCTCGGCGCGGTGCGCCAGTGGGTGGCCTTGCAGGAGTCCCACGACGCCTTCTACATGGTGGTGGACCTGCACGCGATCACCGTTCCGCAGGACCCCGCGGAGCTGCGGCAGAACACCCGGATCGCCGTCGCCCAGTTGCTGGCCGCCGGTCTGGACCCGGAGCGCTGCACCCTCTTCGTGCAGAGCCATGTGCCCGAGCACGCGCAGCTCGGCTGGGTCATGAACTGCGTCACCGGCTTCGGTGAGGCGTCCCGGATGACCCAGTTCAAGGACAAGTCGGCGAAGCAGGGCGCGGACCGCACGACGGTCGGCCTGTTCACCTACCCGGTGCTGATGGTCGCCGACATCCTGCTCTATCAGGCCAATCAGGTCCCGGTCGGCGAGGACCAGCGCCAGCACCTGGAGCTGACCCGCGATCTCGCGGAGCGCTTCAACACCCGCTTCGGCGACACCTTCACGGTCCCGAGCCCGTACATCGTCAAGGAGACGGCGAAGATCTTCGATCTTCAGGACCCGTCGGTGAAGATGAGCAAGTCGGCGTCCTCGCCCAAGGGGATCATCGACCTCCTCGACGACCCCAAGGCCACCGCGAAGAAGATCAAGAGCGCGGTCACCGACACCGACACCGTGATCCGCTTCGACCGCGAGGCGAAGCCGGGCGTCAGCAACCTCCTGACGATCCTCTCCACGCTCACCGGCACGGACGTCCCCGAGCTGGAGCGGTCCTACGAGGGCAAGGGGTACGGAGCGCTCAAGACCGACCTCGCGGCGGCGATGGTCGAGTTCGTCACACCGTTCCGGGACCGTACGCAGGAGTACCTCGACGACCCCGAGACGCTCGACTCGATCCTGGCCAAGGGCGCCGAGAAGGCCCGCGCGGTGGCGGCCGAGACCCTGGCCGCCACGTACGACCGGCTCGGACTGCTGCCGGCCAAGCACTGAGGGACGGCCCGCGGGGCCGCCCGTGACGGGACCGGGGCGCCCCTCGCGAGGGGCGCCACCCGTCACACTGAGGGCGGTGCGACGGGCCCGGAACAGAGCGCGAACAGAGCGTGGCGCACCACCGCTGTACCGCCGTGCGCGGCCGGGCGGCGGCACGGAAGCATCAGGAGGGAGAACGCAATGGGGACCGTAACGCTGGGCGTTTCGATCGCCGTACCGGAGCCTTACGGCAGTTTCCTCCAGCGGAGGCGCGCGAGCTTCGGCGATCCGGCCGCACACGGCATCCCCACGCATATCACCCTGCTCCCGCCGACGGAGGTGCACACCGAGGCGCTGCCCGGCGTCGAGCGGCATCTCGCCGAGGTCGCGGCCTCCTTCCGGCCCTTCCCGCTCCAGCTGGCGGGCACCGGCACCTTCCGGCCGCTGTCGCCGGTGGTCTTCGTACGGGTCGCCGAGGGCGAGGCGGGCTGCGCGGCGCTCCAGGCCCGGATCCGCGCCGCCTCCGGGCCGTGCGCCCGGGAGCTCCAGTTCCCGTACCACCCGCATGTGACCGTGGCGCACGGCATCGCGGAAGAGGCGATGGACCGCGCCCACGCGGAGCTGGCGGACTTCTCCGCCACCTGGACGATCGACGCCTTCGCGCTCTACGAACAGGGCGCGGACGCGGTGTGGCGGCTGGAGCGGGAGTACCCCTTCGGCCCGCAGTCGGCCGCCGTACCGCGCCAGGCCGACCTCTCCCGGCCGCCGGCCGCTTCCTGTTAGCCAGGACCTGTTCCTGTCGGCGGGGTCGCGCTTGTCGGCGGGATCGCGTCGGTCGGCGGGATCGCGTCGGCGCATCCCTGTCGGCCGGCCGTCGGAGGTTCCGGGCAACCGGCTTTCCCGGTGACCAGCTTTCCCGGCATCCGGCTTTCCCGGCATCCGGACGCTAGTGTTCCGCATCACCCGGGGCACCCGCCGTACGGGCACGGGCCCGTCGGCGGTGCGCGGGGCCGAGAGGGGAGCGCCATGGACTGGCTGAGCAGACTGCCGGTGATCGGGCCGGCCGTGACCTGGCTGATGACCACACACCTCTGGCGCGCGTACGAGCGCATGCTGCGGGTGCACTGGACCAGACTGGCCGCCGCGATCACCTTCACCAGCTTCATCGCGGTCTTCCCGCTGCTCACCGTCGCCGTCGCGATCGGCGCCTCGGTGCTCAGCGACCAGCAGCTGCACGACCTGGAGCACAAGCTCGCCGACCAGGTCCCCGGCATCGCCGAACAGCTCGACCTCGCCGGCCTGATCGAGAACGCCGGCACCGTCGGCCTGATCGCCGGTGCCGTGCTGCTGTTCATCGGCATCGGCTGGGTCGAGTCGCTGCGCGACTGCCTGCGCGCGGTGTGGGAGAAGGACGACGACGGCACCAACTTCTTCGTCGGCAAGCTCCGGGACGGCGGGCTGCTGCTCGGCCTGGGCGGCGTGGCGCTGCTCTCGCTCGCCTGCTCGGCCTTCGCGTCGGCGGCCGTCGGCAGGGCCGTCCAGGCCATGGGCCTGAAGCAGGGCGGCATCGGCAGCATTCTGCTCACGGTGGCCGGATTCTGTATCGCGGTCCTCGCGGACTTCCTGCTGCTCCTCTACATCCTGACCAAGCTGCCCGGCGTCCGCCCGCCCCGGCGCGCCGTCGTCCTCGCGGGCCTCTTCGGCGCGGTCGGCTTCGAACTGCTGAAACTGCTGCTCAGCGGCTATCTCAGGGGCGTCGCCGCCAGAAGTATGTACGGCGCCTTCGGCACCCCGGTCGCGCTGCTGCTGTGGATCAACTTCACCGCGAAGCTGCTGGTGTTCTGCGCGGCGTGGACGGCCACCCAGGGACGGGACGACGCGGTGAACGGGACAGCGGAGGAGACGGGGCCGGCGGGGGAAGCGGGACCGGCGGAGGGTTCGGGGGCGGCGGGGAGCGGGGGCGGTCACGCGGGGCCGACGGCCGGGCCGTCCCGCCCGGCTGCGTGAGAGCCGTCCCCGCCACCGTCCGCCGTCAGCGCCGCCCCCGTCCGGTCACTTCCGGGTGCGGCGGCCGCGTACCAGCTCCGGCAGCGGCCAGCGGCGGTGCACGCCGAGCGCCACGGCGCCCAGCACCACCAGCGCGCCACCGGTGATCCCCAGTGCGGTCCAGGCGCCGCCCGAGCCGTCACCGGATTCCAGCGCCGCCTGAGTGTTCTTCTGGCCGTTCTTCGCGTCGCCGCCGGCCGCGTCCTCCTCGCTCCGGGGCCCGACGAGCCGGCCGACCGGCTCGACCTTGTCGGCCGCCGCGAAGCCCCAGTCGAGGAGTTTGGCGGCCTCCCGGTACGCCTCGTTGTGCTCCTTCTTCTCCGGGTTCATGACCGTGACGAGGAGTTTGCGGTCACCGCGCTGGGCGACCCCGGTGAAGGTCGATCCCGCGTTGGTCGTGGAGCCGTTCTTGACGCCCGCGATGCCCGGGTACGGCTTGATGTCCCGGTCGCCGACCAGCAGCCGGTTGGTGTTCTGGATGCCGAACGTCTTCCGCTTGCCGTCCTTGGCCTCCTCCCCGGGGAACTGCGCGGTCGCCGTCGAGCAGTACTCGCGGAAGTCGGCGTTCTGGAGCCCGGCGCGGGCGAACAGGCTCAGGTCGTACGCGCTGGAGACCTGGCCGGGCGCGTCATAGCCGTCCGGGGTGACGACATGGGTGTCGGTGGCGTTCAGCTCCTTGGCGCGCTGCCGCATCTGCGCGACGGTCGCGTCGACACCACCGTTCATCGCCGCGAGGGTGTGCACCGCGTCGTTGCCGGAGCGCAGGAACACGCCGAGCCACAGATCGTGGACCGTGTAGGTCAGGTTCTCCTTTATCCCGACGAGGCTGCTGCCGTCCCCCATGTCGGCCAGGTCGGCGGGCTTGACCTTGTACTTCTGGTCCTTGGGGAACTTCGGCATCACCGTGTCGGCGAACAGCATCTTGAGCGTGCTGGCCGGTGCGAGCTGCCAGTGCGGATTCTTCGCCGCGAGCACCTTGCCGGACTCGGCGTCGGAGATGATCCACGAGCGGCCCGTGAGCTCCGTCGGGCCGGGCAGCTCCGGCGCCCCGGCCTTCGGCTGCACCTGGACGCCGGCCACGCCCATCCGGTCGCCGCCGATCTGCGACATCTTGGCGGGCGGCGCGGGGGCCTTGGGCGGGTTCTTGCCGTCCGCCGGTGCGGCGTACGCGGGGCCGGCCAGCAGCGGGGGCGCGAGCAGCGCGGCGGCGGCGACCGCGGTGGCGGTCCGCACCGACCTGCCCGTACGCACCGGCCTGCCGGTACGCGCCGCCTTGCCGGTACGCGCGGACCCGCCGGTACGTGCCGGTCTCCCGGCGCCGCCGGGCGTGGCCGAGGCGGACGCCGCCCCGGCGGGGAGCGCGGCTCCGGAAGGGAGCGCGGCCGTGGCGGCCGTGGAAGCGGATGAGGCCGTGGAGGCGGAGTAGGTCGTCGGCACGTCGGTGAACGTACCCCGCTCCGGGCGGCATCCAGACACCACCCCACGGAAGAGTGCCCCTGCCGCCCGCCGGATGGAGCCGCTGCCCATACTGGAACTCATGAAGCTCTCTCGCCCCGTGTCCTGGTTCCTGCTCGCCTTCGGGGTCTGGAGCTGGTTCATCTGGATCACTTTCGTCAAAAACCTCTGTAAGGACGGCAGCGGTCTCGCCTTCGACGACGCCGGTGCCCCGACCGCCTACTTCTGGGTTCATCTGCTGCTCGCGGTGACGTCCTTTCTCTTGGGGACGGCGATCGGCGTGATCGGGTTGCGCGGCGTACGCGCACTGCGCCGCGGCCCGGCGAGCGGCACACCCGACGGGACCGCCCCCGCCACCTCCGCCTCTTCTTCCTCTTCGTCCTCCGCTTCCTGAGGCACTGCCCCGGGGAACGACCTCCGATTCCCGCTCGCCGGGCGGGGATCGACCCCGCGCACCGCTCGCCCTGCGCACACCGGGCGAGCCCTCGGCCCGACGGCGGGAGCCGGCCTGGCAGGGCCGCCCGGGGCCGGGCCGGGTGCTGTATCTCACACCGGTATCTCACACCGGTATCGCGCATCGGTATCGCGTACCGGCGCGGGCGGGGTACGGGGAGCTGCCGCGGGCCGGCGCGGGCGCACCGGCCCGCGCGTACGCCCGGGGCTCACCCGTACGCGCGGGGGCGCTCAGCCCTCCAAGATCGCCCAACTCGCCCAACTCGCCCAACTCACCCAAGTCGCTCCGTGGAACACAGAGTTGGCCATTCGGGGAGCGCATAACTGCCGCGCGGTACGGGCACCTGGTAACTGACTGTCTTCCCGGCGCGGCCGCAATATGCCCAAATCAAATAGTTCGCGGCTTATGGGCATACCACTCCGGCTGCCGATTCCCCCTTCCCCCTCGCCTTTACGTTGTCTTTATAGCGCCGCTTCGCCGGGCTGCCCGTGGGGAACCAGCAGGGCACGAGCGAAGGGGGAGAGCGCTCATGGGAGAGCAGTTCAAAGTCGATCTGGACGAGCTGGACGGCGTCGTGCGCCGGCTCAGGCGCCTGCAAGGTGACATGGACGATCCGAGCCAGAAGGTCACCTACAACACGACGATTCCGCAGTCGGCCTTCGGGGCCGGATTCCTGGAGGCAGGCGATCTCGCCACCGCGCATGACGGTATGCAGCAGTACATGTCGGAGATCATCAAGGCGCTCCAGGACCTGATCCGCACATTCGGCGAGAAGACGGAAGCCAGCCGGGGCGCGTACGAGGACCAGGAGCACAACACCAAGGTCTCGATGAACGGGCACGGCTGAACGCGACCGCCCGGCCCACGGGCCGACGGCGGCACGAAACGAAGGGCGAAGACGAAGGGGGGCCGGCGTGGTTGACGCCGCGCAAGAGTACGAGAGCGCCAAGGCGATGGAGCAGCAGCGGAAGGCGGGCGAGCGGGATGAACGGCTCAAGTCGTTCAAGGGGCACAACCCCACTCCCACCTCTCCCTCCGATTTCCATCACCACGGGCTCAATGCACTACGGAAGATGATCGAGAATGCCAGCCCCGAGGCGATAGAGACCTCCGGAAATCACTGGCGCGCCGCTGCCGACCGGCTCGCGGGCGAGGATGGTCGGGGCGGAATCCGTAAGTCCTTCATGGACGCCGTCGACCATGCCACGGCGCATTGGGAGGGCTCGGCGGCCGAGGCGTTCCGCAGGGAAGCGGGCGCGGTGCTCGGGAAGATCGACCGGACGTATGGCCACGCCAGGGTCGTCGAAAGTGCCCTGATCGGCAGCCGGGAAGCCGGGCCGGAGGTCGGGGTCGCGCATAGCCTCCGCGAGGCCAAGAAGGCCATGTCATCGATCAAGGACCCGAATCTGGGGGAAAGGGCTCTGAAAAGTACCGGGGATGACGCCCAGTTCCACCGGGATATGGCGAACCCGAAGATGGACGCCCGCATGGCGCTGGAGCTGAATAGGGACAGCCTCTCCCTCACCAAAGAGCGTCAGGTCGAGGCGGTCATCGTGATGGATGAGCTGGCGGCCAATTACAAGGGCCATGGGGACCGCATCCGCCAGGGAACCGGTACCGGTACGGGTGGTACCGACTGGCCGGTGCCGCCCGCGTCCACCCCACCGCCGCCTCCCGTGAACATGCCCGTGACGGGGGGTACGCGCCCACGCCCGGCGGCGGTGACTCCGAAGAAGGCGAAGGGTGCGGGCGGCCACGCGATACCGGAGGGCTTCGGCGGTCCTGACACCCAGCGGACCGGTGCGCCCGTACACACCGGACTCGACAGCCTGCCAGGGGGCACTCCCGTCCGGTCGCCGGGCGGCGGGGGCACGATCACCGGCGGCGGCACACCGCCGGGCGGCGGGACCGGCGGGACCGGCGGTACGGGCGGCTTCCCCAACGGCGCGGTCCCACCAGGCGTCGTCGGCGTGCCGGGCGGCGCCATGGGCTCCGGTCGGGCCGGTGGGACACGCGGTGGCGCGGTCGGCGCGATACGCCCCGGCGGCGGTGCCCAGTCCGGTGTACCCCGTGGTGCGGCAGGCAGGCCGGGTGGTCCGGCGGGCGGTGCCAAGCAGGGCGGCGCCGGCCTGCATCGCAGCCGTGGCGGTTCGCAGGCCGGGACGGGCGGTGGCGGCAAGGGCACACAGGGGGGTCAAGGGACGGTCGGAACGCAGGGTGTCGGAGGGACCCGAAAGGGGGAGAAGGAGCGCGGAGGCAAACAGCGTCCCGATTACCTCGTTGAGGAAGAGGAGACGTGGACTCCGCAGCGCAATGTGGCACCCCGCGTCATCGAGTAAATCGAGCAAGCAGGCGACACCGTCGCCCGGCGGGCAGTGAGGCGCGGGTCCGGCACCACGGTGTGCGGGACCCGCGCCTCGGACTGAGCATCGCCGCCGGACAGCCAGTACGGCGAGTAGGAGCGAAGCATGAGGGCCACCCGAACCTTGCACGCAGCCGTCGGTACAACGCTGACCGGTGTGTTGCTGCTGACCACGGGTGGCACCGCCGCCGCAGATCAAGTGCGCAAGGACCTGTGGCCGTTGGAGGCGTTCGGGGCCCAGGAAGTGTGGCGGACCGCCACCGGCAAGGGGGTGACGGTGGCGGTGCTCGACAGCGGTTTCCGTACCACTCATCAAGACCTCACGGGGCAGTTCCTGCGCGGTGCGAACTTCGCGAACACCTCGCAGGGCGACGGTTCCAAGGACCTCGCGCCAGGCCAGGACCTCCGCGATCACGGTACGGCGATGGCCGGGATCATCGCGGGCCATGGTCACGGGCCGGGCGGCTCCGAGGGAGTCAAGGGGCTGGCGCCCGGTGCCAAGATCCTGCCCATCCCGCAGTACAAGAACGGGGCCGCGGCCACGCGGTACGCGGTGGACCACGGCGCGGATGTCATCAACATGTCCTACGGGGAAACCTTCGTGGCCGACACCTGTGAATCCATCCACTACGCCATCGAAAAAGGTGTCGTGGTCGTGGCCGCAGTGGGCAACGACGGCTGGTCGAAGAGGAGTTATCCGGTGGGCTGCCCCGGTGCGATCGGCGTCGGCTCGGTCGATCAGTACGGCAAGGCGTCCGACGACAACAACTTCAACTCCGATTTGGACCTCTTGGCCCCCGGCGTGAAGATCCCCGTCGCGATGGCCAAGAGCGATTCGGACTACCGCACCGCGGACGGCAGCTCGGCCGCCACCGCGTACGTCTCCGGTGCGGTCGCCCTCCTGAAGGAGAAGTTTCCCCACCTCACCCCGGGCCAGATCGCCAACCGTCTGGTGAAGACCGCCGGTCTGGCCGAGCCCCAGAAGGCCAAGCACCTCAAGCTGCCGGATGTCCACTACGGCTACGGCTTCATCCAGCCCGGCCCCGCGCTGACCCGCGACATCCCCGCGGGGCCCGCGCAGGGACCGTTGCCGATGCCGCAGGGCAAGGCGCCGCAGACAGCCGTCGTCCCCGGTGCCGACAAGGGCCCGGACCCCGACCCGCCGATGGGCGGCAAGAAGAAGCTGATGCTCTTCGGCGGCGGCGTCATCGGCCTGCTGGCCATCGGCGCCATCGTGACCGGCGCCGTGACCAGCGTCCGGCGCCGCAAGAGCGGTGGCAGCGGGGAGTGGAGCTGAACCCGAGGCGGATGCGGGCGGTGGCGGTGGCGCAGGCCACTCGCCCCGCCGGCCGGGCCAACGCCCCCGCCGCACGCCTCTTCCGCTCACCGCTCACCCGCTCACCGCTCACCGCTCACCGCGGTAAAAATCGGGCGACGGTATCCCGCTGTCACTGTTAGCTTCCGTAGCCATGGAACCAGTGGGTGAGAAAGCGGTTCGCGCGTCGTTCGTCAACTGCTCGAAGGGTGAGGCGAGCAGGATCAACCTGCCCGTGGGAATGGCTGAACTCCCTTGGGAGCACCTGGACTTCATGGGATGGCGCGACCCGGGGGCGCCGGATCGCAGCTATCTCGTCGTGCCGCGCGACGGCGGTCTGACCGGTGTCACGCTGCGCGTGCCGAGCGGTGTGCGGCGGAGTTTCGTCAAGACCACGGTGTGCTCGGTCTGTGTGACCGGACACCCGGGCTCCGGCGTCAGCTTGCTCGCCGCGCGCCGCGCCGGTCCCTCGGGGCGCCAGGGGAACACCGTCGGGACGTACCTCTGCGCCGATCTCGCCTGTTCCCTCTACGTCCGGGGCCGGAAGAAGTCCCAGCTCGCCGGGCGGTACGAGGAGACACTGCCGCTGGAGGAACGGGTCGCCCGGATGATGCGCAACCTGGACGGCTTCCTGGACAAGGTGCTGGAAGGGGACAAGTAAGGCCGTCGATGGAGATCGGCCGCCGGGCCGGTCTCCACGCCGTGGACGGTCTTCCCAGAGGGCTTTCGCCAGTGCTCTGATCGCAAGGGTTCGCCGGGTTGGAGGTTGGGGCGGTTGGGTGTGCGGTGACGTCCGTCCGATCGCTGGGGTGTGATGGCTGAGCCTGTCCGTGTGCGCAGACTGACCGATCAGCGCGTCATTCAACCCGGCGAACCTCCGCAGTCAGAGCGCTAGTACTCCAGTCTGGTTTCGCGATCTTGTCGCGGACCCGACTGGGAACCGGTACGGCCACCGCGTGATCATCGGGGGTTGTGTGGACTCCTGAAGATCGTGCGGTGGCCGCGGGCCATAGCGTAGACCCTGCCCGCTGGCGGGCGATGTTCGACGAGGTCATGGGCCGGATCGCGGGCCGGTTCGGGCGAGTTGAGCCCCGAGCCGCGGCCCGTGCCTACCTGCTCGGGCTGCTGTCAAGTGTCGAGCGGAAGAACTGCTGGCAGCTGGCCGAACAGGCGGGCCACAGCCGACCCGGGCCGATGCAGCGCCTGCTGCGCCATGCCCGCTGGGATGCCGATGCGGTCCGCGACGATGTACGCGCGTACACCGCCGAATGCCTCGGCGCCGCCGGCGCCGTCCTCGTGGTCGACGAGACCGGCTTCCTGAAGAAGGGCCGGGCCTCGGCTGGAGTGCAACGGCAGTACACCGGCACCGCGGGACGCATCGAAAACTCGCAAGTCGGCGTGTTCCTCGCCCTGGCCACCAGCCGGGGACGGGCTCTGATCGACCGCCGACTCTACCTGCCCGAGCAGTCCTGGTGCTCCGATCCCGAACGCCGTCACGCGGCCGGGATCCCCGAGAAAGTGCGGTTCGCGACCAAGCCCCAACTGGCCGGGGAGATGATCGCCGCAGCGCTGGACGCCGGGGTCACCGCGTCGTGGGTAACTGGCGACGAAGCCTACGGACAGGACCCCCGGCTCCGCGCCGCCCTTGAGGCACGCGGCACCGGCTACGTGCTGGCCGTCGCCTGCTCGATGCGGGTGAGGATCAACCACGGCCGCACTGCCGTCCGTGCGGACATCGTCGCCGACCGCCTGCCTGCCACGGCCTGGCAGCGGCACAGCGCCGGCAACGGTGCGAAGGGGCCGCGCTTCTACGACTGGTGCTGGATCCACATCGGCACCGGCAGTCACCGCTACCTGCTCGTCCGACGCAACCGGGCCACCGGTGAACTCGCCTTCTATATGTGCTGGTCACCCACCGGCGTGGCCCTGTCCGAACTGGTCCGCGTCGCCGGTGTCCGCTGGAGCGTGGAGGAGTGCTTCCAGGCCGCCAAGGGACAAGTCGGCCTGGACCACTACCAGGTAAGGCACTGGATCTCCTGGCACCGGCACATCACGCTCGCCATGCTCGCCTTGGCCTTCCTGACCGCCGTCGCCGACGACGCGGCACCGCAGCGACCCGCCGATTTGCACCAGCCCGCCCACAGCAGCGGCCCCATCGCGTTGACCGTGCCGGAGATCCGCCGCCTCTTCGGTGCCGTCTTCCACCCGCCGGCCGTGTCAGCGGTCAGGCTGCTGCACTGGTCCACCTGGCGCAGACGCCACCAGGCAACAGCCCGACGCAGCCACTACCGACGACGGACCGCCGACGAACCTGCTGGATAGATCACGATCCCCTAGCCATGCAACGTAATCACCACACGGCCTTGATCCACTTCTGAAACACGCCCCAGAGACGCTCAGATGCGGACCACGACTTTTCCTCTCACGTGCCCACCCTCGGAGTAAGCGTGGGCTTCCGCGATCTGTTCGAGCGGGTAGGAGCGCTCGACACGCGGTGTGTAGCGGCCTTGTCGGCCGAGCTCCCCGGCTGCTGCCAAAAGCGCGGAGTCGTTGCGCGCGTTGGCCAGATGCGTGCCCAGGCGAGATGCGTCGGCATGGTCGGCGACGGTGGACACACGGGTGGGATCGCCCACGATCGCGACGAGGTCGGACAGGGACCCGGAGGCCGCGGTGTCCAGCGCGAAATCGATACCGTCCGGGGCGAGGGCGCAGACGCGTTCTGCGAGCCCGGTGCCGTAGGTGGTGGCCATTGCTCCGAGAGCGCTGAGGAACTCGTGGTTGTGCTCGCCGGCCGTTCCGATGACCGTGGCGCCTTGTGCGACAGCAATCTCCACCGCGGCGCTGCCCACGCCTCCGGCGGCGCCCTCGATGAGAAGGGTACGTCCCTTGAGGGAACCGAATACTTCCAGTCCGCCCAGCGCGGTCACGGAAGCCAAGCCGGCACCGGCGGCCTCCTCGTCGCTCCATGCGGCGGGTGCGGGGGCCCAGGCCGAGAGCACGGCCAGCTCCGCTGTCGCGCCTGTGACACCGCCCAGCCCGAAAACACGGTCTCCGATGCTCACCCCGCGCACCTTGTCACCGATCTCGTCCACCACGCCGACGGCATCGCGTCCGGGGATCGCGGGCAGTTCCAGGGGGAAAACGTCACGTACGGCGCCGCTGCGTACCTTCCAGTCGACGGGATTGACGCCGGCCGCCGAGACCCGGATGCGGATCTCGGCGGGGCCGGGACGCGGCTCCGGCACTTCCTCGATCACAAGGGTCTCCATACCGCCGTACTCGTGATAGCGGGCTGCGCGCATGACGTCCTGCCTTACTGGATCAGTGGGCTCGGTGAGTCTCGACGCCAGCTACGCTAAAACCTCACATCAACGTCAGATGCAAGTCGGGCAGGCGGCCCGAAGGACGGAGGACCGTTGCGTATCGGCGAGGTGGCGGAGAAGGCTGGAGTGAGCGTCCGGGCCCTGCGGTACTACGAGGAGCAAGACCTTCTGCAGTCCGACCGCAGCGCCGGAGGCCAGCGTCAGTATCCCGATGCCGCCGTCGGTCGGGTCAGGCTGATCCAGCAGCTCTTTGCCGCCGGCCTGCCGAGCCGGTCCGTGCGTGAGGTGCTGCCGTGCGTGGATTCCGGCAAAGTGGCCCCGGGGCTCCTGGACCACCTGGAGACCGAGCGCGCCCGTATCAGTCAGCGGATCATCGACCTGCTCGCGGCGCGTGACCGGCTCGACGATGTGATCGCCAACACGCGGAACCCTCCTCCTCACTGCGATCACACGCAGTGAGGGGTGCTGTTCTCGCGACCGTGCGCGCGTCAGACCATACTGTCGCCAGATCACGAAACCAGACTGGAGCACTAGTACTCCAGCCGGACTTTGATGTTTTTCCTGGTCAACGGCTTGGGTTTGGGGAGTGTAGTGGGGTGGTGCTGGAAGCGGGGCGGGTTCGCCGGGCCTGTCCCGCGAAGGAGTGGCTGCGCCGT
>NZ_JAJPWM010000021.1:0-181698 GCF_046549095.1 Streptomyces sp. x-80
ACACGGCGAGGGCACTCGTTCGCGGGACAGGCCCGGCGAACCCGCCCCGCTTCCAGCACCACCCCACTACACTCCCCAAACCCAAGCCGTTGACCAGGCAAAACATCAAAGTCCGGCTGGAGTACTAGGCATGTCTAGTCCCGTCCCAGCGCCAGCGCCTTGAGTGCGTGGTGACGTCCGTGGTGGAGAAGCGTCTGGGCGCTCTGCCCGTCACTGCTGAGTTTCTGCGCCGCCTGGATGTAGCCAGGGTCATCGACGAGGTGTGTCCGAGTGGCGGAGCGCCCATCTGACGCACGGGCAGGTCATCGAGGCGCTGGTGGCCAGCCGGCAGACCTCGCCCGCACCGCTGGTGCGGGTCGGGGACTGGGCCCACACCTGGGCGGTGGAGGAGGTCTTCGATATCACGCCGGACCTCCTCAACGATGACCGCCTGGCCCGCGCGCTGGACGCGATCGCTCCGAAGCTGGAGGTCATCGCGGGCACGGTCGGCGCTTGGACGATCACCGAGTTCGGGATCAATGTCTCGCGGCTGCACTGGGACATGACCGGCATGTCCGTCCACGGCGCCTTCCCCGCCGAGGATCAGGACGAGCGATACCCACTCATCGCCTGCAACGGGCATCCCAAGGACCGGCGCCTGGATCAACAGGCGCGCCAGCTGCGCGAGTGTTCGGACGAGGTTGAGGGTCGCATAGCGCACTGACAACGGGCCCACCTGCTGGACCGGTTGGTGGACGCGGCCGATGTACGGACCGCGTGGAGGGGCTCAGCTTGGATCAGCAACGAGCTGTGGTCGACCTCCTCGTCGAGGTGACGATCCTGCGGGCCCCTATGTGTGTGGGTATCCGCCGACGAGGCAGATAGGGGCGTGCCGTACGTCGAGGTGACGTGTGGAGAGCTCACGACTAGATTCACTGTCAGAGAAGTCGAAACGACTGGGTTCGCCGCCAAACGCCTCGATTAGCCCACAAAGGTCAACTATGCTTTTCTGATTCCCAGTTGAGGAGTTTGACAGCTACCGAGTCATACCGTCTGACGGCGGCGCTCCGGAGGCTGACCCTGACGGCAGCACAGCGCGTCGGCCGATGACCATGTCTCGCCACCGTTGGCGGACCCTCTGCTGATCGTCGAGCCAATGTGCACGGGAGGGAGAGTCGAGCGCGAGGCCGGCCATGAAGTGGGCGATGTCGACGTAGTAGGCGTAATAGCCCTCGCGGGTCAGCTCACGAAGTCGGCTGACCTTGTAGGCAACGCCCTCTTGGTCGTCGCGGATCGCGTGGTGGAAGGCGCGTGCCAACTCCAGCTTGGCCTGGGCGAAGAGCAGGCCCGACGTGCTGATCTCGGCCGCCAGCACCTGTGCCCGCTCCTCGACTCCCGTACCGGTACCGGCATCGCGCAGCAGTGCTGCGATGCGTACGTCCAGGGTTGCGGCACGCAGATCGACCTGGGCCAGGAGGTGTTCGCCGAGGTCGATCTCGTCATCGATGGTGAGGTCAGTCGTGAAGGCCAGGGTGAAGGCTCGCATGGCCTGTGACATAGCTGCTTCCCCGCGCTTGCCGTGCTCTTCACCCTCCGTACGAGCAGCTCCGAATGCCTGCGCGGCCAGCTGCACATTGCCCTGCACCCACTGCACGTCGCCGACGACGCGGTGGTGCCGCCCCTCCCAGCCCAAGTTTCCTGCGGCCGCAAGAGCCGTCGGGAAGTCGCCGGCGAGCCGAGAAAGGTGGGCGATCCCACGGCGAGCATTGGGGGCCAGGCGCCCGCCGCCGTCGGCAACCCTCTGCATTCCCTGCCGGGACTTCTCGGTGTGCCCGAGGTCGCGTTGCGCCTTGGCCCGGTAGTAGACAGCCATGTCGGACAGCTCCGCGGGCAGCAGCCCGGTATCGGCGACCATCGTCAGGCGCTCTACGGTTCGAGCACGGTTCTCGTGCTGCCGACGGGCGAGCGCGCTGAGCAACTCCACCAGCGCTTCAGCGGCCGTGGCGGCTGTCCCCTCTCCCTGGTGGCCCGCGGCCAGGTCGAGCGGTTCCCACACGGAGTCGCCGACGTAGTTCCACGCAGCCTCGGTGAGCCAGCCGAGGTCGAGTCGGTAGTCGCGGGCGATGGCCAGTCCCTGGCGCAAGCAGCCGACAAGAAGCGGCCGGTCGCGATCCGAGCCGTCCCTCCACTGCTCTCCGAGGGCAGAGAGGGCACGGGTGGCGGCCTGCTGCCAGTCAGTGGCGGACCAGCGGTCGTCCGTCTGATCGTCGGCGCCCCGGATCGTCGCGCGGATGAGGGCATGGAGGTGAAATGGCCACAGTCCGAACGGGGTCTCCCGTACGAAGGGACGCTCGACGAGCCGCAGGGCAGGCGCTTGTTGTGGGAGACCCGCCGCCCGGGTCGCCAGGGCGATGTCGAAGGAGGAGAAGAGGCTGACGGAGCGCAGCACGTGACGCTCGGGGGCGGTGAGGTCGGAAAGAGTGCGGGCGATCAGCGCCGGGAAGCCGTGGTCGAAGTCAGCCGGCTGTGGGGTGTGTCCGCTGCGGCGGAGTTCCAGGAACCTCATCACGGAGAGGTCGAGGTACAGCGGCAGGCCGTGCGAGCGCTGTGCGATAACGGTGCGGATGGAGTCGCTTATGAGGGGGCGACCTCCAGTGGAGAGGCGGCGGGCAAGGTAGTCGTCGCAGTCCTCGCAGGAGAAGTCGCCGATCAGCATCTGCCGTTCACGGCCGGGAGCAGGTAAGTCCACACGGTCCTGGGGGACGTCGCGGGCAACCAGGCCGGGCCAGGCACTGGGGCCGGTAAAGTCGAGCTGGCCCTGGAGCGCTTCGTCAGCCCATTGCAGGCGGGAGCGGCCGGTGATGACAAAGAAGGCGTTCGGCATCAACCACACCAGGCGCTGCAGGAGTCGCTCGAAGTCCCGGTGGGTACGGTCCCCGATCTCCTCGAAGGTATCCAGCAAGATCACTGGCGTGACCCGCTTCGCGGCCGGTATCCGGCCAAGCTCCCAGGCGAGCAGGTGCGGGTAGTAGGAGAGGGAGTCCAGGTCCGGTTCGCTCTCCAGGAGGTCGGCCAGGCGTGCGCAGTCGGCGAGCGCCCGCACGGTCCGCCGACGCTCGCGCAGCGCCCCTACGAGCACCCCGGTCACCTGCCCGATCGCGGAGCCCACCGTGCCGGGCAGCAACAGGGCCTGGGCTACGTCGGAGAGCGCGGACTGCATCTGCTGCGGCAGCGCCTTGCCGAACCGAACGGCCAGACCACCGCGGTTGAGAAAGTCCTCCAGTGGGTCTCCCGGGTGCTGATGCTCCCAGTAGCGGCGCAACGCCAAGTCGAAGGCGGGCAGTGGCCGGCCGATGGCGGCCAGGGCGAGGCGGACGGAGAGCACGACCTTCTCGAAATCGGGGTTCACGGAGCGCGCGAGATCGATCCGTACGGGCAGGATCCGAGCTGCGCCCCACAAAGGAGCGCCCCACTGGGTGGGACGCTGCCCGGGGTCGGCGAAGGAAGCTTCGAACTTGCGCGACAGCGTGGACTTCCCGATGCCGCCGATTCCATGGAAGGCCACCACGTTGTCCCGAGCAGCTTCCAAGTCTGCAGGATCAAACCCAGGGGCATTGACATGCCGCAGATGTGCAGCGAGCGCAGCCACCGCGAACTCCCACTGCGCCTGACGGTTCGTGAACGCCTCCGCAGTTCCAAGCGTGCGGTCGTTCGTGCTGAACAGCGCTCGTAGATCCCACCCTGCCACGCCAGCCCCCATTGAAGATTATATGGCCGCCAACTTACGCCCACTCCAGTCCTGTTGGAGAAGGATCTCCGAAGACGGCTGCGCCCCACCAGTGCGCACCGCAACCAAACATGAATGGACGACGCCGCGGGCAAGGAGCACGGTCCGGGCTTGACCTCCGACCCAGATCCCCCTGGCAGGCAGCCAGGCAATCTGCGTACGCAATGCATCCCGCACCTGAGGCTTCGGAGTCGCCATCGATAACCAAGAGCGCGCGACCGGCAACGCATTGTCAGTGCCGAGCGCTAGCGCCCCCTCCTTGAAGCACTGGCAATGGGAGATCCGATGACCCTGGTAGGCGACGGCGTCCAGCGAGGTAGGCGCACGAAGCAGCCCACGTGGGTGTGGCTCATGACCCTGACGGCCAACGCGGGCTCCTGCACATTCTGCGCCGTCAAACCGTCGACAACCCTCGACCACGAGGCTCCGATCGCGGACAACGGCGCGGACGTGTGGTGGAACTTTCTACCCGCCTGCAAGCCATGCAACGACTGGAAGGGTAAACGGACAGCCACAGAATGAGGAAGTTTCATCGTGGTTCGTGCAGGTCAACGGGCTGGCGTGAGGAGCCGTTGGGCTACTTGCGCATGTCCCGGGCCTGATCACTTCGAGGAGATCATCTGTCGGCCCGCTTCGGGCCGTTTTCCGGGATCTCCTGAACTCTGCGTACACAGCCCCCTACCGTGCGAGCAGGGTCGCGACGGTGAACCCGTGAAGGAGGGGGCATGGCCCAGAACCTGATGGAGTGGCTGATCGAGCGCCGCGTTGTGCTGGAGGAACACGCCAGACAACTGCGCAAGGAGTTGGCCGACACCGAGGCCGAGGTGGCCCGGCTGGGAGCCGCCGAGGTCGTCTACCAGCAGTTCCAGGAGGATGCCGAGGCCGGGCATCCCGATGCCGCGGCCTGGCAGCAGGCTCTGGAAGAAGCCACCGGCGGGGAGCCGGCTGTACCCGCGCAGGGTGTCGGTGCGACACCGGGGGCCGCTGGCCAGCTGCTGATCCCTCACCGCACCGACGGCAGCGACGTGGAAGACCTGCCCGCCGACTACCGCCAGATCATGGGGATCGTCGCGAGCGGTGCCTGGGGAGCACCGCCGTACAGCTCCGCGACGACCTTCCCCACCTCCGGGTCCCCGGTCGTGATTCGCCACGCCTACAGTGCAACAGGGCGGTTGTTGAGCTGCTGACCCGCCCTGAAACGGCCCACGTAGTCACCGGCAATCGTCTTGGGGCGGGCGTTGGGGTCGGTGTCAAACACACGGAGCGTGCGGGCCACTGTGCCGGCTCGCCTTGGGAGGTGCGTAGAAAGAGGCAGCGAGAAGGCCGGCGTATAGCCGCCGGGCCTGTCGCTGTTTCCATGCACTGGGGCCCGTGACACCCGCCCCACTCCCTACGCCGCGCGGCGCTGGGTACCTGTCTCCGCCTCCCCGCCGGAGGCCACCGGGCGCCCAATCACACCGCGCTTGTTCTCCCGCTCCCAGTCGAACACCGCGCGCAGGTGAAGGAAGGTCTGGAACAGCTCCGGTGTGTGGCGCACAGGAACGAGCTTCCAGCCCTCCGGGCGGACGTGGAGAACGGCCGTTGCGTCGATCGCCGGGACCGGGACGGACTCCCCCGTATCCGCCTTCACTATGCGGTCCGCGTTCGCGTACGCAGAGAGCTGCAAGGCCACCTCCTCATGCACGCCGGAGCGGGTGGTCTTCCAGTCCAGGACGACCGTCTCCCCGGCAATGCGCGCTATAGCGTCGAAGCTCCCGGCATAGTTGTGCTGGTCCGACCACACCGCATCCTCCAGGAACAGGAACTCCGGCTGGATGGCGTCCAGGAACTCCCGGAAGTGGTCGGCGTACGCGCGGAGGTCCGGGTGGAGCCGGGTCACGTCCTCGCCACGTGCCAGGCGTTCGAACACGTCATGGGCCGCCGACCCAGTGTCGGCCGCCTGCTTCGTCACCCGCCGAGGAGCACCCTTCAGATAGTCGATGGCTCCCGCACGGTCGTTCATGGCCAGGCCCACCAAGGAGCCGATGTTGTCCACGGCTGCCGTAGCCACCTCCTTGGCAGCCCAGAACTGAAGGAACCCCTTCGGGAGCATGGACAGGATGGAGGTCACACCGGGCGCTTTGGCCCCGGTCTCCGGGTCTACGTAGAACCGGCTGCCGGACCGGCTGATGGTGTTCAGTGCTGCCACGGGTCTCTCCGCTCGCTCACGGCCGCCAAGGGCCACTCAGGTGCCTACGGCGGCATTCACCGGGGGCCGTGACAGGGCGCGGCAAAGGTTCGAAACCAGCCACACACAAACAACAATTCTCTGCCATATGTGCACTTGACCAGCAAACTTAAAATCGGAAGCCTCAATTCTCGATCTTTTGCGCCATATTCCATTTATCGCACCACTTACCCTCTTCCATCCCATCGGGTCACATGCCAAGCTAATCACCGAAGTCGCCAATGCGCATGCAGCTTCCACTCAAGCAAAAACATGCGAGTAACCAGCTGCACAGGAAGGCAAAGCGGACCACTGGCGACCTCTAGTCTTTAGAGTTGCGTAACGCCCTCTTGCGATTTTTTCGGGAGTTATTTATGCGTGCAGCAAAGAAGTTGACCGTAGCAATCGCCGCGGCCGCATTGGCCATCCCGGCAACCTCTGCATACGCGAATTCAACACCAGTCAAGGACGGCCCCGGCGCAGCTAAGGTCATACAGATATTCGATGTAAATTGGCGCTGGGTGCCGAACAGTGTCGCATTACGTGAAGGTAATTCAAAATTCGGACGTCAGCATATAGCAAAGGGCGGAAGTACCGGTAACACGACAAATCACGAACTGACCCCGGCTGCAAAGCGCCTCTGGGTGATAGCCATGGAGAAGGTCGACCCGGGTACGCATAGCAATCCATTCCCGGGAGGGACGTTATCGATTGCCCACTACGCAACGCCCTCCGGGGTCAAGCGAACCATGTGTGTAGTAGATGATGCCAATGGCTATGTTTATGCGGGAAAGAACTACGGCCCTAAGGGAATAATCACAGCGTTCTGGGTCAACGGACATAAAACCCTCAGTGGATGCAGTAGAGACTAAAGGGCATCGGTTACCCTTGATGGAGCTGGGCAACTAATCCAGAAGGGGTAGAGATGATTGATCGTTGGAAAGTTGGCGATCGGGTCATGGTATCTGCAGAAACTGACCATCCAGAGGACCCCATCGGCGTGGTAGCTATGCTAACCGCGGACGGAGATGTGCTCGTCTCCTTCCCTCAAGCAGGCGCAGAGGTCCATCCCCCAGAAGATCTCACCCGTGCACCCGCCGAGGCGTCTGCAGACGAGGAGTGAGGCTCGCCGCAAGAAGGCCCCCAGTTGCTGACGGGTTCTGCACATAGGGGCAATGCAGAGGGGTGAATCGAGTGCGGGGTGGTCAGCCCTCGGCTCGAGCTAGGTTCCGTGGCCAGCTGGGCGCTTTGACCCAGTCGACGAGCTTGCCAGCGCAGGAGGAGTCGCCCCAGATACGGCAAAAGGCCCGGACGGAACAACGTCCGTCCGGGCCCGTACCTCTCGTTATCGGCCGGCGCCGTCACCCACCGATGCCTCCGGCAGCGTTGCCGGGTTGTACTTCGCCGCCACCTTGCGGGACGCTCCTTCACCCAGGAAGAGAATCACCAGGAAAGTGATCGCGTCCACGGCCTGGTCATTTACGGCCACGTCCGCCACGGCGGGGATGTAAGGGAGTTCGGGGCCGCGGAGCCATGACCGAACCACCGTTTCCCGAAAACGTCGGAAAACTGACTGACAACACGTCAAGAATGCACGTCCGTGCAGGTCAAAGCCCCATCCACCTCACCCTCACCAGGTGCCTTCTAAGCACTTGGCCGCAGGTTCGAGTCCTGCCGGGGGCGCAAGTTTACGCAGGTCAGAGCCTGTTTTTAGCCCTCCGCGAGATCGCTCGCGGAGGGCTTTCCCATCGCCCGAGGCATCGTTTTGCCCCGTTTCGCACCCCACGTCAGGGCCCGCCATCCCACATGCATCCCCCGGGCCGGGGCAACAAATCATGCGCGCCACTCCTAGCGAGAGAGAAGTCGCTGGTCAGAGTCATACTCATGGGCCATCAGGTCAGAACAGGGTAGGCGCCAAAGCGGCACCTGCCCTGTTCTTCAACTGCTGACTCGATCTGCTCCACGCCTGTCCTCGGGCCGCCACACGCACGTAGATTCAACCCTCGACGCGAGCCGCCCCACGTAGATGCGGCTGTAGGGCTTCACGGGTGGGGGAACGATGGTCAGAGCTTGGACGGTCCGCGGGGGCCAGTACGGGGAGCGCGAAGAGCAGGCGCTGGACGAGGGTGTGGTGATCGCCGGCTGGGAGGAGGTCGGGGATCTGAGCGGCTGCGCGTCGATCGCCGAGGTGGGGGATGTTCTGGCGCGAGCCTATCCGGGTGAGCTGCCCGGCAGGGTGGACAACTGGAAGCATCAGCTATGGCGCTTCATCACGATGGAGACCGGAGACCTGGTCGTGATGCCCCGCAAGTTCCTGGGAGTCGTCGCCATCGGGCGGCTGACCGGCGGATACGAGTACCGGAACGAGGCCGCCCCTGGCTTCCGGCACACGCGCAAGGTGGAGTGGGTACGCACCCAGGTCGAGCGTGCCGCGATCGGTGGCGACCTCCGCGACAGCATCGGCGCGTTCCTGACCGTGAGCGAGCTGAGTCGCCGTGACGCGGCACACCGTGTCGAGACACTGGCGCAGACCGGTGTCGACCCGGGCTACAAGGGCGCCGTGGAGCCACCTGCGGACCCTGAGGCGCTGGAGCAGGATGTGCGCGACGAGGGCACCCGACAGCTGACCGCCCGGGACCTGATCGGCCTGTGGGGCTGGCAGAGGCGCACCGGTGACGCCATCGACCTCGTCGACCGGGAGCTCGCGGCTCGAGGTCTGCAGGTGGCCCCGCATTTCACGGAGGTGCAGCTCGACGGCCTGATCACGGTCTCCGCGGAGGAAACCACCCTGACCGGGGAGACGGTCCAGGAGCCACCAGGAACGGATCTTGGTCACACACCCACGAGGGTCGCGGGTGAGGATCTGAGTCGACACTGGCGCATCGGCAGCCTCCCCTTCGCCCGGGATGTGGTCACGGTCTGTTTCGACGAGCCGCTGAGTCGCGCCATCACACGCATGGTCCAGGGCGACTTCTCGCAGCTTCCGGTGGTGAACCGGAACAACGTGCTGCGAGGGGTCGTCACCTGGGAGAGCATCGCCCGTGCCCAGTTGGGTCACCGCGGCGCCACCATAGCCGCGGCTCTGAACCCCCACCCACTCACCGCTCAGGAGCAGGAAGAGCTGTTCGTCCGCATCGACGACATCCAGCGTCACGGATTCCTGATCGTCACCGATGGCGACAACCTTGTGCTCGGCATCCTCACCGCATCCGACCTGGCCGACCAGCTCAAGCTGCGGGTCGAGCCGTTCATCCTCCTGGGCGAGGCAGAACGGCGCCTGCGCCGCCTCACCGACCGCCTGCCCGTGGACGAACTCCCCACCAGCTCGGGAGTACGCAAGACGCGCGCCGCAGGCAAGTACCTCACCCTCGGCCAATATCCGGAAGTCCTCAAGGACGACGCCTGCTGGGCGAAGCTGGCGTGGCCGTACGAGCAGGACGATCTAGTGCGCCGGGTCACCGCCGTCAAGGAGTACCGGAACGAGCTCGCTCACTGGGACATGGACGCTCCGGAGACAAAGACCGAGGCCCTGACGGAGACCAAACAGCTGCTGAGCCTGTTGAAGCTGATCGACCACGATCCACGGCCATAACCGGCCGACTCACCCTGGGCTGGGCCGTCCACCTGTCAGGCGCCCAGCCCAGGGTCGTCGAAGCCGAGGTCGATCACCGCGAGTGCCTCAGCGATCTCGACCGCCAACTCGTCCTCCGGCCCACTGACCAGGACCACATCCTGATACAGCGGCTCCAGCACCTCCCTGGCCTCCGACGTCCGCCCTTGCGCAAGCAGCAACATGCCGATGTTGTGCCGGAGCTCCACCGCTTCTTCGCTCGCGTCGCTGTCAACGGCGCGTACGATGTCCAGCACTTCCGTCAGCTGCGCCAGCGCGTCGGTGACCATGCCGAGTTCGGCACGGCACCGTGCGGCCTGGGCACGACAGGCACGGGCCTGGTCACTGGTCGGCCCGGCAATACGGGCATACGCGTCGGCGAGAGTGTCGAACTCGGGTCGCGCGGCGCGGTAGTCACCGCCGAGCAGACGCACCGCGGCCCGCTGCCTGCGCAGCCCCAGTACCGCCCTGTTCTCGGGGCCGAGCGCACGAGCCGCCGGTTCGATGACCTCGCCGAGCACGTCGACTGCCTGCGAGAACCGCTCCTCCCCGATGAGAAGGTCGGCCTGGTCACGAGCTGCCCGGATGTCCTCGCGCAACTGAGTCGGCACCGGCATGGGTTGCGGCAGGACGGGACTCGGCTGATCGACGGCGGGCACCTGTTCACGAGCCCGGGGTGCGTAAGGCTTGCGGTAGAGCGCTGTCGGATCAGGCACTCCGGAAGGACCTTGCCCACCGCTGACGGCTGTCTCATCGCCAGGCAGCGGCAGAAACGGGAGCAGCCTCTCATACACCTCTTGTGTATCGCCCGGTCGTTCCTCGGGTGCCTTGCCCAGCAGACACAGGACAAGTTCCTCCAGAGCGGGCGGCACCTCAGGGCGCAGCTGCCTCAGAGGCGTGGGGGCTTCGCTCACATGCTGGTACATCAGGCCGAACTCGTCGCCGGCGGTAAACAGCAGGCGCCCACTGAGCAGTTCGTGCAGGACGCAGCCGAGTGCGTAGAGGTCCGTCTGCGGAGTGATCGTGCCGCCGCGTACTTGTTCGGGAGCCATGTACTGGTACGTGCCGATGGGCGTCCCAGTCGCGGTCAGCTTTGTGACGTCCGTACGGAGAATGGCGGCGATACCGAAATCCAGGACCTTCACCGTGCCGTCGCGGGCGACGAGAATATTGGATGGCTTCAGGTCACGGTGGATCACTGGGACTTGGTGTGCGTGCGACAGCACTGTCGTGACCTGCGCGGCCACCGCCGCCGCCCAGCCGATCGGTAGCGGGCGCGCCGGGTTGACGTACCGGGCCAACGAGACACCATCGACGAGTTCCATCACCAGGAACAGCCGTTCCAGCGAGGCATCGAGCACCGCGTCGTACACCTGAGGTACGCCGGGATGCTGGATACGCGCGGTAATCCTGGCCTCGCGCTGGAAGCGCTTGGCGAACTCCTCGGCAAGGTGCGGGGCCGCAACCAACGATGCTTGTCGAAGCAGCTTCACGGCGACGGGGCGGTCGAGCACGGTGTCGTAGCCGCGCCACACATCGCCCATGCCGCCGTGGTCAAGCTCCTCGAGGAGTTCGTAGCGGTCGGAGATGGGCTCGGGTGGCACGGTGCTCTCGCTTCCTGCGCTGGTGACCGAGTTTCGGCGTTCGCGGTGTGACGGTGCGTGTCCAATGTGACGACTGGGGTGATCATCCGTCCAGGCCAGGTCCAGCCAGGATCAGAGAGCGAGCGGTGCCGGGGGCTCCCCGGCACCGCTCCACGAGACGTGACGGACGAGTACGTCAGAACCCGTCGTCGACCCCTTCTTCGCTCCGGATCATCCGCCAGGCGGCCTTGCGCGCACTGCGGTCGAGGCTCGACTTGAAGCCCTTGTCGCCGCCGAAGTACTGGCGGCCGAGCCCGGCGATGGTGTCGATGTGGTCGGCCATCTTGTCCTCGAAGACGTCGTCGAAGACCAAGCCGAAGTTGTCCACGTCGTTGTTGGCCACAGCGGCAGCCCGCACCTTGGGGTCGGCCTTGGCCTCTTCGAAGGGGCGCAGGACGTCCTGTTCGGTGAACTCGGTGCCGAACTTCTCGTTGAACTTCTCGATCAGCTCGGACAGCAGCGACTTCTCCACCTCTTTGGCGCCACCGGCTCCGTCGCCGAACCCCTTCAGGTCGGCCGCTCCCTCGGGGCTGAGTGAGACGTCGTACTCGCCGGTCCTCTCCACGCGCATGTGGCTGAGGTCTACCTCACCTATGTCCACGCCTCCGTCGGCACGTCGCGGGAGCCGGTTGAGTAGATGACGGCCGTACAGGTGCAGCCGCTCCAATTCAGCATCCTGGTACGGCACGATCTGGGCAAGGAACCCGTACTTGCGCACGTAGTCGTTGAGGTTGGCGCGGAAGTCCTCAGCCGTCTCGGCCTCCTCGTCGTCCTCACTCTCCATCAGGGCGGTGAACCGCTCGACGGCCGGGGACAGGAGTCGGTACAGCTCAGCGTGCAGCTTCTCCCACTTGGCCTGCGAGCCACCCGCCTTCTGCTTCGCCTCGAAGTATGCGGCGGCGAACTCGTCCATCTCCTGCTCGGCGAGCATCGGCGCGGACATGACGCGCCCCTGCTCGGTGTACAGCAGGTTCGGGTCGGAGGGGAGGGTGTTCGCCTCCTCGAAGTACGGGCGGAAGGCGTCCCGGATGTCCTCGGCCTCGTTCACGAAGTCCAGGACGGCGAGGTCGGACTGCGCCTTGCGCTCGGCCGTCCGGTTCAGCCGGGACAGCGTCTGCACGGCGGCGATGCCGGTCAGTCTCTTGTTGACGTACATCGTCGTGAGAAGCGGCTGATCGAACCCGGTCTGGTACTTCTCCGCAACGACCAGGATCTTGTACTCGGGCTTGCCTGAGCCACCCGCCTTGACCGCCTTGTCGTCGGCACGCGTGTACGCGAATGCCTCGGGCAGCGCGCTCTCGGCGAGCCCACCGTTCTCCTTGCTCTCGGTGGTCTCCTCACCGTCAACGGTGAGCGAGCCCGAGAAGGCGACAAGGACTCCGAGGTCCGGGTACTTCGTGTCGTAGTCCCGGTCCTTGATGTAGCTCTTGATGGCGCGCGCCATCTGCACGGCGGACTGCCGCGACGCGGTGACCACCATCGACTTGCCGCGCCCGCCGAGCCGACCGCGGGTGTGCGTGACGAAGTGCTCCACGATCACCTGGGCGTGCTGCGCGACAGTCGAGTCGTGGGTGAGCGCGTACCGGGCGAGCAGGCCATTGGCCTTGGAAGGGTCGACCTCCTTCTCGTCCGGGTTCTGGTTCACCAGCTTCCAGTACGTGTTGTACGTGACGTAGTTGCGCAGCGGGTCGAGGATGAAGCCTTCCTCGATGGCCTGCCGCATCGAGTACGTGTGGAAGGGCCGGTACTTGGCCTCGCCGACGATGTCGTCGAGCGTCCCGAAGAGTTCGAGGGTCTTGGCCTTGGGGGTGGCGGTGAAGGCGAAGTAGGAGAGGTTCGCGGCCTGCGCTCGCTCCTCGGCCTTCTCCTTGAGCTGGTCGGTAAGCGTAACGGTAGTGGCGCCGGCGTCCTCGGAGTCGGAGTCCAGACCGAGGTCACGCAGGGCCGCTTTGACAGCCGTAGCGGCGTCACCGGACTGCGAGGAGTGCGCCTCGTCGACGACGATCGCGAACCGGCTGCCCGCGATCTCGGTCGGGTTGCGCTTGATGTAGTCGAGCAGCGCCGGGAACGAGTGCAGGGTTACGGTGACGATCTTCCCGGTGTCCCGGGACAGCGCGCGGGCGAGCTGCTCACCCTTCGCCCCGTTCTTCTCATCGATCTTCACGACGAGCCCGGCGGTACGCGAGAAACTGCCGACGGTCTCGCGGAGTTGGGCGTCGAGATTGCGTCGGTCGGTGATGACGATGACCTTGTCGAAGACCGGCTCGCCGGGTGCGATGCGGCCCGCGGTCACAGCGTCCTGGTCGAGGGTGCGCGGGTCGGTGCCGGCGTGCAGGTCGGAGAGCCGGTGGGCAAGCCAGCCGATGGTGTTGGACTTGCCGGACCCGGCGGACGCCATGATCAGGTAGTTCTGCCCGGAGCCGTGGTGGGCAGCGTGGGCGGTCAGCTTCTTCACGACATCCCACTGATGGAATCGGGGGAAGATCGTGGTCCGGCCGGCGCCCTTCTTCTGCTTCTGCTGGTGCACGAAGCGTTCGAGGAGGTCGAGCCAGTTCTCCCACTCCCAGACCTGCTCCCACAGGTAGGAGGTGGCGTACGTGCCGAAGGCGGTGGGGGCGGGGTTTCCGGCGCCGCCGGGTTGACCGGGCCCTTCGGAGCCGGTGTTGAAGGGCAGGAAGCGGGTGTTCTTGCCCTTGAGCTGCGTGGCAACGAAGACGAGGTCCGGGTCAACGGCGAAGTTCGCGACGACGCGCTTCGCGAAGATCAGCTCGGTCGGGTCGCGGTCGGTGCGGTACTGCTCCTTGGCGTGCTCGACACCCTGTCCGGTGAGCGGGTTCTTCAACTCGGCGGTGGCGAGCGGAATTCCGTTCAGGAACAGGGTCAGGTCGAGGCGGTGCCCCCAGTCGGCCTGCTTGGTGGCGTACGGGAGCTCGCGGACGACGGTGAGGCGGTTGGCCTTGTAGGGGGCGAGGATGGCAGGGCCGGCGACGAGGTTCGGCCTGAAGTAGGCGACGCGGAGCTTCACGCCGCGGTCTTTCACGCCTTCGCGGAGGACGTGGAGGACGCCGTGCTCGGCGATGGCCTGGTCGAGGCGGCGGGCGAATCCGCGCTGGGCTTCGGCCTGACCGCCATAGACGTTGGCGAGCTCGTACCACTCGTCGGGCTGGGTGCGGCCGATGAAGGTGAAGAGCTCGTTGGTGTCGAGGCCGAGGTCGGGTCGGTAGTCCTCGGGGTTCGCCTCGCGCCAGCCGCGGTCGAGGAGGGCGGCGACCATGGCGGAGCCGAACTCTTTCTCGTGGTGCACGTTGCTCATGGAGGTCGTGACTCCGTCCGTCATTCCGTTACGTTGCGACCGCTGGCGGTGGAGACGTCGAATTGGCCGGTTACGGCGGCGGTGATTAGGGATTGGCGGCGTTCGGCGAGGAGCTTGCCGAACTGCTCGAACTTTTCACGCAGGGGTCTCACTTTCCGGATCTGCTCACCGATATGTTGCTGTTCAAAAAGCGATGCGACCGGAATTGGAATACGTCCGAACATATCCCAGTTTCGAAAGTCAAAGGCTCGCTCACGAGTGCTGAACGAGAATCCCGTCAAGTACTCCTGGAGCGCAAGAATACGAAGCATGCGTCCATAATAGAGTGCGTCGCCACCTCGCTTGGGTGTGAGCACGTGATAGACGGGGCTGCAATTACCTTCGGCCTCGGAAGTCCCGATGGCACCCGCGAATCCGTCCAGTCCATGAACCACGACATCATCAATGCGAACAGCTTGCCCCTGAGGGTCGCTAGAAGCTGAATTTGTGTAGCCCTCAGCTCGACGCATTGAACGTGCCGTCACCTGGCCGTCACGAAATGCCGTGATCACTTCCGGGAATTTCGAGGTGGGACGTACCTGCTTATCGAGCAGCCAACGCATAGCCAGAACGGGTTCGCCTGCAATTCGGTCACCCAAACAGCTACGACCAATTACCGCGAGAATCTGATGGTTGATCCGTTCGTCCAGCAGCTCGTGCATCCTGGATTGCGCCCGCAACATCGCGTCCATTTTCCCAGTCTCGGCGTCGAGGAAGTCGGCGATGTGACGCTGCTCCTCCAATGACGGCAGAACCGTCTCGAGGGCGGCGACCTGAGCCACGCCGATCCCTGGCTGTGCAGCACTAACGGAGTACTGCCCCAGATTCATTGCATGTAGCATATATGCAAGCCATCTAGCGTCCACGCCTGAGACTGGCGAACAAACAATGGCATGCTCACTTGCCCAAAACGAACCATCCGCAAGGTGAATATTTCCACAGAGCGCACCTTGGCGGCCAATTAGCACATGCATTCCGCTGTGAGTTGCGTCCTCGGTGAATCCACGCACACCGTTTCCGCCGTATACGGGGATGCTCCCCGAATCTCTGATTCGCTCGGATTCAATAGCCTCTCCTGCACGCATCCCTCGTGTCAGGTATTTGATCCTGGCCGACTTCCAATCAGTCGGCACGTAAGTGTCGGTCAACCATGCGACCTCTGCCCTCTTCGTGGCATACCCAGTGGTCATTCCGTCACTTCCCCCAACAGCCCCTGAATCTCCGCCTCCAGCGCCTTCAGCTCCGCGTCAATCTCCGCCAACGGCCGCGGCGGCTCGTACACGTAGAAGTGCCGCGTGAACGGGATCTCGTAGCCGATCTTCGTCTTCGTGTGGTCGATCCACGCGTCCGGCACGTGCGGGTGTACCTCGCGCTTGAGGTACTCCTCCACGTCCTCGCCCAGCGGCACGTTCTCGTAGTCCCGCAGTTCCGGGTCCGGCTCGTCCGCACCCTTCACCTTTTGGATCTCGCCCTCGGGGTCCCGTACCCCGACCGCCTCGCGCATCGCCTTCATGAACGGGGCGCCGCCAGGCCAGAGCAGCCCGGCCGCCACCACCGCGTCCTTGAGATCGACGAACGCCTCTGCCTTCGTCGCCCATTCCGAGCCGAGCAGCAGGCGGAACGCCTCCACGAACTTCTCCGGCTGCGGGAGCTTCTGGAACGGCTTGGCCGTCAGCATCCCCGCCAGCGTCTCCTCCGTCACCTCGAACCGGAGCTTCAATGGCCGCTCTACCGTGATCCGTTGGTAGCCGAAGGCCGAGTTGTCGAAGACCTTCACCTTGCCGTGCAGCGGGTGCCCAGCATCCCCCGCGACGTCCACCGCCTCCGCGTACAGCCGTGTGATGTCCGCGATGTGGTTGGGCTTGCCGTTCTTGCCGTCACCCAGCTCCTTGCGCTTGTCGCCCAGCGACTTGCGCATCTTCACCCACTGGTCGCGGGCGTCGAGGAGCATGACCTTGCCCTTGTGGTCCGGTGCCTTCCGGTTCGTCAGGATCCAGAAGTACGTCGAGATGCCCGTGTTGTAGAAGAGCTGGTCGGGGAGGGCGACGATCGCTTCCAGCCAGTCGTTCTCCAGGATCCAGCGGCGGATCTCCGACTCGCCCGAGCCGGCCGCTCCGGTGAACAGCGGGGAGCCGTTGAAGACGATCGCGATGCGGGATCCGCTACCCCCGTCCACGTCGACCGGCTTCATCTTGGACAGCATGTGCTGGAGGAAGAGCAGCGAGCCGTCGTTGATGCGGGGCAGGCCCGCGCCGAAGCGGCCCGCGTCGCCCATCGACTTGTGCTCGTACTCGACCTCGTCCTTGACCTTCTTCCAGTCCACGCCGAACGGCGGGTTGGCCAGGAGGTAGTCGAACTTCTTGCGTGCGTGGCCGTCGTCAGAGAAGGAGTTGCCGGCAGCGATATTCTCCGGGTCCTGGCCCTTGATGAGCATGTCGGAACGGCAGATCGCCCAAGACTCGGGATTGAGCTCCTGCCCGTAAACCTTCACCTTGGCGTCCGGGTTCAGGGCGGTGATGTGGTCCTCGGCCGCGCTGAGCATGCCGCCCGTGCCGCAGGCGGGGTCCATGACGGTGCGCGCGGCGCCGGGCACGCTGAGCGCGTCAGCGTCCGGAGCCACCAGGAGGTTGACCATCAGCTTGATGACCTCGCGGGGGGTGAAGTGCTCACCCGCGGTCTCGTTGGACTGCTCCGCGAAGCGGCGGATCAGCTCCTCGAAGATGTAGCCCATGTTGTGGTTAGGGACCGTATCCGGGCGCAGGTCCAAGTCCGTGAACTTGCCGATGACCTGGTAGAGCAGGCCGGCCTCTTCGAGCTTCTTGATCTGACGGCCGAACTCGTACTTCTCCAGGACCTCCCGCGCATTGTCGGAGAAGGCGTTGACGTAGAGCTGAAGGTTGGCCGCGGCCGTGTTCGCGTCGTTCGCGATCTTCTTCAGGGTGAGGTTGCTAGCGTTGTAGAAGGCGTGCCCGGACGCTCGGCGCAGCAGCCGTTCCGGCTTCACGTCCTCGGCCGCGTACTTTGCGTACTCCTCGGTGAACTTCTCCCGCGTCGGTTCAAGGACGCATTCGAGGCGACGCAACACCGTGAACGGCAGGATCACCTTGCCGTAGTCGGACTGCTTGTAGTCGCCGCGCAGGAGGTCGGCGACAGACCAGGCGTGGTTCGCCAGTTCCGTGTGCTTGTTGCTGTTCAACGGTTTCCCTTCGGCGCCTGCCCGGGAGAACGGGCCAGGCGGTGCGGATGTGATCCGATGCAATGCGGTGCCTATGAGCGGCTTGGCCTCTCTACGGCTAAGGACGGGCAGGGGTTGCCCCGTCGTCGCTGTCCGACGGCGACGACGCCGGAGGCATCAGTGTCCCGCTGGTCAGCCCCTCTGCGAGCGTCTTTGGCAGCAACGTGGCGAGTTCGGTCACCTGACGTGCCGCCTGGCGCAATCCGTACAGGTGCCGGAAGGCTTCGCCGTATCTGCGCTGCTCCTCCAGGGGCAGGAGGGGCACTCGTAGCCTTGACGGGTCGATCTGCACCGAACTGGTACCGACCGAGGCGCTGTTGAGGTTGTCCTCCGCGGTGAGGAACCCGGCCAGGAACCAGGCGTCGAGGCGCTTCGGGTCCGGGCGGATCAGACGAACTCCGCGGCCGATCACCGCGCCGCTGTCCTGCTCGTCCGCGACGCGAGCCGTCGTGCCGTGCGCGCTGCGGATCTCCGCCAGCAGTACGTCCCCTTCGGCGACGATCACCGTCGTGTGGGGGACGGGTGTCTGAGGGGCGGCGGTGGCCCGCTGCCCCGCCATCATGTCGCGCCCGCCGAGCACGGGCCGGTTCGCGAACTCGGCGGGAGGCGGGGTGTCCCGCTCCCGGGTGGAAGGCGGACCGACGCGGTGAAGGGTGAGGGCCCCGCCACGCGTGAGGTCGGCGAGGGTCGCCGTTCGCCACTGACGGGCTTCAGCGCCCACGGCAGGCCACTGGCCCTTCCGCGCCTCGGCAGCTAGCCCATCAGCAGCTTGCGCCAATTCACGTCCAAGTCGAGCCGCCTGTTCGGCGACTGCGACCGGGGCCGCCGCAACCGCCGCCGTACGGATATTGCGAGCCGGGGTGACATCGACCAGGTCGTCCAAGAGGTCGACCACCGGGACAGCACGCGCCTGACTCGGTACGTCCTCGAATGCGGCGGGATCGGTGACGTACGAGGTCCAGTAACCCAGCACTCCCTCGCTCAAGGCATCCCAAGTGGCGGTGACAGCGCCGTCGCGCCTTGGTGCCCCGCCGGAAGCGCCCGTTCGAGCAAGACGCGCAGTCGTCCCTCCATCACCGCCGATCAGAGCTGCCCCGTCCACGCACAGGACCGAATGGTGTTCCGGGGCCGTCAGATCAGGCCGCTGGAGCACCCACACGTGCAGTCCGATGTGGAGGGGCGGCGCGGCTCCGGCCGGCAGGGAGATGACTGCGCGCAGCGCGCCGGTCCGGATCAGCTCGGCGCGGATGCGGCGGCTCAGGGAACGGGAGGCGGTGGCCGGTGGCAGGAGCACGGCAGCGAAGCCCCCGGGCGTGACATGGGCCAGCGCGTGTTGGACCCACGCCAGCTCCGAGTCACCGCGTGGGGGCACGCCGTAGGCCCAGCGCGGGTCGTAGGCGAGCTCGTCGTGGCCCCAGTCGCGGTCGCCGTAGGGCGGGTTGCACAGCACGCCGTCGGCGGTGAGGTCCGCGAATGCGTCGGCACGCAGAGAGTCCTCCGCGCGGATGTCAGCGGGAGAGTCGGGGGCTTCGATGCCCAGGTGGATCAGGCTTCGCCGGGCCTGCACGGGCACGAGGTCCTGTCCGTACAGACGCTGCGCGCCGTGCCGGGCCGCGGCGACGAGTAGCGCGCCGCTGCCGCAAGCGGGGTCGAAGACCCGTACGGGATAACGGGAAGGTGACCCGGCGGCGAGCAGCCGTGCCATGAGGTCGGCCACCGGGCCCGGTGTGGTGTACGTGCCGCCGGCCGCCTCGTCCTCCAGCTCGCGCTCCGCCAGCACATCAACGGCATCCTGACCCTGACCAGCGTCGATGCAGCGGAGGATCGCTCGGAGCAGGGACGCGTCCGGCGCCGTGTACGTCACGTCGTCGAAGTGCGCCTCAGGTGGCGCGGGAAGTTCACGGACGATCTCTTGGGCCCGGGCCGCCACGTCGCTGTCCGGGAGGGCGTCGGCCGCGTTGAAGAGGTCGGGGCGCCGGCGCTCGGCGAGTACGAAGGGCAGAAGGCGGGCTGCCGCCGCGCGACCGTGCGCGCTCAACCGCAGCAGCGTGCGCAGCTCTTCCAGCGGCGGGATCTTCTCGCCGTGCCCGCGCCCGGCCAGCCAGCCGCGCACCTCTCCCAGGTCGTACAGCGGACTGCTGTCCGTGCCCCCCGCAGGAGAGGGGAAGTCCGCGTGCCGCCGGCGCCAGTTGCTGACGGTCGCCCGCGTGACCCCTGCGAGCCGGGAGATCTCCGCCGCGGTGACCTGGGCGGACACCTCGGGTGCGGCAGAGACGTCGGGCTGCTTCGGCATGTCAGAGGTTCCTCGCTATTCGACATGAGCGACAGGCAAGAGATTACACGCATCCAGATTCAAGTCAATCGTTTGACAGTGCTTTCACTGGCATGCTCAACTCTGAATGTCGCCAGCCGTAAGCGTCTGGCATCAACTCCCAGGGGGAACCCGTGACCATCGCCATGCCCACCGCTACCGTCGAAGGCATCCAGCTCACCGTCACCGCCTTCCGCCCGGACGCCGTCATCGGCACCATCGGGCTGCCCACGCTGCTGCAGCTCGTCCCCTCCCCGAAGGCCGAGGAGGACAAGCGGGCGCTGAAGTACGCGTCCGGTTCGGTGCGCCGCCACGCCGAGGTGCGCGCCCTGGTCCAGCGCATGCTGAAGTCGACGCAGAAGGGGCGGAACGTCGCCGCGTACGCCTCCTACATCGCGAGCGGCGTCAGTGGCGGGCACGGTGCCGCGTGGTCCACGCCGCCCATCACGCTCTGGCTGGACGGCCAGCCGGGCTCAGTCGGCGAAGAGCTCGTCGCGGGCAGCGGGATCTGCCGGATCACGGTACTGCCGGGTTCTCCCGTGGTGGCCATCGATGGAGAGACCCAGGTCACGGCCTGGCATGAGCTCTACGACGACCCGGAGCGGTTCGGCGTGACATTCGAGCAGCTGAGCCAGGTCCGGGTGCCCTTCGAGCTCTACTTCGGGCTCAGCGTTCAGGATGCCCGGCAGATCTTCTACGACCGCAACGTCGAGGGCGTACCCGTCGCCAAGAACCTCGCCATGTCCATGGACCAGCGCGACATCGGCACCCAGATCGCGCACCGTATCGCTGAGACCGTCAAGGTCGAGCACGACGGAAAGGTCGTACCGCTCACCAAGCTCGTCCAGAACCGCAAGCGGCAGCTCACCAAGACCGACCCCGAGGTCGTCACGCTCTCCGCGCTGCGCGTCCTGGTCATCACCGCGCTGCACGGACGCGCGGGGCTGAACCTGTCCTCGTCCACGGTGCACGACACCGATCTCTCGGACGGCGTGGACATGGAGCAGGCCGAGCGGGAACTCGTGCCGCTGCTGTCGCAGCTGATCGCCGGGCTGTTCCCCCACTTCGCGGCGCGTGATGCGATCAGCGCTCCCGCTGTCCTCGCCGGCATCGGCATCGCTGCTCATCAGGCGACGAGTTGGGCGGCGACCGGCACGCGGCTGAGCTCGGATGAGCTGGTGCACCTTCTCGAGCCGGTGCGCTTCGAGCGTGAGGCCCGCTACTGGGACGGGGTTGCAGCCAGCGCCAACGCCGCCGGCACCCTCAACTTCGGCGGCGGCGCCAAGGACTCCGGCGGCCGGGTGGCCGACGCGATCCTCGGTCCCGACACGGACCACGGCCGCCGCATCCGGGGCTGGTAACGGAATGACACCCGCACCGGGCTGCAGCAGCTCCCGGTGCACTGCCGTGAATCCTGAAGCCCACCTGGGCGGGGCGGCTCCGCCGAGTCGGGGCCGCCCCGCCCATGCGCACCCCACGTGAGACCGGAGGACAGAGTGAACGCACTCGAAATGCGTGAAGTGGAAGACCTGCTCAGGGACCTCATCAGGTCCGCAGGACTCGACTGGCTGATCGACGAGCTCGACGAGGCCATCGCCACCGGCGTCGCGGAGGAGAAGCTCCTTCAGCGCCGCCGCGGCACGCCCACCGAGGAGTACGAAGCACTCGCCGTCGCGGATATGGGCACAGACACTTTTCACAGGTCCCTCAAGCGCGGGGCGTCCGTAGTGGTAACCACCCGCCCCATGACCGCTCGCGAGCGTACGGAACTGCATCTCGACGCGCTGCGCCGGCTGTTCCTGGAACTGCCCGAGATCGAAGCGGAAACCCTCAAGATCGTGAACGCTGAGGATGATCTGCACCGCGCACCCGTGCGCAGCGTTCGGTTCGCCCCCGACGAGGAACTCAGCGGGCACCGCGATCAGACCCATGAAGTCGCCACCCGCCTTCCCGAAGACACCCGCGCACACCTTCAGAACCTGTTCCGCGAAGCGCGCGAGGAGATCAGCCGATGAGCGCCGTCAGCACTCTGCTGCACGAGATCCAGACCCTGCTCGCTGGCCCCGGCGTCTCCTACACCTCCGCATCTCAGCCCTGGGACGTCTATGAGGGGTACCTCTTCTCCCTGGCAACCTCCACCGCGAGCAGCTTGGGAGCCTCCGTCCGCTACAGGGACGTCGACGGGAACGCCGTCAGCAATCTGGTGTTCCGCACCAGCCCCGGCCAGCTCTACAGCACCACACACCCGTACACCCACGCCGTGGTGGAATTCGACCGCGCCCCGGCGCTGGAGGTACACCTCGGCGTCCAGGTCCAGGGGAACTCCGGCGTGCTGCACGAGTGCGACGTCCTGATCCTGCCCGCCGACGAGGCGGCGCTCTCGCGGCAGATCCGGATGGCACCGCGGGGCAACAAGTGCTTGCTGGCCATCGAGTGCAAGTACTACACCGCCAGCCGGGTCGGCATCGGCCACGCGCGCAATTTCGAGGGGTTGCACGCCGACCTGCGGACCACCCGCAACCTGTTCGTGTCCAACACGGGGGCATCGAGCGTGGTCAAGTACTTGTCCGCCCGCAAGCGCGGATACGAGCGGGAAGTCGTGCCGGCCAACGTCAACACCGTCGGCTACACCCGCGGTCAGATCCGCGAGGCGTTCAAGATCTATCTCGGCAAGACAGCTCCGTCCACGGTGATCTAGTTCGGACCACGCACTTGACTCCATGACATAATTATCGTGTCATGGAGTCGTGCTGTACGCGACCCCTTCCCTGAACGCCGACGACCAGCGGGCCCTCGAAGAGATCGAGAGCATGCGCCGCTCCCTGCGGCACATGCTCCGAGCCACCCCACGCTGGACCCGCCAGCTGCGCCGCAACCTCACCGCCCGCGCAATCGCCGGATCGAACACCATCGAGGGATACGCGGCGACGGTCGATGACGTGGAAGCCCTCATGTCCGGTGAGGAACCCCTGGAGACCGGGGAGAAGACGCGTGCCGAGCTGGAGGGCTACCAGCGCGGTATGACCTACATCCAGGCCCTCGCCGACGCCGGAGACGACTTCCGGTACGACGCCGGCCTGCTCAACGGCCTGCACTTCATGCTCCAGGGCCACCACCTCGACAAACGCCCCGGCCGCTGGCGCGACGGACCTGTCTACGTCACCAGCCCCGACGACCCCCTGGTCCCCGCCTACACGGCTCCGGACAAGGCGGACGTTCCTGCCCTGATGGCGGAGTTCATCGACTGGCTCAACGAGGGCGACCTCGACGCACCCGTACACGTCCGCGCCTCCATGGCACACCTCAATCTCGTCAAGATCCATCCGTGGAAGGACGGCAACGGGCGCATGTCCCGCGCCCTGTCCACCCTGGTCTTCTCTCGCGAGGCTCTGGTGCCCCCCGAGTTCTCCTCCATTGAGGAGTGGCTCGGCCGGGGGCAGAACACGTACGCCTACTACCAGATCCTGGAAGACGTGGGCGGCCCGCACTGGAGCCCCGAGCGGGACACCCGGCCCTGGATCCGGTTCTGCCTGACCGCCCACCATCGCCAGGCCCAGCAGGCCCAGCGCCGCTTCGATGTCATGTCGCGAGCCTGGACCCGCCTGGTCGAAGGCGTCGAAGCAGCCGGCCTGGACGAACGGGTCGTCTACGCCCTGCTTCCCGCGTTCTCGGACGCGAAGGTGCGCCGCACCGTCTACCAGCAGGACGCCGACCTCAGCGACCAGCAGGCCATCCGCGACATCCGGGAGCTCGTCGCCCGCGGCTGGCTCGTCCCTCACGGCAAGGCCCGCGCCCGCTACTACGCCCCCGGGCCCCTCATGGACCCGGTCCGGGACGAGGTCCGCCAGTCGATGGAGCCGTACACAGATCCCTACCGGCGGGAGCACTGACCCACCCCACCGTCGTCGGCGCTTACGCCGCCAAGCCGGCCGAGATGTCCTGCATCTCGTCGAGCCGCTGCCGCAGACCTTGTTCTTGGCCGCTGATGCACTGCGCGTAAGCGGCGAACAACATGGCCACGCTGGTGCCGGCCCATTCGGCCACCTGAGCAGGTGGGATGCCGTTGTTCAGCCATGTCGTCAGTTGGGTGTGCCGCAGGTCGTAAACACGTCGTCCCGTCGGTGATGCGTAAACATGCGGTGGCAAGATCTCGCTGCGAGCGTGGTCCCATGTGCGGCGGTAGACGGAGCCCGCAAGGACTCCGCCACGCTCCCCGGAGAAGAGACGATCGCCGGGGCGCAAGCGTGCCTCCTGAATGTGTGCCCGCAATATGCGGAGGAGGCCGGGTGGGCACGGAACTATGCGCGTTTCACCCTCAGCTCTGCCTTTGAGATGCCGCTGATCATGCCGGGTTCCGCTATCGGTCCACGTACGCCCGATCTCAGGCTCGGCAGCGTGCACCACGATCTCGGCCCACTGACTCTCCCCCGGGCCCGGCGCGACGACGTCTGAGACGCGCAGTGCAACGGCCTCTTCCGGCCGCAGCCCCGTGGCATACAGCGTGGCGAAGAACGCATGCAGCCTCCGCCCGCCTCGCGGCCGATTCCGTATCCAGTCGAGCAACTCCGCCACCTGCTCCGCATTGAGCAGACGGCGTCGATCAATCGCACCACCGGTCCGCGGCATTTGCCCCCGCCCCTTGGGCAGCGGATCGGACACCAGAATCCCGCGGGAAATCGCGTACCTCATCACCAAATTCAGAATCCGCCGAAGCCGCTTCACGGATGAGGCCGCCGCCCTTCTGCCGTCCAGCAGCGTCCCCAGTACCAGCAACACGTCCTGCACCACGAGCGGATCGGTCCAGGCGTCCATGGCCGGAGTGTGCCGTCGCACCCAACCGAGTACCGCAGCGACATCCTCCGGCGCGCCATCACGGCGACCGGTATTGAATGCCCAATTATCCAGCGACGTACGCACCCGGCAAGAGGGGACACCGGGTGGATCTCGGTCCATCAGCGCGGTCGTAACGATCATCAGCGTGCGAGCGGTGTTCCTCCGGTGGTTCGCCGAAACCCGCGGCCACTGGGCGTCCGCGAACTGGATAGCGAAGTCGTACGATCCAGCCCTGCCTTCAGTGCCGACCTCGCGGAGAGCACGCATCGGGGGTACTGCGGGCTCTACCTCCATGATCCCACCGACAGGGGGTGCCCGATGGAGCCCCTCCTCGCTGACACCTCACATGGCCCCTCAAGCGGTCGCGGCCCTAGCGGCCCGCCGATGCAGACGGGGCCCGCGAACCCCCTCGCGCCCCGCCCCAACCAGACGACTTGGCCGAGCAAGGTCGTCCCACATGCGTCCCCCGAAAAGCCTGACGATACGTCACAGACCGACAAAAGCGCAGGTCAGAAGGATAGGAACGGGAGTAGACTGGGTGCCTTCTAAGCACTTGGCCGCAGGTTCGAGTCCTGCCGGGGGCGCCAGCGCAGGCCCTCCCTTTGGGGAGGGTCTTTTTGCTGGTCAGGCGGGGTTTCAAATAACCAGCGCAGAGGCCGGACGCGCCCCTCGACGGGGTGGGGCACGTCCGGCGGTGTCCGGCTGAAACCGGGTTTCTGCGGGTGGCGGCGGAGAATACGCGGAGAAGTTTTCACGCCCCCGCCGCGGCCGGATCCGGGAGCTCCCCCGCCTGCTCGATCCTGTGCTTCAAGTCGTCGAGTTGCCCGTCGATGCAGCGGGCGTAAGTGGCCAGCAGTACGGGGACACTGTTGCCCGCCCACTCGGCCACGGTCGCGGCCGGAACGCCGGCGTTGAGCCAGTTGGTCAGGCAGGTGTGCCGGAGGTCGTACACGCGGCGACCAAGGGGGGTTCCGAATTCGTAGGAGGTGAGCACTTCCTTCCGCGCCCGCCGCCACGCTCGCCTGATCACGGACCCGGCCAGGTCTCCTCCCTTCTCTCCCTGCATCAGCAGATCGCCGGGCTTCAGTCCTTGCTTCTCGATGTGAGCACGGAGGATCCGCGTCAGTCCGGGGCGGCAGGGCGCCGTACGGGTGTCGTCGGCGGCCCGCCCCTTGAGTCCGCGCTCCTCGCGCACCTCCCCCGTGTTCGTCCACTGCTTGCCGACCTCGGGGTGAGCAGTGTGGAGCAGCAGCTCGCCCCACTGGTCGGCGGCGTCCGCGTCAGGCAGGCGTACGTCCCCGACGTCGATCGCCACGACCTCCTCGGGCCGGGCGCCGGTGTAGTACATCGTGGTGAAGAAGGCGTGCAGCCGCCGGCCGCCCCTCGGCCGCGCGTAGATCCAGCCGAGCAGCTTGGCGGCCTGCTCCTTGTTGAGCAGTGACCGTTTGTCGACGGCGGAGGAGGTCTTAGCTGCCGTGGCGCCCTTACCCTTCGGCAGCGGGTTCTCCTTGAGCACCTTCTTCTTGATGGCGTACTCGAAGAGCACGTTCAAGACGCGCTTGGTCCGTCGGACCGAGCTGGCGGCCACGGGCGTCCCGTCCAGCTTCGCGGCCGGCGCGCTGAAGGCGACGCCCCGTCCCTGGGTAGCGGCGCCACTGCACAGGCGAGCGCCGACTACGCCCGCCATTTGGCAGCAGCCGGGGATGTCTGCTCGGCAGAATCCGGCCTGCCGGTGTACCTGGTCAGTCAGTAGTTCGGCCAGCGTGTGTGGTCGTGACGCAGTTTTCTCGGGAACCAGCGGTCGACCACGCGGGTTACGCGCCTGGGCGAAGCTGTGGACACGGTGCTCGTGGCAGATCGGAGCGCGGGGCCTGCCAGTGCCCCTGCCTGGGCGGTCGGGAAGTGGCTTGCTGGGACGTTTTGAGGCCGCCGCGGGGCGGTCCACGTCCGGGTGATGAACAGCGGCTCGTAGGGCGGCCGTTGATAGGCGCCTTCGTAGCGGCGGGGCCTTCTGATGGGCAGCCCGGAACGGGTGGAGCCGGCCGGGGGGTAGGCGAACTGTGGGCCCTTCTGCGCGCCTGGTGCGAAGGGGCCGATGGGGTCGAACTGGACCTGCTCCCTCAGGAAGTCGAGGTCCTCGGTGCTGATGGCCGTCGGGGCGTGACCGTCACCTGACTTCCTGACCGGCGGGTCTTCAAGGACTTTAATCTCGACGGCCAGTGACCGTTTCCGGGTGGGGCTTTCGGTGATGCGGTCCCACGCGCCCTCCCAGAGCCGGATTCTGCGCGGGGAGACCTTCAAGGCTTCCATGAACGCCGTGAGGTGGGCGCGTGAGGGTACCGCCTCGCCGCGGAGTATGACGCTGAGGCTGCTCTTGGGCAGCCGGTGGCGCCCGGCAGGAGTCAGACCTGCCGCACTCTGCAGGTCCCCCAGGGATGGCTGGCCTTCTCTGGCCCGCAGCTCGACCATGGCTTCGTGCAGTTTGCCGAAGCTGTCGATGAGCTCGGGGTGGGTCATCACGGAGCGCAACGAGCTGGCCAGATCCCGGAACTCCGGATCGGCTCCCGCGCGACGGCGTTCTTCTTCGGCCCGGCGCGCGGCCTTCCACAACCGCACCGCTTCACCCGTGTCCGCGTCGCATGCCTTCGCGTAAGCGAGGACCAGGCGGCGGGTTGGGACCTTGCGGCCGCTGGCGCCTCGCGACAGCACCGACGCGGTGAACCGGTAGTCGGTCAGTTTGGCCATCGCCGCGTAGGTGACGCCTTGGCGCTCGCGCTGTGAGCGTAGCCACAGCGCGAGCGCCTCGGACTGCCGGGTGTCTGCGGCAACGGCGTTCTCACGCCGTCCCATGGGTGCGGTCAGACTGCTTCGAGTGGCGGACCCGATGTTCGCATGGCCCTGATGGTCCGACAGGCGACGCAGAGAGCCCCGGTGATGAATTCGAAGGCGCCCCATATCGGCATCCCGAGGACTGTAAGTCCTGCGGCCACGATGATGATCACGAGCACGATGACCACCTCGGGAGTTGACAGAGGTCCCTGGGAAGGACCACCGCCCGGGGCCAGCGGGAAGAGTAACGAAAGCATGTTTGTGCCTACCTGTCGTTGTGTCACACCTCGTGCGAGGCACGGGATTTGGCTGCACCGTGAACTGCTGACGGCGACTTCCAGGTCTGCTCGCCAACCGCTGGATCTTCTCACCAGTGACCCGACCATCACAATCCGTGGCCCCCTGGGCTGGGCCATTGATTCGCAGACGTCTGCCTGTTCACCACCGGAGGATGGCGAACAGGCGGACGAGCAGAATGCCTACGAGCCAGGCAACGCAAGTCGGGGAAATGGAACCGGTGGTTTCATTCATTTTCGTCCAGGTGGCATTGCCGAAGCGGGGCACCGGGTGCCACGCTCCTCGTCAACGCTGCCTCCGGCACCCGTGCCGAGGTTCCCCTGGCGTCGTGGCTGCACCATGAAACAGGGACCGGGCATCACCGTGTTCCAGCGCGGCGCCCACGAGGGTGGCGCATCCTCTCCGGATGCGACCACCCTCCACACCCTCCGTCGGGATTTCCCAGAGCAGGCGTCGGCACATGGGATACGCCACATCGTGTGCTCACGGTGCGCACCGCGCCTGCGGCCACCTCCCGCCAGGTGGGAGCAAGAGTCCGGCCTTCTGCCGAGCGCGTGTCAGGCGGGAAGCAACTTCGGCCAGCGCCCATGGTCATCGCTCTTCGGCGGCCAGCCCTGCGGGTAGCGCCTGCCCATGTCGGGCCCAGGTGAAGGTGACACGCACTTCCCTGTTGACCAACCATCAGACGTGGGTTTGCAGAAAGGTCAGGAAAGCAAGGGACAAAGTCGCCGTGCCGGCGAAGGCGACTCCTCCGCGCAGGATCGCGGCGGTGAGGCTGACCCCGCTGCTGCGTGCCAGCAGCACGGTCGCGCTGGCCACGGCGGCGCAGAAGAGGGCGTCTATGGCCATGACCAAGCAGAGCAGCACTAGGTGATCAATGGATGAGTGCATCGCTTCTCCCCAACACGCAGTAGCAGTTGGCCGCGAGGTTGAGGCATTCGGTGTTCACCGGCGTTCGCAATGAACAAAGATGGTCCTACATGGATTAATGGGGAGGTCAGCGCCGCTATGGAAGCTGCCGATGATGACGTGTTGACGACGCTGGCGGCACAGTTACGCAAGTTACGGGTCAAGCGTGGCCTGCAAGTCGGGGGGCTCCTGCAACGGACGGGCCTAGGGCGCACCACGATCAGCAAAGCGCTCAACGGTCGCGATATACCGTCCGAGGAGACGGTGCTCAAGTTGGCGCGGGCGTTGAAGGCAGATGCCGGGCCGTTGCTCGACCTTCGCCAAAAGGCCTGCGACCGCATGCAGCCATCCGTTTCACACGCTGTTGTGCGCCGGCCGGGCAAGCCCGCCGGATTCCTGAAGCGCTACCTCGACTACGTCGTCCAACGGAACTCGCACCTCACTGTGGTCGGGCTGGACCTCAGCCGCCCGGACCGAGCGCGCTGGCCGCTGGACGCGGCCTACCTCAGCCTCGAACTCGCCGAGGACCAACCCCACAGGGACAGCAGCGACACATCGTCGCCGTACCAGACCGTGGTATGCCGGGCAGAGCGCGCTCTTGCTTCGCGACGACGCATGTTGGTCCGGGGCCTGGCAGGCAGTGGAAAGACGACCCTGCTCCAGTGGCTCGCAGTCTCCACAGCGAAGGACAAGCTTCCCGGCGAACTCAGCGCATGGCGCGGTCTGGTCCCGTTCGCTCTGCCGATGAGAACACTCGTACGCAGCGGGGCGCTTCCGTCGCCCGACCAGTTTCTGGCTTGCGTGGGGGCCCCGATGGCGGGCGCCCAGCCCCCGGGCTGGGCCGATGAGCTTCTTGCCGCCGGCCGTGCCCTCGTGCTGGTGGACGGTGTCGATGAGGTGCGCGAGGCAGACCGGCAAGAGGCTAGGCACTGGCTTGAGCAATTGCTCCACGCCTACCCTCAATCGGCCTTCGTCGTCACGACCCGGCCCTCCGCCGTTCCCGAGGGCTGGTTGGCTCCCTTCGACTTCAGCGAGTTGTCCGTACGCCCGATGGGTACCGCGGACACCAGCCTGTTCGTACAGCGCTGGCATACGGCAGCCCGCCATGGCGCTACGGCTGCTGAACAGGCACAGTTGGGGGACCTGGAGAACTCGCTGCTCGTGACGATGCGGGCGGAGCGGGATGTGGCTCAGCTGTCGACCACCCCCCTGTTGTGCGCCCTGGTCTGCGCGTTGCACCGCGACCGCCGTGGGCACCTGCCACACAGCAGGATGGAGTTGTACGAGGCGGCCTTGGCCATGCTGATGGTGCGCCGCGACCGGGAACGCAGTGTCTCCTCGAACGTGGAGTTGAGTGGGCATCAGGTGCAGCACCTGTTGCAGCGGCTGGCGTACTGGCTCATCCGCAATCAGCAGACCGAGATGGACTACGCCAGGGCTGTGCACCTCATTGAGGATCTTCTGCCAGCGATGCCAGCAGTAGTCGAGCAAGGCGACGCCGAGACGATCCTTCAGCACCTGCTCGGACGCAGCGGCCTTCTACGGCAGCCGACGGCGCGGAGCATCGACTTTGTGCACCGCACCTTTCAGGACTACCTGGGCGCCAAGGCCGCCGTAGAGGCCCACGACTTCCCGCTTCTCGTCAACCATGCGCACGACTCCCAGTGGGAAGACGTAGTGCGCATGGCTATCGCACACGCCCGCCCCATCGAACGTGCCGAACTTCTTGAAGCGCTCGTCGAACGCGGCGACAAGGAGCATGAACACCGGAGCCGCCTTCATCTGCTTGCTGCCGCCAGTCTGCAGTACACAACAGAAATCAATCCCACGGCTCGCACGATGGTCACGCAGCGGGCGAGCGCCCTCATGCCGCCCTATTCATTGAACGAAGCACGTGCTCTTGCCGCCCTGGGGCCGATGGTTCTCGATCTCTTGCCCCGAAGCGCAGAGGGCCTCGATCCAGAGGCGGCGGGCGCATCTATTTCCTGTGCCGGTGCAGTTGGGGGCGACCAGGCGTACGCCTATCTGCAACGATTCATCCCGACGCTCCCTGCTATAGCGCACCAGTTCGGGCTCGTCGATGTCTGGGAGAGCTTTGACGCAGTCAATTACGTCCACGACTTCTTGCTCCCACAGGGTGGCGGCGAGTCGCTGTTCATCACAGTGAAGAACAGCGCGCAGCTGGCAGCCCTCGAACTCATGGCTCCGATTCGGCGCATCAGCTTCCGCCTCCCTGTGACGGAGGACGACCTCATGCCACATTTGTCGGCTGAGCACACAGAGGTCTTGAACGTCGATGAAGGCCGAGGCCTCCGAAGTTTGGCCTTTATCCAGAAGCTTGATCGCCTTGAAAACCTCACCCTACGGGGATGCACACAGATAGCCTCTCTGGATGAGATGGCTGGACACCCCCTCACCAACCTGGGGCTCACGGATGTACCTCAGGGCTTCGCCTGGGAGTCCTTGCGCTGCCTGCCTCAGCTGCATGTCCTTCGTCTCTACACACAGTTCCCCTGGTCCTCGCTACAGGCACCCCCGCTTCCCGCCGGGTTGCGGTCCCTGTGGTTGGGACCGCAAACCAACGTGACCATTGAGGGGCTTGCCCAGCGGAAAGAGCTGCGGGAACTGACGGTCAACCATGTTCTTCAAGCGAAGGAACTCGAAGAGCTCACTGCTCTTCCTCACCTCAAGACACTCCATGCCCGCGAACTGGATCTCCAGTGCGCTCCTTGCTATCCAAGCGTCACTTCCCTCTCCCTCAACCCCGACGGTGTGGATCTCACGCTCGACCACTTGCCGGACCGCTTTCCCAACCTGGAGCGTCTAACTCTGGGCTGCCACAGCAGATGGAATCCTGACCTTTCTCCGCTTCTGGCACTCAAAGGGCTAAAACTGCACATCGGCAACCCTGTCCACGTGACAGGAATTGACCGGTTCCCCGCTGACCGGCTCACGGTCACTGGCGACAGACGAATCGTGTCGTGACCCAGAGCTCCAGCTGAGCCTCCTGGTACAGCGCCACGAACGTACCGGGGGTAGTCGTGGCGCAGCGGAATTCAGGAGCGAGCCTCGTAGTAGCCGAAGCACGCGGCGACTACGGACTGTGTGGGGTGGTGATCAATCGGGTGCCTGTAGGAGGTCGTTGATCCAGATCATCGAGGCGCGTAGGTAGAGGCCAGTGAGGTAGCTTTCGGGTGTCTTGTCGTATCGAGTAGCGATGCCCGCCATGCCTTGAGTTTGTTGATCCGGCGCTCGACGGTGTTCCGTTCCTTGTAGAGGTCGGTGTCGTGGCTGACGGTCCGGCCGCCCCGGCTGCTCTTCTTCTTCCAGTTGGCGGCTTGGTCCCTCTCCTCTGGGATGACCGCCTTGATCTGGCGTTTGTGCAAGTAGGCACGGTTGGTGCGGGATGGGTAGGCCTTGTCTGCGGCGACCGCACGGGGCCGGGTGCGGGGACGGCTGACGGGCAGGCGGACCCGCACCATCGTGAGTACGGGGACGAACTGAGGACTGTCGGCGGTCTGTCCCGCGGTGAGCACGAGCGACAGTGGACGGCATCTGCGGTCCCCGGCGAGATGGCCTTGCTGGTCAGCCCGCCTCGGGACCTGCCGAGCAGGGCGTTGTCCAGCCGGAGCCTGTGGCGTTGCCGCACGCTTCGCCGCCCTTCCCACCCGGGGCCGTTCTGGTCGCCCTGACCGTTCTGTTCCTGGAGACTGCCCCCTTTTCCGGGCCCGCTCCTACTCGGCAGCGGCTTCCTCCAAGGCCTCCATGGGCCTCCTCGCCGATACACATCCCGGCGGCGTCGTGATGGGCGCGGACTGTCGTGGAGTCCACGCTGACCAGGGACAAGTCTGTCCATCCCCGACGGGCGGGGCGGCCTCGGCGATCAGACCTTCCAGCAGTGTGGTGAAGACGCCGGCATCCCTCCTGATGCGGAAGCGGCCGCAGACCGTCGGCCAGGGGCCGAACTCACCGGACATCTCCCGCCACTGGGCACTGGACCACAACCGCCAGATCACCCCTCGAACTGCTCGTGCAGCCGTCCGGGATACGGCCCGAACCCGCCTACCGGCAGGTACGGATCGATGAACTCCCACTGATCGTCGGCGAGTTGCCTATGCGTCACACCCAGCGTCCAACCAGGTTCCGGCCCCACACGGGAATGGAACCCAAGATTGATCACAACCTCACACAGTCCCTAGCAGCCCTGACCGACAAACTCCCCTACGCCCGCGACACCGGCATCCGCTTCATCCTCATCCGCACCACCGCCGGTATCTCCCGCGCCCTCTACGAACCCGTCCTCCAGCGCCTCACCGAACTCGGCGCCCAGGCCCTCGTCCTCTCCGGCGACCCCAACGAAGGCGACATCCTCGCCAACGTCCGCCCCGCCCCATGCCACCGGGCCGCGCCCACTACATCACCCGCAAACGTGGCACTTCGCTGGTCCAGCTGGGCTGGCAACCTGACCTGTAGCCCACCAGAGCGGCAGCCGGCGGCCATGCGTCTCGACAGGGCCTCCGCCCCTACGGCCTGCGAGGCAAGTCCGTACGGGCCGGAGGGAGGTTCTCGGGTGAAGTCACCGCGCATGTGTCGGCGTCGGCTGAGTTCAGCCGACGTCCAGAGCGCGACGCTCACCGACTTCATGGCAAAGATCGAGGGGGTACGCGAAGCGCGACGGAAATCTCTTACCTGTCCTCGTGGAGGCTGAGGTAATGAGGCCGGTCTCGGACGGCGCTCGGATCGTGTTCCGCCCGGAAACTTCCCGGAGTTCACCGGCGGTCCCTTCGACGCCGCGGGAGCGGAGGGCAACTGCTGAGGTCCTCCATCCATCTCCCGGCTTGAGCGTTGACGGACTGGTAGGTGGGGTCGCGGGACTCGTGGTGGAGGCCGGGAATTGTGCTTGAGATCGGGAATCGTGGCCGAGGCCAGGGCTCGTGGTGGAGATCCGGGTCCCTAACTTGATCTTTAACCTGTGCGCCGGGGCTTCGGGGTGGTTGACTTCTTCTTTTGTCGTTTCGCTGGCTGTGTTTTCCGGGGTGTGTGCACGTCGTGGCGGGGTGCGGAATGTGTGTTCCTGTGGCCCGGTGGTCGTCCGGGGCCGGGGCGGGTGGGTTTCGGTGCTCTGGCTGGGCAAGCGGTCTGTGGGCGGATGTGACGGAAGTCGCGGCGGACGCGAGCGGGAGTGAGTCTGTCCGGGGGGGGGCTGGGTTTCTCCCAGGGACGGCGCCGGTCGGCTGCGAGTGGGCGGGCAAGGCGAAGTTGGGTGTAGGCGGCGAGGATCAGCCATGTCCAGCGGTCGGCGGCCTCGGGAGTTCGGATCTTGGGGGAGGTCCAGCCGAGGGTCTGTTTGAACAGGCGGAAAGTGTGCTCGATGTCGAAGCGTCGCAGGTAGGCCTGCCAGAGGCGGTCGGCATCTGCCGTAGTCGCGTCGGTGCCTGACCACCAGAGCCAGACGGGCTTGGGGGTTGCTCCGCTGGGCAGGTGGTCGATGTCCAGGCGGATCACTGTCCCTTCGACGATCGGGAGGGTGCCGTCGGCGGCTGCCCAGGAGGAGCGGTGGGTCAGCTTGGGGTGGAGTCGGTCCCAGGAGCGGGCCCTGGCGATGCCGTAGAGACGTGTGTCGGTGACAGATTCGGTGTCCGGGGCGCCCCAGATGTCGGGCTGTCCGAAGACGAACTCGCTGCCGTGCCGGGGCGGGCGGCCCATCGTGTGTGGCTGTCGGGGCGGGACAGTCCGGCGCAGGACCCGGTCCGAGCGCATCCGGGAGAGTACTTGGACGGGCAGGTCTTGCAGCAGGAACGCAAGGCGGGGTGCGTCATATCCGGCGTCCGCGATGACGAGGACGTCCGGGTCGCCCTCCTGCCACTGCCCAGCGGTGATCAGTCGCTGGAGCAGGTCACGCAGTTGTCGGGCGGTGACCGTGGCGCTGTCGTCCCCGGTGGCCAGGCGGAGGGCGTCCAGCGGCGCGGTCCATGAACTGCGGCCCGGCTCGAGGGCGCAGATGATCGAGTACGGCCAGCCGGGGACAGGGATGTGCTGGTCCTTTCCCCGGCCGTAGGTGTGACACAGGATCCGCTGCGGTGAGGTGTGGGCATCGGGGCGTAGCCAGCAGGTGATGTCGATGGCCAGGACCAGCCGGCCGTCGGCAGCCCGCGGCAGTGGTACCGCGGCCAGTGTCCGCCGCAGCCGGCCGGTATCGACCCGGCCACGGGCGACGGCGGCATAGAGCCCGCCATGACCGCGGCGGTGTTCGCCCACCAGCGACAGCTCGGCCAGCGATCTCACCGGCCCGTCGCCGCACAGGATGGCGTCAGCCAGCTCGAACAGCGCATCCGAACGAGCGGTGAGACAGGCGTAGAACTCGCCCCGGAAGCGTGACAGTTCCGCCAACGGCTCTTGCCGGGCATTGCGATGCAGCAAACTCATCCTCACGGCCTTCGTGCTGAACGTGTGTGTTCCTTGGTCGGAGCACATGTTCAGACGAAGGCCGCTTTGGCGTAAGGCAGTTACCGAACCGAGTGATCAAGTTCGAGGCGCCATTCGACGCCGGACGTTAAAGAAAAAGCTAAGGGCTGTCCCATCATACCTGGTGGATCAGCGCGCGGCGTCAGATGCGGTGCATCGCACGGCGGAGGAGCGTCCGCATACTGGGTGTATATGGACGTTCCGACAACGCGGCGAGGTGCCGTAGCTGTCGTCGCGCGCCCGCCAGGTATGACGGGACAGCCCTTAGGGCGGTGGCTCGGGTCAGGCCGGGGCGGGCCGTTCGTTTCGTTCGGTGTGGTGGGCGAGTTCCGCGTGGGGGTCCGGTGCGTCCGGTGTCGGGGCGGGGTCGGCGTGGACCAGGGCGGCGGTGAGTTTCGGTACGGCGTGCAGCAGTGCGTGCTCGGCGCGGACCGCCACGTCGTGTGCCGCGCGGAGGTTCAGGTCGTCGCTGACGACGATGGCCGTCTCCGCGCGCAGTCTGTGTCCGATCCAGCGCAGCCGCAGTTCGCCCACGGCGCGGACGCCGGGGACTGCCAGGAGTGCCTGTTCCGCGGTGTCGACCAGTGCGGGGTCGACGGCGTCCATCACCCGGCGGAACACCTCGCGTGCGACGTCACGCAGTACCAGCAGGATCGCCACGGTGATGGCCAGGCCCACGATCGGGTCGGCCGACCGCCAGCCCATGGCGGACCCGCCCGCGCCGATCAGTACGGCGAGGGAGGTGAAGCCGTCCGTCCGGGCGTGGAGTCCGTCCGCGACCAGGGCGGCCGAACCGATCTCGCGGCCGACGCGGATGCGGTACCGCGCCACCCACTCGTTGCCGAGGAAACCGATCACGGCGGCGACGGCCACCGTCGGCAGATGGCTGACCTCTTCGGGGTGGAGCAGGCGGTCGATCGCGGTCCAGGCGGCGTACGCGGCCGAGGCTGTGATCGTCAGCACGATGACGATGCCGGCCAGATCCTCGGCCCGGCCGTAGCCGTAGGTGTACCGGCGGTTCGCCGCCTTGCGCCCGAGGACGAAGGCGACGCCGAGCGGCAGGGCGGTCAGGGCGTCGGCGGCGTTGTGGACGGTGTCGCCCAATAGGGCCACCGACCCGGACAGGGCCACGACCGCGCCCTGTGCGAGCGCCGTCGCGCCCAGGACGGCAAGCGATGTCCACAGCGCGCGCATGCCCCGGGCGGAGGACTCCACCGCCCGGTCGATCTTGTCGACGGACTCGTGGGAGTGCGGTCGCAGGAGGTGCAATCTCATGAGGTGCGTGCCCATGAGGTGTGCGCCCATGAGGTGTGCGCCCATGAGGTGTGCGCCCATGAGGTGTGCGCTCCGGTGGCGCCAACGTGTCCAGGGGCGGGCTGCGGACCGGCGCCCCGCAGGCTGATGGCCGCCGCCGTGCGGGTGGCCGTGGCCGTGGCCACGGCCGTGACCGTGACCGTGACCGTGGTGGTCGTAGCGCTGATCGCGAAGGTCCTGGCCCTGATCACGGCGGTCCTGGCCCTGATCGCGATGGTCGTGGACGGGATCGCGGCGGTCCTGGCCGGGATCCTGGCTGTGCCCGTGGCGCTGTTGCGGTGAGTGGGCGTGTCCGTGCTGATCGCTCACGAGAGTCCGCCTTTCGACGTGGGGCAGAGCAACGGAGGGAGGGAGGAGGGGAGGGAGGCCGCGCAGCGGAGGGAGGGGCCGCGCGGTGGGAGGTGGACGCGGGGAAGTACCTACTCCATTATGTGCGTATGAGCGCACGCATGCACCTGGCATCTGCACACGGTTCGCACCCGCAAGACCCCGGCGCCGAGCAGTTCGCCCGCGCCGCCGATGTTCTGGGACTGCTCGCGGACCGCACCCGCCTCGCCCTGCTCCACACGCTCGGCCGGGGCGAGGCTGACGTGAGCACCCTGACCGGCGCCGTCGGCGCGGCGCGTCCGGCCGTCAGTCAGCACCTCGCCAAACTCCGCCTGGCCGGACTCGTCACCTCGCGCAAGGACGGGCGCCGTGTCGTGTACGCCCTCCGGGACGGACACCTCCGCCGCCTCGTGGCCGAGGCCCTCCAGCACGCGGATCACGACCTCTCCGGCCTCCCCGGACACGACTGAGTCCGAGGCGAAACCCCGAAACCGCCACCACGAGCTCAAGACCCACGAGGTCCTCAGACGGTCACCCAACTCAGGCCGTTCAACCCATGACCGCCCAGCTCTTGGCCGTCCGACTCACGGTCGTCCGACTCACGGTCGTCCGACTCATGGCGGCCCGACCCACGACCGTCCGACCCGGCGACGAGGCGACGAGGCGACGAGGCGACGAGGCGACGAGGCGACGAGGCGACGAGGCGAGCGTCAACGGCCGGCTCCCTGAACAGTAAAGCAATTTGCCTAATAGCTTTAGGCATACGCATACTACATTCAGGTAGATGAAAGGACGGTTATGGCAGCGCGCGTAGGACTGACCACGGAACGCCTGGTTCGGGCGGGGGCGGAACTGGCCGACGAGGTCGGCTTCGACCAGGTGACCGCCTCGGCGCTCGCCAGGCGGTTCGATGTCAAGGTCGCGAGTCTGTACTCGCACCTCAAGAACTCACAGGACCTCAAGACCAGGATCGCCCTGCTCGCGCTGGAGGAGCTCGCCGACCGGGTCGCCGCCGCCCTGGCCGGGCGCGCCGGGAAGGACGCCCTGGCCGCTTTCGCGGACGCCTATCGCGACTACGCCCGGGAGCACCCCGGCCGCTACGCCGCCGCACAGCTCCGGCTCGACCCGCAGACGGCGGCGGCGAGCGCCGGGGTCAGGCATGCCCAGATGACGCGAGCGATCCTGCGTGGCTACGACCTGTCGGAGCCGGACCAGACGCACGCCGTCCGGCTGCTGGGCAGCGTCTTCCACGGCTACATCAGCCTGGAGATGGGCGGCGGGTTCAGCCACAGCGCGCCCGACACGCAGGAAACCTGGTCGCGGGTCCTGGACGCGCTCGACGCCCTGCTGCGGAACTGGCCCGCGCCCGGAACCCCGCCGTCGCGGCACCCGCAGCCCGCCGACGCTCGGCCATGACACATCGATGCGGCGGTGCCTCGCTCACCGGCGCACCACCACATCGACATACCGCCGCATCGCCACACCACCACACCACCACATCGGCGCATCGGCGCATCGCGCACCAACGCGCCCGCACACCAACGCACTTCGAGCATCCTGATCAACAGGTGGGGACAATGAACACCGAGCACAGCTGGATCACCACGCCCATCACCACGGACATCCTGCGCGGCGCCCTCGAACTGGAACACACCGCACACGGTGTCCTGCCGCACCGGCTGCCCGCCCGCGCCCGTGCCCAGTACTCCGACGGGCAGCTCGCCATGGCGGAGTCCCAGCCCTCCGGCGTCCGGCTGGTCTTCCGGACCCGGGCCACCGCCATCGAGCTGGACGCACTGCCCACCAAGCGGGTCTACGTGGGCGCTCCGCCCCGTCCGGACGGTGTGTACGACCTGCTCGTCGACGGCCGGCTGACCAGTCAGGCCGGCGTGGCCGGTGGCAACACCCTGACCATCGACATGACCACCGGAACCGCCGAGAGCCGGCCCGGCCCGGCAGGTACCCTCCGCTTCGCCGAGCTGCCCGGCGGCGACAAGGACGTCGAGATCTGGCTGCCGCACAACGAGACCACCGAACTCGTCGCCCTGCGTACCGACGCCCCCGTCGAGCCCGTACCGGACCGGGGCCGCAAAGTGTGGCTGCACCACGGAAGTTCGATCAGCCACGGCTCCGACGCCGCCAGCCCCACCACCACCTGGCCCGCGCTCGCCGCCTCCCTCGGCGGCGTGGAACTGATCAACCTGGGCCTGGGCGGCAGCGCCCTGCTCGACCCGTTCACCGCGCGTGCCCTGCGCGACACCCCCGCCGATCTGATCAGCGTCAAGATCGGCATCAATCTGGTCAACGCCGACCTGATGCGTCTGCGCGCCTTCACCCCCGCCGTCCACGGCTTCCTCGACACGATCCGCGAAGGCCACCCCACCACACCACTGTTGGTCGTCTCGCCCATCTTCTGCCCCATCCACGAAGACACCCCCGGCCCCAGCGCCCCGGACTTCGCCACCCTCGGCACCGGGCAGCTGCGGTTCCGGGCCACGGGTGATCCGGCGGAGCGCGCGAGCGGGAAGCTGACGCTGAATGTCATCCGGGACGAGCTGGCCCGGATCGTGGCGCAGCGGGCGGCCGAGGACCCGAACCTGCACCACCTCGACGGCCGCGCCCTCTACGGTGCGGCCGACTCCGCCGAGCTGCCCCTGCCCGACGAGCTCCACCCGGACGCCGCCACGCACCGCCGCATCGGCGCCCGCTTCGCCGAGCTGGCCTTCACCGCGACCGGCCCGTTCAGGGACGGCAGCGCCTGACACCGTTCTTCCCCCCGCCGACGCCCATGACTGGCGGGGGGGGCAAGCGGCAACTGGGCTGACATCGCAGGCGAGTTGGCGCGGGAGAGCGGGGCTCACACCGGCCCCGTCCCGTCCCGTCCTGCCCCGCCCTGTCCTGCCCCGTCCTGTCCTGTCCTGTCCCGTCCTGTCCCGTCCTGCTCTTCGGCCGCACGCCCCGCAGGGCGGTCATACGGCGCACCTCGGGACGGGGCCCGGCGGGGCGGCCGGTGAGGACCTCGTGGCGGGGGTGAACGGGAGGCCGGGGGTAGGGCTGGCTGGGGGGTCCGAGGACAGGCGACCCCCGGGGGTGAAGTGCAGTCCGCACCACCTCGGTTGGGGCGCTGGCCTCACTGTTTCTTTTCGGTTCTCGACCGAGCATTGAAGCGTTCACACGAACGGTCCGATGCCCGGCCCTGAGCGAGAAGAGGAACGCAGCCATGCCGCGTCTGACACGGAATGCGAAAGCATGAGCCTGGACGAGCGGACTCGTCCGCGCACCCTTCAGCTCAGCACGATCGGCAGCCGTACCCCGGGTCAGCGGGACCGCGCCATTGACGGGCTGCGGGCACTGGCGCTGCTCGCGGTGCCGACCGGCCACTGGCTCATCGGCGGCTTCGTCCGCGATCCCGACACCTCGCTGCACAACGCCAGCCCGCTGTCGACCTTCGCTCCCCTCGCGCCCATCACCTGGGTGTTCCAGATGCTGGGCATCTTCTTCCTGGTCGGCGGCTATGCCTCGGTGCAGTCCTTCCGGCGCGCCGCCGAGCGGGGCGAGCCGACGGGCCGCTGGGTACGCGGCCGACTGGCCCGCCTGCTGCGGCCCGCCGTCGGGGTCACCGCCGTCTGGGCCCTGCTGGCCCCGCTGCTGTACGTGGCCGGGGTGCCCGAGGCGACGATCCACACGGCGGCGACGCTCGTCGTCCAGCCACTGTGGTTCGTGTGCGTGTACGCCGTCGTGACGGTGCTGACGCCGTACTGCATGGCCGCCAACCGGCGGCTCGGGGCCTGGGCCGCGGCGCCGCTGGTGGCGACGATCGCGATCGTCGACTTCCTGCGCTACGGCCCGTTCGCGGACTCGATTCCGTACTGGGTCGGCCTGATCAGCCTCTTCCCCGGCTGGATGTTCGCGTACCAGCTCGGCGTCTCCTGGGGCGAGAAGCGGCTCGGCCGGCGCGGTGCCTGGCTGCTTCTCCTCGGCGGCACGGCGCTGTTCGCGGTCCTGCTGCTGGTCTTCCACTATCCGGTGAGCATGGTCGGTGTCCCCGGTCAGGACCGGACCAACTCGCATCCGCCGTCGCTGTTGGTCATCGCTCTGGCCGCCGCGCAGTCCGGCGCCGCGATCCTGCTGCGGGACCGGATCGCCGCGCTGCTCGAACGGCCCGTGCTGTGGGCGCCGGTCACGGCCGTCAACGCCTCGGCGATGACGATCCTCTGCTGGCACCAGACCGCGATGGTCGCGGCCGCCCTCCCGGCGTCGTACCTCGGTGCGGTGCACGGCCTGACCACGTCGCCGGACTTCCCCGCCTGGATGCTGACCCGGCTGCCGTGGCTGCCGCTCTTCGCCGCGATCCTCATCCTGATCGCCCAGGTGACCCGGAGGTTCGAGTTGCCCTGGACGGGAGTGACCCGCACCACCCGAATACTCGCAGGGGGGCTGGCCGTCGGCTTCTCCGCCTTCGCCCTCGGCCTGCTCTGAGGGGAGCGGGACGGGGAGAAGGGAGCGGGGAGAGGGGAACAGGGAGAGAAGGGGGAGAACACTTCGGGCGCCCGCCTCGGGATGAGGGGGCGCCCGAAGTGTTGGTGGAGGTCCTCCGGTGAATGACCGCCCCTTCGCGTGGTCGCCTGGTGGGCGGGGCGGCTTCGTCGGGGGCGCGATTTCGCCCTCGTCGTCGAGTCCAGCCGCGGTGTCCACAGCCGATCAGGCTTTCGCGAAGTGGTCCATATCCGTATCAGTATCCGTATCGGTATCGGTATCTGTATCTGTATCCGTATCGGTATCCGTATCGGTATCCGTATTCCGCGAGTGGTCCGGTGCGGTCAGCCGTGGAGCATCTCGGCGACGCGGAAAGCGAGGTCGAGGGACTGGCTGTGGTTGAGCCGGGGGTCGCAGGCGGTCTCGTACCGGAGCGGCAGGTCCTCGATGCCCACGGCGCTGCCGCCGCCGATGCACTCGGTCACGTCGTTGCCGGTGAACTCCACATGGATGCCGCCGGCGTGCGTGCCCAGCTGCTGGTGGACCTCGAAGAAGCCCTGGACCTCGTCGAGAATGACATCGAAACGGCGGGTCTTGTGGCCACTGGGCGTCCGGTAGGTGTTGCCGTGCATCGGGTCGCAGACCCAGGCGGCCCGCGCGCCGCCCTCGACCGCCTTCGTCACCAGGGCCGGCAGCCGGTCGCGTACCCGCTCGGCGCCCATCCGCGCCACGAACGTGAGCCGGCCGGGCTCGCGGTGCGGGTCGAGCCGGTCGAGGTAGCCGAGGATGTCGTCCGGCCGGGTGTCCGGGCCGATCTTGACGGCGACGGGGTTACGGATCCGGCTGAGGAAGTCGATGTGCGCGCCGTCCGGCCGGCGGGTGCGCTCCCCGACCCAGACGAGGTGGCCGCTGGTGGCGTACGACAGCCCGGACCGCTCGTCCGTACGGGTCAGCGCCCGCTCGTAGTCCAGCAGCAGCCCTTCGTGGCTGACGAAGAACTCGGCGGTCTGCACGCCGTTGGGCTCCACCCCGCAGGCGCGCATGAACAGCAGGGTGCGCTCGATCCCGTCGGCCAGCTCCTCATAGCGTCCGGCGGCGGGCGAGTCGGCGACGAACCCCCGGTTCCAGGCGTGCACTTGGCGCAGATCGGCGAAGCCGCCCTGGGTCAGGGCCCGGACGAGGTTGAGGGTGGTGGTCGACGCGTCGTACATCCGGCGCATCCGGCGCGGGTCGGGGCGGCGGGCGGCCGCGGTGAACTCCGGACCGTTGACCGCGTCGCCCCGGTAGACCGGCAGGGTGACGCCGTCACGGGTCTCGGTCGGCCGGGAGCGGGGATTGGCGTACTGGCCCGCCATCCGGCCGACCTTGACGACCGGCATGGACGCGGCGTACGTGAGCACCACCGCCATCTGGAGCAGGGTGCGCAGCTTGCCGCTGATCGCGTCGGCGGAGGTCTGTCCGAAGGTCTCCGCGCAGTCGCCGCCCTGGAGCAGGAACGCCTCACCGCGCGCCACCGCCGCCAGCCGCTCCCGCAGCCGGTCGCACTCCTCGGCGAAGACCAGCTGGGGCGCGGCGCTCAACTCGGCCACCACGGCGTCGAGTTCGGCCGGGTCGGGCCACTGCGGCTGCTGGGCGGCGGGGAGCGCGGCGTCCACCGCACCGGCCGGGCCCGGCAGGGGTGCGGGGCGCGGCGGGGCGATCCGCGTCGAACCGATGCGGCCCTCTCGTGCGGGTTCCTTCATTACAGCCCCCAGAATGGGTTCGAGTTCAATTCCGTTACGTGTGTGCTGTCAGGTGTCTGCCGTCAGGCGTGGCGCGCGTCCGGCCCGCTCCGTGTGCCACGTCCGGCGCGGCCCGGTACCACCGGCGCGGCGACGGCCGGGTCACGAAAGGGCGGAGTGGCCCGCGTCCGCCTCCCCGGATTGGCCTGGCTCCGCTCACCGCGCGGCTGTTTCACTTACCGTGCCGTTTCACCGGCCTTCCACCGGCCTTCCACCGACCCCCTCATCTTCCCTTTTCCCTTCCCTTTCCTCTCCCTTTTCACCAGCTTTTCCACGGCCTTTCACCGGCCTCCGCCCCGCCGACGGGGAAAGCCCGTGAACTCGGGGACTTCAGACGCCGGGCACCACACCGGTAGACGCCGCCGGAGAGGTGGCGGACCACGCGCGCACCGCCGCTCCCCCTGCCTCCAGTTGCTCCCCCATTGCCCGCTGCGGGGCGTCGTCCGGCCTTTCCGCGCAGGTCACCGCGGATCCGCTGCCGACGAACGACCCGCCGGCGCGGTAGGTGTCGCTGAGCGGGGAGGCGGACCGGCGCGCGGCGTTCCCGCTGGAGAGCCTCGCCGGGCCGCGGGCGGACCGGCGTCCGGAGGTCGTCGGGCACGGCCGGCTCGCCGAGATCCGGCTCGTTGCCCGGCACGTCGGGATCGACGGCGCGGCCCCGCGGCCCCGCGGCCCCGCGCCCCCGCTGCGCCGCGCGCTGGGCGCCGTCGCCGAGCGGTGCGGTGCGGTGGTGTGCGGTGCGGTGCGGTGGTGTGCGGTGCGGTGCGGTGGTGTGCGGTGCGGTGGTGTGCGGTGCGGTGCGGCCTGACCCGCGCCGAAGGCCCCGGCACCGGCGCCGACGAGGGTCCCGACCGGTTCGGCCTCCCCCACTCCGCGCAGGCGTGGCCGCTGCTGCGGGCCGCGCAGGAACTGTTCACCGCGGACCGCGGACCGCGAACTGCCGGGCCCCGGGTACGCGTTCGCTTCCTGACCACCCGCGGCCACGAGGCCGCCTGGCACAGGGAGCCCCCGCGCGGGAGGTGTCGCGCGGCGGCCCGGACGTGACGCTGACGCTCCTCAGGGAGACCGTCCGGTACGACCCAGGACACCGGCGCGGTGCGGCTGCCGACCGCGGTGTGCGACGCCTTCCCGCCCACCGCCGGTCCCGAGGCGGCCGCCCACGCGGCGCGCACTGCCGCCCGGCCGGCCGATCCGCCCCCCTGCCCCGAAGCGCCCGCGCCGCTCTCCGTCCGGGACAGCGTCGAGCGCGCCATCTTCCTGCGCCGGGCCGAACGGCGCCTGGCGCACATCCGTCGTCGGTCAGCAGCGTCGGCGACCGGTCGTCCGCGGCGATCTCGTGCACGACGACGACCAGTACGTGATCCCGCGGAAAGACCCTCAGCAGCCGCACCCTCAGCAGCCGTACCCACAGCGGGCGTTCGGTGATCGGGGCAATGCCCGCACTGGCCGTCCGGGCCAGGGTCCGGTGCAGCCGGGCGGGCGCGACCGGTGCGGCGCGCAGCGCGCCGAAGCTCGCCTCCGGCGGACGGGACTCCGGCCCGCAGCGGCCCTCCGGCTCACGGTGCACAGTGCGCAGCGGCCGGTGCCGGCGCACGACGGCGGCCGGCGCGGCCTGGAGCGCGGGGATCTCCAGCGCGCCCGGGAGCCGTACCGAGACGGTGCGGGTCCGGCCGGCCCGCGGCTCCTGGAATCGGTTGGTTGAGGAACCGGAACCTTTCCTGGACGGGCGACAGTTCGGCCGCCCCGTCCGCCCTGTCCGCCTGTCCGCCCTGTCCGCCCCGGCCACACTTTCCACGGACGCCGCGCCCCTCACCACTTCCCCCGTTTCGCGCGCCTTCCGTACCTTCTGCGGACCCCATACCTGCCACGGATCCGACGACTTCCCTTGGGTCCCGCCATTTCGAACGGACGAACGTTTTCCATGAGATCAGCACTTTCCATGGAACCAGCGCTTTCCACAGGACCAGCGCTTTCCGCGGGTTCCGCACTTTCCACGGGCTCCCGGACCTCATCGCACTGAAGACCGTCACTCGTCGTTGTCACGTTCGCTCTCCAGAGAATTGCGGACGCCCGTCCGGCTGTCTCCCGGCCGGGGGACGAGCCACTTCGCCCCGGCTCACGCGGCGTGCTGCACCATCCGTCCGCCGAACTGCACGCGGTCGGCGCGCCCGGTCGCCGGATCGAGCAGGAACCGGCCCAGGTGCGCCCGGACTGGGTGCGTGGTGGGCCGGGTGCGCCCGGTCCGGGTGCGTGGTGGGCCGGGTGCGTGGTGGGCCGGGTGCGTGGTGGGCCAGGTGCGTGGTGGGCCGGGCGGCGGAGCCACGGCCGCCGTGGCCGGGCGGCTGGTAAGCGGCGCCGCCGTCGTCCTCCGGCACGGCGGGCCCGGCACCGGTACGGGAAATCCGGTACACGGTCTCCCCGTTGACCCATCAGCCCGTACAGTCCGGCAACGCCGCGGCGGCCTCGTCCGCCGCATCCGCCGCGTCCGGGGCGGGTATGCCGATCTCCCGGCCCGTGGCGCGCGGCAGGGCGACCAGGTCGTACCAGGTGGCGGCACCGGCGGCGGAGTTGGCCTGGAGGGCGAGAGCGATACCGCTCGTCGGATGCAGCTCAGCAGGTGGCGCGGGGCCACTCCGGCGGCCGCCGCGGGCCGTCCGGGGAGCCGTCCGGCCACCGGTTCGTCGAGGGCGAGATCGCCGTCGGTGACCAATTGCAGGAAGACCGTAGCGGTGAAGAGTTCGGTGACCAATTGCAGGACGGCCGTGGCGGTGAAGAGTTCTGTGACCAATTGCAGGACGGCCATAGCAGTGCAGAGTTCGGTGACCGAGGTCAGGAGCAGCGGTGCGGTGTCCGCCGGTTCTCCGGCCGTATCGGAACCCTCGTGTCCGGCGCGCGCCACGGTGAGTTCACCGGCTTCGTACAGCGCGCTTTGCAGCACCGGAATACGGTGTCTGCGCGTCATTTCACCGAGCCATTCATCCAGCGCTCCGGATTCCACGGCACTCCCCCACATCACATTCACCAGAGAATCCGGAACCGCGCAGCACAGAACCGCCCTGGTGGGCTTGTTACGGGAAAGGGAAAGGGAAAAGGTTTGTTCGCGAAAGCGGGCCGCGGCACCGGGGCGTTCAGGCGGGTATGGACGTCAAGCGGCAGGCGCATGGCGCGGGTTGCCGCTGTGCGGGGCTCGGCGCGGCCGCCGGGCGCCGCCGGGCCGGGGCAGTGCGACGGCCGGCGGTCCCGCTCCCGCGGGGGCCCGCCGGCCGTGGTGTGCGTCGTTGTTCCGTGCGCGCTATGCACGCATCCCGATGGCGTCCGCCGCGCGGGCGCGCAGCGCCATCCTCGTCGGCAGCAGTACCGCCGCCGCGGCCAGCGCCGAGGTCGCCCCGACGATCCCCAGGTACAGCAGCGGCGGGATGTACGGCACCGGCGAGGACGTCAGCCCCAGGCTCACCGTCATCAGGGGCAGCAGCGGCACGACGGTGCCGGCCACCACGGCGATCAGGATGACCATCAGCGTCTCGGTGCGCATCATCCGCATCACCTGCTCGGGCGTCGCCCCGACCAGCCGCAGCAGGGCGAACTCCCGGGCCCGCCCCAGCGTCGTCAGCACCAGTGTGTTGGCGACCGCGACCGCGATGTAGCCGAGGACGAGCACCAGCGGCAGGGCGCTGCCGGCCAGTCCGGCCGACGCCGTCTGCTGCTGGGCGACCGACAGCCCGCCCTCGTCCATGACCTTCAGGCCCGGGTACTTCTCGCCGATGTCCGCCAGCTCACCGGCGACCCGCTGTTTGTCCGCGCCCGGCGCCAGCCGCACCAGGACGGAGTCGTCGAGCCGTTCGGAGCTGTGCGCGAGCACCGTTTCGTGCGGCAGCGTGACATCGCCGAAGCCCAGTCCGCGCCGGTAGACGGCGACGACCTTCGCCTCCTGCCGCGCGCCGTCGGGCAGGTGCAGCCGCACCCGGTCCCCCACCCCGGCCCCCAGGGTGCTCGCCGCGCCGTCGCTGAGCGCGACCGTGTCCGGGCCCTGGCCCAGGCCCGCCAGATCGCCCTTGTCGACCTGGAGATCGAGGAGCTTGTCGAGCTGACGCGGTGTCACGCCCTGCGCGTCGTAGTCGAAGACCTCCGGGGAGTCCAGCAGCTTGCGGGAGGCGAACAGCTTGATCCGTACGATTCCGGCCGCCGCCTCGACGCCCGGCAGCCGCCGGATGTCCTCGGTGGCGGCCACCGGCACACCGCCGGCATCGCTGTTGAGGGTGTAGTCGGCGATCACTCCGGCCGCGGCCTGGTCCTTGGCCGCCTCGGAGGTGGTGGTGGGGATGAACAGCTGGACGGAGGCGAAGCCGATCGCCAGGATCAGCGGCCCGATGCCGGCGGCCAGCCGGCGGGCGTTGGCCCGGGTGTGGGCGACGGCCAGGTATCCCGGCGTGCCGAACCGCCGCCGGAAGGGCCGCGCCAGCAGCCGGGTCGCCCGGCCCACCACCGGCGGCGCCAGCATCAGGATGGCGATGACCATGACGAGGCCGCCGCTGCCCGCGCCCGCGACGGCGAAGATGCTGCCGAAGAAGAGCGGCAGCAGCGAGGCGGCCAGCCCGAGCACCAGCAGCAGTACCCCGAAGGTGATCCGGGCCCGGCCCAGCGTCGGTTCCTCGGTCGCCGACCGGCTCAGTGCCTCCACGGGCCGGATCGACACCACCTTGCGGGCCACCGCGAACCCCGCGACCTGCGCGGTGAGCACGCCGATGGCCACCGCGGCGAGCATCGGGACGGGACCGTAGGAGAACGCGAAGTCGCCCGGTACGACGCCGATGAGGGAGAGCGCGCCGCGCAGCACCCCCGCCGCCAGTGCGCCCGGCAGACAGCCCAGCACCGACGCCGGCAGCGAGATCGCCAGCGCCTCACCGGCGATCATCTTGTGGATCTGCCGGGGCGTCGCACCGACCGCCCGCAACAGCGCCAGTTCCCGGCGCCGTTGGTGCACGCCCAGCGCCAGGGTGCTGCTGACCACCAGCATCGTGATCAGGATGACCGTGCCGCCCAGCGATCCGGCGAGCTCCTTGAGCTTGCCGCGCGCGGAGGCCACGTCCGGGTTCTCCACGCTGCTGCGCCCGTCGCCGGTGTAGATGTCCACCGGGGTCCTGCCGAGCTTCCGGCCGATCCGGTCGGCGAGTTCCGCGGGGTCGGTGCCCTTCGTGGCGAGCACACCGATCGCCGAGACCTGGTCGTCGCGGCCGTAGAGCTCACGGGCCTGCGCGTCGGAGAAGAACACCGGCAGACCGCGCAGTGTGTCGCCGGGCCCCTGGTACGCGACCACGCCGACGACCTTGAAATCGGCGGCCGCCCGGGTCGTCGCCAGCCGCACCGTGCCGCCGGTGGCGACCCCGGCCCGGTCGGCGAGGGACTTCTCCAGCACGACCTCACCGGGCCGCTCCGCGCCCCGGCCGCCGACCCGTGCGAACGGGCCGAGTGCGGAACTGGCCCAGGTCGTGCCCAGGGTCTGCTGGTCGTCGTCGCCCTTGAGGATCTCGCCGTCCTCGCCGACCAGCTCGGCCGGGAAGCGCAGATCGGCCACCGCCCGCCGCACACCGGGCACCGACGCCGTGGTGTCCACCAGGGCGCGCGCCACGCCGACCGGGCCGGGCAGGCTCCTGGTCTTGGTGTGCCGGCCCTCGGTGACCGAGAACTCCTGCTTGCCCGCGACGACCACCGCGGCGTTGTCGTAGCGCTGCACCGGAACCCCGGAGCCGATACCGGACTGGAGGATGATGCCGAACGCGGTGATCAGGACGGACGCCCCGAAGAGCGCCACGAACGCCCCCACGAAGCCGCTCCTGCGCTCCCTGACCGTCGTCAGTACGAGACGGAACACGGCTCACCACTCTCCCAGGCGGGTCATCCGCTCGGCGATCCGGTCCGGCGTCGGCCCGGTCATCTCCGCCGCGTACCGGCCGTCCGCCAGGAACACCACCCGGTGCGCGTAGGAGGCGGCGACCGGGTCGTGGGTGACCATCACCACGGTCTGGCCCATCGAGTCGACGATGTCCCGCAGCAGTTGCAGCACCTGCCGGGCGGTGCGGCTGTCCAGCGCGCCGGTGGGCTCGTCGGCGAAGACCACCTCGGGCCGGGCGGTCAGCGCGCGGGCGATGGCGACGCGCTGCTGCTGGCCGCCGGAGAGCTCGGACGGCCGGTGGCCGAGCCGGTCGCCCAGCCCCACCCGGGACACCACCCGGTCCAGCCAGGCGCGGTCCGGCTGCCGGTCGGCGAGCATCAGGGGCAGCGTGATGTTGTCCGCGACCGTCAGCGCCGCCATCAGGTTGTACGCCTGGAAGACGAACCCGACGCGTTCCCGGCGCAGCATGGTCAGTTCGACCTCGGTGAGGTCCGACAGGTCCGTGCCGCCCAGCACCACGGTGCCGGCGTCCGGCCGGTCCAGTCCCGCCGCACAGTGCAGGAAGGTGCTCTTGCCCGCGCCGGAGGGCCCCATGACCGCGGTGAAGGAACCGCGCGGGAAGCCGAGGGAGAGATCGCGCAGGGCGTGCACGGTGCCGGCGCCTCTGCCGTAGGTCTTGCGGACTCCGTCCAGGCGCACCACCTGGTTGTCGCCGCCGGCCGGGCCGCCGCCGGTGCCGTGTCCTGGGGACGTGGCCTCGTCCGCACGGGAGGCCATGGCCCGTTCCGCCTCGGCCCGTGCCGCCCGTTCCCTTCTGCTCACATCCGGTCCTTCGCTGCGCGGTCGTCCGTCGTGTCCTGCCGATCAGGACGCTAGGCTCCCGGCCCCTCGGGGACCACCGCGTGAACTGGGGGTCGAATGGTGCAGTTAAGTGCCCCTACGGCCGCCCGGAGGCACCGGTCGGGCCACGGACCGGTGGAGCGTGACGGCCGTCCCCGGGACGGCCTCCGTCGCCGGTGGTACGGTGCTGACGCTGCTGCTCCGGGGGGTTTGGTCATCGATGTCCATGCCCCTGTTCGCCGCGTCACGCCAGCTGCTCCGGCTGCCGTTCAGGGAGTTGCTCCGGCAGATCTTCAGCCGTTTCCCGCCGTCCGCCGGTTACGTCCTGTTGTGTCTGGGCACCGGCCTGGCCGGGTTGCTGCTGCTCTACGTGCTCGCCATCGTCTTCGCCCTGTGCCTGGTGGGTACGGGTTTCCTGCTGCTGCCCACGGCGTTGCGCGCGCTGCGCCGGTTCGCCGAGTTCCACCGCCGCCAGGTCTCCCGCCGGTTGCGCGTCGGTGTGGCCACCCACTACCGGCTGCCGGCGGACGGCGCGCCGCCGGGGGCGCCGCCGTCGCTGCGCGATCCGGCCGTCCGCAAGGACCTCGTCTGGCTGCTCGCGCACAGCGTGCCGGGCACGCTGACGTGTGCCGCGGCGCTGAGCGCGTGCGGCCGCGCGGTCAACTGGCTCTCCGCGCCCGTGTGGTGGCGGCTCGCACCGCGCGAGCGGGGCTCCGTCATCATGATCACGGTCGATTCCTGGCCGAAGGCGATCGGTGCGATGGCCGTCGGGGTGGGCTACGCGGTGGCGGCGGCCGCCGTGCTCTCGCTGCTGGCCCGGCTGCACGCCCTGGGGTCGCGGCGGCTGCTGACCGCCCGCGCCCGGGTACCGCTGGCCCAGCGGGTCAAGCACCTGTCCGTCACCCGCGCCGACGCGCTGGACGCGCACGACGCCGAACTGCGCCGCATCGAACGGGATCTGCACGACGGCGCGCAGGCCGGGATCGTCGCCGTCTCGCTGCACCTGGGCATGATCCGGCGGGCGCTCAAGAACCGGCCGGAGCAGGTCCCCGAGATGGTCGAGGCGACCCAGCAACTGACCCAGCAGGCACTGGATTCGCTGCGCCAGCTGGTGCGCGGAATCTATCCGCCGGTGCTGATCGACCGCGGTCTGGTGGACGCGGTCCGGGCGCTGGCCGCGCTCTCCGCGGTGCCCACGAAGATCGATATCGATGAGCGTGCGGCACCGCTGCGCGCACCGGCGGCGGTGGAGGCGGCGGCGTACTTCGTCATCTCCGAGACGATGACGAACATCGCCAAGCACAGCGGGGCGGACAGTGCCCTGGTGTGGCTGCGGATCACCGAGCGGAGCATCTCCCTCCGGGTGGAGGACAACGGACGCGGTGGCGCGTCGGAGCAGGCCGGCAGCGGGATCATGGGCGTACGCCGCCGGGTCGCGGCCTTCGACGGCAGCACCGAACTGACCAGCCCGCCGGGCGGTCCGACCGTACTCAGAGTGGAGATTCCATGCGGATCCTGATCGCCGAAGACAACGCGCTGCTCCGGGAGGGGCTGGTCCTGCTGCTGACCGGCGAGGGCCACGAGATCTGCACCACCGTCGACAACGGTGACGATCTGCTGCCCGCGCTGCTCGAACACCGCCCCGACGCCGCGGTGGTGGATGTCCGGCTGCCGCCCACCTTCCGCGACGAGGGCCTGCGCGCGGTCGTCGCGGCCCGCCGGGAGATCCCGGACCTGCCGGTACTGGTGCTGTCGCAGTACGTCGAGCGGGCGTACGCGGCCGAGCTGCTGGCGCAGAGCGCCTCCGGCGTCGGCTATCTGCTCAAGGACCGGGTGGGGCGTACGGAGGAGTTCCTGGAGGCGCTGGAGCGGGTCGCGGGCGGGGGGACGGCGATGGACCCGGAGGTGATCTCCCAGCTGATGATCCGCAAGGCGGGCGACGATCCGCTGGGCGCGCTCACCCAGCGGGAGCGGGAGGTGCTGGCGCTGATGGCCGAGGGCCAGAGCAACGGCGTCATCGCCGAGTCCCTGTTCATCGCCGAGAGTTCGGTCAACAAGCACATCGGCAACATCTTCATCAAGCTCGAACTGCCCGCCCCGGCCAACGGACACCGCCGGGTACTGGCCGTCCTGGCGTATCTGCGGGCCTGACGGGGCCGACGGCGGGCACGAGCCGGCGAGGGCCGGGGGGCGTGGCCGGGGGTCGGGGCCGGGGGTCGGTGGCCGGGGGTCGGTGGCCGGTGGCCGGGGGCCGCCGCCCGCGGTCGGGGGCCGGGGGCCGGTGGCCGGTGGCCGAGGGCCGGGGGCCGGTGGCCGAGGGTCGAGGGCCGGGGACCGGGGACCGGGGACCGAGGGTCGAGGGCCGGGGCCGTACGGGCCCGCAGGCCGTCCCGCGCCGCGGCGGGCGTTCGGCCGGTAACCGCCTCCAGCGCGTGGAACCGGGGGAAGGCCCGGATCGTCCGCACGGGCGTCAACTCCGGTGCGATCACGGCCGACGCCGCCGTGCAGGCGGGCACGGTGGCCGGGGCTCCGGCGGCCAGGAGCTGGGCCGCCAGCGGCCGGGAGCAGGGCGCCGCCGAGCACCGGGCCCAGCACCGGACCCGCGCTCATCGACACCCCGATCGCCCCGACCGGCCGGCCGCGCATCCCGTCCGGTGTCACCAGCATCCGTCCGGCATCACCAGCATCTGGTACGTCGTCACGAGAGAGAGGGCCGTGGGGGCGAGCAGCGCCACGGCGGTCGGCACCAGCCCGCTCGCACACCCCGGGGGCACCACCGCGAGCAGCGGGACCAGAACCGTCGCCGCCCGGGTGAGGGTCAGCAGCGCCCCGTACCGCGGCAGCGTGTGCCGCAGCCGCGGCGCGAGCAGCGCGCCGGTCACCCCGCCGGCCGCCGGCAGGACCCCGGTCGCACCGGTCTCCGCGGCCGGCGGCCCGCCGGTGCTGGTGGCGACCGCCTTCACCATGCTCTTCGGCGGGCTGCTGCTGACCGGATCGGTGCTGCCGAGCGGTTCGACGGGTACGGTGTGGCCCTCCAGCATCGGCGTCAACTCCGGTCGTCCGACGGTCCGTTCGGTGATCCGCGGACCATCGAACGCGCCGGCGGCGAGGTGGCCTCGTGCGTCGGATGCAGGCCGATGCAGAGAAGACCGGGCCCGCCGGGCGGCGAGCTGACCACGTGGCTCTCCCGGAGTTTCTCCGCCGGAGTCATCGGTGAGCCCGTCGGCCATCCCTGACCGTCGCGCGAACGGCCCCTCGTCCGGGGCCGGATACCCGGCCTGCGGCCTCCGGGCGCCACGCTTGTGAGCTGCTGCGAAATGAGCCTGGCCGGACACCCCGGACCACCGGAAGGGCCCCGCCCGCGGCATGGACCGCACCGGATCCAGTGCCGTGACCGGCAAAGTCTGCCCCGCGAGGAGCGTCGTCCGGTGCGTGCGATCGCCAGGCGGCCGGAAGTCCTTGTGGCGGAGCTGGCAAGGCTAGCGGGGCTGGCGGAGCCGGCGGAGCCGGCAGGGCTAGCGGGGCTGGCGGAGCTGGCAGGGCTAGCGGGGACTTGAGCCAACGCGGCGAGCGTGCGTGCTGGGCGGCGCGACGGGGCAGAGCTTGCCGGGAGGGGCACCAGGTGCAGTTCTCTGCCACCTCCATTCGGGAGTGTGCCCTACTGCGCCGGGCCGCCCGGCGGCGCAGGATGGAGTCCTCGCAGAGCCCGCCACCGCGGGCGGCGGACCATGACAGGGAGGCCGGCAGGTGACACCGAAGGAGTCAGGGCCCGGAGCCAGGAGGCGCCGTGAACGGGCCGGTGCCGCGGTGGCCGCGGTGAGCACCATGGCGGCACTGACCGCGGGGCTGGCCGGTTGCCACGACGTGAGCGCCAAGACCGCCGACCGCGTGGAACTGTGCGCGAAGATCGTGGGCAAGACGTTCACCAATCCGTTCCCGGACGATGCGAACAAGACGGAGCAGGACGTCAGAAAGCGCGCCGACGAGCTGGACGAGATGGCCAAGGAAGCGCCGGACGAGAAGCTCCGCCAGGCCATCGAATCGACCGCGGAGAAGATGCGTCACGCCGAGGTCAAGGGCAAGGGCACGAGCCGCACGGCCCTCGGGTACCTCTCCGAGCAGAACGACCGGCTCAAGGACCTGCGCCACACCTGCCTGAACCGCGACGACTACACGTAACCCCGCGAACCGGTCCCGGCCGACGCGCGGCCCGCTGCTCGCGCGTCGCCGGCACCCGCCGCCGGGCTCCTTGGGTGTCTCCCCCGTCACCCGGAAGGCCCGGCTCCCCTGCCCAGCACCGAACCACCGAACCAGCGTCAGGAGCAGTCATGCCGGAATCCAGCGGTTGGAAGCCGACCAAAGAGCGCCCCGTGTGGCCCTGGATCGTGCTCGCCGTCGTCGCCGTCGGCGTGGTCATCAATGTCCTCATCACGATCTGAGGACGGCGCCCGCCCCACGTCCGGGAGCACCGTCTCCGCGCGGCCGCGGCGATCCGCGGCCCGGCGGTCGGCAGAGGTCGGCGGGTGCCTGTGGAACGGTCAGCGTTCCCAGCCGCCGGGCCGGTCCGCCCCGCGCCCGACGGTGCCACGGCTCTCCCGGGAGGGGAGCACCGCTATCGCGATCATCAGGCACACCGCGCCGCCCACCGCGTTGGCCAGCCCCTGCTCCAGGTCGGTGAAGTGGAAGGCGTCCGACGGGACCGCGCGGATCTGCTGGACCAGCCAGAGGCCCCCGATGGCGAGGCCCAGCAGCGCGGACAACGCCATCACCACCCGGGACCGGAGACCCAGGGCGAGCAGGGCCAGCGCCGCCGCGAGCGTCAGGGGCAGCAGCATGGAGGTGACGAGCGCGCTGCCGCCGCCGTCGTGCAGCCCGGTGATCAGGTCGGTCGCCGGCACCGACCGGGGGTCGCGGCCCCGGTACCAGGGCTGGAAGGCACTCACCACCAGCGCCGCACCGCCCACGAGGGTCAAGAGAATCGTCGCCGTCAAACGGGCCATGGAAAAGGTGCTCCTGTTTCTTGTCATCGGTAGATCGTGGGGTCGGCCGTCGGACGTCAGTCGTCGGACGTCGGACTCGGTCTGTGTCGTGGTGCCGTGGCATCGGCCGTCGGCCGCCGGCCGACGCCATCTCGTGGTGCCGGCCGACGTGGTACCGGCTGTCGTTCCCGGTCAGCGCCTCTCAGCGCTCGTCAGCGCCTCGTCAGCGCCTCCTCAGCGCTCGGCCGTTGCGCCGTCAGCGGCCGCCGGGGCCGGCCGGGTGCCGGCTGCGCAGGACGGATCTGGCGGGCAGGAGGTAGCCGGCGGCGGCCGTCAGCACGGCCGTCCCGACGATCAACGCTGCTTGGCCGGGCGGTAGATAGGGCAGCGAGCCGGTCAGCGAGAAGCTGAGCGCGGTGAGCGGGATCGCCGCCGCCAGCCCGCCGACGACCACCCCGACGGTGATCACCATCGCCGCCTCGGTGCGCAGCATCCGCCGTATCTGACGGCGGCTCGCGCCGACCAGCCGGAGCAGCACCAGCTCCTGGCGGCGGCCCACCATGATGAGCGTCAGCGTGCTGAGCACGGCGATGACCGTGAAGCCGCCGATCACCCCGACCGCGAGCATCGTGATCACCTGTCCGAGACCCCGGTCCTCGGCCTGGAGATGTTCGCTCTGCGGTCCGGTCACCACCGTGGTGGCCACCGCGGCGGACGCCAGCCGCTCGGTCAGTGCCTTGCGTACGGCCCCCGGATCGGCGCCCGGCTCCAGGCTCAGCAGGATGCGGGAGTTCAGCGGCGCGGCGAGATGCGGCGCCAGCTCCTGGGGCGCGAAGAGGAAGTCGCCAAGTGCCAGGGAGCGCTGGTAGATGGCGGCCACCTTCAACGGGACCGCCGCGCCGTCGCCGTAGCGCACCGTCACGGTCGAGCCGATCGCGAGGTCCAGCGAGCGCGCCCGGTCGCTGCCGACCGCGACCGTGCCCTTGCCCAGGTTCTTCAGATCGCCGGCGGTGACCGCCGGGTCGAGGGTGGCGGGCAGCGCCGCGGGCCGTACACCCAGCACCGGCAGCCGGTCCAGCTTCGGGTCGCCGAGTTCCTTGGCGGCCAGCACGACGGTGGAGTGCAACACCCCGGTGGCCGCGGCCACCCCGGGCACCTGCCGGGCCCGGTCGACCGCCGCCTCCGGCAGGCCCGCGCCGTCGGTGGTCACCGCGAGCTGGGCACGCATCGCCTGCCCGGCCTGCTCGGCGCCCAGCCGGTCGATGGTGGCACCGGCCGAGAGCTGCACCCCGATGAAGGCCACCACCAGCGCGATCGGTGTGATCGCGGCGCCCAGGCGGCGGGCGTTGGCGCGTGCCGCGGCGGCCGCCAGATAGCCGCCGGGACCGCCCAGCCGCCGCGCCGGTGCCCCCAGCAGCCGCGTCGCGCCGCGCGCGATCCATGGGCCGAGCAGCGCACACGCGATCACCAGGGCCAGTGTCGCGCTGCTGGCCGCCATCGCGGCGAGTTGCCCGTATTGCAGCGCCGCCGTGGCGGCCGCGGCGAGGCCCAGGGCCAGCAGCACCACACCGGTCACGGTGCGTCCGCGCGCCGGCCGCGCCGGTTCGCGCTGTGCCTCGCCCATCGCCTCGGCCGGCCGGACCTTGCCGATCCGGCGGCAGGAGAGGGCCGCGACCCCGCGGGCCGCCACCACGGTCAGCGCCGCGGTGACCAGCGGTGCCGCGAACAGCCACAGGGGGCTCGGCAGATCGAGTCCGGTCGGGACCGCGCCGCGCGAGCGCAGCATCGAGACCAGGGTCAGGAAGACCGGTGCCGACGCGAGCGCGCCGACCAGGGCCGCGGCCAGGGCCACCACCGTGATCTCCCGGCTCACCGTGGCCCGCAGTTGCTGCGGGGTGGCGCCGACCGCGCGCAGCAGCGCCATCTCGCGCGAGCGCTGGTGCACCGCCTGCGCCACGGTACTGGCGACCACCAGCCCGGCGATCATGAGGACGATGCCGCTGACCGAGCCCATCAGCCCCAGCAGGCTCGTACGGCTGGGCGCCACCGCGAGGAACTCCGGATCGCCGCGCCCGTCGCCGGTCAGCACCCGCAGGGCGCCCGAGTCCTCCTGGTAACGGTCGGCGGCCGCAGCGTCCTTGGCGGGCGCTCCGCCGTCCAGGGCCCGGCGCAGTCCGGTGTACAGCCGGTCCGGGTCCACCCCCGGGCCGGCCAGCACGCCGATGGCGTCGGTGGTGTCCGGGTGCCCGGCCAGCTGCCGGGCCTGCCGGTCGCTGAAGAAGACGGTGCCCTGATGACCCAGACCGCTCTTCCCGTCCTGCGCCGTGGGCGCGGCGATACCGGACACCTCGTACGCGGCCGGTGTGCCGAGGGTCTGCACGGTGACCTTGTCCCCCACCCGGGCGCCGGACCGGGCCGCCAGGTCGCCGTCCAGGACGATCTGCCGGTCGGTGGCGGGCGCGTGTCCCGTACGCAGGGTGAACGGCGCCAGCGCGGCGGCCGCCCAGCCGTGCCCGAGGACCGGGGAGTTGCCCGCGTCGCTGTCCGGGCCGGGCACGACCGTGCCGCCGCGGCCGGTCAGGGTGACCGGGATGACGTCGTCGCCGATGGCCGCCCGGACGCCCGGGACGGCGGCGAGCCGGGGCAGCGCCGTACGCGGCACCCGCACCCGTTCGGTGAGCGCCGCGGTCTCGGTCCGGGGCTCGGAGCCCGGGGGTTTGGCGGTGTAGCGGGTGCTCTGGTCACCGGCGACCACCGCGGCGGTGGCGGCGTACCGCTCCACCCGGGCGTGGCCGATGGCCGCGGACACCGTCGTCAGCGCGAAGCTGCCCAGCAGCAGGGAGGTGAACACGAGGGCCGCGAACACCGCGGCCCATGCCTTGCGGTGCAGCCGCAGCGAGCGCCGGGCGAGGAAGCGGGCCGTGCCGCGGCCGCGGGCCGCGGTCCCGGTACGGGGCGGGGCGCCGGCCCGGGTGCCCGGGGCGCCGCCGGGGCGCGGGCGGGTGCGGGCGGTCGTGGCGCTCACCGCTCACCGAGCCGGGCCATCGTGCGGGCCACGGTGTCCGGGTCCGGGTGGTCCAGCCGGCCGACGATGCGGCCGTCCTCGATGAAGATCGCCTCGTCGGTCCAGGACGCGGCCACCGGGTCGTGGGTCACCATCACCACGGTGTGGCCCTCCTTGTTCACCGCGTCCCGCAGCAGGGTCAGTACGTCCGTCGCGGTGGCCGGGTCGAGGGCGCCGGTCGGCTCGTCCCCGAAGATCACGGCGGGGTTGGTGACCAGCGCGCGGGCGATCGCCACCCGCTGCTGCTGGCCGCCGGACAGCTCGCTCGGCGCGTCGTCGGCCCGGCCCCGCAGCCCGACCGAGTCCAGTACCCGCAGCGCCCGTTCGCGGACGGACGGGTCGTCGGGCCGGGCACCGGCCAGCAGCAGCGGCAGCGCGGTGTTCTCCGCCACGGACAGCGAGGGGACCAGGTTGAGCGCCTGGAAGATGAAGCCGATGCGGTCCCTGCGCAGCCGGGTCAGGCCCGCCTCGCTCATCTTCGCCAGGTCCGTCCCGCCGATGTGCACCGTGCCCGAGGTGGGCCGGTCCAGCCCGGCGGAGCACTGGAGGAACGTCGACTTGCCGGAGCCGGAGCGGCCCATGACCGCCAGGAACCGGCCCCGCGGCACCGTGAGGCTCACCCCGTCGAGAGCGTTCACCGACCGGCCGCCGCGGCGGTAGCTGCGGGTCACCCCGTCGAGTGTCAGCGCCGCTTCCGGGGCGAAGGCGTCCTCGTACCGGGCGCCGCCCCGCGGACCGACGGCGCCGTGGAAGGACGCCTCGCCGTAGCCGGCCGCCCCGCCCCGGGACACGTCCGCTCCGTGTCTGCCCGCGCCGACGCTGCCGCCGCCCGCCGCGCGTTTCACCGTACGAAGCCTGACCATCTCTGTGCCCTCCGGCGTCTGACGACCGGAGTCCCGGCCTCGGTCCCGCCACCCGCCGACTGCGCCGGAGTGGCTGTTTTCCCTGGTGAGAACGGTATGGATCAGACGGACGCGGCACGATGGTGCGCACACCCCACCTGGGGTACAGCCTGCGCCACCATGGTGTGGGGGGGTTCGCCTTACCGCCCCGGCCGCCCCGGGGAACCAGCGTGCTCCGTATCCTCACCAGGTGCCGGGCCCGCGGTGCCCGCCCAGGGAGAACCTCACGATGCAGGACTTCGCCGACCGGCTGGAGCGCTCCTGGCGCGCCGCGCACTAACGGCACCCTGCCTCGCGCCCGCGGCTATCGTGACTGGCCTTACGCGTGGTGACAGTGTGGCGCGATGGGCGACGAGGGGGCTGGGTGGACGAGCGGCCGGACGGATGGATACGGGTCCCGGTGGGGGACGAGTCCGGGCGGTGGGACACCCGGGGGCAGTGCCTGCGGGTGTTGTTCGTGGTGCACAACGTCACGTCCGCGACCCGGCTGCTGGATGTGCTGCCGCTCTTCCGTGACGACACCAGGGTGCAGTTGCTGGCGACCTGTACGGGGTCGTCGCCGTTCCAGGCCGGGGTGGCCCAGCTGCTCGCCGAGGTCGAGGTGCCGGTGCTGCCGTGGGAGCAGGCGCTGCGGACACCGGTCGCCCTGGCCGTCTCAGCCAGCTTCGGCGGCCAACTCCACGCGCTCCAGGGGAAGTTGGCCGTCCTGTCACACGGCGTCGGATACAATAAAACGTTGGCCACGCCGGACGCCGGACGCCGGACGCCGGACGCCGGACGCCGGACGCCGGACGCCGGACGCCGGACGCCGGACGCGCCTGTTTTCGGGATGTCGCCGGAGTGGCTGCTCGCGGACGGTACGCCCATCGCGGACGCGATGGTGCTCTCCCATCCCGAGCAGCTGGTACGGCTGCGGGCGGCGTGCCCACCGGCGGCGCCGACCGCCGTGCTCGCCGGGGATCCGTGCTTCGACCGGATGCTGGCCGCCCGCCCGCACCGCGACCGGTTCCGCCGGGCGCTCGGCGTACGGCACGGACAGCGGCTGCTCGTCCTGAACTCCACCTGGAACCCGGAGTCGCTCTTCGGTGACGGCGGCGCCGAGGACCTGCTGCCCTCCCTGCTCCCCCGGCTGACCGGCGAACTCCCCGCCGACGAGTACCGGCTCGCGGCCGTTCTGCACCCCAATATCTGGCACGGTCACGGCCCCGGGCAGATCAGGGCCTGGCTGCACCGGGCGCGGCGCGGCGGCCTGGCGCTGCTCGACCCCCTGGAGGGGTGGCGGCAGGCGCTGCTCGCCGCGGACGCGGTGATCGGGGACCACGGCTCGGTGAGTTACTACGCGGCCGCGCTCGGCATCCCCGTCCTCCTGGGCGCGGCACCGCTCTCCGGGCTGGACCCGCGCTCCCCGGTGGCGGAGTTCGTCCGCACGGCGCCGCGTCTCGATCCGCGGGCGCCGTTGCGACGGCAGGTCGAGACGCTGCTCGACGGGCACCGTCCGCTGCCGGGCCCGGCGGCGCTGACCACCTCCGCGCCGGGCGCGTCGGCGACGCTGCTGCGGGAGGTCTTCTACCGCCTCATCGGGATTCCCGAGCCTCCTTGGCCCGCGCTGCTCGACCCGCTGCCCCTGCCGCCGTACGATCCGCCGCTGCGCACCGCCCCGCTGCGGGTGCTGACCCGGCTGCCGCGGGCGGGCGAGGTCGCGCTGCGCCGCTTCGCGGAACCGGGCCACGAACCGGCCGGCGAACCGCCGGGGGAGGGGTCCGCCGGGGAGGTGGCGGCGCACCTGGCGGTACACGAGGACACCGCGGACCCCGGGGCCGCGGGGTCGGCCGATGTGATCTTCCGGTACGGCGACGCGGCCGATCCGCGGCTGGGGCCACCGGCCGACTGGTGCGCCGAGGTGCTGGCCCGGTGGCCGCACTGCGCGCTCGCCGCGTACATCACGGGACCGGGCGACTGCACCGTACGCACCCGCGCGGGCGATCTGCTGCGGCTCACCGCCGCGCCCTCGGCCGCCGATCCCGCCGCCGGCGCCTCCGCGCTGCACGCCGCACTGGCCGGCGGCACGGCGCTGAGGGAACTGGTGGCGGGCGGACTGACCGTACGGACGGGCGGCGCCGCCCACCACCTCACGGTCACCCCGCTCGGCTGACGCCCGCCGTCCCCCTCACTCCGTCCCCCTCACTCCGTCTCCGCCGCACACCGTTCGCGCAGCGCCCGGAGGAGGCCGAGGGGGAAGGCCGCCCCTTCCTCCTGGAGCAGGGCGGCCGCCTCGTCGATCAAGGGCAGCGCGGCAGCCGGGTCACCGGCGTCGAGGTGGGTCTCGGCGAGGTCGGTGAGGGTGCGGGCGGTGTTGTACGGTTCGGCGCTGTCCCGGAAGAAGCGCAGGGCGCGCACCAGCCGTTCCCGGGCCTCGTCCCAGTCGCCCAGGCCGCGCAGCGCACGCCCGCGGTGGCGTTCCAGGAGCGCGCGGGCGCGCGGCAGGTCGGCGGCGCCCGCACCGTCCTCGGGGATACCGGCGAGCAGCGCGGCGGCCTCGTCGAAGTGGTCGTACGCCTCCCGGTAGCGCCACTGCCGCAGCCGGAGCAGGCCCAGGGTCTCGACGGCGGTGGCCCGGCCGCGGAGGTGGCCGGCGCGGCGCTCCGCCTCGGCGGCGGCGCGGAGTTCGGACTCGGCCTCCTCGTAGTGCCGCACCTCGGTGAGGGCCAGCGCCAGTTGGGTGTGCATCCGCCCGGCCATCCGGGACCGGGCGGCGAGACCGTCGGCGGCGGGGGCGCCGACGGCCGGATGCGCCGCGGCCTCCAACGCGTCCGCGGCCCGCACCCCCGCGCGGAGGGCGGGCAGCAGCTCGTCATGGCGACCCGCCTTGAGCTGCACCGCCCACAGCGCCTCGCACAGCTGGCAGACGGAGTCCGGGTCTGCGAACTCCTCGGCGGCCCGGACGGCTTCGAGGAGCCGGCCCAGCTCACCGGTGAGGGCGGCCAGCGCCTCGCCCTGGTCGGCGTACGGGCCCGGCTCCAGCGTCGCGTACAGCGGGCCCAGGTGCCAGCGTTGGGGGAGCACGGCGCGGTCGGCGCGGACCGCGAACCGCAGCGAGGCGGCCACCGCCCGGGTCACCGCGGCGGTGCAGCCGGCGATGCCGTCCTCGTGGGCGGCGGCCGTCTCGGCGTGCCGCCGTACGGAGGGGCGGTAGCGGTAGTGGCCGGTGGGGGTGGTCTCCAGCAGCCGGCGGGCGGCCAGTTCGGCGAGCAGCGCCGCGGCCCGGGGAGCGGTGAGCTGCGCGGTGGCGGCGGCCAGATCGGGGCCGATGGCGGGCCAGGGGCGCAGCGCCAGCAGGCGGTAGAGCCGCGCGGCGTCCGGGGCGAGGTCCTGGTAGGCGTCCTCGGCGGCGGTGCGGACGGGGTCGTCGTCGCGCACGGACACCTCCTGGTGCGGATGGGCCGGCTCCGCCAGCCGTACGGCGGCGGCCCGCAGGGCGAACGGCGAGCCGGCGCACCGGGCGAGCACCTCCGGCAGCGCGGCCCGCGCCGCGGCGAGGGTCTCCTCACCGGTGAGCCGGCCGAGGAGGTCGCGGGCGTATTTCTCGGGCAGCGGGCCGACGGGGACCGGTACGGCGTCCAGACCGCTCAGCGGGCGGCGGGCCACCACGATCGTGAACACCCCGGCCGCCGAGGTCAGCAGCGGCATGACCTGGGCGGCCGACTGCGCGTGGTCGAGGACGACGAGCAGCCGACGGTCCGCGACGCTGGTGCGGTACAGGTCGGCACGGTCCTCGGCGGCCGGCGGGATCGCCCCGTCCGGGAACCCCAGCTGCCGGAGGAAGAGGCGCAGCACGGTGGCCTGGTCGAGCGCGCCGTCCGGCGCCGGGCCGCGCAGGTCCGCGTACAGCTGCCCGTCGGGGAAGCGTGCCAGGTGGGCGTTGCCCCAGTGGACGGCCAGCGCGCTGGTGCCGATGCCGTCCGGGCCGTGGACCAGGGCGAGCCGCGGCCGCCCGTCGGCCGGCCGCCCGGCCTCGCGGTCGAGTCGCTTGAGCGGGTCCTGGCGGTCGGCGAAGAACCGTACGGAGACGGGGAGTTGACGTGGTACGGCGTCGGCGCCGCCGGGCCGCGGGGCGCCGTTCAGCCAGGCGGCGAGGGCGCGGGCGTGCGCCGGATCGCGCTGGGCGCCCTCGACCAGCAGTCCGGCCAGGGCCGCCCGCGCGTCGCTGCCGTCCGGTGCGGGCGTCTCCCGCCCGGCGATCCGCCGGACGAGTACGCCGACCGACTCCCAGGCCCGCTTCCCGGCCTCGTTGGCCATGGACGCCGTCACCGCGCCCAGGACCGCCGTGACCGCACCGATCGAGATGGGATCCACCATGCCGCAACTCCCCCTGCCTGTCCCGGGGCCGGTCCCGTACGGCCGTACCGCACCGCTGCCCCGCCTGCGGGATCAAGGTATCGGGAGCCCGGCGCCCGGCACCGCGCTCCGGACACTTCAGGACACCCGGGGGGGGAGGGAATCGCCGGGCGGCTCTCCGGCGCTCCGGCTCTCCGGCTCCTCGGTTCTCCTGCTCTCCTGCTCTCCGGATTCCCGTGGCGCGGCTCAGGCCGCGGCGAGCGAGTGCAGATAGCGCATCAGCGCCATCAGCACATCGCGGCTGGAGGTGCGCAGCCGCGCGTCGCAGTCGATGATCGGTACCTCCGCCGGCAGATCGAGGGCGGTGCGCAGTTCCTCAAGGGCGTGGACGGGCGCGTCCGGGAAGGTGTTGACGGCCACCACGAACGGGACGCCGCGCTCCTCCAGACGCCCGATGACGTCGAAGCTGACCTCCAGCCGACGGGTGTCGATCAGCACCACCGCGCCCAGGGCGCCGTCGAACAGGCCGTTCCACAGGAACCAGAACCGCTGCTGGCCGGGGGTGCCGAAGAGATAGAGGACCAGTTCGTCGTTGAGGCTGATGCGGCCGAAGTCCATCGCCACGGTCGTGGAGGTCTTGCGTTCGACGCCGACGGTGTCGTCCACCCCGACACCGGCCTGGGTCATCGTCTCCTCGGTCGTCAGCGGCCGGATCTCACTGACCGAACCGACCAGAGTCGTCTTGCCGACACCGAAGCCGCCGACGATCACCACCTTGACCGCGGCGGCGGCCGTCTGCGGCAGTTCGTCCTCGGCCCGCGGCCCCTCGGCCGGGTGCTCAAGAAGCGTCTCAGAGCTGTTGAAGTCCATGGATCACCGCCTCAATCAGGGCACGGTCGGGAAGTTGAGCGGGTGGGACGGGCGCACGCGCCACCACCCGGCCGTCGGCCAGCAGATCACCCAGCAGCACGGTGACCACGCTGACCGGCAGCCGCATATAGGCGGACAGCTCCGCCACGGACAGCGGGGAGTGACACAGCCGCACGATCGCGGTCTGCTCGGGCTGCATCCCCAGCCTGGGGCCGGTCTTCGACACGATCAGCGTGACCAGGTCGAGGGAGGCGGACTTCCCGGAGGCGCCGCTGCGCCCGCCGGTGATCACATAGAGCCGCTCGGGGCTCTGGTCCTCCCAGTCCTGGTCCGCCTCGCTCATGCCGACGCCCCGCTTCGCCCGGCCCTGTCCTGCCGTTCGGCGGGCCGGTTCATCCGGCCTGTCCGTCGTGGCGCGGTGGGCTGCTGAGGTGCTCGCCGATGCGGGCGACCAGATCCCGCATCCGCTGGCCTATCAGCCCCGCGTCCACTCCCTCGTCGGCCAGCACCGCCAGATAAGCCCCGGCGCCCGCCGCCATCAAGTAGAAGAAGCCGCCGTCCAGTTCGATGACGACCATCCGCATCCGGCCGTCGCTCTGCGGGAATTCCGCGGAGACGGCGCCCGCCAGACTCTGGAGTCCGGCACAGGCCGCCGCCAGTCTGTCCGCGGTGTCGGTGTCCGTGCCGTACTGGGCCATCCGCAGGCCGTCCGAGGACAGCACGACGACGTGTCGGGTCTGCGGAACGCTCTCCGCGAGGTCCTTGAGCATCCAGTCCATGTTGGGCCGGTGCTGAATCATGGCTACTCACTCTTTTCCGACGGCTCGTCACTCTTCTCACGGACTGCACCGGCCGCACCGGAGGCGCCGGCGGACGCGGGCGTCTGGCTTTCGCCGGACAGACCGCTCTGGAACGCCGCCAGCCACATACCGGGCTGCACCTGCGGTGCGTCGTCCGGTGCGGGGGCGGGGGAAGCGGTGACGGGGGCCGGGGCGGCCCCGGGAACCTGCGGCGCCGCGGGAGCCGTGGCCCGTGCCTTACGGCGCCGCTGCGGCAGACCGCCCGGGGTCCGCTCGGCCACCTGCGGGAGGTCGCCCAGGGTGTCGTCCCGCAGGTCAGCCGCCCGCGGCGGTTCGTGCGCCGCCGGAGCCGCCGGGGCCTGCGCGACCGGCGCAGCCGGCGGGCGCACCGCGCCCCGCGGCGAGCCCTGTGCGGGGATGTGCGCGGGTATGTGCGCGGCGGCGTGCTCCGTGCGGACCGTCCGGGGGCCCGACGCGGTGCCGATACCGTGCGCGCGGCCCGTCGCCGGGGCGGTGGTGATCAGGTCCTGCGGGACGATCACCACCGCGCGGACCCCGCCGTACGCCGAGGTGCGCAGCGACACCTGGAAGTTGCAGAGCTGCGAGAGCCGGCCGACCACCGCCAGGCCCAGCCGCGGGGTCTCCCCCAGGTCGTTGACGTCGATGCCCTGCTGGGCCTGGCGCAGCATCCGCTCGGCGCGCTTGCGGGCCTCCTCGCTCATGCTCACGCCGCCGTCCTCGATCTCCACGGCGATACCGGACTGCACCTCGACGGCGGTCACATGCACCCGGGTCTGCGGCGGGGAGTAGCGGGTGGCGTTGTCCAGCAGTTCGGCGAGGGCGTGGATCAGCGGTTCCACCGCCGTACCGACGACCGCGACCTCCGAGACGGAGTGCAGTTCGACGCGCTGGTAGTCGATGATCCGGGACATCGCGCCGCGCAACACGCTGAACAGCGGTACCGACCGGCTCCACTGACGGCCGGGGCGGGCGCCGCCGAGCACCGCGATGGAGTCGGCGAGGCGGCCGATGAGGGCGGTGCCGTGGTCCAGTCGCAGCAGGTCACCGAAGACGTCCGGCGCCTGGCCGTGACGGTCCTCCATCTCGCGGAGTTCCTGGGCCTGCTGGTGGACGATCGCCTGCACCCGGCGGGCGATGTTCACGAACGCCCGCTGGGCGGACTCGCGCAGATCCTCCACCGCGACGACGGCTTCCAGGACGGACCGCAGCACGGCCTGGTGGGCGGCGGCGAACTCGGGGGTGAGCCCCGCCTCCCGGGCCTGGCGGGCGATCCGGTCCGACAGCGACGCGAGCACGTCCTCGGGGAACTCGCCCTGGCCGAGCCGGGCCACCGCCTCGGGCAGCAGTTCCGCCGACAGCCGGACGCTCTCCGCCTCCTGGCGGACCAGCACGGCCTGCTGCGCCGCGACCCGCTCGCGCAGCTCCGCGAGCGCCCGGCCGCGGCGGGACAGCTCGGCGGTCACCAGGGCCACCGCGACAGTGGCGGCCACACCGATCCACACGACCGACGTCCGCGCCAAAGAGTGCACCGTCACCGTGGCGACGGCCGCGGCCACGGCGGTCACCGCGGCGGGCACGAGCCACGCGAGAACCGAGGCGGGACGCGGACCCCCGGGCGACGATCCTTCTCGCACCATCTGCACCCTCAAAACCCTCAAACCATCGAAAGATCACAGGACGACTCATGGGCCACGGCTCCACGGACGGTGCCGCCACAGACGTCACCCGTGGCAACTGCCCGTAGCCGAACCGGAAGTAGCATAACCGGATTTGATCACTTGTTGACCCCTGGTCACCAGTCCTTGACAACTGCGGATCACGTCATTCCGCGACACCGGCTGCCGGCCGTCACGCGGTGCGTATGGATCCGCCGCCCTCGGTCACCGACGGCACCACCCCGCCGCACCTGGCCGGACAGTCCTCCCACGCGATGTCCGCGGCCAGATCCTGACCCTGCGCCAGCATGGCCGCGACGGCGGCCGGGTCGTTCGGCGCGGCGTTGCGCGCGGCCATCGCCTCCCGGGTGGCCGGCGCCAGGAACTCGCCCACGCCCCGGCCGCCTTCCTGACACCGTGTGACACAGGGCCGCAGCCGCCGTTCACAGCGCGTGAAGGCCGCGCGGCGGTCGCCACCCGCGGCGGCCGGTTCCCCGGCGAGGACACAGGCCCCCACGATCGCCGAGCCCGTGCCCGTACCGCCGACCGTCGCACCGTAGGCGGCGTCGCCGGGGAGGACGGTCCGGCCCGCCGACCAGCGCGGCACATCGACCCGGCCGATGGCGTCGAAGTAGCGGTCACGGGCGCCCCACAGGGTCTCGATCAGCTCCGGCGTCCGCCGGCCGGCGCCTGCGTACGCCTGCGCTGTCAGCTTCTTCTGCGCCGTGGGATCGCGCCAGTCGTACGTCAGCTGCGCGGAGGCGAAGACGCAGAACGCCTCGCCCGCGTACCCGCCCCGGCGGCCCGCCGGGCCGTACGGCCGACACTCACCAGCCGGCCGGGCTCGCCGTACCCCACCGGCCGGGCGGCGAGGTCCCGGACACCACCGCCCGCGCTCGCCGCCGCGGTCGCGTCCGTCGAGGCCGCTGCCGCCGGGCGGGGCCAGGCGCCGGAGTTCGGCCTGGAACGCGTCCTGGACGGGGTGGAGAGCTACCTCTCGGCGCGCGCGGCCGGCAGCTGACGACGGGCCGGACGGGCGAGCGGACCGAGCAGGTGGGCGGACCGGCAGGCGGGTGGACCGAGCAGGCGGGTGGTACGGCCGGCCGGTCCGGGACCGCCGACCGCACCGCTCATACCGGTCACCCGCTCACACCGGTCACACGGCAGACACCCGACACACCGCCGCCGGTCACGCGCACCCCGCCACCCTGCCGGTGGCGGCGCCGTCAGCGCCCGCTCGCGCGGTTCCTCACAGCCGGACGGTCTTCCGCGGCTGCTCCTTCGCGCCCGTCAGCAGCCCGTGCAGCGCGGCGAACTCGTCCACGCACTTGGCGGTGCCGTTGACGACGCAGTCCAGCGGCTGATCCGCGACCCGCACCGGGACGCCCATCTCCTCGCGCAGCCGCCGGTCCAGACCGCGCAGCAGGGCGCCGCCGCCGGTGAGGGCGATGCCGTGCTCGATGATGTCGCCGGAGAGCTCCGGCGGGCACTCGTCGAGGGTGCGGTGGACGGCGCGGACGATCGCGTCGACCGGCTCGGCCAGCGCGTCCCGGACCTCCTCCTCGGTGATCTCCTGGATCCTGGGCAGCCCGCTGACGTGGTCGCGGCCGCGGATGGTGTACGAGGCGCGGTGGTCGGGCTCGCCGTCCTCGTCGACGCCGATCGGGGTCGGCGCCGCGGAGCCGATGGCGATCTTGATGTCCTCGGCGGTGCGCTCCCCGATGGCCAGCGAGTGCTTCTTCTTGACGTACGTGCTGATCGCGGCGTCCAGCGCATCGCCCGCGACCCGTACGGACTGGGCGGTGACGATGCCGCCCATGGAGACGACGGCGACCTCGGTCGTGCCGCCGCCGATGTCCACCACCATGCAGCCGACCGGTTCGTCCACCGGGAGGCCCGCGCCGATCGCCGCGGCCATCGGCTCCTCGATGAGATGCACCTCGCGGGCCCCGGCGCCCCGGGCGGAGTCGATGACCGCGCGCCGCTCGACACCGGTGATGCCGGAGGGCACGCAGATGACGACCCGCGGCCTGGAGAAGCGGCGGCTGGGCAGCGCCTTCTTCATCAGGGCGCGCAGCATCTGCTCGGCGGCGTCGAAGTCGGCGATGACGCCTTCCCTGAGGGGGCGCATCGCGGTGATCCCGGAGGGGGTGCGGCCGATGGTCCGCTTGGCCTCCGCCCCGACGGCGATGACCTCGCCCGCGGCGTTGACGGCGACGACGGACGGCTCGTTCAGCACCACGCCCTTGCCACGCGCGTACACCAGGGTGTTGGCCGTGCCGAGGTCGATGCCTATGTCGTACGTACCGGACGAAGTGCTGGACGCCATGGGGAGTTCGCTTGCTCTCTCTCGACTGGACGACAGTCCCCCGAGAGGGGGGCCTCGGACATCACGGGCCCAGACGGCACCAGTGGATCACCAAAGGCGTCAATTACGGGCAATTATGAAGACTACTGGAGGGGCGAAATGGTTCCTGCCCGGACGGTACCGGTGGGCGGCGCCCGCTCATCCGGAGCGGCCGGCCGGCGCCCCGGAGCCCTTGGCGCCCGGTCCGCCGAGGGGCGCGCCCACCGGCTGACGCGCACGTCGGCCGCGCCCGCCAGCCGTTCTCCTCAGCCGTTCTCGTCAGCCGCTGCCGTCCCGCGTTCCCCACGCTTCCCGCCGTCCCCGCGCCGGTCCGGCCCGCGTGCCGCCCGGTTGCGGCCGCCCGGTCCGCGCGACAGTGCCTGCGCGAACTCGTCCAGGGCGTCGAGGAGCAGATCGGCGGCGCGCAGCGCGACGTCCTGGCCACCGCTCCCGGCTTCCCAGTCCTCCCATACGGCGCGCAGCGCGCCCCAGTCCGGTGCGCGCCGCTCCCGTACGTCCTGCACCGCCCGTTCCAGGGAGGCGCGCAGTTCGGTGGCGAACGCGGCGGCGCCGGGTGACGGTTCGGCGTCCTTGCCGGGGAGGTGGGCCTCCATGATCATCGTGACCCGGCCCATCGTGCCGAGCGCGGCGCTGGCCGCGTCCGCCGCGGAGCGCGAGAGGCCGCGGTGCCGCACCGGTTCCTTCGCCGCCCGCGCCTCGCTCTCCTCCCAGGCGGCGCGGGCCGCGCGGGAGTCCAGCAGGGCCTCGCGGACCTGCCGCGGGCGGCGCTGGGCGGGCCGGGCGTAGCCGTCCAGCACGGCCACGGCGTAGCGGCCGTTCGCCGCCAGCCACTCGGCGAGCCGGTCGCGCAGCTTGGGCGTCTCCCAGGCGGGGAACAGCGCGTACGACAGCATCGCGAGCAGCCCGCCGACGAGGGTGAGCACGATGCGTTCCAGGACGGTCTGCTCCCAGCCGGCGCCCGCGATGCCGAGGAGGAAGACGACATACGCGGCCACGCAGGCCGAGGTCACCGAGACGCCGGTGCGCATCAGCAGGTACATCAGCAGCACGCAGACGACGGCGAGCCCGGCGCAGACGTACATCCCCGGGTGGGCCAGCGCCATGATGGCGCCGCCGATGGCGACCCCGACGAGGGTGCCGCTGAAGCGGGCGACACCACGGGAGTAGGTCTGGGCGAAGTCGGGGCGCATCACCATGACGGAGGTGAGCGGCGCCCAGTAGCCGTGCCCGAACGGCAGCGCGGTGCCCAGCAGGTAGCCGGCCGCGGCGACCGCGCAGACCCGCAGGGCGTGCCGGAAGATGTGCGAGGACCAGCGCGCCTCGCGGCGCAGGGCGCGCAGCGCCACCGGTACGAGCCGGGGCACGCTGGGGCGCAGCAGATGGCCGCGTTCGGCCGGGGTGGTGAGGCGGGTGGCCCGGACCGGCTCGTCGGTGAGTTCGACGGCGTCGGCGAGCAGCGAGATCAGGCGGTAGGCGGAGCGGCGGGCGGCCCCCGTGAGCATCGGGCCGCTGACCGGGACTTCGAGGGTGGCCATGGCCTCGGGCGGCAGCCGGACGGGCCGGGCGTGCCGCACGGCGCTCGCGACGGCGTCCAGGACGGTGGCGGCGGCGCCGAGCAGATCGCGGGCGCGGTCCCGTTCCGGCCCGTTCAGGGGGACGCCGACGACCGGGTCGGCGAGCGAGGCGAGGACGGGCCGGACGCGTTCGGCCAGACCGCGCGGGCCGTGCAGCTGGGCCGGGCGGCGCCTGGCCTGACGCGGGGTCACGGCGGAGGCCAGCCGGGCGTCCATGAGGGGCTGCGGGTCGAACGGGGCGACCGGGTCGTGCCGCAGCCGGCGGGCGTAGTCGGCCTCGGCGGCCAGCGCGTCGGCGAGTGCGTCGCGCTGCACGCCCCAGGGGCGGACCGGGAAGACGACGATCAGGGTGGCCTGGACGAGGCCGCCGAAGGCGATCAGGGCGGCGTGTTCCAGGGCGCCCAGGACGGACGTCGGCAGGGTGACGGTGACCAGCATGATCGCCACGGTCTGGGTGCCGGCCAGGCCGGAGACCGGGCCGATCGCCCAGGCCATCCCGGCGAGGAAGGTCCAGCCGACGAGCAGCAGCAGGAACCAGACGATATGGGAGGCGGCCAGATAGCCGAGGAAGGTGGAGACGGCCAGGCCGGCGGCGACGGCGAGCGCCAGGACCGGGCGCGGCCGCATGCTGCGCTGGAAGGTGGCGATACCGGAGGCGAACGCGCCGAAGGCGGAGGAGACCGCGAGGGTGGGGTTGCCTAGCCACAGGCACAGGCCGATGACGATGGCGACGCCGATCGTGCCGCGGACGGCGATCACCGGGGTGAGTTTGGCCCGCTCGATCGTCAGCCCGGAGCGGGCGGTCTGTTTCAGCGCGCGCGACCAGGTCATACCGAGAGAATACGGTCCGTTGCCGGGCGCTTCGGAACGGCCCTGTCGCGGCTTTTCCGGTACCGGGTTACGGCGCCGCCGGGAAAATGACGGTAAACCCGTCTTCTGCTCCGCGTAAACCCCACAGGTCACAGCGGGTTGGCCGACGGCGGTCCGGCCGGTGCGAGCAACCAGACACCCCGGAAGGGAAACCCCCGGCCATCACGGTGCCCTCTTGCTGGCCAGCCGGGAGATGTCCCGGCACGTTCGGCAAGGAGAAGGCCCCGTGCGAAAAGCCCTGTTCACCCCGGTGGTCACGCTGATCACCCTGACCGTTCTCGCCGCCACGGCCGGGTGCGGGTCGAGCGACGCGCCGCCCTCCGCCGTACGTTTCGGCGGTCCGAAGGCGGGGGCGGCGCTGCACGCCCCGCCGCCGGGCAAGGGGTCGCTGGCGCAGCTGCCGACCCACCCGATCACCTTCCAGGAGACGAGCCGGGTCGGCGGGGCCGGGGAGAACACACCGATCGCGCTGACCACCCTGCACGGCCCGAAGTCGGGCTTCACCGGGAAGGTATGGGTGTGGGCGCCGCCGGAGTACTACAAGAAAGAGAACGCGGACAAGGGCTTCCCGGTGATGGAGGCGCTGCCCGGCGCCTACGGATACCCCGTCAACTACTGGATCGGCTCGGACCTCAAGCTGGAGGAGAGCCTGGCGCAGATGTCCAAGGCGGGGACCAGCCTCCCGTTCATCGTCGTGATGCCGGTGCTCAACCCCAATGACAAGCAGTACTACGACGGCAGCGACATCCCGGGGCAGCCGAAGATCGGCACCTGGCTGAGCAAGGACGTGCCCGATCTGGTCCGGCAGAACTTCCGCACCCTCAAGACCCGTAACGGCTGGGCCGTCATGGGCTCCTCCTCGGGCGGCTTCGCGGCGCTGAAGAACGTGTTGCAGAACCCGGACACGTTCAAGGTGGCCATCCCCAACGGCCCGGACATCGTGCCGGACTCCCCGCTGTGGAAGGGCCATGCCAAGGCGGAGCGCGAGAACAACCCCGAGGTGCTGGCCCGGCGGCTGATCGCGCGCGGCGGACCGCCGGTCTACCTGGCGTTCCAGGACGGCTCCCAGGAGGGCACGGTGCTGCCCAAGGTCCGGAAGTTCATCGCGCAGTACGGGCACGGGCCGGTGAAGACCCGCTTGCAGATCGTGCCGGGCGGTACGCACAGCGGCCAGACCTACGTACAGGGGCTCAGCGAGGGCACGATGCAGTGGGTCAGCGCGCAGATGCAGGGGCCGTCCGCCTGAGCGCGGCCGGGGCGCGCCGGGTCAGCGGACCGGGCCCCGGCGCTCCCGGCGGACCTCGCCGTCCGGCCGGGCCGCGGTCGGGCACCGGCCCGCGGCGGTGGCGGACCGGGTGGCGCGCGCCGGGTGGAGATACGCGCGGACGGCGGTGATCCGCGGCGGCCCGGCGCACGGGGGCCGGGCCGCCGTCAGGACACCACGTCCTTCTTCGCGAAGCCGCGGAAGGCCAGGGCGAAGAGCACCAGCGCGTACGCCACCGAGACCGCCGAGCCCTGGATCATCCCCGGCCATTCCAGCTGGGGTTGCAGGGCGTCCGCCCAGGCGAACTGCCAGTGGGCGGGCAGGAAGTCGCGCCAGTCGCCGAGCGCGGTGACCTGGTCGAGGACGGTGCCGACGATGGTCAGGCCGACCGCGCCGCCGACCGCGCCCAGCGGCGCGTCGGTCACCGTCGAGAGCCAGAACGCCAGCGCCGCGGTGACCAGCTGGCTGACGAAGAGATAGCCGACCACCACCGCCAGCCGGGGCACCGCCTCGCCCGCGGGCAGCGCGCCGCCGGTGGGCAGCTGGAGCGGGCCCCAGCCGTACGCGGCGGTACCCACCGCGAGCGCGACCAGCGGCAGCAGCACCATCGCGGCGGCGCTGCTCAGCAGCCCGATGGTGAGCTTGCTCAGCAGCAGCCGGGCCCGTGGGACGGGCGCGGCGAGCAGATAGCGCAGTGAGGACCAGCTCGCCTCCGAGGCGACCGTGTCACCGCAGAACAGCGCCACCGGGACGACCAGCAGGAAGCCCGCGGAGACGAACAGCACGGTGGCGGCGAAGTTGCTGCCGGAGGCGGTGGCAGTGTCGATCAGGCTGATCCGGCCGGTGCCGCGGCTGCGGCTGCTCGGGTCACCGCCGATCGCGAACGCCACGACCAGGACGAACGGCAGCAGCGTCAGGATCGCCGCGATCACCAGCGTGCGGCGCCGCTTGAGCTGGCGCAGCGCCTCGACGCGCAGCGGGAGGGTGCGGTGTGTGCGGTAGCCGGGCGCGGCGGGCGGCTCCGACGGCGCCGGGGCGGGTGGGGTGACGGCGGTCACCGGTCACCTCCGATCAGGGTGAGGAAGGCGTCCTCCAGGCGGCGGTGCGGCCCGACGCGGAGCACCGGGACCTCCAGCCGGATGAGGTCGGCGAGCAGTTGGGGGGTGCCGGCCACGGCGGTGAGGCGGACCAGCAGGCCCTCCTCGGCGCGGACGGCGGAGGCGACGCCGGGCAGCGCGCCGACCTTCTCCACCAGCGCGTCGGAGAGCTCCGCCGGTGCCGCGACGCCCACCAGCAGGGTGTCGCCGGAGCCGGTGATCTCGGCGACCGGACCGGCCTGGACGAGCTGCCCGCGGTCCATCACGACCAGGTGCGTACAGCTCTGTTCGACCTCGGACAGGAGATGGCTGGAGACGATGACGGTGCGTCCGGCGGCGGCGTAGCGGATCATCACCTCGCGCATCTCGCGGATCTGCGGCGGGTCGAGCCCGTTGGTCGGCTCGTCGAGGATCAGCAGGTCCGGCAGGCCGAGCATGGCCTGGGCGAGGGCGAGCCGCTGGCGCATGCCCTGGGAGTAGGTGCGCACGGCGCGGTGCAGGGCGTCGCCGAGGCCCGCGATCTCCAGCGCCTCGTCGAGGTGCGCGTCGGCGGCGGGCCGGCCGGTGGCCCGCCAGTACAGGTCGAGGTTGGCCTGCCCGGACAGATGCGGCAGGAAGCCGGCGCCCTCCACGAACGCGCCGACCCGCGACAGCACCGGCGCGCCCGGCCGGATCGCGTGCCCGAAGACCCGGATCTCGCCCGCGTCGGGCCGGATCAGCCCCATCAGCATCCGCAGTGTGGTGGTCTTGCCCGCGCCGTTGGGCCCCAGCAGTCCCAGCACCTGGCCCCGCTCCACCCGGAACGACAGGTCCCGTACGGCGTACCGGTCGGCGGACTTCGCGTACCGCTTGCCCAGGCCGGTGATGCTCAGTGGTACCCCGGCGAGCGCCGGGTCGGGGGCGGGCGCCGCTGTCCGGCGCCGGGCGGTGAGCAGCAGCAGCGCCGCGAGCACGGCCGCCGCGGCCGGCAGTCCCCAGGTCCACGCGGGCAGCACGGCGGCCGCGCCGCGCACCTCGGGCGCGGTGGGCACGGCGAGCGTGCCGCCTTCCAGGGAGACGGTGTACGTGGCGGGCCGGACCGGTGAGGCGTAGGCGAGGTCGGTGGCCGAGAGCACCAGCCGCAGCCGGTGGCCGGCCGCGAAGTCGTGGTCGACGGCGGGCAGTTTCAGCTGGACGGTCCGGCCCTCCCCGGCGCCCTCGACCCGGTAGGGCGTGACGAGCTGGGCGGGCAGCACCTGCCGCTTACCGTCCGGGCCGACGTCGTAGACCTTCGCGAAGAACACCGCGTCCGGGGAGCTGGCGTGCAGCCGCACGGTGGCGGTGGGGCTGCCGGTGAGGTGGAGGGGGGTGCGCAGCGGCGCCGAGTCGAAGCGGGCGTACTGGCCGGGGAAGTCGAGGGAGAGCCCGGCGCCGAGCGCGGAGAGGTTGCCGAGCGCGCCGGCGCCGGGCACCGCGGAGATGGCGGGCGGGCCGGCGCCGGCCGGGTTGCCGAAGGTCTGCTCACGGCCGGCCAGGGCGAGGTGCCGCGGATCGTTGGCCAGGCCGGGGTAGCGGTCGCCGCTCGCGCCGCGCAGTCGCAGGGCGCCGTTGGTGGAGTCCACTCCCCCGCTGCGGCTGACCCGGAACGCGGGCCCGGTGTCCGTCCCGTGCTCGCCCTTCAAGTAGCGGTCGAACCACGCCTTGGTGCGGGCCTCGACGCGGGCGCTCTCGCGGTCGCCGCCGTCGTGCCCGCCGGCGATCCAGTCGACGTCGACGGGTGCGCCGTTCTTGCGGATCGTCCGCTGCATCGCGTCGGCCTGGTCGAGCGGGAACAGCGAGTCGGTCTGACCCTGCGTGATCAGGGTGGGCACCTTGATGCGGTCGCCGACGGCGGACGGGCTGCGGGCCGTCAGGAGGGCGCGGGCGGCGGCGTCCGGCTCACCCGCGACGGCGACCCGTTCGTACATCGCGCACAGCTCCGCCGTGAACCGTCCGCAGCCGCTCGCCGCGGGCGGTCCGGCCGCTGCGGGCGGCGCGCCCGGTGCGCCGGCGGGGCCGCCCGCCGACCCGGTGGTGAAGAAGATCCCGGCCCACAGCTTCTTGAACACGCCGTGCGGGAACAGCGCGTCGGCGAGGTTCCAGTAGGTGAGCTGCGGGGCGATGGCGTCGACCCGCAGGTCGTGACCGGCCGCCAGCAGCGCGATCGCGCCGCCGTACGAGGCTCCCGCGATGCCGACCCGCGGATCGCCGGGCTTGTCGAGCTGCACCTCGGGCCGCTTCGCCAGCCAGTCGATCAGCCGGCTGACGTCGGCGACCTCGCCCTTGGGGTCGTTCAGCCCGATCTTCCCGGTCGACTCCCCGAAGCCGCGCGCCGACCAGGTCAGCACCGCGTAGCCGTCGCGGGCCAGTTGCTCGGCCTGGGCCCGGACGTCGTCCTTGCTCCCGCCGAATCCGTGCCCCAGCAGCACCGCGGGCCGCCGGGCGCCGTCCGCTCCCGCCGCGGTGAAGAAGGAGGTGTCGAGGGACACCCCCTTCTTCTCGCCGTCCGTCGTCCCGGGCATCGCCAGCACCCGGTCCTCGCGGTGTACGGCGGGCGCGGCGTCCGGGGAGGCAGCCGCCCAGGTGCCGCCCCCTATGAGCAGGGCCAGCGCGCCGGCGATCGCGTACCGGCGCCGCCCGCGCAGTCGGAGATCCATACCGTGAATCCTAGGTACGCCCCGCACCGGGCGCCCCGTCCCCCGGAGTGACCCCCGCCACCTTGTTCCGGAGGAGCGGCGGCGCCGGGGCGCGGACACGGCGGACCCCCTGCCGACGGGTGGTGCGGCAGGGGGTCGTCTGTGGGCCGGCCGGGGCGGCCGCGCCGTCAGTGGTTGCTGGGGAAGCCCAGGTTGATACCGCCGTCGGCGGGGTCGGGCCAGCGGGTGGTGACGACCTTGCCGCGGGTGTAGAAGTGCACGCCGTCGTTGCCGTAGATGTGGTGGTCGCCGAAGAGCGAGTTCTTCCAGCCGCCGAAGGAGTGGTAGCCGACCGGGACCGGGATCGGCACGTTCACGCCGACCATGCCGGCCTCGACCTCCAGCTGGAAGCGGCGGGCCGCGCCGCCGTCGCGGGTGAAGATCGCGGTGCCGTTGCCCCAGGGCGAGGCGTTCATCAGGGCGATGGCCTCGTCGTAGGTCTCGACGCGGACGACGGAGAGCACCGGGCCGAAGATCTCGTCGCGGTAGGCGTCCATGGCCGGGGTGACGCGGTCGAGCAGCGAGACGCCGATCCAGTGACCGTCCTCGTAGCCCTCGACGGTGTAGCCGGTGCCGTCGATGACGACCTCGGCACCCTGGGCCGCGGCGCCCGTCACATACGAGGCGACCTTGTCGCGGTGGACCTTGGTGATCAGCGGGCCCATCTCGGAGGCCGGGTCGTCGCCGGGGCCGATCCGCAGCTTGGCGGCGCGCTCCTTGATCTTGCCGATCAGCGGGTCGGCGGTGTCACCGACGGCGACCACGACGGAGATGGCCATGCAGCGCTCGCCGGCCGAGCCGTACGCGGCGTTGATGGCGGCGTCGGCGGCCAGTTCGAGGTCGGCGTCCGGCAGCACCAGCATGTGGTTCTTGGCGCCGCCCAGCGCCTGGACCCGCTTGCCGTTGGCGGTGCCGGTGGTGTGGATGTAGCGGGCGATGGGGGTGGAGCCGACGAAGGAGACGGCGGCGATGTCCGGGTGCGCCAGGATGGCGTCGACGGCCACCTTGTCACCGTTGACGATGTTGAGGACGCCGTCCGGCAGGCCCGCCTCGGCGGCCAGTTCGGCGAGCTTGAAGGCGGCGCTGGGCACCTTCTCGCTCGGCTTGAGGACGAAGGTGTTGCCGCAGGCGACGGCGAGCGGGAACATCCACATCGGCACCATCGCCGGGAAGTTGAACGGCGTGATGCCGGCGACCACACCGAGCGACTGGCGGATCGAGGAGACGTCCACCCGGGTGGAGACCTGGGTGGACAGTTCGCCCTTGAGCTTCTCGGGGATACCGCAGGCCAGCTCGATGATCTCCAGACCGCGGGCGACCTCGCCGAGCGCGTCGGAGTGGACCTTGCCGTGCTCGGCGGTGATCAGCGCGGCGATCTCGTCGCGGTGCGCGTCGACCAGCTCGCGGTACTTGAACAGCACCGAGGTCCGCTTGGCCAGCGAGCTGACGCCCCAGCCTGCGAACGCCTCCTTGGCGGCGGCGACGGCGGCGTCGACCTCGTCGGGGGAGGCGAAGGCGACCTGCTTCTCCTGGGCACCGGTGGCCGGGTTGTAGACCGGACCGAAGTTGCCGGAGACGCCCTCGACGGGCTTACCGCCGATCCAGTGGCTGATGGTCTTCATGCGGGGGCCTTTCTGGGTGACGACAACGAGCTCGGGTCAGAGGTGGCGGCGGCGGCCGGCGGCGTGCCGGTCGTACACCGCGCGGGCGGCGACCGCCGCCGGCCGCGTCGCGGTCTCGGCAACGGGTACATCCCACCAGGCTTGGGCGCCCGGCGCGCCCGGCACAGTGTCAGCCGTTTCGGTCTCGACATAGACACATGTGGGCCGGTTCGTGGCGCGCGCCGTGGCGAGTGCGGCGCGCAGCTCGCCGACGGTGGCGGCGCGCAGCACCTCCATGCCGAGCGAGGCGGCGTTGGCGGCGAGATCGACGGGCAGCGGCGCGCCGGTGTACGTACCGTCCGCGGCGCGGAAGCGGTAGTCGGTGCCGAAGCGTTCGCCGCCGGTCTGCTGGGAGAGCCCGCCGATGGAGGCGTAGCCGTGGTTCTGGATGAGGACGAGGTTGATGTTGACGCCCTCCTGGACCGCGGTGACGATCTCGGTGGGGTTCATCAGATACGTACCGTCGCCGACCAGCGCCCACACCGGCCGGTCGGGGGCGGCGAGCCGGACGCCGATCGCGGCGGGGATCTCGTAGCCCATGCAGGAGTAGCCGTATTCGAGGTGGTACTGCCTGCGGGACCGGGCGCGCCAGAGTTTGTGCAGGTCGGCGGGGAGGGAGCCGGCTGCGTTGAGGAGGATGTCGGTGTCGTCGACGAGCGCGTCCAGGGCGCCGAGGACCTGGGTCTGGGAGGGGCGCGCGCTCGCGTCGTCGGCGGCGTAGGCGGCGTCCACCCGGGCCTCCCAGTCGGCCTTCGCCGTGCGGTAGCCCGCCTCGTACGCCGCCTCGACGCGATGGCCGGACAGCGCTTCGGTGAGGGCTTCGAGACCGGCCCGCGCATCGGCCACCAGGGCGTGCGCGCCGAGCTTGTGGGAGTCGAAGGAGGCGATGTTGAGGTTGACGAAGCGCACCTCGGGCGCGGCGAAGAGGGTGGCGGAGGCGGTGGTGAAGTCGGTGTAGCGGGTGCCGACGCCGAGGACCAGGTCGGCCTCGCGGGCGAGCGCGGCGGCGGTGGCGGTGCCGGTGTGGCCGATGCCGCCGATGTCGGCGGGGTGGTCGTGGCGCAGCGAGCCCTTGCCGGCCTGGGTGGACGCGACGGGGATGCCGGTGCGGTCGGCGAAGGCGCGCAGCGCGTCCTCGGCCTCGCTGTGGTGGACGCCGCCGCCCGCGATCAGCAGCGGCCGGCGGGCGGTGCGCAGGGCGTGGACCGCGGCGGCGAGGGCGTCGGGGTCCGGGGCGGGCCGGGCGATCCGCCAGACGCGGTCGGCGAAGAACTCCTCGGGCCAGTCGTACGCCTCGGCCTGGACGTCCTGCGGCAGGGCGAGGGTGACCGCGCCGGTCTCGACGGGGTCGGCGAGGACGCGCATGGCCTGGAGGGCGGCCGGGATCAGCGCCTCGGGGCGGTGCACCCGGTCGAAGTAGCGGGAGACCGGGCGCAGCGCGTCGTTGACCGATACATCGCCCGCGTAGGGAACTTCGAGCTGCTGGAGGACGGGGTCGGCGGGCCGGGTGGCGAAGGCGTCGCCGGGCAGCAGCAGGACCGGGAGGCGGTTGACGGTGGCCAGGGCGGCGCCGGTGACGAGGTTGGTGGCGCCGGGGCCGATGGAGGTGGTGACGGCGTGCGCGCTCAGCCGGTCGGACTGCCGGGCGTAGCCGACGGCGGCGTGCACCATGGCCTGCTCGTTGCGGCCCTGGAGGTAGGGCAGCGCGTCCTGGGACTCCAGCAGGGCCTGGCCGATGCCGGCGACGTTGCCGTGGCCGAAGATGCCCCAGCAGGCGTTGATCAGGCGGTGGCGGCGGCCGTCCCGCTCGGTGTACTGGTGGGCGAGGAACTCCACCAGTGCCTGGGCGACGGTCAGCCGGCGGGTGCGGGACGGGCCGGGCGGGGGCTTCGCGGTCATCGGGCGTCTCCTGCGGGCGCTTCGTAGAGGGGGAGGCGGGGGTCGACGGGCTGGTCGGGCCAGGTGCCGCGGATCCAGCCGTGGTCGGGGTGGTCGCAGATCAGCCACTCCCGGTCCGTACCGGGCCCGGCCATGACGTTGAGGTAGTACAGGGTGTGGCCGGGGGCGGCGATGGACGGGCCGTGCCAGCCGTCGGGGATCAGGACGGCGTCGCCGGTGCGGACCTCGGCGAGGACGTCGGTACCGCGGCCGTGGCCCGAGGGGCTGACGCGCTGGTAGCCGACGCCGTCCGTGCCGTGCGCGGCGGCGATCTCGAAGTAGTAGATCTCCTCCAGTTCGGACTCCTCGCCGGGCCGGCACTCGTCGTGCTTGTGCGGCGGGTAGGACGACCAGTTGCCGCCGGGGGTGAGCACCTCGACCGCGATGAGTTTGTCGCACTCGAAGGCACCGGCCGCGGCGAAGTTGTTGACCTGGCGGGAGCAGTGGCCGGCGCCGCGCAGTTCGACGGGGACCTCGTGGGCGGGGCCGTAGCGGGCGGGCAGCCGCCGCTCGCAGCGGGCGCCGGTGAGCGCGAACCGGCCGCCGGCGCCGCTGTCGATCCGCACCTGCGCGTCGCGCGGTACGTAGGCGAAGTCGGTGACGCCGCTGAACACGCTCTCGCGGCCGGTGAGTTCGAAGGTCTCGCCGCTGTCGGTCCGCACGGTGCAGCCGCCGGCCAGCGGCAGCACGATCCATTCGCTGTCGCCGGTGGCGAAGGAGTGGTGACCGCCGGCCGGCAGGTCGAGGACGCGCAGCGCGGAGTGGCCCCAGCCGGCCCGTGCGGGGTCGATGTCCAGGGCGTACGCGTCGCGCGCCGCCGCGCCGGCCTTCAGGTGGAATTCAGTGCTCATGGTGCCCAGTCTCCTGCGGGGTCACGGTGGTGGCGGTGGGTGTGCCGGCCGGTACCGCGGTCCGGCCGGTACTCGCGCGGCGGCCGGTGGTCACAGCAGTCCCACGGCGGTGTCCACGGCGGCCGTCACATCGCCGTCGGCCGGGTAGAGGAGGGAGCGGCCGACGACCAGTCCGTGCACGGTGGGCAGCCGCAGCGCCTTGCGCCATTTCTCGTAGGCGGCTTCCTGGGCCTGGACGGTGGTGCCGATGTCGCCGCCGAGCAGCACGGTCGGCAGGGTCGAGGTCTCACAGACCCGGGCCATCGCGTCGGGGTCGTCGGTGACCGGCAGCTTGAGCCAGGTGTACGCGGAGGTGCCGCCGAGGCCGGAGGCGATGGCGACGGAGCGGGTGACGGCCGCGGCGCTCAGGTCGTTGCGTACCTTGCCGTCGATCCGGCGGGAGAGGAACGGTTCGACGAAGGTGGGCAGTTCGCGTTCGGCCATCGCGTCGATGGCACGGGCGGTGGCCTCCAGGGTGGTCAGCGAGCCGGGGTCGGCGTAGTCGATGCGCAGCAGGAGCTTGCCCGCGTCGAAGCGGAGCCGGGCGATGTCCTGGGGGCGGTAGCCGGTGAACCGGTCGTCCATCTCGAAGGCGGCGCCGGCGATGCCGCCGCGGTTCATGGAGCCCATGACGACCTTGCCCTCCAGGGCGCCGAGCAGCAGCAGGTCCTCCAGGATGTCGGCGGTGGCGAGGACGCCGTCCACACCGGGCCGCGACAACGCCAGGACGAGGCGTTCGAGCAGGTCGACACGGTTGGCCATGGCGAGCTGCCGGTCGCCGACGGCGAGCGCGCCGCGGGCGGGGTGGTCGGCGGCGATGATCATCAGCCGGCCACCGGCGCCGAGGAGCGGGCGGCGGGCGCGCCGGGCGGCGGCCTCCGCGACGGCTTCGGGGTGCCGGGCCCGCAGCGTCGCGAGGTCACTGATCCGAGTGGTCAAGGCGTAACTCACCTTCTTGAGTGCACAGGTACGCCGGGGGCGGCAGGTGCGACGGGTGGGGCGGCGGAGGCCCGGACGGCGAGGGGGGCGGGGGCGGTCATGGGCGTCACCGGTCCGCGAGGAAGGCGTCGACCTCGGCGGCGGTCGGCATCGCGGACGAGCAGGCGAGCCGGGAGGCGACGATGGCGCCGGCCGCGTTGGCGTACCGCATCATCGGCTCCAGGTCCCAGCCGCTGAGCAGACCGTGGCAGAGCGAGCCGCCGAACGAGTCACCGGCGCCCAGGCCGTTGACGACCTCGACGGGGGTGGGCGGGACCTCGGCGGTGCGGCCGTCGCGGTGGACGGCGAGCACGCCCTTGGGGCCCTGTTTGATGACGGCGAGCTCGACGCCCCGCGCCAGCAGCGCCTCGGCGCAGGCCCGGGGGTCGCGCAGTCCGGTGGCGACCTCGGCCTCGTCGATGTTGCCGACCGCGACCGTGGCGTGGGCGAGGGCGGCCTCGTAGTACGGGCGGGCGGTGGCCATCGCCGCGGCGCCGGACGCGCCGCCGTCCTTGGAGGCGCCGCCCTCGCCGCCCCAGAACATCGGCCGCCAGTCGAGGTCGAAGACGGTGGGGCCGGACTTGGCGCGGGCGGCCAGCGCGGCGAGGGTGGCGGATCTGCTGGGCTCCTCGCACAGTCCGGTACCGGTGATCCAGAAGACGCGGGCGGCCCGGATGGCGTCCTGGTCCAGTTCCTCGGGGCGGATGACCAGGTCGGGGGCCTTGGGGCGGCGGTAGAAGTAGAGCGGGAAGTCGTCCGGCGGGAAGATCTCGCAGAAGGTGACCGGGGTCGGGTAGGCGTCCACCGGGGTCACCCAGCGGTCGTCCACGCCGAACTCGCGCAGGGCCTGGTGGATGTAGTCGCCGAACGGGTCGCGGCCGGTGCGGCTGATGACGGCGGTGCGGCGGCCGAGCCGGGCCGCGGCGACCGCGACATTGGTGGCCGAGCCGCCGAGGAACTTCCCGAAGGTATCCACCCGGGCCAGCGGCACGCCGGTCTGGAGCGGGTAGATGTCCACTCCGATGCGGCCCATCGTGATCAGGTCGTACGGCTCGGTCATGTGCGCCCCTTCGGTTCGGCCGGCGCGGCGGGTTCGGCGGGTTCGGTTCTGAGCACAGGTCTAACGAAGAGGGTCAGACCCTGTCAATAGTTTGTCCTTACATTCTGACGTCGAGTGGGGAAAGTGAGGGAACCCTGCCAGGCCGACCTCTGGGTCACAAAGTCCTTAAGTCCTTATGTCAGGACGAAGTCTTGACACTCTTGAGGGCGGCAGCGAGGCTGTGCCCCACACACCCCGCCCCAGCGCCTCCCGGTCACCGCCGACCGGCGAGAGGAGAGCCGCAGCATGTCCGCACCCCGTGCCGTTGCGCCCGTTCTGGACCGAATCCGCGTCGGTTCCGCCCCCGACTCCTGGGGGGTCTGGTTCCCCGAGGACGAGCGGCAGGTCCCCTGGCAGCGCTTCCTCGACGAGGTCGCCCAGGCCGGCTACGAGTGGATCGAACTGGGCCCGTACGGCTACCTGCCCACCGACCCCGCCGTGCTGCGCGACGAGATCGCCCGCCGGCAGCTCAGGGTCTCGGCCGGCACGGTCTTCACCTCCCTGCACCAGGGCCCGGCCGTCTGGGACAAGACCTGGGCCCATGTCTCGGAAGTCGCCACCCTCACCCAGGCGATGGGCGCGGGCCACCTCGTCGTCATCCCCTCCTTCTGGCGCGACGACAAGACCGCCGAGGAGCTCGAACCGCGCGAACTGACCACCGAGCAGTGGCGGCACCTGACCACCGGTATGGAGCGGCTGGGCGAGCGGGTCCGGGACGAGTTCGGCCTGGACATCGTCGTCCACCCGCACGCCGACACCCATATCGACACCGAGGAGCACGTCGCGCGGTTCCTCGACGGCACCGACGCCGACCTGGTCGGCCTCTGCCTGGACACCGGCCACTACGCCTACTGCGGCGGCGACAGCGTCAAACTCCTGCGCACCTACGGCGAACGGATCGGCTACCTGCACCTCAAGCAGGTCGACCCGGAGATCCTCGCCGACGTCGTCGCCAAGGGCACGCCCTTCGGACCGGCCGTCCAGCAGGGCGTGATGTGCGAACCGCCGCTCGGCGTGCCCGACCTGCCGCCCGTCCTGGAGGCCGCCCAGGAGCTGGACGTCGATCTCTTCGCCATCGTCGAGCAGGACATGTACCCCTGCCCGCCCGACCAGCCGTTCCCCATCGCCGAACGCACCCGGCGCTTCCTGCGCTCCTGCGGCGCCTGACACCCCCGCCCCTTCTTACGGACCTACGGACTCACGGAGCAGGAGAGACACGGATGAGCCAGCACCAGACATCCCTCGGCGTAGCGGTCATCGGCACCGGCCGGATGGGCGCCGACCACGTACGCCGGATCAACGACGTCATCAGCGGCGCCCGGGTGGCGGCGGTGGCCGACCTCGACGCGGACCGCGTCCAGCGCCTCGCGGACGGCATCGAGGGGTGTACCCCGTACACCGACCCGGCCGCCGCCATGGCCGACCCCGGGGTGGACGCCGTCCTGATCGCCTCGCCGGGCCCGGCCCACGAGGACGCGCTGCTCGCCGCCTTCGCGCGCGATCTGCCGGTGCTCTGCGAGAAGCCGCTGACCCCGGACCCGGCCTCCGCGCTGCGCGTCGTCGCGGCCGAGACCGCGCTCGGGCACCGGCGCGTCCAGGTCGGCTTCATGCGCCGCTACGACGCCGACTACCTCACCCTCAAATCCCTGCTGGACAACGGCGTCTACGGCCGTCCGCTGATGCTGCACAACAAACACCGCAACGCCGACACACCGCCCGGCTTCAGCAACGCGATGATGATCCACGACTCGGTGGTGCACGAGATCGATGTGACCCGCTGGCTGCTGGACGAGGAGATCACCGCGGTCCAGGTGCTCCGCCCGGCCCCCACCGGCCACGCCCCCGAGGGCCTCAGCGACCCGCAGCTGATCCTCTTCGAGACCGCCGGCGGCCGCGTCGTGGACACCGAACTGTTCGTCAACTGCCGCTTCGGCTACCAGGTCAGCTGCGAGGCGGTCTGCGAGGACGGCACCGCCCGGATCGGCGACGACCGCGGGGTCTTCGTGAACACCGCCGGCCACTGGGGCGGCGCCATCACCCCCGGCTTCGTGGAGCGCTTCGAGGAGGCGTACGACCGGCAGGTACAGCGCTGGGTGGACGCGACCCGGCGCGGTGCGGTCGAGGGCCCCAGCTGCTGGGACGGCTATGCGGCGGCCGCGGTCTGCGAGGCCGGGGTACGCGCCCAGGCCACCGGTGAGCGCGTCGCCGTGGAGCTGGCCGAGCGCCCCGCGCTGTACCGCTGAGGCCGCACCGCCGCATCGCCGCGCACCACGCCGCCACAGCCGCCGCATCCGCCGCACCGCGAAAGGCGCCCCTCGTCACCACCCTGAAAGGCCCCCGCACCATGCGCACCACCCCTGACCTCTGTCCGTCCCACCGCGCCATACCGCTCGCACCACCCACGTCGGCCGTCGTGCCGGATCACGGGCGGGAGGGCCATGCCGAGGCCACCGCCCGCCTCCCGCGCGAGACCACCGGCCGCCGCGTCACCGCGAACCGGAGCTGACGATGGCCGCTCCGACCAGCCAGGCGGCGCCCGCCGGCCCGCACGGGAACACCCGGGCCCGCAGCGCCAGACGCTTCATCGTCGGCATCGCCGCCATCGCCGCCCTCGGCGGCGCCCTCTTCGGCTACGACACCGGAGTGATCTCCGGCGCCCTGCCCTTCATGGAGAGCCACTTCGGCCTCACCTCCCTGGGCGAGGGCGTCATCACCAGCGCGCTGCTGATCGGCGCGGCCTTCGGCTCGCTGGCCGGCGGCCGGATGTCCGACGCGCTGGGGCGGCGCAACTCCCTGCTGTGGGCGGGCGCCGTGTTCATCGGCGGCGCGCTCGCGGTGGCCCTCGCCCCCTCCGTACCGTTCATGACCGTGGCCCGCTTCGTCCTCGGCCTCGCGGTCGGCAGCGCCTCCGTCATCACCCCGCTGTACCTGTCGGAGATCGCGCCCCCGCACATCCGCGGCCGGCTGGTCTCCTTCAACTCCCTGATGATCGTCAGCGGTCAGCTGCTCGCGTATCTCATCAACGCCGTCCTGGCGCACTGGGAAGCCTGGCGCTGGATGCTGGGCCTGGCCGCGCTGCCCGCCGTGGCGCTCTTCATCGGGCTGTTCTTCCTGCCGGACACCCCGCGCTGGTACATCAGCAAGGGCCGGCCCGACGACGCGGCCCGGGTGCTGCGCCGCACCCTGCCCGCCGAGGACGTCGCCGGGGAACTGGCCCGCATCGACCACGCCCGCGGACTGGAGGCCGACGCCCGCCGCGGCGCCTGGGAGGAGCTGCGGACACCGTGGGTGCGGCGGCTGCTGCTGGTCGGCATCGGGCTGGCGATCGTGCAGCAGATCACCGGCGTCAACGCCGTCATCTACTTCGCGCCCAAGATCCTCGCCGCCACCGGCCTGGGCACCAATGCCGCGATCACCGCCACCATCGCCGTCGGCGCCGTCTCCGTCATCGCCACCGCGATCGGGATGTCGCTGATCGACCGGGTCGGCCGGCGCCCCATGCTGATCTCCGGACTGGCCGGTATGACGGTCGCGCTGGCCCTGCTCGGCGCGTCCTTCCACCTGCCGCACTCCACGGCCGTCAGCTATCTGGTGCTCGGCCTGATGGTCCTCTACATGGCCTTCATGCAGGCCACCCTCAACACCGGCGTCTGGCTGCTGCTCGCCGAGATGTTCCCGCTCAAGGTGCGCGGACTGGCCATGGGCGCCGCGGTGTTCGTGATGTGGCTGGTCAACTTCTCCGTCGCACTGGTCTTCCCGCTGCTGCTCGACGCGGTCGGTGCCAGCGTCACGTTCTGGTTCTTCGGCGTGATGTGCGTCCTGTCCCTGTTCTTCTGCAAGCGGTACGCACCGGAGACCAAGGGCCTGGCCCTGGAGGACCTCGAACACGAGCTGCGCAAGGCGGCCACCCCGCGCTGACGGCCCGCCGGGCCGGGCCCCGGCCCGGCCACCGCGGTCCGGCCACCGCCCGGCCGTCCCCGCACCGCCCCGGCCGTCCCGCCTCGGTCACGGCTGTCACCGTTGTACGGGACTTCCGTCACAGCCGGTCGACAGCTCTCCGCGCCGCTCACCCGGCGCCGCCGACCGGGTCAGTCTGAGTGATCGCCAAGCCGTACGCGGTACCCCGCCGGCCCCTCGGACCGGCCCTGCGCACGGCTCCAGGAGGTGCGCAGAGATGACCGATCGCAGGCTCTGGTCGTACAGGGAGATCGCCGCACACATCCAGGTGCAGCCGGACACCGTGCGCGCGTACCGCAAGCACGGACTGCTGCCGGAGCCGGACCTGGTGGAAGGCGGCAAGCCGTACTGGTTCGCCGACACGGTCCGCGCGTGGGCGGCGCGCCGCCCCGGCAACCGCGGACGGCGCGGGTGGCGGGAATGAACCGAGCCCGCTCCGGGTGCGGCGGGTACGCCCGTGCCGTCGCCCGCCGACGGGGCGGCCGACGGCGGGGCAGCCGGCGTGGCCGGGGCGTCAGATCTGCCGGGGATGGCCGAAGAGCAGGTCATAGCCCGGAGGGAGCTGGAGCAGGACGCGCCGCATGAGTTCCTCGCCGGCGGCTTCGGCCACGACGCTGAGGACGGCGCCGACATCCCACTCGGCGGTCTCCTCGGTGGCTCCCTCGATCCACGCGGCGGTCGCCCGCACGAAACGGTCGGGGCCGAGCGGCTCGGCGGCGGGGAGCGGATTGAGCAGCACCAGCACACAGGTCGCGGGCAGCCGGGCGGCCAGTTCCGCCCGCTCGTCGCCCACGAGGTGCGCACCCAGGAGGCCGAGCACGACACGGGCCGCCCGCTCCGCCTCCCGCCGCGAAGGGTACTGACCCCGCTCCTGCACAGCGGCCAGGAACGCGTCCCACGACAGAGTCATCGGCGCTCCCTCCTCACTCTTCGGTGTCCGTCCCCGGCTCCCGGTTCCTCGCCCACCCTCGGCCGTCCGCCGGGTGCGGCGACGCGGCGGGCGCCCATCGGCACGGCCGCCGGACGGGCAGCGGCGCCCGGCATCCGGCATCCGGCATCCGGCATCCGCTCGGCGAACCGGCCGCCCCACGGGGGGCTGATCCGCACCGTCCGCACCGGCACCGGCCTCGGCCTCGGCCTCGGCATCCCGCCGTCTCGCACCCGAGATACAACTACAAACGGGCCATTTCCTTATATATCGCCCCGCCGCAACGTTGACAAGGGTCGGCTCAACATCATCCCGGACCGCCGACCCTAGGCGGTCCGCGGCGGGGCGGTCGATCCCCTGATCTCCAGCTCCGGGGCGACGAGTTGGCGGGCGGCGGGCCCGTCCGGCCGCTCCATCCGGTCCAGCAGACAGCGCGCGGCCCGGCGGCCCACCTCGTGACTGGCGTTGTTCACCGAGTTCAGCCAGAGATGCCGGATGCGCGAGAGGTAGGTGTTGTCGTAACCGACGAGGGACAGGTCGGCGGGCACCGCCAGGCCCAGCTCCTCCGCGGCGGACAGTGCGCCGACTCCCGAGATGTCGTTGAACGCGAAGAGGGCGGTGGGGCGCTCGCCGCCGCGCGCCGGGTTCAGCAGGCGGACGGCGGCGCGGTAGCCGCCCTCCTCGGTCCCGTCCCCGGTCTCCACGACGGCGGACAGCCCCGGCCCGTGCGCGCGTACGGCGGCCTCGAAACCGCGTCTGCGCGCCTCACCCACCAGCCCCTGCCCGGCGATATGGGCGAGCCGGGTGTGGCCGAGGCCGATGAGGTGCTCGGTGGCGAGCCGGGCGCCGCGCTCGTCGTCGTTGGCGACGATGTCGACCCGCGGCAGCCGGGGCCCGTGGTCGCCCGCGATCACGGTCGGCAGCCGCTCGGCGACCTCGGCCAGGCCCGCACTGTCCGGCAGCGTGCCGACGACGACGATGCCGTCCACCCGCAGCTCCAGAAAGGTGCGGGCGAAGCCCTGGCCGGCCCGCCGGTCGAGCCGTCCGTCGGCCATCAGCATCCGCAGCCCGTGCGCGTGCAGCAGCGAGTTCAGACCGTCGAGAACCTCCACGAACCAGGGGTTGCGCATGTCGTCGAGGAGCACACCGACGGTGTGCGTACGGCGCGCCACCAGGCTGCGGGCCGCGGCGTTCGGGCGGTACCCCAGCTCCTGGATCGCGTCCAGCACGGCCTGCCGCTTGCCGTCGCTGACCCGCAGCGAGCCCTGCAACACCAGCGAGACCAGCGACTTCGAGACGCCCGCGCGCTCGGCGACACCGCGGATCGTCGGGGGCCGGTCCGCGCTCGGCCGTTCATTGGACCGTTCCATGGGCGGAAATCCTTCCATTTGACCGGACCGGCGTCAACGCGAGCCGGCGTGACACCCCCAGGGCGGCCCACCTGAGCCGCCCTGGGGGTTGACATACGGACATACAGACATGCAGGGTGCCGGGACGGCGGCGTTGGACCGTTCCAAAGCGCATGCTTCCCAGCACACCCGGCGTCCGTCCGCTCCCGCCCCACCGCTCCCGCCCCGCCGCCCCCGCCCTGCTGCCCCCCCCGCACGCGGCGACAGAGCACACCCCCTCCCCTCCGCCTTCCCCTCACCTCACCTCCCCCTGGAAAGGAACCGGGCATGAAGATCGGCCTGATCGGCACCGGGCGCATCGGCGCGTTCCACGCCGAGACCCTCCGCGGCGTCCCCGGCGTCACCGGCATCGTCGTCGCGGACGCGGACACCGCGCGCGCCGCGTCGCTGGCGGACACCCTCGGCGTGCGCGCCGCCGCGAGCGTCGAGGAGATGTACGCGGACGGCCTGGACGGCGTGGTGATCACCGCCGCGACCAGCGCCCACGCCACGCTCATCCACCAGGCCCTGGACGCCGGGGTGCCGGTCTTCTGCGAGAAGCCGGTCGCCCTGGACGTACCGGGCACCCGCGACGTGGTGGCGCGGGCCGAGGCCGGCACCGTCCCCGTACAGATCGGTTTCCAGCGGCGCTTCGACGCCGGTTACCGCGCCGCCCGCGCGGCGCTCCGCTCCGGTGAGCTGGGCTGGCTGCACACCCTGCGCGCCTGCACCAGCGACCGGACACCGCCGCCCGCCGGGTACATCCCCACCTCCGGCGGCCTGTTCCGGGATTGCAGCATCCACGACTTCGACATCCTCCGCTGGCTGACCGGCCGCGAGGTGGTCTCGGTCTACGCCCAGGGCGCCAACCGTGGCGCGCCCTTCTTCGCCGCGGGCGATGACGTCGACACCTGTGCGGCGCTGCTGCGCTTCGACGACGACACCCTGGCCACCGTCACCGCGACCCGTTACAACGGCGCGGGCCACGATGTCCGGCTGGAGGTCTGCGGCTCCGAGGGCGCCCGGATCGTCGGCCTGGACGACCGCGCGCCGCTGCCGTCGGCCGAGACCGGACTGTCCTGGCAGCGCGCCGCGGCCCCGTACGCCACGTTCATGGAGCGCTTCCACGACGCGTACGTCACGGAACTGGGCGTCTTCACCGAGGTCGCCGCCGGCCGTACGCCGAGCCCCTGCTCGCCCGGCGAGGCGCTGGAGGCCCTGTACATCGCCGAGGCGTGCGAGCGCTCCCGCCGGACCGGCGAGCCGGTCGCCGTCGCGGACATCCGCGCCGCGGCCGGCGGCGGCGCGACCACGGACGCCTGACCGGCCACGGACGCCTGACCGGCCACGGCCGGGCACCCGGCCACGACGTCGGACCGCTCGGCGCGCCGAGGTGCGCCGAGGTGCCGGCGGGGGTCTCCCGGGCCCCCTCGGCGGCGTCGGCGCGCGCGGCGCCACCCCGGGACCGACCGGCACGATCCTCAGCCGCGGGCCGCCGCGTCCCGCCCTCCCCCGTCCGGGGACGCGCCCTCGGACGGTGCGGCTCCGGACGGTGCGGCCCCGCCGGGCGCGACCCCGGATATGCCGGATATGGCGGTCAGATCCAGCCGCCAGTCATGGGACCGCATCAGACACCCCTTCGGATACTCGAACTCGCACTCCCCCATGAGCTCGAATCCCGCCTTCCGGCAGACGGCGTTGGACGCGGCGTGGTGCACCGAAGGAAACGCGTGCAGATAGCGGTGCCGCCCCTCGGCCCCCGCTCGCCCGATGACCTCCCGTGCGGCCGCCACCGCGATGCCCCGGCCCTGGAACTCGGGCAGCACACCCCAGCCCGTCTCGTACGCCGCCGCACCCTGCCGGGTCAGCTCCCAGAACCCGATCGACCCCACCACGGCCCCCGGCTCGCCCCCGTCATCCCCCGGCACACCGTCCGGCAGCAGCACGACCCGGAACATCTGCCCCGCCCCGTCCAGGCCGAGATATCTCCGGTGCCGCGCGAGCAGTTGCCGCTCCGTCTCCGGGCCGCCCAGATGCCCGGTCATCTCCGGTGCGTTGAGCCTGCGCAGCAGATCGAGACCGGCCGCATCCCACGGTTCGATCCGCACCCGCGGTGGCGTCCGCCTACCCACCCCCGCCCTCGTCTGCGCCTGCGCCTCTGCCTCTGCCTGCGTCTGCGTCTTCCGCTGCGGCTTCATCTGCGTCTGCACCCGCCCCCGTCTCGTCCTGTCCGCACAGTACGGGCAGCCACTGACAACGCCGCCGAGCTGCGCAAACGCCCGGCCACGGCCTCCGGCCGGGTGTTTGCGCAGCCACGCGTCATGAACCCCGATCAGCCGGACCGGCCGAGTGCGCCCGCCGCCCGGGAGGCCCGCTGCCCCGGCCCCGCCGGCCCCTCCGGCCCGTTGCCGCCCTTGCCGCTCCCGTCGCCCGGCACCCGCGCGGACCGGCGGCGGGCCGTCCACTGGATCGCCGTGCCCACCGCGGCGACCATGCAGGAGACGCCCACACCGACCCCGGCGGCGTAGAGCGGATCGCCCGCGGCGGCGCTGCCGAGGTAGCCGAGGCCGATCGAGTACGTCGCCCACGTCGTCTCGGCGAACGCGGCGCCGAGCGCGTACCTGCGGACCGGATAGCGCAGCACACCGGCCGCCAGCGGACCGGCGATCCGCCCGCTGGGCAGGAACCGGACACCGATCACGAACGGCAGGCCGTAGCGCTCGATCCGGACCAGGGTCCACTCCAGCATCGCCCGGCGCCGGGGCCTGCGCAGCATCCAGGCCCGTACGGGGCCGCCGAACCGCCGGGCGACGAGGTGCATAAGGAGGTCACCCAGCGTGGCGCTGCCCGCGACGACCAGCAGGATCAGCGGGAGATAGGCATGCCCCTCGGAGGCGAGCACACCGGCGGTGACGAGCAGCGCGGAGTTGGGGACCAGCGGCGGCAGGGTGGTGAGCGCCAGCAGGCCGTACAGGGCGAACGCGTCCATCCGGCCGCCTCCTCGGATCCGCCCCGAGCCCGTACCCCCCAGGCTGACGCGCGGCGCGGCGCACGGCAACGCGTACGGCCCGGCACGCTCCGGCGGGGCACCGCTCGGCGCGTCGTGCGGCGGCGGCGCGCGGTGCGGCGGCGCACGGTTGGATTGATACCCCCTAGGGGTATAAAGTGAAGGCATCGGGAAGCGCCGGGCGACACCGGAGCCCCTCGTACAACACCGACATCACACGGAACACATCGGCACCACAAGGAGAGACCCATGGCCGAGAACAGCTCCTGCTGCACCTCCGAAGACTCCTGCCACTCCGGCGACACCGACGTCCAGGTGGGCGCGGTGACCACCACCTACCAGGTCAGCGGTATGACGTGTGGTCACTGCGAGGGCGCCGTGTCGTCCGAGATCTCCGAGATCACCGGGGTCAGCTCGGTGCAGGCCGTGGCGGCGACCGGCCTGGTGACCGTCGTGTCGCAGGCCCCGCTCGACGACGAGGCCGTGCGCGCGGCCGTCGACGAGGCGGGATACGAGCTCGTGGGCCAGGCGGCCTGACCGCGATGTCCGGTTCCGGCACGCAGGCGCGGGTCGAACTCGCCATCGGCGGGATGACCTGCGCCTCGTGCGCGGCGCGCGTCGAGAAGAAGCTCAACCGCATGCCGGGCGTCACCGCCGCCGTCAACTACGCGACGGAGCGGGCGAAGGTCTCCTACGGGGACGGCGTCTCGGTCGCGGACCTGATCGCCACGGTGGAGAAGACCGGCTACACGGCGCGTCCGCCCGCGCCCGCGGAGCCCGCACCGTCCGCCGCGGCCCCAGGCGCACCACCGGCCGACGACGACGGCTCCACCGGCGCCCTGCGGCAGCGGCTGGCGGTCTGCGCCGTACTGGCCGTGCCCGTCATCGTGCTGGCGATGGTGCCCGCGCTCCAGTTCACCTACTGGCAGTGGCTGTCGCTGACCCTCGCCGCGCCGGTCGTCGTCTGGGGCGGTTACCCCTTCCACCGCGCCACCTGGACGCATGTGCGGCGCGGCGCCGCCACCATGGACACCCTCGTGTCCCTGGGGACGCTCGCCGCGTTCGGCTGGTCCCTGTGGGCGCTGTTCCTCGGCGACGCGGGTGCGCCGGGTATGCGGCACGGCTTCGATCTGACGGTCTCGCGTACCGAGGGTTCCTCGGCGATCTATCTGGAGGTCGCGGCCGGGGTGACCGTCTTTCTGCTGCTGGGCCGCTATCTGGAGGCGCGTGCGAAGCGGAAGGCGGGCGCGGCGCTGCGGGCGCTGCTCGAACTGGGCGCCAGGGACGTCGCCGTACTGCGCGACGGCCGCGAAGTCCGCGTCCCCACCGCGGAGCTGAGCGTCGGCGACCGGTTCGTCGTACGCCCCGGCGAGAAGATCGCCACCGACGGACGGGTCGTGGCAGGCACCTCCGCGGTGGACGCGTCGATGCTCACCGGCGAGTCCGTCCCGGTCGAGGTCGCCCCCGGCGACCCGGTCACGGGGGCGACGGTGAACGCCGCCGGGCGGCTGGAGATCGAGGCCACCCGGGTCGGCGGCGATACCCAACTCGCCCGGATGGCACGGCTGGTCGAGGCCGCCCAGAGCGGCAAGGCCGAGGTGCAGCGGCTGGCGGACCGGGTCTCCGCGGTCTTCGTGCCGGTGGTGCTGCTGATCGCGGCCGGCACACTGGCCGGCCGGCTGCTGGCGACCGGCGATGCGACGGCGTCGTTCACCGCCGCGGTGGCCGTCCTGATCATCGCCTGCCCCTGTGCCCTGGGCCTCGCGACGCCGACCGCGCTGATGGTCGGTACGGGCCGCGGCGCCCAGCTCGGCATCCTGCTCAAGGGGCCCGAGGTACTGGAGTCGACCCGGCGGGTGGACACCGTCCTGCTGGACAAGACCGGCACGGTCACCACCGGCCGGATGAGCCTGGCGGAGGTCACCGCCGCCGACGGTGTCGCGGAGGGCGAACTGCTGCGGCTGGCCGGGGCGTTGGAGCACGCCTCGGAGCATCCGGTGGCCCGCGCCGTCGCGGCGGGCGCGGCGGAGCGGGTGGGCCAACCGCCCCCGGTGGAAGGGTTCGTGAACGTGCCGGGGCTGGGCGCCCGCGGCGTCGTGGCCGGGCACCGGGTACTGGCCGGGCGGGCGGCGCTGGCCGAGGGGGCCGGGATCGTGCTGCCGCCGGAGCTGCGGACGGCGCTGGCGGCCGCCGAAGTCGCGGGCCGTACCGCCGTGGTGGTGGCCTGGGACGGCCGGGCGTGCGGGGTGCTCGCGGTCGCCGACGCGGTGAAGCCCACCAGCGCCGAGGCCGTCCACCGGCTCCGCGCCCTCGGACTCACCCCGGTCCTGCTCACCGGCGACAACGAAGCCGTGGCCCAAGCGGTCGCCACCGAGGTCGGCATCGACGAGGTCATCGCCGAAGTCCTCCCCGAGGACAAAGTCGCCGTCATCCAACGACTCCAGGCCCAAGGCCGCTCCGTCGCCATGGTCGGCGACGGCGTCAACGACGCCGCCGCCCTCGCCACCGCCGACCTCGGACTCGCCATGGGCACCGGCACCGACGCCGCCATCGAAGCCGGCGACCTCACCCTCGTCCGCGGCGACCTCCGCGCCGCCGCCGACGCCATCCGCCTCGCCCGCGCCACCCTCGGCACGATCAAGGGAAATCTCTGCTGGGCGTTCGGTTACAACGTCGCGGCGCTCCCGCTGGCCGCGGCCGGACTGCTCAACCCGATGATCGCGGGCGCCGCGATGGCCTTCTCGTCGGTCTTTGTGGTCACCAACAGCCTGCGGCTGCGCGCTTTCACATAGCTCTCACAACTGACACAACACCCATACGGGAAAGCCTTGATCTGCAAATCGCAACCCTTGACCATATTCGCCCCCTTATGGCAGGAGACCCAGATCACAGAGATCCGAACGTAACCATTGAGGGGGGTCGTGAGTCTAACCGGGCAGTGCAGGCACCCCGGCGGGGCTTGCACTGCAAAGCCGTGCCGATCTTGGGGGATCGTGCTCGGCAACGCGTAGCCGGGGCGACGCGCCCGGGGAGCTTTGAGCGGCCCTCCCGAATGTGCGCGTCCCGGCAGAGCGCGGTGCAACCCAGAACGCCCGGACGGATCCCGTGGGGGGAATCCGAACCGGGACAAGGGAAGCGCCCCGCACTCCGGACCCGTGGGGGGATCTGGAGGCGGGGCGCTTCTCGTTTGCGCCACACTTCCGGCGGCCCGCACAAGGCCGTGGGCGGCGCTCCCGGCGGCCCGTACGAGGCCGTGGCCGACGCGGCAGTGTCGGCCCTCGACGGCCCCGTACGCGACCGGCCCCCGTCCCTTCGAGGGGGCGGGGGCCGGTCCGGGGTCACTGCGCTCGGCGCGAGGCCGTCAGCGCTGCTCGACCGGGACGAAGTCGCGCTCGACGACGCCGGTGTAGATCTGGCGCGGGCGGCCGATGCGGGAGCCGGGCTCCTTGATCATCTCGTGCCACTGGGCGATCCAGCCGGGCAGCCGGCCGAGCGCGAAGAGCACGGTGAACATCTCGGTCGGGAAGCCCATAGCCCGGTAGATCAGGCCGGTGTAGAAGTCGACGTTCGGGTAGAGCTTGCGCGAGACGAAGTAGTCGTCGGAGAGCGCGTGCTCCTCCAGCTTGAGGGCGATGTCCAGCAGCTCGTCGGACTTGCCGAGGGCCGACAGGACGTCGTGCGCCGCCGCCTTGATGATCTTCGCCCGGGGGTCGAAGTTCTTGTAGACGCGGTGCCCGAAGCCCATGAGCTTCACGCCGTCTTCCTTGTTCTTCACCTTGCGGATGAAGGCGTCGACATCGCCGCCGTCGCGCTGGATGCCTTCCAGCATCTCCAGCACCGACTGGTTGGCGCCGCCGTGCAGCGGGCCCCACAGCGCGTTGATACCGGCCGAGATCGAGGCGAAGAGGTTCGCCTGCGAGGAGCCGACCAGGCGCACGGTGGAGGTGGAGCAGTTCTGCTCGTGGTCCGCGTGCAGGATCAGCAGCTTGTCCAGGGCACCGACGACGACCGGGTCGAGGTCGAACTCGGCGGCCGGCACCGAGAACGTCATCCGCAGGAAGTTCTCGACGTAGCCGAGCTCGTTGCTCGGGTAGACGACCGGGTGACCGACGGACTTCTTGTACGCGTACGCCGCGATCGTGGGCAGCTTGGCCAGCAGCCGGATCGTGGAGATGTGCCGCTGCCGCTCGTCGAACGGGTTGTGGCTGTCCTGGTAGAACGTCGACAGCGCGCTGACGACCGACGACAGCATCGCCATCGGGTGGGCGTCCCGGGGGAAGCCGTCGTAGAAGCGCTTGACGTCCTCGTGCAGCAGGGTGTGGTAGGTGATGTCCTGCTTGAAGTTCGCCAGCTCGTCAACGGTGGGCAGCTCACCGTTGATCAGCAGGTACGCGGTCTCGACGAACGTGCTGCGCTCTGCGAGCTGCTCGATCGGGTAGCCGCGGTAGCGAAGAATGCCGTTCTCACCGTCCAGATAGGTGATCGCGGATTTATACGCGGCAGTGTTGCCGTAACCGGAATCCAGGGTCACCAGACCGGTCTGGGCGCGCAGCTTCGAGATGTCGAAGCCCTTGTCGCCGACGCTGCTGTCGACAATCGGGTAGCTGTATTCGCCGTCCCCGTAACGCAGTACTACAGAGTTGTCGCTCACGTCATCCCTCACCGACGTTGTGCCTCTTCTTCGAGGTGCCCTGACTGCCTATACCTTCCCCCATTTGGACCTTGGATGTGCACTCGGGGTCGGCCATAGAGCCTCATCGCGGCACTCAGTGCCGTCCGAGCGCCCATCCTGCTCCCTTTCGCCCCGATTGGGAAAGGGGTGACATCACATCGCACCGCCAAGCCGGTGATCGAGGGCCGTACACCGCCGACCGGCGGATACGGTGCGCACGGCCTGCCCCAGAGCCCTCCGGGAGCCGACCAGCACCACCAATCGTTTTGCCCGGGTCACGGCGGTATACAACAGATTGCGTTGCAACATCATCCAGGCGCTCGTGGTGACCGGAATCACCACGGCGGGGTATTCGCTGCCCTGTGAGCGATGGATCGTCACCGCGTAGGCGTGCGAGAGCTCGTCGAGTTCGTCGAAGTCGTAGGGGACCTCCTCGTCCTCGTCGGTGACCACCGTCAGCTGCTGGTCGTCGACGTTCAGCGCGGTCACCACGCCGACCGTGCCGTTGAAGACGCCGTTACGGCCTTTTTCATAGTTGTTACGGATCTGGGTGACTTTGTCGCCGACCCGGAAGACCCGGCCGCCGAAGCGCCGCTCGGGCAGATCGGGGCGCGCCGGGGTGACGGCCTGCTGGAGCAGGGCGTTCAGGGCGCCCGCGCCGGCCGGACCGCGGTGCATCGGCGCCAGCACCTGGACGTCCCGGCGCGGGTCGAGTCCGAACTTCGCCGGGATCCGGTGGGCCACCACGTCGACCGTCAGCCGCCCGGTCTCCTCCGTGTCCTCCTCGGCGAACAGGAAGAAATCCGGCAGGCCGGTCGTCAGCGGCGGGACGCCGGAATTGATGCGGTGGGCGTTCGTGACCACCCCGGACTGCTGGGCCTGCCGGAAGATCCTGGTCAGCCGGACGGCCGGCACCGGACCGGACTCGGCGAGCAGATCGCGCAGCACCTCGCCCGCACCGACCGACGGCAGCTGGTCGACATCCCCCACCAGCAGCAGATGAGCACCGGGCGGCACCGCCTTGACGAGCTTGTTCGCGAGCAGCAGATCGAGCATCGACGCCTCGTCCACCACCACCAGATCGGCGTCGAGCGGGCGGTCCGCGTCGTACGCGGCGTCGCCGCCGGGCCTGAGCTCCAGGAGGCGGTGCACCGTGGAGGCGTCCGCCCCGGTCAGCTCCGCGAGCCGCTTGGCCGCCCGGCCGGTCGGCGCCGCCAGCACCACCTTGGCCTTCTTCGCACGGGCCAGCTCCACCACCGAACGGACCGTGAAGGACTTGCCGCAGCCCGGCCCGCCGGTGAGCACCGCCACTTTCCGCGTCAGCGCCAGCCGCACCGCCGCCTGCTGCTCCGGCGCCAGCTCGGCGCCCGTCCGCTTCGCGAGCCACGCCAGCGCCTTGTCCCACGCCACGTCCCGGAACGCCGGCATTCGGTCCTCGTCCGTCCGCAGCAGCCGGGTCAGCCGGCCGGCCAGGGAGATCTCCGCGCGGTGGAACGGCACCAGATAGACGGCGGTGACCCGCTCGCCGTCCGCGTCGCCCGGCACCTGCTCGCGGACTACCCCCTCGGGGTCCGCGGCCAGCTCGCCCAGACAGTCGATGACCAGTCCGGTGTCCACCTGGAGCAGCTTCACCGCGTCCGCGATCAGCCGCTCCTCGGGGAGGAAGCAGTGCCCCTGGTCGGTGGACTGCGACAGGGCGTACTGGAGGCCCGCCTTGACCCGGTCGGGGCTGTCGTGCGGGATGCCGACGGCCTGGGCGATGCGGTCGGCGGTCAGAAAGCCGATGCCCCACACGTCCGCGGCCAGGCGGTAGGGCTGGTTGCGGACGACGGAGATGGAGGCGTCGCCGTACTTCTTGTAGATGCGCACCGCGATGGAGGTCGAGACGCCGACGCCCTGGAGGAAGACCATCACTTCCTTGATGGCCTTCTGCTCCTCCCACGCCGCGCCGATCAGCTTCGTCCGCTTCGGGCCGAGGCCGGGCACCTCGATCAGCCGCTCGGGCCGCTCCTCGATGACGTCGAGGGTGTCCGTGCCGAAGTGCTCCACGATGCGGTCGGCGATCCGCGGGCCGATGCCCTTGATCAGCCCCGAGCCGAGATAGCGCCGGATGCCCTGGATCGTCGCGGGCAGGACGGTGGTGTAGTTCTCGACCGTGAACTGCTTGCCGTACTGCGGATGGGAGCCCCAGCGCCCCTCCATGCGCAGCGACTCCCCCGGCTGCGCGCCGAGCAACGCACCGACGACGGTGAGGAGATCGCCGGCGCCCCGGCCGGTGTCGACCCGCGCGACCGTGTAGCCGCTGTCCTCGTTGGCGTAGGTGATCCGCTCCAGGACCCCTTCCACCACGGCTGCGTTGACCATGACCCGACCGTACCGCCCGGGTCCGACAACGCGCCCTGGCCGGTCTCCCAGGGCCGCCGCCCGCCCGGCGGCCCCGCGCCCGGACCGTCATCGAGGGGTCCGGCACCGCGCCGGACCCCTCGGTTCCCCCTCCGGACCGGCCCCGGATCCCCCCGGATCCCTCCCCTGACGGGACCGACGCCGGATATGACCTTCGTGGCCGCGGAACGGTTGTGCCCTTTCGCCGGGCCATTGCCCGGTCACCGGAGGTGGCGGCTGCGCGGTCTCCGGATGTGGCGGCCCGGGGCCCGCCGGCGCCGTCAGCCGACGTGCGCCGCGAAGCGGTTGACGATCTCGGCCAGGACCTGCGCGCCGTCCCGTGCCCACAGCGCCGGGTTGAAGATCTCCACCTCGATGGGCCCCCGGTAGCCGGCCGCGTCGACCCGCTCCCGGAACCACCGGAAGTCCACCGACCCGTCGCCGAGCTGCCCGCGCCCCAGGAGGACGCCCTCGGGCAGCGGGGTGACCCAGTCGGCCAGCTGGAAGGCGGCGATCCGCGAGCCGGCACCACCGCCCGCCGGTCCCCCGGCCCTGCCCGTACCACCGGCCCCGTCCACCGCATCCGACGCGGCTGCCGTATCCGTCCCGGCCGACCCCGCGTCCGCCCCGCCCGCGCGGGCGATCTGGGCACCGGCCGTGTCGTCCCACCACAGGTGGTACGTGTCCACGACCACCCCTACCTGGTCGGCGGGGAACCGTTCGGCGAGATCGAGCGCCTGGGTGAGGGTGGAGACCACACACCGGTCCGCCGCGTACATCGGGTGCAGCGGTTCGATCGCCAGCCGTACGCCCCGCGCCGCGGCGTACGGCCCCAACTCGCCCAGCGCGTCCGCGATCCGCTCCCGGGCACCGCGCAGATCGCGGCTGCCGGGCGGCAGCCCGCCGGCTACCAGGACCAGGGTGTCCGTACTGAGGGCGGCGGCCTCCTCGATGGCGGCCCGGTTGTCGTCCAGGGCGGCCGCCCGCCCGGCCGGGTCCAGGGCGGTGAGGAATCCGCCGCGGCACAGGCTGGTGACGGTCAGCCCGGCGTCCCGTACGAGCCGGGCGGCGGCGGCCACCCCGTACTCCTGCACCGGCGCGCGCCACAGGCCCACCCCGCGCACGCCCGCCCGCGCGCACCCGTCGGCGAGCTCCGGCAACGACCACTGTTTGACGGTCTCCTGGTTGAGGCTCAGACGGGCGAGCAGACCGTCCGCGGCGGCCGGCCGGCCGGAGTCCGTCATGCGTCCGCCTCCCCGTACACGGCGAGCAGCCCGCGCATCCGGGCGGCGGCGAGCTCCGGGTCCGGGAAGAGACCGAGCCCGTCGGCCAGTTCGTACGCGCGCCGCAGATGCGGCAGCGAGCGGGCCGACTGGAGCCCGCCGACCATGGTGAAGTGCGACTGGTGCCCGGCGAGCCAGGCCAGCAGTACGACGCCGGTCTTGTAGTAGCGGGTCGGCGCCTGGAAGAGGTGCCGGGCGAGCGCGACGGTCGGGTCCAGGGCGGCCCGGAAGGCGGCCGGGTCCCCGCGGTCCGCCGGGTCCCCGGGGACCGCGGGGTCCAGGAGGCGCACGGCCTCGGCCGCCAGTGGTGCCAGCGGGTCGAAGACGCCCAGCAGCGCATGGCTGAAACCGTGCTCGTCACCCGCGATCAGCTCGGGGTAGTGGAAATCGTCGCCGGTGTAGCAGCGGACGCCGGCCGGCAGTCGGCGGCGCAGCCGCACCTCCCGGCCGGCGTCCAGCAGGGAGACCTTGACGCCGTCCACCTTGCCGGGGTGGTCGGCGATGATCCGCAGGAAGGTCTCGGTGGCGGCGTCGAGATCGGCGCTGCCCCAGTAGCCCTCCAGCGCCGGGTCGAACATCGGGCCGAGCCAGTGCAGGATGACCGGTCCGGTGGCCTGGCGCAGCAGATGGCCGTACAGCTCCAGATAGTCCGCCGGTCCGGTGGCGGCCGCGGCGAGCTGCCGGGACGCCATCAGGACCGGCCGGCCGCCGGCGTTTTCGACGAGCCCCAGCTGCTCCTCGTACGCGCCCCGGACCGCCGCCAACGACGCGCCGTGCGCGGGGAGCTGGTCGGTGCCGGCGCCGCAGGCCAGCAGGCCGCCGACGGCCCGTGCCTCGGCGGCGGAGCGGCGGATCAGCTCGGCGGCGGCCGGCCAGTCCAGGCCCATCCCGCGCTGCGCGGTGTCCATCGCCTCGGCCACGCCCAGGCCGTGCGACCACAGGTGGTGGCGGAAGGCGAGGGTGGCGTCCCAGTCGATGGCGGCCGGGCCGTCCACCGGGGTGTCGGCGCGCGGATCGGCGACCACGTGGGCGGCGGCGAAGACGGTACGGGCGGCCGCCGGCCGACGCCGGCCCGCCCGGGGCCCGGCGGCGGTCACAGCGTCAGCTCCGGCACGTCCAGGCGGCGCCCCTCGGCCGACGACCGCAGCCCCAGTTCGGCGAGCTGGACACCACGGGCGCCCGCCATCAGGTCCCAGCGCCAGGGTTCGTCGCGGACGACATGCCGCAGGAACAGCTCCCACTGCGCCTTGAAGCCGTTGTCGAACGCGGCGTTGTCGGGGACTTCCTGCCACTGTTCGCGGAACCGCTCACTCGCCGGAATGTCCGGATTCCAGACGGGTTTGGGGGTGCTGGAGCGGTGCTGGACCCGGCAGCCGCGCAGTCCGGCGACGGCCGATCCCTCGGTGCCGTCCACCTGGAACTCCACCAGTTCGTCGCGGTGCACCCGCACCGCCCAGGAGGAGTTGAGCTGCGCGACGATGCCGCCCGCCAGCTCGAAGATGCCGTACGCGGCGTCGTCGGCGGTGGCGTCGTACGGCGTGCCCGACTCGTCCCAGCGGCGCGGAATGTGCGTGGTGACCTGCGCCTGGACGGTCTTGACCGGCCCGAACAGCTCGTGCAGCACATACTCCCAGTGCGGGAACATATCGGCCGCGATGCCGCCGCCGTCCTCGGCGCGGTAGTTCCACGAGGGGCGCTGCGCCTCCTGCCAGTCGCCCTCGAAGACCCAGTAGCCGAACTCGCCCCGTACGGACAGGATGCGGCCGAAGAACCCGCCCTCCACCAGGCGGCGGAGCTTGCGCAGACCGGGCAGGAAGAGCTTGTCCTGGACGACGCCGTGTTTGATGCCGGCGTCCCTGGCCGACCGGGCCAGCCCCAGCGCACCGGCCAGCCCGGTGGCGGTCGGCTTCTCGACGTACAGATGCTTCCCGGCGGCAATCGCTTTCTGCACCGCCTCCTCGCGGGCGGCGGTGACCTGCGCGTCGAAGTAGATGTCGATGCCGTCGTCGCCGAGCACGGTGTCGAGGTCGGTGCTCCAGTGCTCCAGACCGTGCCGTTCGGCCAGTGTCCGCAGCTTGTGCGCGGAGCGGCCGACGAGGACCGGTTCCGGCCAGATCACCGTCCCGTCGCCCAGGTCCAGGCCGCCCTGTTCCCGCAGGGCGAGCAGGGAGCGGACCAGATGCTGGCGGTATCCCATGCGTCCGGTCACGCCGTTCATGGCGATGCGTACGGTCGTGCGTGTCACGGCCCGGCCTCTCTCACTCGGCACTGACGGCAGGTCAGTTCGTTCGATGCGGGTGCGGATGGCGGTGCGGGTGCCCATAGGGGTGCATGCGAAGGCAGGTTCAGTAAGCGCTTTCCATCGCGAGAGAAGCTAACCTGCGGTGCGGGACACGGACAAGAGGCGGGACGCGGAAAGCGCGGCACCCGGCGAGGGAAGCGCGGGAATCCCTGACCGCATGGACCACATAGGCCCAACGGATCGCACAGCAGGCACGACGCGCACGGAACGCGCGGAACGTACGGGGAGGATGGGCCCTATGGGGAATTCGGGGAGCACGAGAAAAACAAGAAGCACGAGGAGTACGGGGAGGCCGCGATGGCGGTGACGCTGGCGGATGTGGCGGCGCGGGCGCGCGTCTCGGCGGCGACGGTCTCACGGGTGCTCAGCGGCAACTACCCGGTGGCCGAAGGCACCCGCGGCCGGGTGCTGCGCGCCGTCGAGGAACTGGCGTACGTCGTCAACGGCCCGGCCAGCGCGCTCGCCGCCGCCAGCTCCGACCTGGTCGGCATCCTGGTCAACGACATCGCCGACCCGTTCTTCGGGATCATCGCCGGCGCCGTGCAGACGGAGCTGAGCGGCGCGGCACAGGGAGGCGAGAAGCTGGCCGTGGTGTGCAACACGGGCGGCTCCCCCGAGCGCGAACTGACCTATCTCACCTTGTTGCAGCGGCAGCGGGCGGCCGCGGTCGTACTGACCGGCAGCGCCTCGGAGGACGCCGCACACGCACGGGCGCTGACCGCCACTCTGGCGCGACTGGCGGACGCGGGCACCCGGGTGGTGCTGTGCGGACGGCCGACGGGGGCGGCGACCGCGGCGGAGACGACGGGAGCGGTACCGGGCGAGAGCCAGGGGGCGGAAGAGGCCCGGGAGCCGGGGAAGGCGCGAGGAGCGGGAAGGACCCTGGGGGCGGACGAGACCCGACCCCGGGCCCCCCTCACCACACTCGCCGCGCCCGCCCCCCTGACCACTCTCGCGTTCGACAACCGGGGCGGTGCACGGCAGTTGACCGCCCACCTCATCGGCCTCGGCCACCGCCGTATCGGCTGCGTCGCGGGGCCGGCCGGCCGCACCACCACCGGCGAGCGCCTGGCGGGCCATCGCGCCGCACTCGCCGCGTACGGCATCGCGGACGCCCCGCGGCGTACCGTGCACGGCGCCTACGACCGCGCCTCCGGCTACGACGCCGCCGCGGAACTCCTGCGCAGGGAAGCCGGTCTGACCGCGATCGTGGCGGCCAACGACACCGCCGCGCTGGGCGTCTGCGCGGCGGTGCGCGACCGCGGACTGCGTATCCCCGAGGACGTGTCCGTCGCGGGCTTCGACGATCTGCCGTTCAGCGTGGACGCCACGCCGGCGCTGACGACCGTCCGGCTGCCGCTCCAGGAGGCGGGCGCGCGGGCCGGCCGGCTGGCGATGGGGCGCGCGGAACGGCCGCCGGGCGGACTGGCCACACTGCACGCCGAGTTGATCGTGCGTGCCTCCACGTCCATCCCCTACCATTGACTCAGTCAAGCGTAAAGGCGGGTTCGCGATGACAGCCGGGTCGACCAGCAGGAAGACGGCCGGAACAACGGCTGGGCAGGCGCCCGGGACGCGACGTACCGCGGGGGCGGCCGGGACGCGGCGTACCGCGACGGCCGATCCCGATGTGCAGGAGATGCGCCGGTTCAACCGCTTCTACACCAACCTCATCGGCGCGCTCGATTACGGCCGCCATCTCTACACCCCGTACACCCTCACCGAGGCCCGGGTGCTCTACGAGGTCGCCCACCATCAGCGGGTGGACGCCGCCGACCTGCGCGCATCGCTGTCACTGGACGCCGGGTATCTCAGCCGGCTGCTCGGCAAGTTCGCGGACCGCGAGCTGATCACCCGCGGCAGATCCGACCAGGATCCCCGCCGGCAGCGCATCACACTGACCGAGCGCGGCCGGGAGACGGTCGGCCTGCTGGAGGAGCGTTCGCAGAACGCCGCGGGCTCGCTGCTGGAGCGGCTCCCCGCGGCGGACCGGGCCCGCCTGGTGGCGTCGATGCGGACGATCCGCGACCTGCTGGACGACACCACCCCCACTCCCCCGCCTGCCTCACCTGCCTCCGCTCCCAGCCCAAGTCCCGCTGCTGCTCCTGCTCCCGCCCCTGGGCCTTCCCCCTCCTCCGTCCCCGAGGTCGTCCTGCGCACCAGCAGGCCCGGCGATCTGGGCTGGATGGTCGAGCGCAACGCCACCTGCTACGCGGCGGAGTACGGCTTCGATCTGAGCTACGAAGCGCTGGTGGCCCGGATCGTCGCGGAGTACGCCGAGGCGTTCGACCCGGAACGGGACCGCACCTGGATCGCCGAGCTGGCCGGCGAGCGGGTCGGCGCGGTGATGTGCGTCCGGGACACCCGGCCCGGGGCCGCCCGGCTGCGGCTGCTGCTCGTGGAGCCCGCCGCCCGAGGGCACGGCGTGGGGCACCAACTCGTCGCCGCCTGTGTGGAGTTCGCCCGCTCGGCCGGGTACACCGAGCTGGTGCTGTGGACCAACTCGGTGCTGAGCGCGGCCCGGAGCATCTATCAGCACACCGGATTCGAGCTGGTCGGCGAGGCACCGCACCACAGTTTCGGTCAGGACCTCATCGGCCAGGACTGGCGACTGGTCCTGTGACGGCAGGGGCCGTACGGACGGTGGTGACGCGACGAACGGTGGTGCCGCAACGGACGACGTTGACACCACGGACGACGGCGACGCCACGGGCGAGCGGGACCACACGGGGCACGAGGGGCCACACGGGGCGCGAAGGGCCACCGGAGTGACGCCGCCGTGGCGAAGGCCGGAAGAGACCGGAAGAGACCGGAAGGGAAGCGATAGCCGATTACCGAATCGACAAGTGAACCGGTACAAGAGCCGACAAGTGAACCGATGAAAGAGCCAAGGAGAGGGCCCGTGACCGGAGACGCCGCGAACGAAGCCGCCGGGGACGCGGCGGGCGGCACCAGGAGCGCGGCGGTGCGGTTCGCGTTCTCGACTCTCGGCGTGCCCGGGATGCCGGTGCCCGAGGTGCTGAAGCTGGCCACCGGTACCGGGTATCAGGGGGTGGAGCTGCGCGCCCATCCGGAGGAGCCGGTGCACCTCGGGACCGGGGCGCGCGAACGGGCCGCGGTGCGCGGGCGGTTCGCGGACGCCGGCATCGACATCCTGGCGGTCGCCGGATACGCCAAGGTCGCCGCGGCCCTGGACGCGGCGGGCGAGGCGGCGCTGGCACGCGAGCTGACCGAGCTGGTGCTGCTCGCCGCCGATCTGGGAGCGCCCTTCGTACGGGTGTTCCCCGGCGGTGGTGACCGCCCGGCGGAGGCGGCGGAGGCGGACGCCGTCCGCCGGCTCGCCGCGCTGGCACCGCTCGCCGCCGAACGGGGCGTCCGCGTCCTGCTGGAGACCCACGACTCGCACCGCACGGGTACCGCCGCCGCCCGCGTCCTGGGCCCGGTGGGCCACCACAGCATCGGCGCGCTCTGGGACGTACTGCACAGCTGGCTCGGCGGCGAACGGCCCGCCGACACAGAGACCGCGCTCGCCCCGTATCTGGGATATGTCCAGGTCAAGGACGTCGCCTCGGCCGAGGACACCACCCCGCTCCCGCTCGGCACCGGCGCCCTGCCGCTCGCCGCCGCCCTCGCCGCCCTCGGCCGGGCGGGAAGGTACGGCGGCGGCCGGGCGGACGGCCGGGCTCCCGGCGACTGGCTGTGCTGGGAGTACGAAAAGCGCTGGTACCCGGGGGCGGCCGAACTCCCCGCCCGGCTGGCCGCGGGCCGCGCCCATCTCCAACACCTCCTCGACACCAGCGCGCCAACGAGCACCTAGGGCCCCTCCCGGCAGGCTTTGCCCCGTAGCGCCGCCCAGCACGCACGCTCGCCACGTTGGCCAAAAGCCCTGGTAGCTCCGCTACAAGGACCTCCGGCCGCCTTACGATCGCACACACCGCACAACGCTCCTCACGGGGCGAACATCGCCGGTCACGGCACTAGTACGCCCGGCACCACGGCCACACCGGCATCCGGCGCGAACGCATCGACGGCCCAGTGCCCGAGCGCCGGGCGTCGAGTGCCGATTTCTGAGTCCCGGCTCCCGGCGTCCGACTTCCCGCTCCCGGCTCCCGGCATCCGGCATCCGGCATCCGGCATCCGGCGCAACCACCTCACCGGCCGAGTGGGACAGGGCGAGGCCCCGATCGATGCCGTACCGGCGGATCTCGCCCGCACACCGCGACGATCAGGGGGCCACGCGTCGGCGACGACCACGCGGGACCGTGCGGCGTGCCCCCCCGCGCACGCCCGCCCACGCCCACACCCTCCCCCACGCCGTCCGCCCACGCCGTCGCCCACCACCGCAGACGACGGCAACGCCGACGGCAATGGCAGTGGCAGTGGCAGTGGCAGCGGCAACGGCAACCGGCAACCGGCAACCGGCAACCGGCAACCGGCAACGACGATGCCCCCCACCCCGCCCATCCCACACCCCAGCCCGCCCCGCAAGCCCTGGGCGCCACCTCGCTCTCAGTCGTTGACCGGCACGCGTTTTCCGGCTATCCGTGTCACCTCGGAAGAGATTCCCGCCGACTCGCCGGGCAAGCCCTGAGCCGACCCCGGGACCGCCCTGAGCCAGCCCCGAGACAGCCCCGAGCACGCCCCGAGCACGCCACGAGGACCCCTTTGAGGCCCCCTGAGGGAGCCCCCTCCGGAAGGAGCGCACATGCACTCCCGACGTACCGTCCTGACCACCGCCGCGGCCGCCGCGGCCGCCTGTGCCGCGGGCGCCGCCCCCGCGCAGGCCACCGCGGCGGCCACCGCTCCGGCCCGCGACGGCCGGCCCGCCGTCCCGGCCCCCGCGACCCCCGGCGCCGCGACCCGGGCCCGGCTGCGCCGTCTCATCTCCCGTATGACGCCCGAGGAGAAGGTCGGCCAGCTCTTCGTGATGCGGGTCTACGGGCACTCCGCGACCGACCCCGACCCGGCCGACGTGGCGGCGAACCGGCAGGAGATCGGGGTCTCCGACGCCGCCGAGCTGATCGCCAGATACCACGTCGGCGGCATCATCTACTTCGGCTGGGCGCACAACACCCGTGAGCCGCATCAGATCGCCGACCTCTCCAACGGCATCCAGCGGGCCGCCGCCGCCCAGCGCGTCCCCGTTCCGCTGCTGATCTCCACCGACCAGGAGCACGGCGCCGTGGCCCGGATCGGCGCGCCCGCCACGCTCTTCCCCGGGGCGATGGCGCTCGGCGCGGCCGGCTCCCGCGACGACACCCGTACGGCGGCCCGGATCGCCGGTGCGGAGCTGCGCGCGATGGGCCTGCGGCAGAACTACGCGCCGGACGCGGACGTCAACGTCAACCCGGCCAACCCGGTCATCGGCGTCCGTTCCTTCGGCGCCGATCCGCAGGCCGTGGCCCGGCTGGCCGCCGCCGCGGTACGGGGCTATCAGAGTGCCGGGGTCGCGGCCTGTGCCAAGCACTTCCCCGGGCACGGCGACACCGACACCGACAGCCACATCGGGCTGCCCCGCATCTCCCACACCGCCGCGGAGTGGGAACGGCTGGACGCGCCGCCCTTCAAGGCCGCCATCGCCGCCGGTATCGATTCGATCATGACGGCGCATATCGTCGTCCCCGCCTTCGACCCGAGCGGGGACCCGGCCACGCTCTCCCGCCCGATCCTCACCGGCATCCTGCGCGAACGGCTCGGCTACGACGGTGTGGTGGTGACCGATTCGCTCGGCATGGAAGGCGTCCGGGTGAAGTACGGCGACGCCCGGGTGCCGGTGCTGGCCCTGAAGGCGGGTGTCGACCAGCTGCTCAACCCGCCGGATCTGGCCGTCGCGCACGCCGCGGTCCTCAAGGCGCTCCGGGAGGGCGAGCTGTCCGGCCCCGACATCGACGCGAAGCTGCTGCGCATCCTGCTGCTGAAGGAGCGGCGCGGCCTCTTCGCGGACCCGTACACCACACAGCGGGCGGTGGACCGGGTGGTCGGCACCGGCGCGCACCTCGCCACCGCGGACCGGATCGCGGACCGCACCACCACCTTGCTGCGCAACGACGACGGGCTGCTGCCGCTCTCCCGCCGCCGCGAACACCGGGTGCTGGTGGTCGGCGCCGACGCCGACGCGCCGTCCGGCACCGGCGGTCCGCCCACCGCCGTCCTGGCCACCGCCCTGCGCGGGCTCGGGTTCGCGGCCACCGCCCTCGCCACGGGCACGGCACCGTCGCGGGAGCTGATCGACCGGGCCGTGGCGGCGCTCGCCGACCGGGACGCGGTGGTGGTGGCGACGTACAACGTCAGCGCCGGCTCGCCGCAGCGGCAGCTGGTCGCCGCCCTCCTGGCGAGCGGGAAACCGGTGGTGCAGCTGGCGGTGCGCAATCCGTACGACATCGCCCACCTGGACGGCGTCAAGGCGGGCCTGGTGAGCTACTCGTGGACGGATGTGGAGCTGCGGGCCACGGCGCGGGTGATCGCGGGCCACCGGGAGCCGGCCGGCCGGCTCCCGGTCCCGGTGCTGCGCGCCGGCACCCCGGCCACGGTGCTCTACCCGATCGGCCACGGCCTGACGTACTGAGGCCCCGCACGGCGCCGGGCACACACGTACGCCCCCGGACGGCGCGCACCCCGGCGGGAGAGCGCGCCCCAGGGGCGTACGGGAGCGGCGCGGCGGCCGTTAGGCGCGCACGGCAGCAGCCTCGGTCACGGCAGCAGCGGCGTCGCCGTCCGCCGCAGCTCCTGCTTGTCCAGCTTCTTGTTGTACGGGGCCTGCGGGGTGGCCTTGCCGTTCACGGGCGCCTTGAGGCCGGCCCAGCCGAGGAGTTCGGCGGTGGCCTTGGTCCGGTCGGCGTCCTTCAGCTTGGCGATGTTGGAGCCGTGGTTGCCGCCGGGGACGGTGAAGACGTACGAGTTCCGGGAGCCCTTGCCGAGCTCGAAGTGCTCCGAACTCCACGGGTCGTACTCGCCGTTGACGAACATCATCCGGTTGGCGTGCTGGCGCACCCAGCGGTCGATGTCGGGCATCGCGCGCTTGTCGAAGCGCATCGGGATCTCCCGCGGCACGAACGACCGGGAGTTGTTGATGCCGGGGTACTTCAGCAGGCCCTTGAGCTGCGGGTAGTGGTAGCCGGGCTCACCGAGCTGGGTGCCCGCCTGGTAGTAGTACGGAAGGTAGGACTCCAGGCCCTGGTCGGTGTAGCTGGCGAAGCCGCCGATCTTGTCCATCCACGCCCACAGGGCGTCCGTGGAGACGGTCGGCTTGGGCACCTCGGCGCAGGCGGTCGCGGCCGGCTGGTACTGCCAGAAGCCGAACACCAGGTCCGTGACCATGACTTCGTAGGAGCGGTCGGCGTTGCCGACGGTCTTGAAGGTCCGGCCTTCCTTGTCGGCCCACTTCTGGAAGCGGTCGACCATCTCACCGCGGCGCACCAGCGCCTCGCGCTCGACGGCGGCGAGGTCGGCGCGGCACTGCGCGGTCCCGACGGTCCGGAAGAACCGGTCGTACGCGGAGTCCTCGTCGTTGTTGACGTCGTTGGGCGCGACGTAGGCGACGGTGCCGTTCATGTCGTGGGGGAAGAAGCGGCGGTAGTAGGTCGCCGTCATACCGCCCTTGCTGCCGCCGGTGGCGATCCAGTTCTTGGGATAGATCCGGTGCAGGGCCTGGAAGATGCGGTGCTGGTCGTTCGCGCCCTGGCGGATGTCCAGTTTCGTCCAGTCGGTGGGCCGGGGCCGCGACGGGGTGAAGTAGCGGTATTCCAGGGAGACCTGGTTGCCGTCGATGATCTGCGTCGGCTCGCTGCGGGACGGACTGGTGCTGACGTTGTAACCGGAGGTGAAGAACACCGTCGGGCGGTCCACCGACTTGTGCAGCAGGGTCAGCCGCTGCTGGAAGGTGCCCCTGGCCGGGTGCCGGTGGTCGATCGGCTGGGTGTAGTTCAGGACGAAGTAGCGGTAGCCCTCGACCGGTTTCTCCTCTATGAGGCTCATCCCCGGTATGGCGAGGATCCGGTCCTTGATATCCGTGGTGCGCGTGGTATCCGTACGGTTCGACTCGGCGGCGGTAGCTGCCCCTGCCGTGGCCCCGCCGGCACCCACTGTGCCGACGAGCACGACGAGCGACAGCAGCCATCTGATGGCCTTGCGCATATGTCCTCCCCATGGAATAGCAAAGTCGGGGTGAACCTATCCGCGCGAGGGGGCGGCCACCAGCCCCTATGCGACGTTCGGCGGTGCGGCCTGCCGGCTGAGGGCCGGTCAGCCGTCCGCCCGATGGGCGGCCCACCGGTCGGCCGCGCCCCGGAGGCCGTGCGTCCATGCGTTGGGGTACGTCGCCTCGGTCTCCTGCCAGAAACGGGCCTGGGCGGTGGCGAAGAGGTCGAGGGCGCCGGCGGACGCGGTGGACCAGGCCGGGACCTTGGCGGCCCACCGTTCGGCCTGCTGGGGGTCGTGCCCGGCGAAACCGAGCCAGACGATCCAGCACGCCGGATCGATCCAGGCCGCGCCGCGGGTGGCCCAGGGCCAGTCGATGAGCCGCGCGGTGTCCGTGGGCCGCGGGGTGTCCGCCGGTGGCGCGGTGTCCGGGCCGGTGATGAGCACATTGGTGTGGTGCCAGTCGGTGTGCAGGAGCGCGGTGCCGGTGAACAGCCGGGCATCGGCGGGGTCGTCCACGTACGCGGCCCAGCGCTGTCCGGCGTCCGCCAGCTCCACCTCGGGGCAGGCGATGCGGCCGAGGGCCGTCATGGCTTCGACGACGAGGGGCAGGTCCGCGGACGCCGGACCGTAGTCGGCGCTGCGGCCCGTGAGGTGCTCGAAGCCCAGCAGGTCCCAGCCGTCCGCGGTGACGTGCCACAGCAGCCGCGGACCGAGGGGGACGATATGCGGACCGACGTCCGCCTCACGCCGCTGCGTCCACGCCTCCCCGTGATCCTGCCGCATGCCCTTGACGAAGACGCGGCCGTGCGCGGTGTCCAGAGTGACGGCGAGCTGGCTGCTGAACCCGGCGTCGGCGGACCTGGCGGCCCGGATGGGGCCGGTGCGCTCGCGGACCGCCGCCCGGACGCCGGCGGGGAGGTCGTCCCAGTGCCGCCGACGCGAAGCGGAGGGCCGTGCGGAGGGCCGTGCGGGGTCGGTACGGGGGATGTCCTGGGCCGGGGGGACGTGCGCGGCGGTCGCGGACGCTCCGGCCCCGGCCGGGCCGCCGGGTGCGGATTTCGGCTCCGTGGCGCGGCCGGGTGCGGGCAGGTGCTGATCCATCGCTTCCTTTCGGTGGGGGCGACTCAGTGGGGGCGACTCGGTGGGGGCGACGCTCCCGCGTCAGGTGGTGGACTCCAGGCCGCGCGCGATGGCCCGCAGGCCGAGGGCCACCTCGCGGCTGCTGGGCGCGCGCTCCGGATCGGCCAGCCACTGCTGTGTCAGCCCCGCGATCAGCGCCATGTGCACCGAGCCGACCGCACGCGCGGTCTCCTCGTCCGCCTCGGCGTCCAGGCCGTGCAGATCGGCGGCGAGTTGCGGACGGGACCGCTCCAGCGCGTCGGCGATCTGCTGCCGGATCTCCGGCGACCGCTCGGCCTGCGCATACGCCTCGACGGCCGCCACCAGCATCGGACGCTGCGTCAGCACCGCGTCGATGGCCCGGGACCACATCAGCTCCAGCCGTTCACCGGTCCCGTCGGCCGGCTCCGTCGCCGCGGACCGGCCGGGCACCGTCCGGTCCCCCCACTCCTGGAGCGTCTCCAGCAGGGCGGCGTTGAGCAGGCCCTCCTTCGAGCCGTAGTGGTAATTGATCGTGCCGAGCGGGGCGTCGGCCGCCGCGGCGAGATCGCGCGAGGTCGTACGGGCGTATCCCTGCTCTTCCAGGCAGCGCCTGGCCGCGGCCAGCAGCCGCTCACGGTGTCCCATGGCGGGTACGCTACCGCAGAGTTGAACGGGCGTTCAAAACGAGCGTTCAAGTCGCTGACCGTCCGTCGCGCCCACCGCCGCTCCCCCAGGAACATCAGCCGTCCCCGGAACACCGGCCCACGCCACAGCTGCCCGCACCGGGACCGCACTCACCCGGCCGGTACGCGCACCCGCCCACGCCCCGGCCGGCCCGCGGCTGCCCGGTCCTCAGCGGACCGGTACCGGCGCGGCCCGCCCGTCACCCGTAGCCGGTGGGGCGGCCTCCGTCTCGCCGGTGAAGGCGCGCCACAGCTGTGCGTAGTGGCCGTCGCGGGCGAGGAGCTGGGCGTGGGTGCCGTCCTCGGCGACCCGGCCGTGGTCCATCACCACGACGCGGTCGGCGCGGGCCGCGGTGGTCAGCCGGTGGGCGACGACAAGGGTGGTACGGCGGCCGGCGAGGCGGTCGGTGGCCTGGTTGACGACGGCCTCGGTGGCGAGGTCCAGGGCGGCGGTGGCCTCGTCCAGCAGCAGCACGTCCGGGTCGACGAGTTCGGCGCGGGCCAGGGCGAGCAGCTGGCGCTGGCCCGCCGAGAGGTTGCGGCCGCGTTCGGCGACCTCGTGCAGATAGCCGTCCTCAAGGGTGGCGATCATGTCGTGGGCGCCGACCGCCCGCGCCGCGGCCTCGACCTCGGCGTCGGTGGCGCCCGGCCGGCCGTAGGCGATGGCGTCGCGGACGGTGCCCGCGAAGAGGTACGACTCCTGGGGGACGACGCCGAGGCGGTGGCGGTAGTCGGTCAGGTCCAGCTCGCGCAGGTCGGTGCCGTCCGCGCGGACGGCGCCCGAGGACGGGTCGTAGAACCGCGCGACCAGCTTGACGAGGGTGGACTTGCCCGCGCCGGTCTCGCCGACGAAGGCCACGGTCTGGCCCGCGGGGATGGTCAGGTCGATACCGGTCAGCGCCTGTCCGTCGTTCTCGCCGTAGTGGAAGTGCACATCGTCGAAGGTGATGTCACCGCGCAGCGCGGGCACCCGGCGCGGCCGCTCGGCGGCCGGGGTGGTGGTCGGCTCGCGCAGCAGCTCCTGGATGCGGCCGAGCGAGACGGACGCCTGCTGGTAGCCGTCGAAGACCTGGGAGAGCTGCTGGACGGGGGCGAAGAACAGATCGATGTAGAGCAGGTAGGCGACCAGCGCACCGGCGGTGAGGGTGCCCGCGCCGATCCGGTGGGCGCCGACGATCAGCACCAGCGCCGCCGCGACGGAGGACAGCAGCTGCACGAACGGGAAGTAGACGGATATCAGGAACTGGCCGCGGATGCGCGCCGTGCGGTAGGCGTCGCTGCGGGCGGCGAACCGCTCGGCACCGCTCGCCTCGCGCCGGAACGCCTGGACGATCCGGAGTCCCGCCACGCTCTCCTGAAGGTCGCCGTTGACCACGCTGATCCGCTCGCGGGCCAGTTCGTACGCCTTCACGCTCTGCTTGCGGAAGAAGTACGTGCCGATGATCAGCGGCGGGAGGGTCGCGAAGACGACCATGGCCAGCTGGACGTCGATGGCGAGCAGCGCGACGAGTATGCCGAAGAAGGTCAGGACCGAGACGACGGCGGTGACCAGGCCGGTCTGGAGGAAGGTGGACAGCGCGTCCACATCCGTCGTCATCCGGGTCATGATCTTGCCGGTCAGCTCGCGCTCGTAGTAGTCGAGCCCGAGCCGCTGGAGCTGCGCGAAGATCTTGACGCGCAGGGAGTAGAGGACCCGCTCGCCGGTGCGTCCGGTCACCCGGTTGGAGCCGATCTGCGCGCCCCACTGGGCGAGCACCACGACCAGCGCGAACGCGGCCGCCGTCCACACCCCGGCCAGCGCGCCGACGCGGACGCCCTCGTCGATGCCCTGCCGGATCAGGACCGGTACCAGCAGGCCGCCGACGGCGTCCACCGCGACCAGGGCGAGCGCGATCGCCAGCGGCCCGCCGAAGCCGCGCAGCAGCCGGCGCAGTCCGTAGGCGCTCTCGGGGCGGGTGGCGCGGTCCTCGTCGATGTCCGGTGCGTCGGTGGCCGGGGGCAGCGCGGCGACCTTGGCCAGCAGCTCGGGCGTGGCCGGCATACCGGCCATCGCGGCGGCCGTCCCGGGCCCGGCCGCACCGGCAGCCGCGCCGTCCGTGCCCACTGCGCCGTCCCGGCCCCGGCGGACCCACAGCTCGGGGGTGACGCCCGGGACGACGTCGGCGCCCTCGGTACCCGTGGTGCCCTCGGTACCGGCGCGCGTGCGCCCGGTGGTGGATGTGCCCGCGGCACCGTCCGCGTCCCCCCGCTCCGCGTCGTCCGTGTCCAGACACTCCTCGATATCCGCTTCGAGCAGCCCGCTCGCCGCGTAGTCGCCGCTGAAGGCACCGGCCAGCTCGCCCGCCGGATCCCGTTCGACGCCGCCCAGCTCCTCCGGGTCGGTCAGCAGCCTGCGGTAGAGCGGACAGCGGTCCGCCAGTTCCTCCTGGGTGCCGATGTCGACCAGCCGCCCGCCGTCGAGGACGGCGACCCGGTCGGCGAGGGCCAGGGTGGAGGCGCGGTGCGCGATGAGCAGGGTCGTCCGGCCCGCCATGACACCGCGCAGCGCCTCGTGTATCTCGTGCTCCACCCGCGCGTCGACCGCCGAGGTGGCGTCGTCCAGGACCAGCAGCCGGGGGTCGGTGAGGATGGCGCGGGCCAGTGCGACGCGCTGCCGCTGGCCACCGGAGAGGGTCAGCCCCTGCTCACCGACCTTGGTGTCGTACCCCTCGGGCAGCTCGGATATGAAGCCGTCGGCCTGGGCGGCTCGCGCCGCCGTGCGTATCTGCTCGTCGGTGGCGTCCGGATGGCCGTAGGCGATGTTGTCGCGTACGGAGTCGGAGAAGAGGAAGCTGCTCTCGGGGACCAGCCCGATGGCGGCCCGCAGCGATGCGAGGGTCAGCTCGCGTACGTCGTGGCCGCCGACCAGCACACGGCCCGCGGAGACGTCGTAGAACCGGGGCAGCAGCAGCGAGACGGTGGACTTGCCGCTGCCGGAGGTGCCGACGACGGCGACCGTCTCACCGGGTTCGATGCGCAGCGAGAAGCCGTCGAGGACGGGGCGGAGGGCGGGAGCGGCACCCCCGGAGTCCGCCGGGTCCGCGGCGCCCGTCGGGCCATCTGCGCCCGCGGCCCGGCCGTCCGCCTCCCGGCCGTCCGTCTCCCCGTGTTCTGCCTCCCGCCGCGACGCGTACCCGAACGTCACCGCGTCGAATTCGACCGTCGCCGGGGCGTCGGCGGGCAGCGGGCGGGCATCCGGCCGTTCGGTGAGCGCCGGTTCGGTGTCGATCAGCTCGTAGACCCGCTCCACACCGGCCCGTGCCTGCTGGCCGACGGTCAGCATCATCGCCAGCATCCGCACCGGCCCGACGAGCTGCGCCAGATACGTGGAGAAGGCGACGAAGGTACCGAGCGTGACCTGACCCTGGGTGGCCATCCAGCCGCCGAGGGCCAGCATCGCGACCTGGCCGAGCGCCGGTACGGCCTGGAGGGCGGGCGTGTAGCGGGCGTTCAGGCGGACCGTCCGCAGCCGCCCGGCGAACAGCCGGTGGCTGACCTCGCGCAGCTTGCCGGTCTCCTGTTCCTCCTGCCCGAACCCCTTGACGACCCGGACGCCGGAGACCGCGCCGTCCACGACCCCGGCCACCGCCGCGGCCTGGCCCTGGGCGTACCAGGTGGCCGGGAAGAGCCGGTCCCGGCTGCGCTTGGCGATGAACCACAGGGCCGGGGCGACGGCCAGCGCGACGACCGTGAGCAGCGGGGAGAGGGTCACCATCACGACCAGGGAGATCGCGAAGAGCAGGATGTTCCCGATCATCATCGGGAGCATGAAGAGCAGGCCCTGGATCAGCTGGAGGTCGCTGGTGGCGCGGCCGACGACCTGGCCGGTGCTCAGCTCGTCCTGCCGCCGGCCGTCCAGCCGGGCGATCGCGCCGAACATCCGGGTCCGCAGATCGTGCTGGACGTCCAGGGCGAGCCGGCCGCCGTAGAAGCGGCGGACGTAGGTGAGGCCATAGACGACGACCGCGGCGACCACCAGCAGGGTGGCCCAGGGGGCGAGCGGGCGGTCCTGCCGGACGATGACATCGTCGATGATCAGCTTCGGTACGAGCGGGACGAGCGCCATCACGGCCATCCCGGCGAGCGAGGCACCGAGCGCGAGCAGCACGTCCTTCCTGTACTGCCAGGTGTCGCGGGTCAGCCGCCGTGCCCAGCCCTGCCGTGCCGTGTCCGTCACCCGATGCCTCCCGCATCTCGTCCCTTACCGGAGGCGCCAACACCGTGGCGTGCGGATTTCATCCCTCCGCAACAAAACGGCGGCTCGTTCCGGGGCGCCCGGACCCGGTCGCCGCCGCGTCATCGGCCGCTCCAGCGGGTACATGAGCAGAACGGTGTCCACCTGCTCGACCGTGGCACCCCGGTAACCGGCGTACCGCTGGAAGACCCTGTGCTCCGCGTCGCAGTCGTAGGGGATGCGGAACCCGTCGGCGATGGTCTTCCGGGAGGCCGGGGCCCGCTCGCCGCGGAGGGCGGCGAGCGGGTGGCGCGGCACGGTGGCGGCGCCGGCGTCGGTGAGGACACCGTCGCCGGCGCCGTTGCCGTATGCGCCGGGTCCGGCGGCACCCTCGACTCCTCGCTCGCCTCACCAGGATCAGCTCGGGGAACCGGACCGGACCGGATCCACCGGATCCACCGGTCAAGAACGCGCCAATCCTTCGTCAGGTCTGCTGCCAAATCGCCATATTGTGCGCGAACCAGCATCCTTCCGATTGGTCAACGAGCCACTCATGCGGCACACTTTTAGACTGACCAGTCAGATCAAAGGAGGGGTTGTGGACACCACCCGTCAGGGGGCGGCGGTCAACGCCAGGGGAATCGGAGTCGAGGGCCCGCGGGGATGGGCCTTCAGAGGTGTCGACGTCTCCGCGGAACCGGGCACACTGATCGCCGTCCAGGGCCCCTCGGGCTCCGGCCGTACCTGCCTCCTGCTCGCGCTCGCCGGCCGGATGCGGATCACCGAGGGCCACGCCACGGTCGCCGGTTTCCCGCTGCCCAAGCGGATGGGGACGGTGCGCGGCCGTACCGCCATCGCCCATGTGCCCGGCATCGCCGACCTCGAACCGGCCCTCACGGTCGGCGAGCACCTCCAGGAACAGGCCCTGCTCGGCCGCCGCCTGAAGGGCTCCGTGTTCGGCGCGCTCCCCTGGGGCCGCCGCTACAAGGACGCCACCCGCGCCCGCGTCAACGCCGCACTGGCCGCCGCCGGGCTGGACCCCGACACGCTCCCCAAGGGTCTGCGCACCACGGTCCGCGACCTGGAGCGGCTCGAAGCGCTGCGGCTGTCGATCGCCCTCGCGGTGATGCACGACCCGCAGCTGCTCGCCGTCGACGACATCGACCTCAAGCTGTCCGCCGACGAACGCGAGCTGGCCTGGCAGCTGCTGCGCGACCTCGCGCTGACGGGCCTCACCGTCGTCGCCGCGTGCACCGACGCACCGGCGGACGCACTGCTCGTCAGCACCGCACCGGCCGGCACCGCTGCCGCTCCGGCACCGGCACCGGAGCCCGCACCCGTCACCATTCCCGACCAGCACGGCCCGCACGGCCAGCCCACCCTCCAGGCCCAGCACCCCCCGCAGGGCTCGCAGGACCAGCAGGGCCCGCAGGACCGGCACAGCTCACAGGACCGGCAGGCCCCGCACGGCCAGGCCGACACCCGCAAGGAGGAAGCGGCGCATGCGTTCGCCAAAACTGGCCGCGCTTGAGCTCAGGCGTTTCGGCAGGGGAAAGCTCCCCCGGCTGGGGCTCGTCGCCCTGATGCTGATCCCGCTGCTCTACGGAGCCCTGTACCTCTTCTCCTTCTGGGACCCCTACAGCCGCCTGGACAAGATCCCGGTGGCCCTCGTCAACGAGGACCGGGGCGCCACCGCCGACGGCAAGAAGCTCGCCGTGGGCGACGATCTGGTCGGCAACCTCCGGGACAGCAACACCTTCGACTGGGAGGAGGTCAGCGCCGCCGACGCCGCCAAGGGCGTCGAGAACGGTACGTACTACCTCTCCCTGACCGTCCCGAAGAACTTCAGCGAGCGGATCGCCTCCAGCTCCGGCGACTCCCCGCAGACCGGCGCCCTCCAGGTCCGGACGAACGACGCCAACAACTACATCGTGGGCTCGATCTCCAAGACCGTCTTCTCCGAGATCCGTGCCAAGACCTCGGCGAAGTCGTCGCGCGCCTTCCTCGACAAGATCTTCGTCTCCTTCTCCGACCTGCACGACCAGACGGCCAAGGCGGCCGACGGCGCGGACAAGCTCGACAAGGGGATCGGGGACGCCGCGAAGGGCACCGGCGATCTCACGGACGGCCTGGGCAAGCTCGACAAGGGCTCGGGCGACGTCAGCAAGGGCGCGGGCACACTGCACGAGAAGGCCGGCGAGCTGAGCAAGGGCGCGGGCGACCTCAACAAGGGCGTCGGGGACGCGAACAAGGGCGCCACCGACCTCAAGAAGGGCGCGGGCGACCTCAGCAAGGGCGCGACCGACGCCAGCACCAAGGCCCAGCAGCTCAGCCAGGGCGCGGGCCAGGTGGCGGCCGGTACGCAGCAGCTCGCCGACAAGGTCCACGGCATCGCCGGCACGGACCTGCCCTACATCAAGGCGCACGGCAAGGAGATCGGCGAGAAGGCCCGGGTGGTCGCCGGCATGATCGAGGACATCGACGGCGCCCTCGACCGGCTGCCGGGTGACGCGGCGGGTGCCGCCGCCGACGCGCGGCAGTTCGCCGCCGACACCAAGGCGCTGTACAACGAGAGCTGCGGCGGGTCCGCCGCGGCCACCAACTGCCCGCAGCTGAAGTCGATCGCGGACCGCGCCGCCGCGTCCGCCGCCAAGGTGCAGAAGGTCAGCGACGGTATCTCCCAGGCCAATCTGAAGCAGCTGCACAGCAAGCTGAAGGAACTGCACCAGGGCGCCACGATGGCCGCCGAGCGGCTGCCGGAGATCGCCGACCACGCGGACACCGCCATCGGCCAGATCAACGCGCTCAACCAGGGGGCCCAGCAGGTCTCCCAGGGCGCGAACCAGTTCGCCGCGGGCATCGGCGCGCTCGCCGACGGTTCGGGCAAGCTGGCCGACGGCAGCGCGAAGCTGGCCGACGGGACGGGCAAGCTCGCCAACGGTTCGGGCCGGCTCGCCGACGGCAGCGCCCAGCTCACCGACGGCGCGGGGACCCTCGCCGACGGCGCCGGCGAGGTGCACAACGGGGTCGGCGCGGCCAAGGACGGCGTCGCCAAGCTCAACGGCGGCCTCTTCAAGCTCAAGGACGGCTCCAACCAGCTGGCCGGCGGCCTGAACAGCGGCGTGGCCAAGATCCCGGACTACGACAAGAAGGACCGCGACGCCCGCACCGAGGTCATGGCCAACCCGGTCGAACTCGCCTCGAAGTCCATGCACAAGGCGCCCAACTACGGCACCGGCCTGGCCCCGTACTTCATCCCGCTCTCCCTCTGGGTCGGCGCGATGGTCGCGTACATGCTGCTCCAGCCGCTCGGCAAGCGCGCGCTGGCCGCGGGCGCGCCGGGCTGGCGGATCGCGCTGGGCTCCTGGCTGCCGGCCTTCGCCATCGGCGTCGTCCAGGTGCTGGCCCTGATGGCCGTACTGCACTGGGGACTGGGGCTGGAAATGGCCCGCTCGGGTGCCACCATCGGCTTCCTGCTGCTGGCCACGGCGGCCTTCACCGCCATCATCCAGTTCTTCGGCGCGCAGTTCGGCCCGGCGGGCCGGGTGCTGACCCTGGTCGTGCTGATGCTCCAGCTGACCTCGGCGGGCGGTACCTATCCGGTGCAGACCAGCCCCGGGTTCTTCGGTGCCCTGCACCCGTTCCTGCCGATGAGTTATGTCGTGGACGGTCTGCGCAGGCTCATCACCGGCGGTGACCTGGGCATCGTCTGGCAGGGCTCCATCGTCCTGGCGGCGTTCACCCTGGGCGCGCTGGCACTCACCGCGCTGGCCGCCCGGAGCCGTCAGGTCGTCCGGATGAAGGACCTGCACCCGGAACTCAGCCTGTGAGTCTCCAGGCCGAGCACGTCCGCGGGTCCGGGGGTGGCGCCGGTCACGGCGCCGCCCCCGGGCCCCGGCCCCGCCGTGGGGCCACCCGCCGCAAGCTCTTCGACGCCGCGGTCACGCTCATCGCCGAACAGGGCTTCTCCTCCACCACGGTGGACGAGATCGCCGACCGCGCGGGCGTCGCGAAGGGCACCGTCTACTACAACTTCCCCAGCAAGAACGTCCTGTACGAGGAGCTGCTGCGGGACGGCATCGAGCTGCTCGCCGACTCGCTCCAGCAGGCCGTCGGCCGCACGGTGGGGCGGGGCGGCACCCACGTCGACGCCCTGGACGCGATGATCCTGGCCGGTCTGGACTTCATCTCCCGCTACCCGGCGCTCACCCAGCTGTACGTGGCCGAACTGTGGCGTACGAACCGGGTCTGGCAGTCCACCCTGACCTCCGTACGGGGACGGGTCCTCACCATCATCGAGTCCGTCCTCCGCGACGCGGTCGGGGCGGGGGAACTGAGCGACGACCTCGACATCCCCCTCACCGCCTCCGCCCTCTTCGGCATGGTCCTGGTGGCGGCCCTGGACTGGCAGTCCTACCAGCCGCACCGCTCCGTCGAGGACGTCCACGCGTCGCTCTCACTCCTCCTCCAGGGCCGGGTCAGCGCCCACGGGTAGCCGCCCGGCGGCCGCGGTCAGGGCGCCAGGTGGGTCGGCGCGAACATCCGCAGCAGGGCCGGGAGGACGACGACGGACGGTCCGGGCGAGGCGAGCGCCGCCGCCAGGTCCGTCCGCAGCCGTTCGGGGCTGGTACGGAGCGCGGGCACGCCGAACGACTCGGCCAGCGCCACGAAATCGGGGCGGGTCAGCTCGGTGGCGGTGGCCTGTCCGAACGCGTCGGTCATGTACTCGCGCAGGATGCCGTAGCCGCCGTCGTCCACGATGAGCCAGGTGACCGGGAGGTCGTACTGGCGGGCGGTGGCCAGTTCGGCGATCGAGTACATCGCGCCGCCGTCGCCCGATACGGCGAGCACCGGGCGGCCGGGCTCGGCGACGGCCACGCCGAGCGCCGCCGGGAAGCCGTAGCCGAGGCCGCCCGCGCCCTGTGCGGAGTGCAGGGCGTTGGGACGCCGCGCGTCGAAGGCGGACCAGGCCCAGTAGGCCAGGATCGTCATGTCCCAGCAGCTGACGCCCTCGTCGGGCAGCGCCTCGCGCACGGCGGCCAGCACCTGCTGCTCCAGGTCGAGTCCCTGACCGTCGATCCGTTCCCGTACGCGCGCCAGCAGACCGGCGACGGCGGCTTCGGGGACATCGGGTGTACCGGGGCCATCGGCACCGCCGTCACCGGCCGTGCTCCCCGTGCTCCCCCGCTCCCCCACCGCCACGCGCTCGGCCACCGCCGCCGCCAGCGCGCCGAGGGCCTGCCGGGCGTCCGCGTGGATGCCCAGGGCGGTGTGGTTGGACTCCAGCTTGCCGAGGTCCGCCTCGATCTGGATGACCCGGCCGCGCGGCCGGAACGTGTGGTAGTTCGAGGAGAGTTCGCCGAGCCCGGAGCCGACGACCAGCAGCGTGTCCGCGTCCTCCAGGAACCGGGTGGTGTGCCGGTCCTCCAGCCACGACCGGAGGGAGAGCGGATGCTCCCACGGAAAGGCGCCCTTACCGCCGAACGTCGTCGCCACCGGTGCCCGCAGCCGCTCGGCGAGCGCCAGCAGCTCCGCCTCGGCCCCGGCCCGTACGACGCCGCCACCCGCCAGGATCACCGGCGTACGGGCCCCCGCCAGCCGGTCCGCCGCCGCCGCGATCAACTCCGCGCGCGGCTCCAACTCCGGTATGCGTACGTCGAGTCCGGCCACGGGCGGTACGTCCACCGGTGCCAGCAGCACGTCCTGCGGGATCTCCAGCCACACCGGCCCGTGCGGGGCACTCAGCGCCGACGTCCAGGCAGCGGCCACCGCGGACGGGATCTGCGAGGCCGTCCGCGCCGTGTGGACGGACTTGACCACGCCCCGGAACGACGCGCTCTGATCGGTGAGTTCATGCAGATAGCCATGGCGGCCGCCGCCGATCCCGGCCAGCGGCACCTGGCTGCCGATCGCCAGCACGGCCGCCGACCCGGCCGCCGCCTCCTGCAACGCGGCCAGCGTCATCAGCGCGCCGGGCCCGGTGGAGACCAGCAGCGGCGCCACCCCGTGGGTGGTCCTGGCGTACGCGTCGGCGGCGAAACCCGCGTTGTTCTCCACCCGCAGTCCGACGTAGCGCAGCGCGGAGCGGCGCAGCGCGTCGAAGACCCCGAGCGCGTGCTGTCCCGGCAGCCCGAAGACGGTGCGCGCGCCGAGTGCGGCCAGGGACTCGACGACCAGGTCACCGCCGGTGCGCCGCTCCCGCGTCACCTCGGGAGCCTCAAGAACTGCCGGAACTGCGGGTACTGCGGGGTTGGTGGTGCTCATGGATGCGTGCTGCCTTTCTTGCGGCGCGGGCCAGGACTCACGGACGGGGCGACGGAGCTACGGGGGCGGAGGAGCTGCGGAACGGCGTGCGCCGGAACGGGGCGGGACGGGGCGGGGGCCCGGGCCCGCGGCGGAGTCATCGTCCGGGGGCGCCGGTGTCGCCGGAGGTGCCCGCGGCGGCGCCGACGGGCCGGGGCGCCGGCGCCTCCTGGTCCGGCGCCCCCGCCAGCCGCTCGCGCCAGGCGGCGAGCACCGCCGCGTCCGTGGGCTTGGTGGCCAGGCTGACCAGCACATACGTCAGGAGCGAGGCCAGCAGCCCGTAGTAGATCGGCTCGTTGGCGAGGACGCCGAGCGCCGTCATCAGACCGACGACCGTCAGCCCGCCGACCGTGATCGCGGCGAGCGCGCCCGCGCCGGTCCCGCGCTTCCACAGCAGCCCGCCCAGGATGGGCACCAGCAGCCCGCCGACGAGCACGTTGTAGGCGAGGGTGAGCGCCTCGACCACGTCGTTGAGCGCGATGGCGATGGCGATGACCCCGACGCCCATCAGCAGGATGAAGGCCCGGTTGCCCCGCACCTCGTCGTGCTCCCGGTCCTGGTCTTCGTTCCGGCCCTGGTCCTGGTCGCGGCCGTGGCCCCGGCCCGCGTCGCGGTCCGCCGCGCCGTGGCCCCGCGCCCGGCCCCGCAGCTCCGCGATGTGCTTCACCCGCGCCCAGATGTCGTTGTTGGCGACCGTCGCACACGCGATCAGCGCACCCGAGGACGTGGACATCACCGCCGACAGCGCCGCCGCCAGCACCAGCCCGCGCAGGCCCACCGGCAGGGCGTCCCTGACGATCGTCGCGAACGCGTCGTCCGGGCTGCCCAGATGCGGGTAGAGCACCTTCGCCGCGGTGCCGATGACCGCGCCGGCCAGTGCGTAGACCAGACAGTACGTACCGGCCGCGGTGCCGCCCAGCCGTGCCACCCTGTCGCCGCGCGCGGTGAACACCCGCTGCCAGATGTCCTGCCCGATCAGCATGCCGAAGGAGTAGATGAGCACGTAGGTGAAGACGGTCTGGCCGCCGATGCCCAGCGGTGCGAAGTAGTCGTCCGGCAGCTGGGCCCGCATCTCGGCGAACCCGCCCGCCCTGATCACCGCGATCGGCAGCAGGAGCAGCAGCACGCCGATCGTCTTGACGACGAACTGGACCATGTCGGTGAGCGTGATCGACCACATACCGCCGAGCGCCGAGTACGCGACGACGATCACCCCGCCGAGCACGATCGAGAGGGTGCGGTCCAGACCGAAGAGCACGTCGAAGATGGTGGCGTAGGCGATCGTCGAGGTCACCGCGAGCATCAGGGTGTACGCCCACATGACGATGCCGGAGATGATCCCGGCGGAGCCGCCGTACCGCAGATCGAGCATCTCGGAGACGGTGTAGACCCGCAGCCGGGCGATCCGGGCCGAGAAGAAGATGCTGAGCGCCAGCAGCCCCAGGCCGATGGTGAAGACCATCCACGCGCCGGACAGCCCGTACTGGTAGCCGAGCCCGACGCCGCCGATGGTGGACGCGCCGCCGAGCACGATCGCGGCCATCGTGCCCGAGTACATCGCGGGGCCGAGGCGGCGGCCGGCGACCAGGAAGTCGCTCTTGGACTTGGCGCGGCGCATCCCCCACCAGCCCATGGCGAGCATTCCGGCCAGATAGAGCACGATCACCGCGTAGTCGACAGCCATGGGCCATCCCTTCCTGCTGCACCGGGGGGAGGGAACGAGAGAGAAAAGCGAAGAGAAGAGAGCAAGGAGGGAACAAAAGGGCCGAGGGGGAGGGCGAGACGGGAGGAGTGAGAGGCAGGTGGCGTGGGGGTGACGGACGCTTCAGAAGCGCCGTCGACGTCGTCTCGTCCCGGGGGTTGACCCTAGGAGGCGGCCGGGCGGCGCTGAAGTGTACGTTTCCTCCACTCGCCGCCCCCGAAGTGGAGGGTTCGCACATGTCGCACCCCGCGCCGCGCCCCTCGGCACCCGTCGCACCCCCGCCCACACCGCCCGTTCCGCTGGCCGGCCTGCTGGCCCGTGCGGACCTGGGCCTGCGGCAGCTCGCGGGGCCGCGCGAGGGCATCGCGATCCACTGGGTGCACACCTCCGAGATGGCCGACCCGGTGCCGTACCTCCTGGGCGGCGAGATGCTGCTGACCGCGGGGGTGCATCTGGCGGCGGCGTCGGGAGCGGAGGGTGCGGAGGGTGCGGAGGGAGCAGAGGGTGTGGAGGGTGCGGACACCGGCAGCCCTGTCAGCCCCGGCAGCCCGGACAGCCCCGGCAGCCCCGGCAGCCCCGAGCCAGCCTCCGGTGTCTCCGCACCCGGCGTCCCCGCCCCCGCCCTCGACGCGTACCTCGACGGCTACGTCGCCCGTACCGTCGCGGCCGGTGCCGCCGCCCTCGGTTTCGGGATCGCGCCGGTGCACGACACCGTCCCGCCCGCCCTGGTGGCGGCCTGTGACCGGCACGGTCTGCCGCTCGTCGAGGTGCCCGCGACCACTCCGTTCACCGCCGTGGAGAGCGCCGTCTGGCAGGCCGTGACCGCGGCCAGGCACCGCGAGCTGACCCGGCTCAGCGAGGCCCAGCGGGCGCTGGCCGCGGCCGCCGCCCGCCCCGACCCCGGGCCCTCCGTGCTGCGCGCACTGGCCCGCCATGCGCACGGCTGGGCCGCCCTCCTCGCCCCGGACGGCACCGAACACGGCGCGGCCGGACCCCGTCCCGCACCCTCCTGCCGGACCGCGGCCGCCCGTCTCGCCCGTGTCGTCGGCGCCGGCGGCCCTTCGTCGGCCACCGATACGCTCGCCGGTACGCACCTGACCGCATACGCCCTCACCGGCCACGGCCCCGGTCACCGGGCGCTCGCCCTGGTGGTCGCCGCGGACCCCGGCAATCCGCCCGCGCGCACCATCGCGGGCGTCGCCGCCGTGCTCCTCTCCTTGATCACCGGCCCCGCCACCGGCAGCGCCCCGGCCGACGCCGGCCACTCCGCCGCCCTGGTCCATCTCCTCCTCGGCGCCCGCCCGGCCGATACCGCTCCGCTCCTCGGCCACCCCCGCTGGACCGTCGTCCACGCCCGGCGCCGCCGCGATACCACCGGGTCCCCCGCCACCCCGGCCGCCACCGCGCTGGCCGCCGCCCTGGGCACCCACCTCGTCGCCCCGTACCCGGCCCCGGTGCCGCCCGTCCCCGAGACCGCCCCCGAGCTCACCCCCGACGCCCATGTCGGCCCCGACACCGGGCAGGGCACGCTGCGCGCGCTGCTCCCCGCCGATCGCGAGGTCACCGCACGGCCCGGCTGGGCGCTCGGTGTCAGCGACCCCGTTCCGGTCGCGGAGCTGCCCGCCGCCGACCGGCACGCCGCGTCCGCCCTCCGCCGCGCGCTCGCCCGCCGCGTCCCCCTCGTACGCCACCGCACCCCTGGCCCGCACGGCCTCACCTCCCTCGTCGCCCCCGGTGAGGCCCGCCGGCACGCCCAGGCTCTCCTCGCGCCCCTGAACACATCCCCGCCCCTCCTCACCACGCTCCACAACTGGCTCTCCCTGCACGGAAGCTGGGACCGCACCGCGACCGCACTGGGCGTCCACCGCAACACCGTCCGCCAGCGCATCACCCGCATCTCCACACTCCTCGACACGGACCTGGACGATCCGGATGTCCGTATGGAGCTGTGGTTCGCCCTGCGCACCCTCGACCGCGGAACGCCCCCGGCGTGAGCTTTCGCACCTCGGTTTCGCGCCACCGCCCGAACCGGACACGCCTCCGTGGCGTCGGTTAGGTTGACCACCTGTTGACCGAAGTTTGGCCGGCGCCTCTTCCGGCCGGCCGAGGATCGGCCACAGGCCGCCAGGCGCCCTCCGGCGGGCCGCCGGCGGACCACCGACGACCCGCCGACCGACCGGTGACCGACCGGTGACCGACCACTGACGGCTCGTCGGCGTACCGACGGTCTGCCATCGGCGGGCCGACGGGTGGTCAGCGATGGCCGGCGCGACAGAGACAGCGACAACGACAGCCACGACAGGAAGGGACCTCCCATGACGGAGTCCGGCAGCACCGGCGGCACCGCGGACGGCCTGCCGCCGTCCCCGCCGCTCCCCCCGCCCTACCCGCCGAGCGCCGTCCCCGGCGGCGGCTCCGCAGCTCAGGTGGTACCGGCCGGCCCCGAAGAGGCGCTGGAGATCGGCCGCGCGTACTTCCCGCCGGTCGGCTCGCCCGGCGGCCCGATCGCCCTCTTCGTGCACGAATTCGACATCGGCTACCTCATCCACGCCGGCTACCCGGCTCCCGAGGACCCGAGCGTGCCCCCCTCGGACCCCGGTGGCAGCAACATCGCCATCTCCAAGCTCAACGGCGATGTCACGACCCTCCCCAACTTCCCGCCGGAGTCGGCCGTCGAGGTCTACCGCCAGTGGTATCGCCCAAGTACGTCCTGATTGGTGACACTTCGCTGGGCGCGGAATCCCCAGCGATGACAGCTCTGTGACAGATGTGGACTTGAGGCCGCACCGGCACCCACGTCTAGAATTTGGCTCAATACTGTGCAGTACGTAAAGAGATGTCGAAGCGGGGGAAGCCATGGCCGGAGATGGCCTGAAAGCAGATATCCCGTCACTCAAGTCCGGCGGCAAGGACTTCACGAGCATCGGTGAGCGCTATCAGTCCGCGGTGGACAAGCTGAAGGCCGGGCTGACCGGTCTGGAAGGCCAGGACACCCCGCCGTGGGGCGATGACGACATCGGTGAGAAGTTCGGCGTCGTCTACGAGGGTCTGCGCGACGGCATGTACGAGTCGATGGGCCACCTCGCCGCCAAGCTCCAAGAGGTCGGCGGCGCCCTCACCACCATGGCCGAGAACCACGAGGCCGGCGAGGACTTCACCCACTCGTTGATGCGGCAGCACGTCGCGAACGCCGAGGCGGAGAGCCGGCTGATCTCCAACGTCAAGGCCCCCAACACCGCCTGACGCCCGCGAACGCCGGCCCCGCCGCACCCACCGCCCGCGCCGGCCCCGCCCTCCTTCGTCCCGCTCGGCTCCGTCCGCTCCCTTCCGCCCCTCGCCGCCCGCACATCGCCGTCCCACTCGCCGTCTCGCTCGCCGTTCCGCTCGCCGTCTCGCTCGCCGTTCCGCTCGTCATCTCGCTGTCCTACGGGGGATTGCTGCCATGTCACTCATGCTGCCGGGCTGGGCGGAATGGGTCCTCGAAATGCTCGGCTTCGACTGGCCGACGGGTGACGAGGACAAGATGTTGGAGTCCGCCACGCAGTGGCGGGACTTCGCGGCGGCGGTCGAACAGTTGCAGTTGGAGGGCGTCACCGCCGCGGGCGACGTCCTGTCGCAGAACGCCGGCGACAGCATCGACGGCTTCGCCAAGACCTGGGAGAAGTTCTCCGGCAACGGCTCGGGCCACCTCGACGACGCCCGCACCGCCGCTGAGCTGATCGCCTGTGCGCTGGAGGCGGGCGCCGCCATCATCATCGGGATGAAAATCGCGGTGATCGCCCAGTTGGCGATTCTCGCGGCCGAGATCATCGCGGCCCAGGCGGCGGCCCCGTTCACCCTGGGGCTGTCCGAGATCGGCGCCGCGGGCGCCACCCAGGCCACCAGAATCATCGTGCGCAGACTCCTGAAGGAGGCGCGCAAGGCTCTGGTCGACGCGATCATGCAGACGCTCAAGGAGCCCGCCGTCTCCGCTCTGGAGGCCATGATCTCCGACGCCATCGCGCAGGGCGTGAACATGAACTTCGGGGCCCAGCAGGGCTTCGACGTCAACCGCAGCCTCAAGACCGGCGCCTCGGAGGCCGTCGAGACCGCCAAGAACTCCGGCCAGACCTTCACCGAGTCGCTGCGTGACGGGGTGGGCGGCAAGGCGGGCCACCACGTCCGCGGCGGCCTGGACTCCGCCGCCGGACACGGCGGCCATGGTGGCGGTCACGGTGGCAGCGAGGACAGCGGCGGGCGCAGCGGGTCCGAGGACGGCGGGAGCGGCGGCGGCACCGGCTCGGGGAGCGGGCACGGCGACGGCGCCGGGAGCGGTTCCGGTGGCGGGAGCGGTTCCGGTGGCGGTGACGGCGGCAGGTCCGGGAGCGGCTCGGGCGGCGGCAGTGATGCGGGCGGCGGCACCGGCACCGGTCATCGCGGCTCGGACGGCGGGGGTGGGGGCGAAGGCGCCAACTCCCCGCACTCCACGGGTGATTCGGGTCGGAGTACGGGAACGGGAACCGGTACAGGCGCCGGTCCGGGCACGGGTGCCGACTCCGCCGCTCCCTCCGCCCACTCCTCCGACGGCTCCGCGCCGGGCCCGGACGCCCGGCACAACGTGCCGCCGGCCCAGCCACTGCCGCCCCCGGACCAGCGCTCCCCGTTCGACACCGGCTATCAGGGCGGCAGCGATCACCGCCCCTACGCCGACGCGACCCGCGGCTCCGTCCCGCACCCCGATTCCGGCGCCACCCCGCACTCGGACTCCGCCCCGGACGCATCCCGCCCGAACCCGGACCACGTGAGCACCCAGCCCACGCACGACAACACCCCCGACGCGGCGCGCCCCCACCACGACCAGGTGAGCACCCGGCCCGCGCACGACAGCTCCACCGACTCCGCCCGCCCCGGCCCGGATACGGTCAGCACCCGCCCCACCCACGACACCACCCCGGAATCCGTTCGCCCGGAGCACCACAGCTCCCCGGACCCGGACGCCATCCGGACCCAGCCGGCCCCCGGCCCGGCCCCGTACGCGGCCCCGGCGCCCGACGCGGGCCCGGCCCCGGACGCGCACTCCCCCAACCAGCACAACTCCCCGCCCGCCGAGGCGACTTCGCACCCGGACGCGGCGCCGTCCCCGCAGCAGTCCGCCACCCCCGGCCCGGTCACCAGCACCCCGCCCAGCCACGACGTCAGCTCCGGCACCGACAACAACGGAAGCAACGGCGGCGGCTACGGCGGTGGCGGCAACGGGGACGGTTCCGGTACCGGTGGAGGTGTCCGGGGTGCCACGCCGCACATGGGCGTGCCGTCGCAGGGCGCCCCGGTGCAGCACTCGTCCGCCACCGGCACACCGATACAGCAGCGCGACCCGGCACCCGGCGATCCGATGCCGACCGCCGACGACACCACGGTCAGGACCCAGTCCGCGGACACCCTCACCGCGCCTCCGCCCACCCGGCACACCACGGACCAGGGCGGTTCCCCGCAGGGCCCGACCACCGCCCAGCAGTCCCCGCAGAACTCCGCGCAGACCGCGGGCCCGATGATGGGCGCGCCCACCGCCATGCCGGCGCAGAGCGGGCCCGCGCCGTCGAATGCCGCCCCGCCACGCGGCGGCACGCCCCCGAACGGAAGCGCGTCTGCCCCGCCCGGCCGCCGCCCCGACGGTGCCCAGCCGATCCGCGACCTCGGACAGCAGCGCGGCCAGGCCCGTCCCCCGCACAACCCCCGCCTCGACACCCCGCGTCCCAACACCCCCACCGCCCCGGGCCCGAACCGCCGCCCCGACGGCACCCAGCCCCTCCACGACACCACCCAACAGCGCCGCCCCGAGCCGCCCCCGCACAACCCGCGCCTCGACGGCCCGCACCAACCCCAACAGGGCCAGCCGCACCAGCCAAACCAGACGACCCCACAGCATCCCCAGGTCCCGCAGACCCCGCAGCATCCACAACCCCCGCAGGTCCCGCAGACCCCGCAGCATCCACAACCCCCGCAGGTCCCACAGGTCCCGCAGAACCACCAGAGCCAACCCACCCCGCTCGGCCAGCAGTCCCCGCACCATCAGCGACCGGACCAGGCCCCCTCCGTACGACCGGACGCCGTACGGCAGGACGCCCCCCGCCCGGACCGGACACACCCCGTACGCCCGGACCAGCAGCACCCGCGACCGGATCAGCACACCCCGCAAGACCGGCAGAGCCCGCAGGCCCGGCACCCGGAGAACGCCCACCCGCGCCCGGACCAGCCCCAGCACCCGCGCCCGGACACCGCCCCTCGCCCGGATGCCACCCGTCCGGACACCCGCCACCCCGAGGCGAAGCGTCCCGACACGCACCATCCCGACGCGAACCGCCCCGACGCGTCGAACCGTCCGGACCGGACACACCCCGACGCGAACCGCCCGGACCACCCACGGCCGCGCCCGGACGCCCCGCACCCTGACGCCCCGAGGAACCCCCAGAACGGGCACCCCGGCCCCCGCCAGCACCACCCCGACCAGGCACGGACACGTCCCGATCAGGCGCAGCCGCGTCCCGACGCCCCCCGTCGCCCGGACACTCCCCGCCCGGATGCCCAGCACCCGCCTCAGCAGCATCCGCACGCCCCCACCCAGCAACAGTCACAGCCCCACCCACAGCAACAGCACTCGCAACAGCACCCGCAGACCAACCGTCCGGACCCACGCCAGCAACAGCCGCAGCACCAGCCTCAGCAACACCCCCAGCCTCAGCCACAGCAGCCTCACCGCCCCGACCCCCGTCAGCAGCACCAGCCCCACCGCCCGGACCCCCGCCAACAACAGCCCACCCTCCAGAGCCATCAGCCGACGAACCAACAGCACCCCCAGCACCAGCAACAGCAGCAACACCCCAACCAGCAGCCGCAGCACCAGCAGCCCACTCCGTACCAGCCCCAGCACCAGCCCCCGAACCAACACCACAACCAGAACCAACAGCAGAGCCAGCCCCACCAGCAGCAACCCCAACAGCCTCAGCAACAGCCACCGGCCCCGCAGCACCCGCCCCGGGCGAGCCTCAACGACGTACGGGGGAGCCTCAACCACCAGCCGGGCGGCCTGTATTCGCCATTCCCGCACGATCAGCAAGCGCTGGTGAACAACTTCCCGCGCAACCCGGACGGCTCACCGCAGCGCCACGCGGACCCGTTCCAGCCCTGGGCCCGCTTCCAGAACGACGGCGGTCCCACCGTTCCGGGCCGCTCCAACAACTGCGCCGACTGCACCCGCTCGTTCATCGAGTCCTGGTACGGCAATCCGCAGGTGTCCGCCGTACGCACCTACGACAACGACGGCCACGGCGGCCTCGACCGCGTCAGCGGTGAGCGCAACGGCACCGCCAACATCCAGAACTGGGCCGGTACGCACTTCCGTCAGTCCGGCCAGAACGCTCAGGACAGCTACTCGCACATCGCCGACGAGCTCCGCCGGTCCGGGCACGGGTCCGCCTCCGCCGTCCTCGTCACCTGGCCCAGGAACCCCGACGGCTCCGGCGGCGGCGCGCACGTCTTCAACGCCGTCAACCACAACGGCCGCGTCATCTGGGTGGACAGCCAAACGGGCCAGATCAGCCAGCAGCCCATCCACACCAACGCGGACGGCGTCTGGCACCTCACCCTCGACGGAAACCGCAACCCCTACGACCCCACGACTACCCAAAACCAGCAGCCCACCCAAAACCACCCCCAGAACCAACAGCAAAACCGGCAGCAAACCCCGCAGCACAACCAACAGCAACAGCAGAGCCAACCCCACACCCAACCCCACACCCAACCCCACAACCAGCAGCAACCCCAGTACGCACAAACCCCCCACCCACAGCAGAACCCTCAAAACCACCAGAACCCGTACCAGCAGCAGCCAATCCCGCAGCAGCACCCTCAGCCACTCCATTCACAGCCACACCACCCTCAGCCGCCCCAGCCCCAGCCCCAGTTCCAACCCCAGCAAAACCAGCCTCACCCACAGCACCCACAGCACTCGCAGCACCCGCAGTACTCGCAGCACCCCCAACAGCAAGGCCCCCAGCACCCGCAGCACCCCCAACAACACCCCGGCGGCCCGGCTCCCGATACCCACCCCGGCCAGCACACCCAAGCCACCTCCCAAGCCACCTCCCCATCCGCTTCCCCCACCAGTTCCGAGCACCGCCCGCCGGAGAACCCGTCCGGCACCGGTCACCTTCCCCCCGAGAACCCCTCCGGGGCCGACCACGCGCACCCCGGTCCGGACAAGCCGGCGCCCCACGACCCGGACTCGGCCGAGGCCACCCGCGAAGAGCGGAACAAGTCGCTTCCGCACCCGGAATCCGCCGCCCAGGAGCATGCCTCGCTGCCGCCGGACGATGTGCAGCAGGCCGTGCGGCAGGACCCCCACCATCCGGTGCACCGGATCGAACTCGACCCCGTCCACGACCGTATGCGGGGCTGGGCGGAGGACGGGAGCCTGGGCCGGCTGCTGGAGACGGCGGCCGAGCGGAAGCTCGCCTCGGACGAGGCGCGGAAGGCAGCGGAAGAGAATCCCGCCCACCACGCGGAAATGCCGCCCACGGCGTTCAGCGAAAGGGAGTTGCGGCAGGTACTCGGCGACGATTTCGCGCGCATGAACGATGGTGAGCGCGGCGTTGTCGTCGCCACGCTCGCGCGTATGAGCCTGGCGTTCCACGAGGACAACGGAGTGGGGCGGAGTCCCGAACCGGCGCCCGACGGGGACAGTCCGTACAAGGGTGCGCCGCCCCGTAAGAAGGACGATCTGCCGGACCCGATCGCACAACTCGACATCTCCGCGGGCGCGGACTCCCGCGAAGCGGCGAAGGTGGGCTGGCCCGCGGAATACCGCGAGCCCGACAGCGCCACGCATGACGCCCTCAAGGAGCTGCGCGAAAAGTCGACGGGACGCCACAGTGACCGCGATGTGACCCCGGCCGATGTGAATAAACTCCTCAAATCAGCCGGCGTCAACAAGCCCGACTTCTCCGGAAAGAACTACGCCGTGCTCGAAGTGGTTGACGGTCACGGGGAGAGCACCTATGTCGTGGATTCCTCCATCCCGGCCGGCGGCGAGGGATACACCCCACGCCACTCGGAGAAGCACCTGCTCGAATGGGTGGAAAGGCTGAACAAGAGCAAGGAGGCCGCCGGACAGCAGCCGTACTCCATCGCCGGTCTGTATACGGAACGCGAGCCGTGCGGCGAGGGTGCCGGCCACGCCCGCTGCTCCACCGAAATCGGCAAGCGCACCTCACATTTCCCTGTCTTCTACAGCACGACCTACCGCACCGATCCCGAGGGACAGCCCAGTCGGGACGCCGTACGTGCCGATCTCCGGAAGGAACAGGAAGAACTGCTGGCCGCCGTCAAGGATCTGCCCGAGAAAGCCCAGAAGGACCGCCTTCGAAAAGCAGGGCTCACCGACGGGCTGATCGACAAGAGGGTCAAGGCGAACCGGGTGCCCAATGAGCAGATCATGGACCAGGAGATGCACGATCACCTCCAGGCGATGGGCGAGATCTGGGCGAAGACGCGCATGCAGATGCTGCCGTGATGTGGTGGTGGTCGTCGTACGGCGCGTGCTGTCGCCGTACGGCGGTGATGCCGCCGTGCGACGCCGTGACACAGCCACGCGACGCGCGATGCAGCCATGCTGCACGTGATGTCGTCACGCTGCGCGTGCTGTCGTCATGAGGCTGTCGTAAAGGTCGGCGAGGGAGAACGGGTACGGGTATGGCCAGTAACACAACGGCGTTGGAGCGGGTGCCGTCGGGAGAAGCGGCGGACCGGGTCGTCCAGTGGTGGCAGGACGGGACGGATCCACTGGCGCCGAAAGGCTGGTTGGCCCTTGTCGATGAGCGATCGGCCGACGGCCCACAGGTCCTGCGTGCGGTGCATGAGCGCGTCGAATCGAGCATCCTGCTCGACGCGACGGGGCTGACCGCGGAGGAACTTCTGCGGAATGTCCTGGCCGCGCTGGCCGTGGACTCTTCGCGGTACGGCGGTACGCGGTGGATTTCCGAACTGCGCAAACAACCGGCCAGACGTCTCGTGCTGATCGGTCATCTGCATCGAATGGGCCGGACCCGGCGCTCGTGCGAAGCACAGCGCATGTGGAGCGGCACGCTCAAGGCACTGTGCAGCCGAAAGGGATTGCACGTAGTGGCCCACCTCGATTCGACGGCCGGCCTCATGGACTCCCGGGATGCCGGAATCCTGCTCGATGGCCCTGCGGAGCCCACCGGTTCCCGGAACCGGGTCCCGCGGTCCGAAATCTCTCCGCCCGAAATCTCTCCGTCCGGAGTCTCCTGGCCCGCCGAACTGCGTGCCCTGGCCCTAGCGGAACCCCGCCGTGTGCCCTTGCGCGTCTGGGCGGCACTCGCCGAAGGATGGGGGCTGGATTCCGTCACGGAGGCCGCTCTCGACCGACTGGCCGACGACCATCCGCAGTGGCTGAACAGAGCAGACGGGGGTGTCGCTTTCACGGACGAGGGGCTGGCCGAGACGCTACGCCAGGAGGCGTCCGCGGAAACCGTGACGCGGGTGAACCGCCATATGACGACATGGCTGCGCTCCCTGTCCGAAGAAATCCGGCACCCGGGGGGATGGGCCGCCGGCGGGCCTCTCGGGACGTACGCCGCCATGGGGCTGGCCATGCACGCCGCCCAGGCCGAGCACGATCAGAAATGGACCGCGACCACCTTCGACGAGCTGGTTTCCGATGCCACCCTGGTCGCCCATATCCCGCAGACCTCGTTGATGGATGCCGCGCACTGCGCGCACAACGGAGTCGTCGGGGAGAACAATGCCGCGGCCGACGCCATGTATCTGTGGGATTACGGGGTCGTACCGCCCGCTCAGGGCGAATGGGCCGCCTGGCTCCACCTGATGGCCACCGCGCGCGGTGACACCGTATTCGCGTCCGGTCTGCCGGCGTCGGGTATCCGTATGCCGTGGCGGGCGCAGTGGACACGGTGGCGGCCTCCGGGCGGCTATCACCCGGCCTTTCTCGAACCCGGCACGATCGGGGAACTGGTCGAGGTCCGGTGGCGGGGACGCCCCGCCGTGGCCGGCCTCGGTTCCCCGGAACCGACCGTGGGCATCTGGGACGCGCGGACCGGTGAGCCGCTGGCCGGTACCCGGCAGGAGCGGGAAACCCTGCCCGAGGAGCTCCGAGCCGGTCTGACCTGGCCGGCACCGACCGGACCGGCGGACCACCACGACCCGGACCAGTCCCCGTCCCAGCAGCCCCAGCCCCAGCCCCAGCCCCAGCCCCAGCCCCAGCCCCAAGGCATCACCACGATCGCCGAACTGCAAGACCGCGTCCCGGACACCGGTTCCGCGCACCCGAGCCTGCTCGGAAGCCCCGTACTGCGGATCGGCGACCTGCTGTTCCTCGGCGGATCGGGCGGCCTTTTCGCCCTCCGCCCCGCCGGCGCGTTCGACAGTGGGAAGCCGCCGCAGCGCGCACCGCTGTCCGGCGCGTATGCCGCCGCCGGGCCGACGACTCCGGTGGACGCCTCGCCGCCCGGCGCGGCGGACCTCCGGACGGTCGTCGGCGCCGACGCCTTCCGCACGTTCGCACCCGAGCGCCTGCCCGCCGGTCTCCGTGACGTCGGCACGCGTCACGTCCTGGCAGACCCGGGGCTGCCCGAGCTCACCGAGAGTGGTCTGCGCATCGCGCCCGACTGGGACGGCTTCCTGGGCGCGTTCGAGTGGCCCGAGGAAGCGGACGAGCCGGAGAGCGAGGGCCCGTTCTTCTGGCTCGGACTGTGGATGGGCGGCGCGCTGGTCCTGGACGGAACCACCGGGCACGTCCTGCGAGTTCCCCGGGAAGCGGACGACCCCGTCGACGGCCTGCTGGTCGCGTCCGGCCTGGAGAACTTCCTCACCATGGTCGCGCAGTGGCTCACCGGACTGCGCATCCGGGAAACGGTCGAGGGAAGGGACGAGGAGTACCTGCTCCGGCAGCACATCTCCGGAGCGTTGTGGCTCATCGACGCGGCCGGAGCCGAATCCGAAGCCTGGTCGTACCTCCTCGACAACGAATGACGCGCGCCGGACAGCTCCCTGCCGAACCCCGCTCCGGACCGCCGCCGCCCCTCCCTCCGCACCCGGACGGAGAGAGGAGCGGCACCTGGCCCTCAGGGACGGACGGACCGGCGCCCGTCCGGACGCCGACGCTCAGCCCCGCGCCGCCGCGATCTGCCGCGACATGATCGTGGTGAGTTCGTACGCCGTGTGGGAGGCGGCCACCGAGGTGATTTCGGCGTGGTCGTAGGCCGGGGCGACCTCCACCAGGTCGGCGGAGACCAGGTTGCAGGTCGCCAGCCCCCGCAGGATTTCGAGGAGTTCGCGGGAGGTGAGGCCGCCGGCCTCGGGGGTGCCGGTACCGGGGGCGTGGGCCGGGTCCAGGACGTCGATGTCGATGGAGATGTAGAGGGGGCGGTCGCCGATGCGCTGGCGGAGCTGGTCGGCGACCTCGTCGACGCCGCGGCGCAGCACGTCGGCGGAGGTGACGATGCCGAAGCCCATCTTCGCGTCGTCGTCGAGGTCCTGCTTGCCGTAGAGCGGACCGCGGGTGCCGACGTGCGAGAGCGCGGAGGTGTCGAGGATGCCCTCCTCGACGGCCCGGCGGAAGGGGGTGCCGTGGGTGTACTCGGCGCCGAAGTACGTGTCCCAGGTGTCCAGGTGCGCGTCGAAGTGGAGCAGCGCGACCGGACCGTGCTTCTTGGCCATCGAGCGCAGCAGCGGCAGCGCGATGGTGTGGTCGCCGCCGAGGGTCATCAGGCGCGCGCCGGTGTCGAGGAGCGCGTCGGCGGACGCCTCGATGGTCTCCACGGCCTCGTTGATGTCGAACGGGTTGGCGGCGATGTCACCGGCGTCCGCGACCTGGGCGAGGGCGAAGGGCGACGCGTCCTGGGCCGGGTTGTACGGGCGCAGCAGGCGGGACGCCTCGCGGATGGCGTTGCCGCCGAAGCGGGCGCCGGGGCGGTAGGAGACGCCGGTGTCGAAGGGGACGCCGACGACGGCCACATCGGCCCGGGACACCTCGTCGAGGCGGGGCAGGCGGGCGAAGGTGGCCGGTCCGGCGTAACGCGGGACGCGGGAGGAGTCGACGGGGCCCACGGGCTCACTGGATGCGGTGGTCATGACGCCGAGGGTAGGAGCGGCCACGGAATCCGCACATCGACAATTGTGTGGGTGCGGCGGACCGCGTTCGACGTTCCGGCCAGGCGCCGCCCCCGGAACCCCGGAGCCCCGGAACCCAGCGACCCAGCGACCCAGCGACCCAGCGACCCAGGAACACGGAAACCCTGCGCGCCGGGTACGGCCGGCCGGGTGCGGCCCCCGAGTACCGGCGTCCCTAAGCCCCCACCCCCACGGCCCGGCCCTTCGCGAATCCGTACGGGCACAATGGGTGCCATGCCGATACCCTCTGCCCCCACGCGCGCCGAACTCGTCGACCATCTCGTACGCACCCGGATCGCCGGTGATGTCGCCACCCCCCGCGAGAACAACCTGTCCCACTACCACAAGCTCGCCAACGGCGACCGCCACTACTGGCTCGGGCTGGAGCTCGGCGACCGGTGGACGGACGAACAGGACGTGCTCGCCGTGATGGCGGAGCGCTGCGGGGTGAGCGCCGATCCGCACCACCGGGAGGGGCAGGACACCATCGACCCGGAGCTGACGGTGGACGCCCTGGAGCGTACGGCCGCGGTGCTGCGCAAGGCGGCGGCGGACCGGCAGCGGGTGCTGTTCGCGACCGGCCATCCGGGCGGGCTGCTGGATGTGCACCGCGCCACGGCCGAGGCGCTGCGCGCCCACGGCTGCGAGATCGTCGTCATCCCGGACGGGTTGCAGGCGGACGACGGCATGGTCTTCCAGTTCGGGGACGTGGCGATGCTGGAGCGCGGTGCGACGCTGTGGCACACCCACTCCCCCGAGCCGATGGCCGCGATCCTGGACGGGCTGGAGCGGGCGGGCCGGCCGCTGCCGGAGCTGGTGATGGCCGATCACGGCTGGGCGGGCTGCGCGGGCCAGCGCGGTATCGAGGCGGTGGGCTTCGCCGACTGCAACGACCCGGCGCTCTTCCTCGCCGAGGCCGAGGGCACGCTCCAGGTGACCATCCCCCTGGACGACCATGTCCTGAGCCCGCGTCACTACGACCCGCTGACCGCCTACCTCCTGGACGCCGCCGGTCTGCGCTGACGGCCGTCCCCCGCCGCCGGGACACCGCCGCAGGCGCACCGGCCGGCCGCGGACGGGCCCCGGCCGAGGCGCCCGGTCCCGCCGCGCCGCTATCCGCGCGGCACCCGGATCACGCCCTCCTGGATCACCGAGACCACCAGTTGTCCGTCCGCCGTGAAGATCCGGCCCCGGCCCAGGCCCCGGCCGCCCTGGGCGGTGGGTGACTCCTGGTCGTAGAGCAGCCATTCGTCGGCGCGCAGCGGCCGGTGGAACCACATCGCGTGGTCCAGGCTCGCGCCGACCACGTCGCCGACCGCCCAGCCGCCCCGGCCGTGTGCGAGCAGCACCGAGTCCAGCAGGGTCATGTCGGAGACGTAGGTGACCAGGCAGATGTCCAGCAGCGGGCGGGCGAGGGCCGGGGCGCCGCCCGCCGCGACGGCGTCGTCGAGCGTGCCGTTGGTGCGGAACCAGACCTGGGAGCGGGGCTCGCGGGCCTCGCCGACGCTGCCGTACGGCGGCGCGTCCACGTACCGCAGATCGACCGCGGCCCGCGCCTCCAGCAGCCGCCGGGTGACGCCGGGTTCGACGAAGCGGTCGGCGTAGCGCGGCAGCAGCTCGGCGGCGGTGGGCAGGGTCAGCGGGTCCGGTGCCGGGGGCATCGGTTCCTGGTGTTCGAGCCCCTCCTCGGGCACCTGGAAGGAGGCGGAGAGGTGGAAGACCGGCTGGCCGTGCTGGACGGCGACCACCCGGCGGGTGGTGAAGGAGCGGCCGTCGCGGATCCGGTCGACGGTGTAGACGATCGGCGCGCCGGGGTCGCCGGGCCGCAGGAAGTACGCGTGCAGGGAGTGCGGCGGGCGGTCGGCGGGGACCGTCCGCCCGGCCGCGACCAGCGCCTGGGCGGCGACCTGCCCGCCGAAGACGCGGGGGACGAGGGCGTCGCGGCTCTGTCCGCGGAAGATGTCCTGCTCGATCCGCTCCAGGTCGAGCAGTTCGAGCAGGGACCACAGGGCGTCGTTCACGTACGCGGTGCTCTCGGTGCGGGGTGCCGGGTACGGGTGCGGCCGGTGTTCACAGGCCCATCGACTTGGCGACGATGGAGCGCATGACCTCGCTGGTGCCGCCGTAGATCCGGCTGACGCGGGTGTCGGCGTACAGCCGGGAGATGGGGTACTCCTGCATGTAGCCGTAACCGCCGTGCAGCTGGAGGCACTTGTCGATGACGACGGCGGCCCGCTCGGTGGTGAAGAGCTTGGCGGAGGCGGCGTCGGCGGCGGTCAGCTCGCCGGCGTCGTGCGCCTCCAGGGCCCGGTCGACGACGGCCTGCATGGCGTCGACCTCGGAGCGGCAGTCCGCGAGCACGAACTTGGTGTTCTGGAAGGAGGCGACGGTCTTGCCGAAGACCTCGCGGTCCCGGACGTACTCCGTGGCGAACCGGACGGCGGCCGCGGCCTGGGCGTACGCGCCGAACGCGATGCCCAGCCGTTCCTGCGGAAGGTTCTGGCCCAGGTACGAGAACGCCTTGCCCTCCTCGCCGAGGCGGTCCTCGACCGGCACCTTGACGTCGGTGAAGGAGAGTTCGGCGGTGTCCGAGGTCTTCAGGCCGAGCTTCTCCAGCTTGCGGCCGACCGCGTACCCCTCGGAGGTGGTGTCCACGACGAGCAGCGTGATGCCGGCCCGGCGGTCCTCCGCCGACGGGGGTGCGGTGCGGGCGCAGACGATGACGCGGTCGGCCAGTACGCCGCCGGTGATGAAGGTCTTGGCGCCGTTGAGGACGTAGTGCGTGCCGTCCGCGGAGAGCTTGGCGGTGGTCTTCATCCCGGCGAGGTCGGAGCCGGTGCCCGGCTCGGTCATCGCGATGGCCGTCATCATGTCGCCGGAGACGAACGGCGGCAGCCAGCGCCGCTTCTGCTCCTCGTTGCCGTACGCGAGGAGGTAGGGCAGGCAGAGTGCGGTGTGCACACTGGAGCCGCCGAAGCTGACGCCGGCCCGTGCGCACTCCTCGGTGATGACCGCGTTGAACTTGAAGCCGTGCTCGCCCGCGCCGCCGTACTCCTCGGGGACCTCGATGCCGAAGACGCCCAGTTCGCCCAGCTTCTTGTAGAAGTCGCGCGGTGCCTGGCCGGCCTCGATCCACTGGTCGTAGACGGGGACCACCTCGGCCTCGATGAAGGCGCGGATCGTCTCGCGGAACGCCTCATGATCTTCGTTGAACACCGTGCGACGCATGGGACGTCCTCCTCTTGTACGCGGTCCAGCCGCAGCCACCTAAGCGCTTGCTCAGCGAAAGCTACCGGCCGGTCATCAAAGCTGTCCAGGGGCGCCGGCCGGCCTCGCCTCGCCACCACCCCGCGGGCGCCCGCCACCACCCGGCGCCCGCGCCTCCGCTACGCCCCGGCCGCCGGCCCCGCCGCGACCGCGCGGAACGCCCCCAGCGCCAGCCGGTGCAGCAGCTCCGCCATCTCCGTACGGCCCGGCAGCGCGCCCGGCCGGCCGAGGTGCGGGGTGGAGTTCAGCAGGCCGAAGACGGCGTGCACGGCGGCGCGGGACTGCGTCTCGGAGGCACCGGGGTGCACCTTGCGCACCACCTCCACCCAGAGTTCGACGTACTGCCGCTGCAACTGCCGCACCCGCTTGCGGTCGGCCTCCCGCAGCCGGTCCAGCTCCCGGTCGTGCACGGTGATCAGCGGCCGGTCGTCCAGCGCGAAGTCGATATGGCCGTCGAGCAGCGCGTCCAGGACCGCCTCGGGGCTCTCACCGCCCTCCGCGACCCGCATCCGGCCGCCGTCCAGCAGCCGCTCGCTGATGCCCACCAGCAGTTCGGCGAGCATCGCGTCCTTGCCGGCGAAGTGGCGGTAGAGGCCGGGGCCCGAGATCCCCACGGCCGCCCCTATCTCGTCCACCCCGACACCGTGGAAGCCGCGTTCCGCGAAGAGCCGGGCGGCCTCCTTGAGGATCTGCTCGCGGCGGCTGGTGGAGGCGGGGGCGTGCGCAGGACTCATGGGGCCAATTGTAGACAGCCGGGTTAGTGCTCGTTAACCTGAAAGCGACGGGCGGTTAACGCCCATTAACCGCGCGCCCCGGCCGCCCGCGAGGGCCGCGCGGCGCGGCCGGCGAGTGAGCGGGCCGACGACCGAGCAAGGGGGCTCGTACTGATGGAGCAGGCACCGGTGCTGGAGAGCGACGCAGGTCCCGCCGGACGCGGTCCGGGCGGCGAGGCGGCGTCCGGCTCCTGGCAGGCCAACGAAGCCGCGCACCGCGAGCTGGCGGCACGGCTGCGCGGAAAGCTCGCGGCGGCCCGGCTGGGCGGCGGCGAGCGCGCCAGGGCGCGGCACACCGCCCGCGGCAAGCTGCTGCCCCGGGACCGGGTGGACGCCCTGCTGGACCCCGGCTCGCCGTTCCTGGAGCTGTCGCCGCTGGCGGCGGACGGGATGTACGGCGGGGCGGCGCCGGCCGCCGGGGTGATCGCCGGTATCGGGCGGGTCTCCGGCCGGGAGACGGTGATCGTCGCCAACGACGCCACGGTCAAGGGCGGCACGTACTACCCGATGACGGTCAAGAAGCATCTGCGGGCCCAGGAGATCGCCCTGGAGAACCGCCTGCCGTGCCTGTATCTCGTCGACTCCGGCGGCGCCTTCCTGCCCATGCAGGACGAGGTGTTCCCCGACCGCGAGCACTTCGGGCGGATCTTCTACAACCAGGCGCGGATGTCCGGCGCGGGCATCCCGCAGATCGCCGCGGTGCTCGGCTCCTGCACGGCCGGCGGCGCGTACGTCCCGGCGATGAGCGACGAGGCGGTGATCGTCCGCGGCCAGGGGACGATCTTCCTGGGCGGGCCGCCGCTGGTGAAGGCCGCCACCGGCGAGGTCGTCACCGCCGAGGAACTGGGCGGCGGCGAGGTGCACGCACGGACCTCCGGCGTCACCGACCATCTCGCCGAGGACGACGCGCACGCGCTGCGCATCGTCCGCACCATCGTCGCCACCCTCGGCGACCGCGCCCCGCTCCCCTGGACGGTGCGGCCCGTCGAGGAGCCCACGGTCGACCCGGCCGGTCTCTACGGCGCGGTCCCGGCGGACTCCCGTACGCCCTACGACGTCCGCGAGGTGATCGCCCGGCTCGTCGACGGCTCCCGCTTCGCGGAGTTCAAGGCCGAGTACGGCACGACCCTGGTGACCGGCTTCGCGCATCTGCACGGCCATCCGGTCGGGATCGTCGCCAACAACGGCATCCTGTTCTCCGAATCCGCCCAGAAGGGCGCCCACTTCATCGAGCTGTGCGACCAGCGCGGCATCCCGCTGCTCTTCCTCCAGAACATCTCCGGCTTCATGGTCGGCCGCTCCTACGAGGCGGGCGGTATCGCCAAACACGGCGCGAAGATGGTGACGGCGGTCGCCTGCACCCGCGTCCCCAAGCTGACGGTCGTCATCGGCGGCTCCTACGGCGCGGGCAACTACTCCATGTGCGGCCGGGCCTACTCCCCGCGCTTCCTGTGGATGTGGCCGAACGCCAAGATCTCGGTGATGGGCGGCGAACAGGCCGCGTCCGTCCTCGCCACCGTCAAGCGCGATCAGCTGGACGCGCGCGGCGAGGAGTGGAGCGCCGCGGAGGAGGACGCCTTCAAGGCCCCGATCCGCGAGCAGTACGACACCCAGGGCAACGCCTACTACGCCACCGCGCGGCTCTGGGACGACGGCGTGATCGACCCGCTGGAGACCCGGCAGGTGCTGGGTCTGGCGCTCACCGCCTGCGCCAACGCCCCGCTCCCCGCCAGGGACGGCGCGGCCCCCGGCTACGGCGTCTTCCGGATGTGAGCGCCGTGCCGGACACCGCAGGAATACCGGACACACGAGGGATGTCTACAGGGATGCCCACAGGGACGAGCACCGCCATGCCCACGACCATGTTCGACACCGTCCTGGTCGCCAACCGCGGCGAGATCGCGGTCCGCGTCATCCGTACGCTGCGCGCGCTCGGCATCCGCTCGGTCGCCGTCTACAGCGACGCGGACGCGGACGCCCGGCACGTCCGCGAGGCCGATACGGCCGTCCGGCTCGGCCCCGCGCCGGCCGCCGAGAGCTATCTGTCCGCCGACCGGCTGCTGGCCGCCGCCGCCCGCAGCGGCGCCCAGGCGGTCCACCCCGGCTACGGCTTCCTCGCCGAGAACGCCGCCTTCGCCCGCGCCTGCGCGGCCGCCGGACTGGTCTTCATCGGCCCCTCCGCCGAGGCCATCGACCTGATGGGCGACAAGATCCGCGCCAAGGAGACGGTGCGCACGGCCGGGGTGCCGGTCGTCCCCGGCTCCTCGGGCAGCGGCCTGAGCGACGCCCAACTGGCCGCCGCCGCCCGCGAGATCGGCATGCCGGTGCTGCTCAAACCGTCCGCGGGCGGCGGCGGCAAGGGGATGCGGCTGGTCCGGGACGCGGCGCTGCTCGGCGAGGAGATCGCCGCCGCCCGCCGCGAGGCCCGCGGCTCCTTCGGCGACGACACCCTCCTCGTCGAGCGCTGGATCGACCGCCCCCGGCACATCGAGATCCAGATCCTGGCCGACGGCCACGGCACCGTCCTCCACCTCGGCGAGCGCGAATGCTCCCTCCAGCGCCGCCACCAGAAGGTCGTCGAGGAGGCCCCGTCCGTCCTGCTGGACGCGGCGACCCGCGCCGCGATGGGCGAGGCGGCCGTCCGGGCGGCCCGCTCCTGCGGCTACCGCGGCGCCGGCACCGTCGAGTTCATCGTCCCCGGCAAGGACGCCTCCGCGTACCACTTCATGGAGATGAACACCCGCCTCCAGGTGGAGCACCCGGTCACCGAATACGTCACCGGACTCGACCTGGTGGAGTGGCAGCTGCGGATCGCGGCCGGTGAACGCCTCCCGTACGCCCAGGAGGACATCACCCTGACCGGGCACGCCGTCGAGGCCCGGATCTGCGCCGAGGACCCGGCCCGCGACTTCCTGCCGACCGGCGGCACGGTCCGGCTGCTGCGCGAACCGCGGGGCGAGGGGGTGCGCACGGACTCCGGTCTGTCGCCGGGCGCGGCGGTCGGCAGCCTGTACGACCCGATGCTCTCCAAGGTCATCGCGTACGGCCCCGACCGCCCGGCGGCGCTGCGCGCGCTGCGCGCCGCGCTCGCCGCCACCGTCACCCTCGGCGTCACCACCAACGCCGGTTTCCTGCGCCGGCTGCTGGCCCATCCGGACGTGGTGGCGGGCGTCCTGGACACCGGCCTGGTGGAGCGGGAGGCGGCCGGCCTGGTGGTGCGCGAGGTGCCGCCCGAGGTCTACGCGGCGGCGGCCGCGGTCCGGCAGGCCGCCCTGGAACCGGCCGTGCCCGACGGCGGCTGGCGCGACCCGTTCGCCGCGCCGACCGGCTTCCGGCTCGGCGGCGAGGCGGCCCCGACCCGGCACTGGCTGCGGGTGGCGGGCCACGACCCGGTCCCCTGCGACGTGCGGCCGGACGCGGGAGCGGGCCAGGTGACACCGGACCAGGTGCGGGTGACCGTGGACGGCGTCCAGCACACCTTCCACCGCGCCGGCGACTGGCTCGGCCGGGACGGCGACGCCTGGCACGTCCAGGACCACGACCCGGTGGCGGCGACGCTGCGCGGGGCCGCCGGGGCACACACCGCGGACGCGCTGACCGCCCCGATGCCCGGCACGGTCACCGTCGTCAAGGTGGCCGTCGGCGACGAGGTCACCGCGGGCCAGGGCCTGCTGGTGGTGGAGGCGATGAAGATGGAGCACGTCATCGCCGCACCGCACGCCGGGACCGTCACCGAACTGGACGTCACCGCGGGCGCGACGGTCGCCATGGACCAGGTCCTGGCCGTCGTCGCCCCGCACGGGACCACCCCCGACGACACGCGCGAGGAGGCGTCATGACCGCTGCCGGACTGCCCATGGAAGTCGCCGTGGAGGGGCTGCCCACCCGGGTGCGCATCCACGAGGTGGGGGCCCGCGACGGCCTCCAGAACGAAGGGACCGTCGTCCCCACCGAGATCAAGGCCGAGTTCATCCACCGGCTCGCCGCCGCGGGGCTGCCGCTCGTCGAGGCCACCAGCTTCGTGCACCCCCGGTGGGTGCCCCAACTCGCCGACGCCGAGCAGCTGTTCCCGCTGCTCGGCGACCTCGACCCGCACCGGCTGCCCGTCCTGGTGCCCAACGAGCGCGGACTGGACCGCGCGCTCGCCCTGGGGGCCCGCCGGATCGCGGTGTTCGCCAGCGCCACCGAGTCGTTCGCCAGGGCCAACCTCAACCGCACGGTCGACGAGGCGCTGGCGATGTTCGCGCCGGTCGTGGACCGGGCGAAGGACGCCAAGGTGCACGTCCGCGGCTATCTGTCGATGTGCTTCGGCGACCCCTGGGAGGGCCCGGTGCCCGTCGCGCGGGTGGTGCGGGTCTGCCGGGCGCTGCTGGACCTGGGCTGCGACGAGCTGAGCCTGGGCGACACCATCGGCGTCGCCACCCCCGGCCACGTCCAGACCCTGCTGGCCTCCCTCAACGAGGCGGGCGTGCCCACCTCCCGGCTCGGCGTGCACTTCCACGACACGTACGGCCAGGCGCTCGCCAACACCTTCGCCGCGCTCCAGCACGGCGTCACCACCGTCGACGCGTCGGCGGGCGGCCTCGGCGGCTGCCCGTACGCCAAGAGCGCCACCGGCAACCTCGCCACCGAAGACCTCGTGTGGATGCTGCACGGCCTCGGCATCGAGACCGGCGTCGACCTGGACCGTCTCACCGCCACCAGCGTGTGGATGGCCGAAGTCCTGGGCCGGCCGAGCCCCTCCCGCACCGTCCGCGCCCTCTCCCACAAGGAGTGACCCTCATGTCCCTGGACCACCGCCTCCCCTCCGAGCTGGAAGAACTCCGGCGTACGGTCGAGGCGTTCGCCCATGACGTCGTCGCTCCGGCGATCGGCGAGTTCTACGAACAGCACGCCTTCCCGTACGAGATCGTCCGCGAGATGGGCCGGATGGGCCTGTTCGGCCTGCCGTTCCCCGAGGAGTACGGGGGTATGGGCGGCGACTATCTGGCGCTCGGCATCGCCCTGGAGGAGCTGGCCCGGGTCGACTCCTCGGTGGCCATCACCCTGGAGGCCGGCGTCTCGCTGGGCGCCATGCCCCTCTACCACTTCGGCACCGAGGAGCAGAAGCGCGAGTGGCTGCCCAGGATGTGCACGGGCGAGATTCTGGGCGCGTTCGGCCTCACCGAGCCGGACGGCGGCTCGGACGCGGGCGGCACCCGCACCACCGCGGTACGCGACGGCGACGACTGGGTCATCAACGGCAGCAAGTGCTTCATCACCAACTCCGGTACGGACATCACCGGTCTGGTCACCGTCACCGCCGTCACCGGCCGCAAGGCCGACGGCCGCCCGGAGATCTCCGCCATCATCGTGCCCTCCGGCACCCCCGGCTTCACCGTCGCCGCCCCGTACTCCAAGGTCGGCTGGAACGCCTCGGACACCCGCGAACTGTCCTTCACCGACGTCCGCGTCCCGGCCGCCAACCTGCTCGGCGAGGAGGGCCGCGGCTACGCCCAGTTCCTGCGCATCCTGGACGAGGGCCGGATCGCCATCGCGGCGCTGGCCACCGGCCTCGCCCAGGGCTGCGTCGACGAGTCGGTGTCGTACGCGAAGACCCGGCACGCCTTCGGCAAGCCGATCGGCGCCAACCAGGCGATCCAGTTCAAGCTCGCCGACATGGAGATGCGCGCCCACACCTCCCGGCTCGCCTGGCGCGACGCCGCCTCCCGGCTGGTGCACGGCGAACCCTTCAAGAAGGAGGCGGCGCTCGCCAAGCTCTACTCCTCGGAGATCGCCGTCACCAACGCCCGGGAGGCCACCCAGATCCACGGCGGCTACGGCTTCATGAACGAGTACCCGGTCGCCCGCATGTGGCGCGACTCCAAGATCCTGGAGATCGGCGAGGGCACGAGCGAGGTCCAGCGGATGCTGATCGCCCGGGAGCTGGGGCTGTAGGGGGGCGACAACCCGCCGGCCGGGGCAGCTGCGCCCGGTGACCGGACCGGCCGGGCGCCGCGGCGCCCGGCCGGTGCGCGTCACGCCGCGGGCCAGGGCACTCCCGGCGCGCGGTGGTAGCCGATGCCCAGGGCGTCCCAGCGGGGGGCCTGGGCGGCCAGCCGCTCCTTGTACCCGTCCCAGTCGTGGGTGGCCGCGGGGGACCAGCCGAGCTCCGCGATACCGGGCAGCCGCGGGAAGGCCATGTACTCCAGGTGCGCGGAGGTCGAGAGGGTCTCGGACCACAGGGGGGCCTCGACGCCCAGGACCGCCCGCGCGGGCACGTCCGGGAGGTACGTTCCCGGGTCCCAGTCGTAGGAGCGCCGGGTGTCGACGTACCCGGCCCAGGACAGGCCGAGCGGGGTGCTCGGGTCGTACTTCATGTCGAGGTAGGCGCGGTCGGCGGGCGACAGGACGAGCCGGGTGCCGTGCCGGGCGGCGGTGGCGACCTGTGCGCGCTCCTGCGGGCCGGTCGCGTCGTAGCCCCAGTACTGGGCGACGGCGCCCTCGGCCGGGTGCGCGCCGGTCAGCTGGTGCCAGCCGATCACCGTCTTGCCGTACCGGGCGACCACCGGCTGCACCTTGTCCATGAAGGCCACGAAGTCCTCATGGCTGGTGGAGTGCGCCTCGTCGCCGCCGATGTGGAGGTAGCGGCCGGGGGTCATCGCCGCCAGCTCGCGGAGGACGTCGTCGACGAAGTCGTAGGTCTGCTGCTTGGGCACGCACAGTGAGCTGAAGCCGACCTTGGTGCCGGTGTAGAGCGGCGGCGCCACCCCGTCGCAGTTCAGCTGGGCGTAGGAGGCGAGCGCGGCGTTGGTGTGGCCCGGCATGTCGATCTCGGGGATCACGGTCAGATAGCGGCTCGCGGCATAGCGGATGATCTCGCGGTAGTCGGCCTTGGTGTAGAAGCCGCCGGGGCCGCCGCCGACCTGGGTGCTGCCGCCGTACGTGGTCAGATTCGGCCAGGACGCGATGGCGATCCGCCAGCCCTGGTCGTCGGAGAGATGCAGATGCAGGGTGTTGATCTTGTAGAGGGCCAGCTGGTCGATATAGCGCTTGACCTGGCCGACGGTGAAGAAGTGCCGCGAGACATCGAGCATCGCGCCGCGGTAGCCGTAGCGCGGGGTGTCGGTGAGGGTCCCGCCGGCTATCCGCCACGGGCCGCGCTGCGCGGTGCGCTGCTCGACGCTCGCGGGCAGCAGCTGCCGCAGCGTCTGTACGCCGTGGAAGAGGCCGGCCGGGCGGGCGGCGGTGAGGGTGACCGAGCGGCCGCCGGAGCTGAGCCGGTAGCCCTCCGCGCCGAGCCCCTTGGCGTCCCGCCCGCCGAGCCGGAGGACGATGCCGTCGCGGCCCTCCCGTGTGGTCACCGGCAGGCCGAAGCCGGTGGCGGGCCGCAGCAGCTCCGCCAGATAGCCGGCGACCTGCCGGGCCTCGCCCGAGCCGCCGGGGACGCGGATGCGGGTTCGGCCGTCGATCGTGTACGGACTTCCGCCGGCGTGTACGGACGCGGGCGCGGGGATCACCCGGTCCAGTGGCGTGGCGGACCGCGCCGCGGCGGACTGCGGCGGTACGGCGGCGGTCGCCGTCCCCGCCGCCGCGACCAGTAACAGCGATAGCAGCAGCCTGTGTCGTCTCATCGGCGGTCCCTTCGGCGAGCATCGTGCAGGGCATGCCCTGCCTGGCATGGAGCGACCGAGCGGTCACCATCCGTACCCCGGCCCTCCGATCCGGTCAAGGTCGCGACCACTTTCCGACGCCCTTCTCACGATCCTGCCCGCTATCGGGCAGATTTCTTGCGAATCTCCGCGCGGCCCTCCAGTATCGACGGGTGCTCGAACGACGTTCCCGCAGCGCTGACGCAGGTCACGCGCCCCATGAAGACCTGGTGGACCACCTGGTGCGCAGCACACCGTTGCAGCGCGGTGAGGCCACCCGGGTGGTGCTGGACGTGCTCGCGTACTTCGACGAGCCGGCGGAGGCATACGTCCGCCGCCGCCATCGCGAGCTCCAGTCCCAGGGGCTGCGCAACGACGAGATCTTCGAACGGATCCGCCACGAGCTGCCGCACCGCGCCGTGGCCCCGCCGGATCTCTCCGCGCGCCAGCTGCGCCGTCTCGTCTACGGCTGACACACCGGGCACCCCGAACACCGGCAGGAACCAACGCAAGCGGGAACACCGGACGGACCGTCGCGGAGACACGGGTCCACCCCGGAACGTCCACCCCGGAACAACTATCTCGGAGGGTCACTTCATGTGCGGGATCGTCGGATATATCGGCAAACGCGACGTCGCTCCGCTGCTCCTTGAGGGGTTGCAGCGCCTGGAGTACCGCGGCTACGACTCGGCCGGTATCGCCATCCACGCCAACGGCACCGGCAAGGCGGCAGGCGGCCTGAAGACCGCCAAGGCCAAGGGCCGGGTCCGCGAGCTGGAGTCCCGGCTGCCCAAGCGGTTCGCCGGCACCACCGGCATCGCGCACACCCGCTGGGCCACCCACGGCGCGCCCACGGACGAGAACGCCCACCCGCACGCCGACACCGAAGGCAAGGTCGCGGTCGTCCACAACGGCATCATCGACAACGCCTCCGACCTGCGCGCCCGGCTGACCGCCGACGGCGTCGACTTCACCTCCGAGACCGACACCGAGGTGCTGGCCCACCTGATCGGCCGCTCCGCCGCGCCGACGCTGGAGGAGAAGGTCCGCGAGGCGCTGCGGGTCGTCGAGGGCACGTACGGCATCGCCGTGCTGCACGCCGACTTCGCGGACCGCATCGTCGTCGCCCGCAACGGCTCGCCGGTCGTGCTGGGCATCGGCGAGCACGAGATGTTCGTCTCCTCGGACGTCGCCGCGCTGGTCTCCCACACCCGCCAGGTCGTCACCCTGGACGACGGCGAGATGGCCACCCTCAAGGCGGACGACTACCGCACGTACACCACCGAGGGCTCCCGCACCTCGGCCGAGCCGACCACTGTGGAGTGGGAGGCCGAGTCGTACGACATGGGCGGCCACGACACGTACATGCACAAGGAGATCGCGGAGCAGGCCGACGCGGTGGACCGGGTGCTCCGCGGCCGGATCGACGACCGCTTCTCGACCGTCCACCTGGGCGGCCTGAACCTGGACGCCCGCGAGGCGCGCGGGGTGCGCCGGGTGAAGATCCTGGGCTGCGGCTCGGCCTACCACACGGGCCTGATCGGCGCGCAGCTGATCGAGGAGCTGGCCCGCATCCCCGCGGACGCCGAACCGGCCTCCGAGTTCCGCTACCGCAACGCGGTGGTCGACCCGGACACCCTCTACATCGCCGTCTCGCAGTCCGGCGAGACCTACGACACCCTGGCCGCGGTCCAGGAGCTGAAGCGCAAGGGCGCCCGCGTCCTGGGCGTGGTCAACGTCGTCGGCAGCGCCATCGCCCGCGAGACGGACGGCGGCGTGTACGTGCACGCGGGCCCCGAGGTCTGTGTCGTGTCGACCAAGTGCTTCACCAACACCGCGGTGGCGTTCGCGCTGCTGGGCCTGCACCTGGGCCGCATCCGGGACCTGTCGGTGGCCGACGGCAAGCGGATCATCGCGGGGCTGCGCAAGCTGCCCGGCCAGATCGCCGAGGTGCTGGCCGACGAGCCCGCCATCGAGAAGCTGGCGGCCGACTACGCGGACGCCAAGAGCATGATGTTCGTCGGCCGGGTGCGCGGCTACCCGGTGGCGCTGGAGGCGTCCCTGAAGCTCAAGGAGGTCTCCTACATCCACGCGGAGGCTTACCCCGCCTCGGAGCTGAAGCACGGCCCGCTGGCGCTCATCGAGCCCGATGTGCCGTCGGTGGCGATCGTGCCGGACGACGACCTGCTGGAGAAGAACCGCGCGACACTGGAGGAGATCAAGGCCCGCAGCGGCCGCATCCTCGCCGTCGCGCACCAGGAGCAGGAGAAGGCCGACCACACCATCATCGTCCCGAAGAACGAGGTCGAGCTGGACCCGATCCTGATGGGCATCCCGCTGCAACTGCTCGCCTACCACACGGCGTTGACGCTCGGCCGGGACATCGACAAGCCGCGCAACCTGGCCAAGTCCGTCACGGTGGAGTAACCGGCGGCCCCACGGCCGACGGAGCCGCCGCCCACCGCGTACCGGAGCGGGACGGGCGGCGGCTCCGCGCGTGCCACCCAACGCGCGAAGCCGCCGCCTCCCCTGAGCCGGCGTCGCCCATACGCCGGCCTGGATGCCGCCGCCTCAGGAACCGTCACCTCCCGGCCGGCGGCACGCCGTTTCCGTGCGCGCGGCGCCCGGGACCCGGACCGCGGCGCTCACGTACCCGGCTCCTACCCCTCACAAGCGCACAATTCACCTGCACGCGGCAGCAGAGAGCTCAACTGCCCACAATCCCCATGTCGCCCACTCAACTGTGCGCATACCGAGGAGAGTTGATCGCACCCGAGAGGGCCGGGAGGGCGCGGACGCACGGCGGACGGGGCGGCCGCCAAGGGCCCGTCAGGGAATCACGATCACCGGGCGCTGGGCGCGGCGCGCCAGCCGTCCGGCGACCGAGCCGAAGATCCGGCCGACCAGACCGTGCGTCGAGCCGACCACGATCGCGTCGGCCTCGTACTCCCGGCCGACCTCCTCCAGCTCGTGACAGATGTCCCCGCCGCGTTCGACGAGGATCCACGAGACCTCGGAGAGGTGGTCGGCACAGGCGAGCTCCAGGCCCAGCACTTCCGTGCGGTGGTCCGGCACGTCCACGAAGACCGGGGGCTCGCAGCCCGCCCAGACGGTCGTCGGCAGCCGGTTGGCCACATGGACGATGATCAGCCCGGAGTCCAGGCGCCGGGCCATACCGATTGCATACGCCAACGCCCGTTCGCTCGACATGGAGCCGTCGAAGCCGACCACCACGCCATGCTGGAAGGCGGGGTCGCAGGAGTGGCGTGTCTCTTCCGCCGCTTCCAGGCCCGCCATCGGATCGGCGACCTGCTTGCGGTCCGCGGGTTCAGGAATTTCGTGACCGGCCATTGGTGTCTCGGCGAGGACGTCCTCTTGCGGAGGGGCGAACGGGGAACGGCGATTGACTTGATCCGGTAGTTGACTGAGCTGACTCGATCGAGGCGCAGAGCCATAGTTCAAAGGGGAACGATACGACCGGGAATCATCTTCCCAAGTTCATACCCCAAGAGTACGGCGCCACTCCCCCGCTGCCCAGAGCCCGCAGCGGGCGTGCCGACGCCCGGCGAGGCGGGTCAGCCCTCGAACGTTCCCCGGAGCATGCCGGAGCGCGGCCCGGATGGCAATGCCCCGGACTGCCCCCGTACGTACCCATCACGGTGACTCATGATCGGCGGCGGCGTTGTAGTACCTGCCCGTCCGAAGGGAGCACACCATGCCCATGCCGCCCAGTACATCACCCGACCCAGTGACCGAAGTCGTGCGCTGGGGCGCGTTCAGCTGTGCGCTCGTCCCCTTTGTCCTTCTCGTCTCCGGCGCCTCCCTCGGCGGCGCGGCCGGCACCGCCGCCGGTCTCGCGGCGGTGACCTGCGCCTGCCGCGCACTGCTGCGGCAATCCGAACGCACCGCCGCTCGCGCACCCGCCGAGAGCGCCGGCCGACACCGGGACAGAAGGGGTCATTCCGGGGCAGCGGCGCACGGGGGCGGACGGTATTCCCACGGGCGCACGCTGGGCCGATAAGCCGCCCGCAAGTCCCGCCGCGACCGTTTTCGGCCAACTTCACACCTGACCGCTCCCCTTGGCCCGACCACCCCCCAACCCGTGTGTGAGCAGGGAGGAAAGGACCGCTCGGCATGGTTGTGCCCTACTGCGAACGGGCAGAGCCGAGAGGCGTACTTCCCTGTAGGCCCGACGAGTGGAACGCTTCGTGATCGAATGCTTCGCGCCAAGTTGCCATATCGACATACCAGCGGGTGGTGAACTTGGCACTCCATCCTCACGGGACACAGTAGATTCGATCTTGGTAGTGACGGCGGGGGAACTGTGCAGTACCGAGAGGGCGAGACGACCGAGGGGGGCTTAAGTGCCATGAGCCAGGACTCCGCTGCCGTACCAGATGCCGCACGCAAGCTCGCCGCACGACGACGCCGCGAAATAGTCGCGGTACTCCTCTTCAGTGGCGGCCCCATTTTCGAGAGCTCCATTCCGCTCTCGGTCTTCGGCATCGACCGCCAAGACGCAGGGGTTCCGCGCTACCGGCTGCTTGTGTGCGCGGGCGAAGATGTGCCTTTGCGCACGACCGGGGGGCTTGAACTGTCGGCCCCTTACGGGCTGGAGGCGATCGCCCGTGCCGGGACGGTCGTCGTACCGGCCTGGCGTTCCATCACCCAGGCCCCGCCGCCCGCCGCGCTCGACGCGCTGCGCCGCGCGCATGAAGAAGGGGCCAGAATCGTCGGGTTGTGCACGGGGGCGTTCGTCCTCGCCGCCGCCGGACTCCTCGACGGCCGGCCGGCCACGACACACTGGATGTACGCACCGACGCTCGCCAAGCGTTATCCGTCCGTCCATGTCGATCCCCGCGAGCTCTTCGTCGACGACGGCGATGTGCTCACCTCCGCGGGGACGGCGGCCGGTATCGATCTCTGTCTGCACATCGTGCGGACCGACCACGGCGCGGACGCCGCGAACGCGCTGGCCCGCCGGCTCGTCGTACCGCAGCGCCGCACCGCCGCCGATCTAGGGCACCAGCGGTACCTCGACAGGTCATTACCAGAGGAGATCGGCGCCGACCCGCTCGCCGAGGTCGTCGCCTGGGCGCTGGAACACCTCCACGAACAGTTCGACGTGGAGACGCTGGCCGCCCGCGCCTATATGAGCCGGCGCACCTTCGACCGGCGATTCCGTTCCCTCACCGGGAGCGCCCCCCTTCAGTGGCTGATCACCCAGCGGGTCTTGCAGGCCCAGCGGCTGCTGGAGACCTCCGACTATTCGGTGGACGAGGTCGCGGGGCGCTGCGGATTCCGCTCACCGGTCGCACTGCGCGGCCACTTCCGGCGACAGCTCGGCGCCTCGCCGGCGGCCTACCGCGCGGCGTACCGCGCGCGACGGCCGCAGAACGGTGCGCCCGAGCCCGTACTGCGACCGGAGCGGGTGGACCGGCCGGAGCGTGGTGAGCGTGCCGCGCTGGGGGTCGGCGGCGTCGACCGGTTCGCGGCGGCCGCGGTGGCCGGTCACGGCCAGGCGACCGCGCTGGCCACCGCCGAGGCGGGCGAGATCGGCAGGCCACAGCCGGACGCGTTCGCCGCCCGGCTGCCCGAAGCGTCCCTCAGCCGTGGTACGGGCCGCCCCGTGCTGCCCGGCCAGCGCGAGCGCCCCGTAGGGTGAGTCGTATGAACGATCGCATGGTGTGGATCGACTGCGAGATGACCGGACTCTCGCTGGCGAATGACGCGCTCATCGAGGTGGCCGCGCTGGTCACCGACTCGGAGCTGAATGTGCTGGGCGACGGGGTGGACGTGGTGATCCGCCCTCCGGCCGAGGCGCTGACCACCATGCCGGAGGTGGTGCGCCAGATGCACACTGCCTCCGGGCTGCTCGCGGAGCTGGACGGCGGCACGACACTGGAGGCGGCTCAGGCGCAGGTGCTTGCGTACATCAAGCAGCATGTGCCGGAGCCGAGGAAGGCCCCGCTGTGCGGGAACTCCGTCGGCACGGACCGCGGCTTCCTGCTGCGCGACATGCCGATCCTGGAGAGCTATCTCCACTACCGGATCGTCGATGTCTCCTCCGTGAAGGAACTGGCCCGGCGCTGGTTCCCGCGGGCGTACTTCAACAGTCCGGACAAGAGCGGCAACCACCGGGCGCTGGCCGATATCCGTGAATCCATCGCGGAGTTGCGCTACTACCGGGAGGCGGTCTTCGTACCGCAGCCCGGCCCCGACTCGGACACCGCGAAGGCCATCGCGGCGAAGCACGTGCTGCCGGCCGAGCCACAGACCGCACCGTAGTGACGCAGCTCGCTCCCGGACTCGCCAGAGCCGGGAGCGAGCACCCCTCTCGACCCTGTACACTTTTTCTCAGCCGGTGGGGAAAAAGAACCACACAGCACCGGTCATGGTGGGTATAGCTCAGCTGGTAGAGCACCTGGTTGTGGTCCAGGATGTCGCGGGTTCAAGTCCCGTTACTCACCCCAGCAAAGCAAGGGCCCGATCTGCGAAAACAGGTCGGGCCCTTGGTCATTCCCGGGAACATGGGAGCACCGCGGAAACCCTCCTTCCTCCGGACACCCGTAGATTCCGGGCATGGCGCGCATCACGGAACGCCCCCACGAAGAGTGAGGGCATCACCTATCAGGTGGAGTGGCAGAAGGGCGGCGGGCGCACCGGCCGCGGGCCCGCCGCCTGAGCAGGTCGGCGATCTTGAGGGTGCCGGGACCGCGGTCAAGAAACTCGTGGACGGCCACGGGCAGCAGCACCGGCCGACCGGCCGGGTCCGCGGCGGGAGATCCGCAGAGCCCGGGGCCTACCCCAACGACGTACCGTTCACCGACTGGGCCACGCGCCACGTCGGCCGGCTCACCGGTATTGCCGAGCGGACCCGTGAGGACCACACCACCGCGATCTCCGCATCCCCTTGTTCCGCACCCCCCTGTCCCTCATCCACTCGTCCCGCATTCAGCACACCGAGCTGTCCGGCCGCGTCCTGCCGGCGATCATCGGCAACATCGCCCAGGACGGCATACAGCACTGGGCCCGCATCGAGGAGAAGGGCGCGCCGGACCCCGGCGGCCCGGACCCCGAGACTCCTGAGAAGTGGCTGCGCTGCCCGGCCGCCCCGAAGCGCATGGCGAATCGGCACAGGTTGCTCTTCCGCATCGTGCGGGCCGCAGTGGAGAGCGACCGCCGCTGCGCGCCTCGCGCCGCCGCAAGAAGACGAGCTCGCCGCGCGCGGACGATCACGGAGCGGAGGAGATGACCTTCCTGGAGCACGGCGAGTACGCCCATGTCACCGCCGAGATGGCCGACCCGGCCGCGCGGGGCCTCGCCGGCCGGCTCGTGCCCGCCTCCGAGCTCGCTTCCCGCGACGGCGTGATCGCCGGCGGGAACCCGCTCGCCGCGGCCGGCGTCGGGCCGATGCCACTCCGGATCGGCGCTCGGCATTTGGCACTCGGCACCGGATGTGCCCTGGTCCAGGGCACCACCCCGCAAGGGGCCTATCCGGTCGTTGTGAACTCGCCCGAGGCGTCAGCACCGGCCGACCTCCGCCGCCACACCTCCGCGTACGGCGGGATCAGCCCCGCGGCTCGGGCCTCACAGCTTCGCCGGTGCCTACGCCGGGCAGTACCGCGGCACCGGCACCGGTCCGGAACGCTGGCCAACGAGCATCGGGGCGTGGCAGCCGTACGACCGGAATTCAAATCCGTTGGCCAAGGTGACCTTGCCGGCATACGTCTGAGGTGCCTGTGCGCGTGGTTTCAGGTCACGAGGAAATATACTCGGGTCGAGAGATTGGAATCCCAGTCCACCTCTCCTCGAACCTGCACGATGCCGTTGCCGGGCGCGACGTTATGCACCGTCATGGTCGCATCTCCGATAAACGGCAAATTGCTACTGCCGCCAAGTTCCGTCATGGACACCATAACCACATTGGCGTTGGTCACACTCGGGATGCTGAACGACAGCGTGAACAGTCCGTGAATCCCGATATCCGCGAAGAAAGCCCCGGACAGTGCTGCGCTTGCTGGCACGACCTGGATCGGCTCACTCATCATCTGCCACCTCTCGCACAAGGAAATTACACAGATGCAGCACATCCGATAGCTTTGCATCCCACGCAAGCCTGACATCAGACGCAATTGACAGGCAATAACTGTCGAGATTTTTGATTCTTACGAGTGACCTATCTGTTTTAAATCGCGTCCCACCCGAATCACTTGCCCCCCCACCCTTCCAGCCCGCTTGGCTGAAGAACACTCCCCTCAATTTCTTCACGTCCACCGCGCCGGGGTGTTTCTCATGTCTGGAGAAAGCCACCATGACCGTCCAAGACATCGACGTCAGTGGCTACCAGAGCAGCACCTTCCCTGTCTCCGTGAAGGGCCTGGACTTCATCTTCGTGAAGGCGAACGAAGGTACCTCATGCGTCAACGCGCGCAGGGCCGTGCAAGCCCGGTACTCCGTCGAGCGCTGCACGTCCGTCGAGGGCGACCCACTGTTCGCCGGCCGGGAAGACCCCGGCATGAGCTGCGCCGACGAGGTCGAACTCCGCCGCTGACCGCTGCCGAGCATCGTCGGCGCCCGCGCCCGCGGCCCCGGCCCGGCCCGCTGACGACCGCGGCCCCTCCCCGACCACGTCGGCGAGCGCATGGCGCCCCTCGACGCCGACGAGGTTCGCCTCATCCGGCCGTACTGCTGCGCACACGGACAGGCCGCGCAGACCGTTGGCGCGCCTGACACCAGAGCAGACCCGCGCAACCTGCCCTCGGGCACCCGATTACCGCCTCCGTCCTGATCATGATCCCGGTGACCGCCGGTTGATCGTGCGTCCGGCCCGGCAGGGGGGGGAGGCTTGGCGCCTGCCCGGCGGATTGGTCGAGCGGGGCAAGTCCCCCCCTCGACGCCGCCCGCCGGGAGGTGCGCGATGAACCGGGCCTCGACGTCCGCCCCGGCGGTCTGCCGGCCGTCGACCGGCGCAAGCCACCCGGCCTGGCCGCCGCGACCGCATGGCGCTCCTGCTCTCCGGCCCCGTCTTCGCTGCCGAGGACACCGACGCCATCACTCTTCAGCGTGACGAACTCACCGCGTGGCGCTGGGCTGCTCCCGAGGAAGCCGACGCACTGTTACGCCCGGCCGTCGCCGCTCGCATCGTGGAGCCGCTCCAGCTCCCCGGCACCACCGCCTACCGTGAAACCCGACACGAGAGGACGCCATGAGTACCGACTTCCCGGCCCGCAAACTCCGTATCGGCACCCGTAGTTCACCGCTGGCTGTCGCCCAGGTCGACCAGGTCTCCGCCCTGCTCCGTAAGCACGAACCCGACCTCGACATCGAGGTCGTACCCGTCACCACCGAGGCCGACAAATGGCAAGGTGACCTCGCGCAGCTCGGTGGGAAGGGCTTGTTCGTCCGCGAGATCGACCAGATGTTGCAGCGCTCCCATATCGACATGGCCGTGCACTGCATCAAGGACGTGCCCGGCGACGTCCCCCTGCCCAAGGGACTGCTCTTCGCCGCGTACCTCCCCCGCGACGACGTCCGCGACGTCCTGCTCGTTCCCCAAGGATCCGACGTGCGGACGCTCGACGACCTGCCGCCCGGTGCCTCCGTCGCCACCTCCGCCGTACGCCGCAAGGCCCAGATCAACCGCGTCCGCCCCGACCTCGACGTCGTACGCGTCCGCGGCCTGGTCGGCACCCGCATCGACAAACTCGACGGCCGCAAAACCGTGGACCGCACACTCGACGCGATGGTCCTCGCCCGCGCCGGCCTCGAACGCCTCGGCCTCACGCACCGGGCCCGGCAGGTCTTCGACGTCGGCGAGATGCTGCCCGCCGTCGGCGCCGGCGCCCTCGGCCTCGAATGCCGCGAGGACGATGCCCCCGTCGCCCACCTGCTTCAGCAGCTCAACCACGAACGCACCATGACCGAGATCACCGCCGAACGCGCCATGCTCCGCGGCCTGCGCGGACACTGCAACTCCCCGATCGCCGGCCACTGCGTCACCGGACCCGACGGACAACTGTCGTTGCGCGGCATGGTCTTCTCCCGTGACGGCTCCCGGTTCGTCCACGCCCACTTGTGGGGCGAGGGCATGAACGAACCGGCCGTCCTCGGCTCCCGCGTCTGCGCCGAACTACTGCGACAGGGCGCCCGCGAGATCATCGTCGGCATCCCGCACTGACCCACCACAGCCCGGCGCCCCGACGGCCCCACCGCCGGGGACGCCGTCGTCGCTCCCAGCGAGGCACACGGATCGCTGCCTCGACCGCCGCGCCGCCCACGCCGACCTGCTCAGCGCCACGGATGCCGAGGCTGCCCTCTCCCGGTAGCTCTACGACCTCAGCGGGAGACACGGCCTCGCCTTCAGGGACTGGTGGGGCAGTCGGGGGATCCGGGTGGACGAATGCGGCGCGCCCCCAACACCAGTCGTTGGCAGTCGACTTACGTATATGCGATATGCCGTCACGGCACTCCCCGCACAGCATGCCCGTTCGCGCCCTCTTACCCACCCCAGCGCCAAGGCTCCCGACCTCAGGTCGGGAGCCTTGGCGTTTCTGCGGGCCGGCGCGCGGCCGGTGCGCCGCGGTGCGGCGGCCGGTCGGTTCAGTAGCCGACGGTGAAGCGCTCGCCGAGGTGGCGGGGCTGCTCGATCTCGTCCAGGACGGCGACGGCGTAGTCCTCGGCGGAGATGCGGCTGCTGCCGTCCGCGGCGGTGACCAGGTCCTCGGTGGCGGTGCGGTAGCTGCCGGTGCGCTCGCCGGGGGCGATGGTGGCGGCCGGGCTGAGGTTGGTCCAGCGCACATCGGAGACGGTGCGGTAGTAGTCCAGCGCGTCGCCGTGCGCGTGCATGATCTGGAGCAGGAACTCGGGGAGGCCCTCGGCGTCCCAGACCTGCTTGCCGTCGGGGGTGCGCAGCGAACCGGCGCCGCCGACGGTGATCAGCCGCGGTGCCGCGTCGCCGAGCGTGCGCAGACCGGCGACCAGGGACTTGGCGGCGGGCGTGATGGTGGCGATGTGCCCCGGTCCGTCACCGCCGCCGACCGCGCTGACCAGGACGTCGTGGCCCTTGGCCGCGGCGGCGACCGAGGCCGGGTCGAGGATGTCGCCGGTGGTCACGGTCAGGTTCGGGTGGGTCGTGGTGATCTTCGCGGGGTCGCGGACGACCGCGGTGACCTGATGGCCGCGGTTCAGCGCCTCACCGAGGATGCGGCTGCCGATGGTGCCATTGGCCCCGAAGAGAGCGATCGTGGACATGGTGGTTCTCCCAGCTGTTCCGTGCGTCCGGTAAGGACTTCCGTTTTCCGCCATCAGCCGCGCTGACGTCTTCTACGCTAGGGGTAGCAGCAGGATATTTCGGGGTAGGCAGAGGACGGGTAATGGTCAAAAAACGACAAGAGGGTGAGGGGTCGGCTTCAGATATCCCGGATCTCGCGGAGATCCCGGAGGTGCCGTTCTCGGCCCCGGCCGGACGGCCGGCCGGTGTGGAGGTGATGACACTCGCCGAGCTGCGCGCCCGCGCGAACGCGTGCCAGCTGGCCACCCCGCACCGCCCCGGTTTCCACCATCTGCTGACCGTGGACCGCGGCCGGCTGCTGCACAGCGTCGACTTCCGGGAGCATGTCCTCGCCCCGGGCGACTGGCTGTGGTCCCGTCCCGGGCAGGTCCAGCACTTCGGAGACCTGGCGGGGGCGGAGGGCCGGCTGGTGCTCTTCGAGTCCGGTTTCCTGGACCCGTCCACCGCCACGGCGGCCCGGGTAGAGGACTGGTACGGGCCGGCCGTACGGCATCTCGAAGGGGCGGCGGCGCGCCGTATGGACGAGGCGCTGCGGCAGTTGCACCACGAGTTCGGCGAGCTGGGCGGGCTGCCGCTGGAGGTGCATGTCGAGGTGCTGCGCCATCTGCTGGCGGTGCTCGTACTGCGCGCCGCACATCCGGCCGGGCCGGCGGACGGCGGGGCGGACGGGAACTGCGAGGCGAGCGAGACGTATCTGCGGTTCCGGGACGCGGTGGAACGGGACTTCACCCGCAGCCGCCGCGTCGCGGACTACGCCAAGGCGCTGGGGTATGCGCCGCGCACCCTCTCCCGGGCCACCGAGATCGCCGCCGGGGTCGGGGCGAAGGAGTTCATCGACCGCCGGGTGGTGCTGGAGGCCAAGCGGCTGCTGGCGCACGGCGACCGGTCCGCGGCCCGGATCGCGGACCGGCTGGGCTTCGCCGACGCCACCAACTTCACCAAGTTCTTCCAGCGTCGGGCGGGGATCACGCCGATCGCGTTCCGTACGGCCGTACGGGGTGGGGCGGGAGTGACGGGAGCGGAAGAGGTGGGAGAGGCCGTGAGTGCTGCGGGCGGTGGGGGCAGTGCGGGCGGTGGGGGCAGCAGGAGCAGTGGGGGCAGTGGGGGTGCCGGCGGTGAGACGGGCTGAGCGGCTGTTCCGGGCGTCCGTCCCGCCGGGGGGTCCGTTCACCGGGCTGGCGGGAGGGGAGCGGCCGGGCCACGGGCTGTGCCAGGCATGCGGACGGGGCAGGACAGCGGAGGTGTGACCGGCCGGGCCACGGGCTGCACCAGGCATGCGGACGCGGCAGGACAGCGGAGGTGTGACCGGCCAGCCCACGGACTGCACCAGGCATGCGGACGCGGCAGGACAGCGGAGGTGTGACCGGCCAGCCCACGGACTGCACCAGGCATGCGGACGCGGCAGGACAGCGGAGGTGTGACCGGCCAGCCCACGGACTGCACCAGGCATGCGGACGCGGCAGGACGGCGGAGGGACCGGCCAGGCCACGGGCTGCGCCAGGCGTGCGGGGCGGGGCGGGTCCGGGCCGCGGCGGTACGGCGGGTCCGAGGGCAGCGGTACGGCGGGTCCGGGCGGCGGCGGTACGGCGGGGCCGGGTCGGCGGCGGTACCGCAGGGCCGGGGCTGCGGTACGGCGGGGCGCAGCGGGTGGGGGGAAGATCCGCTGCGCCCCGCCTCGGGGACGCGGTCCGGGGGGAGGGGGGTGCCCCGTGCCGCGAGGTTCGTCGTCAGCCGGTGCGGGCGACGCGGGCCCAGGTGCGGACGACACGGGCCCGGGTGCGGACAGCGCGCGCCCGGGTGCGGACAGCGCGGGCCCGGGTACAGGCGACGCGCGCCCAGGTAACGTCCGGCGGGCCCGATTCGGTGGAGCCGCCGGCCGGCCGCGCGGCGCGCCGGGCGTCGGCCACCGGCGCGGCGGGCGCGGCCGTCCGGGCCGCCGCGGCGGTGCTGCCCAAGTGCCGGTGGTGTGCCGAGGAACCCATCGCGTGCCTGCCTGTCGTCATGCGGGGAGCTGAGGTACGTCCCGCACGCTAGCGGCCGCGAAACGGACAAATGAGCTGTTCGGTGCGGCGGTTGGCGGAATTATGGGTGCGTTAAGGGAGCGGAAGGGGGCGGTTAAGAGCCGTCCGACGGGCGGGGCCGGGGTCCTCACGCCCGCCCCGCGGCCCGCTTCCCCCGGGCGCGGAGCCTGCGGCGCAGCCGGTGACCGCGCCGTACGCCGTGCTGGGCGCGCCCCTCGTCCAGCACCAGCCACACCCGTACCTCGGTGCCGCCCAGGACGGACCGGCCGATGCGCACCTCGCCGCCGGTCGATTCGGCGAGCCGCCGCACGATGTCCAGGCCGAGGCCGGTGGAGCCGTCCCCGCCACCGCCGTGGCCACGGCGCAGCGCGGCTTCCGGGTCCTCGATACCGGGACCGGCGTCCGAGACCAGCACGATCACCGAATTGCCGGCGGCACCGGCGTGGTGCACATCCACCGCGAAGGCCGTGCCCTCGGGGGTGTGCCGGAAGACGTTGCCGAGCAGCGCGTCCAGGGCCGCGGCGAGATCCGGGCGCGCGACGGGGATGCGGACGGGCCGGTCCGCACCGGCGACGCGCACCGTGCGCCCCTCGTCCTCCGCGAGCGCCGACCAGAAGCCCATCCGCTCGCGGATCACCTCGGCGGCATCGCAGCCGGCCTCGGCGGCGGCCTGCCGGGTCTGTGCCTTCTGCTCACGGGCGGTACGGATGATCTGGTCGACCTCGCGCTCCAGCTGGGCGACGGCGGCCCGGGTCTGGTCGGCGGCCGGGCCGTCGCCGAGCGAGGCGGCGTTCAGCCGGAGCACGGTCAGCGGGGTACGGAGCCGGTGCGAGAGGTCGGCGGCCAGTTCGCGTTCGTTGGCCAGCAGTTGGACGACCTGGTCGGCCATGGCGTTGAACGCGGCCGCCGCGGACCGCAGTTCCCTGGGGCCGTCCTCCGGCACGCGGACCCCGAGTCCGCCCCGGCCGAGGGTGTGCGCGGCGCGCGCCAGCCGCTCGGCCGGGCGTACCAGCCGGGTGCCGAGCCGGTCGGCGACGGCGACCGAGCCGGCGATCAGCGCCAGTCCGACGCCGGCCAGTACGGCCCAGGAGGTGGTGACGCCGTTGGTGAGCGCGGCGTCGGGGACATAGACCTCGACGATCGCGATACCGGCGGCGACCGCGGTCGGCTGGAGCAGTGCGGAGCCGCCGGGGACCGGCGCGATGGAGGCCCGGCCGAGGGTGACGGCGGCCGCGATGTCCCGCGGCGCGGCCCGCCGGAAGCCGATCCCGACGGGTTCGCCGCCCTTGGCGGTCGCGGGGACGTGCACGCCGATCCGGCCGCCGGGGCCGGTCTCGGCGCTGGCGACGGCCCTCGCCAGTTGGGCGCGGTCGGCGGTGATGGCGAGGACCGGGCCGATGGTGGCGGCCTGCCGTTCGGCGTTGGAGAACGCGCGGTCACGGGCCATCTCCTTGACGACGAGCCCGAGGGGGACCGCGAACGCGACCACGACCATCACGGTGACGGCGAGGGCCACCTTGACCACGGCCCATCTCACAGCGGCTCCCGTCTCACAGCGGTGGCTCCCCTCTCACCGGGACGGCTCCTGTCTCACCGGGACGGCTCCCGTCTCACCGGGGTGGCTCCAGCTTCACACCCACCCCGCGCAGCGTGTGCAAATACCTTGGTTTCGCGGCGGTTTCGCCGAGCTTGCGGCGCAGCCAGGAGAGGTGGACGTCGATGGTCTGGTCGTCCCCGTAGGACTGCTGCCAGACCTCGGCGAGCAGTTCCTTGCGCGCCACGACGACGCCGGGCCGCTCTGCGAGGAATGCCAGCAGATCGAACTCCCGGCGGGTCAGGTCGAGTGTGGCGCCGTCCAGTTCGGCCTGCCGGCGCAGCGGGTCGATGGACAGACCGGCGACCCGGATCACCCGGGACGGCGGTTCGGCGCCCGCGGCGGTGGCCCGCGAACGGCGCAGCACGGCCGACAGCCGGGCCGAGAGGTGCTCCACGGAGAACGGCTTGGTGAGGTAGTCGTCGGCACCGTCGTTCAACAGCCGTACGATTTCCGCCTCGTCGTCCCGGGCGGTGGCGATGATCACGGGTACGTCCGTGATGCCGCGCAGCATCTTCAGCGCCTCGGCCCCGTCCAGATCGGGCAGGCCGAGATCGAGGATGACCACGTCGAAACCGATGTGCGCCACCTCGCGCAGCGCCTCCAGAGCGGTGCCGACGCTCCGTACCGTGTGGGACGCCTCGGTCAGATGCCGGATGAGGGCCGAGCGTACGAACTGGTCGTCCTCGACGACGAGCACACTTGCCATGGGCGGCACCGTACGCCATTCGGGCGGGCTTCTTTACCTGCGATTGGCGTGTGCGCGGTGTGGGCCCGTCACTCGGGGCCAACTGCCGCCGGGTGTCCGGGTGGTGCAGTATGAACCGAATGCGACGAGGACTGGTTCACGTGGCGGCCTGGACACTGGCGACGGGGGCCGCGGCCACGCTGTCGTGGTTCGGCGTGCACACCGTGCTCTCCGGCACGGCGTACGATCCGCCGCGCGCGCTGCCCCTCTCCGACCTGCCACCGTCCTCGGCGGCCCATCCGGACGGCGGGGCCGCACCCCGGGCCTCCTCCACCCAGCGGCCCAGACCGCCCGAACCGCCTGAACCACCCGAACCGGCCCGCCGCGGCGCGCCCCCGTCCGCCGGCCGGCCGTCCGGCGCCACCGGCTCCGGCGGGACCGGCGGTGACCGCGGCGGCGCCGAGCGTCCCCAGCGCCCCTCCCCCACCCCGTCGGCCGCCGCCCCGCCGGCCACCGGCGGCCAGGTCAAGAGCTACCTCACGGCGGGCGGCCGGGTCGTCCTCGACCTGGGCTCCACGGCCGCCGAGCTCGTCTCGGCAACCCCCGAACCGGGCTGGGAGATGCAGGTCTGGAAGCAGGAGTACTGGCTCCGCGTCGACTTCATCAGCGGCGGCGGCCACACCTCCGTCGTCTGCACCTGGTACGACCACGCGCCGATCGTCGACACCAGCAACAACGCGACGTAGGACGGCAGTTGAGATCCGCGGTGGACCGGGTGCCGCGACCGGGTGAGCGGGCGGCCGGCGGGCGGGGCCACCGTCCGGGCCGGGCCGTGGTGTGCGGGGGCCGGTCGGCCGCCCCGTGCCGTCAGTCGAAGACCTCGGCCGGCGGGACGGGCGAGGCCACCGCCGTGGCATCGGTGACCGGTGCCGCGCCGCCGGCGAAGTCCCGCAGCGCCCGCCCGTGTTCGACCCGCCCCGCGTGGGGATCGGTCGCCGCCCGCCGGGTCAGCTCGGCGACGGGCAGTTCCCGGTCGGCCGCCAGCAGTACGGCGTTGCCGAACCGTTTGCCCCGCAGCACCGCGGGATCGGCGGTCAGGCACAGCTCGGGGAAGACCGTACGGACGGTGGCGAGCTGGCCGCGCAGGAACCGCAGCGGCGGCCCGTCCGCGAGATTCGCCGCGTAGAAACCGCCGGGGCGCAGCGCCCGCCGCACCTCGCCGACGAACTCGGTACTGGTCAGATGCGCGGGTGTACGGGCCCCGCCGAAGACGTCCGCGATGATCAGGTCCGCCCAGCCGTCCGGTATCTTCGCCAGCCCCGCGCGGGCGTCCGCGCCGCGCACCCGGATCCGCCAGCCGGTCTCCAGCGGCAGCTGTCTGCGCACCAGTTGGACGAGTGGTGCGTCGATCTCGATGACCTGCTGAGTGGCACGCGGCCGGGTCGCGGCGATGTAGCGCGCCATGGTCAGCGCGCCGCCGCCGAGGTGGACGGCCTGGAGCGGCTTGCCGGGCGGCGCGGCCAGATCGGCGATGTGCCCGAGCCGCCGCTGGTAGGCGAATTCCAGGTACGCCGGGTCGTCCAGGTCCACATGCGACTGCGGGGCGCCGTCGATCAGCAGCGTCCAGCCGCGCGGCCGCTCCCGGTCGGGCCGTAGCTCCGCGACCCCGCCCTGCACCGTCTCCACGACGGACTCCGGGCCGCCGCGCCCGCGCCTGCTCTTCGCCATGCCTTCAGTATGGCCCGTGCCCGGGATCCCGTATTCGCTGGTCAGCGCGGTGCCGGATGACCGGCGCACAGCAGAGCGGCGGGCCGCCCGCGACCGAAGTCGGGGTGGCCCGCCGCAGCACACTCGGCCCTCGCCGGTCCGAGGCCCTTCCGGACCGGCACCCGGATCACCTGTCGATGCAGGTGTTCCCGAAGGCCGGGTTGAGGAGCCCGATCACGTCGATGCTGTTGCCGCACAGGTTGATCGGGACGTCCACCGGCACCTGGATGGTGTTGCCGCTGATGACGCCCGGGGAGTGCGCGGCGAAGCCGTAGGCGGCAGCACCGTGGCGCCCCTCGCGACGACCGCCGTCCCAGCCGTCGCGGCGACCGTCGCGACGGCCGCCGTCGAAACGGTCACCGCGCCGGCCGTCGTAACGGCCATCGTGGCGACCGTCGTGCCTGCCGCCGTGACGGCCGCCATCGTTGTGGGCCGTGGCGATACCCGCGCCACCCAGCACCATGGCGCAGGTGGCCGTGGCCAGCGCAGCGGTCTTGACGATCCGCTTCATCACCATTCTCCTTTCAGTTCGCGAATGGGGCATCGGACTCAACGAGCGATTCGAGTCGGGGATGCGGTCATTCATCCTTCAAGACGTTCAGCCAAAAGGCGCGCTGCGACCCGCCGAAGTCCGGTATTCCGCTGATCAGAATCCCGGGCGGACACCCGGCGTGCCTGCCGCGATTTCTCACACGCTTTCTGTCAGAGTGCACTCCTGTTTGGCTGAGAGAAGTCGGAGAGGGAGCCATGCGGAAGTCGATGGGCCGCACCCGGCGCGGAGTCCGGTGCGCCCCGGTGTCCTTGACACCGTCGGCCACTCCATCGGCGGCGTCCGCACCGGCACACGGGGAATCCCGGCGTGCGACCCGGTTACCCACGGCGTCCGCGGCCATACCGCGGCATTCGGGTGGCGGAATTGACGTATATGCCGTCCCGACCGGCCGGCGCACTCCGTTTCGCGTCCCGGATTCCGCCGTCCCGGCGAATGATGTGACGGGCCGGGCGCGCGCCGCATTCGGCCGCGAAACGGCCCGGCGGCCCGATTGTCGGAATACTCAAGGATTTGATTGCCACGCATTCGGCGGCGGGCGCGCGCTCCGGTCCGGCGGCGGCCTTCCTGTTTTCCGGTGCGCCGCCCGCGATACGGGATATCCGCGCGGTACGCGCGGCGCGCGGACCGGCACCGGACGCTGAGCGCCGCGCCGCGGGAATTCCCGCGGAGTTCCGCCGGCCCAACGCCGAACGGAGCGGTGCGCGGGCCGCCGCCGGATTCGCCGGCCCGCCGCGGACCCGTGCGGCGGCCGGACCGCGGCCCGTGGCGGACGCGCCGCCCGGTGGCGGGCCCGGCCACGGCACCGGTGCGGCGGGCGGCGCGGGTCCGCCGCCGCACGATGAGAGAGAGCAGGGAACTTCCATGTACGACCTGGTGGTGGTGGGCGCCGGCCCCTACGGACTCTCGATCGCCGCGCACGCGGCGGCGGCCGGTCTGAGCCTGCGGATCCTGGGGCGGCCGATGTCCCTGTGGCGCGACCATATGCCGGACGGCATGTTCCTCAAGTCCGAGGCGTGGGCCGCCCACCTGTCCGACCCGGCCGGCGAGCACACCCTGGCGGACTACTGCACGGCCCGTGACATGCCGGTGCGGCACGGCGTCCCGCTGCCCGTCCGGACGTTCACCGCGTACGGCCGGTGGTTCGGTGAGCGGACGGTGCCGCAGGTGGAGGAGGTCACCGTCACCTCCGTACACCCCGCGGGCGGCGGCTTCGGGGTCACGACGGACGGCGGCGAGACCATCGCGGCCCGCACCGTCGTGCTCGCCGTCGGCGTGCTGCCGTTCGTCAACCGTCCGATGCCGCTGCACGGTCTGCCGCCGGCCCTCGCCTCGCACAGCAGCGACCACCGCGAACTGAGCCGCTTCGCCGGCCGGGACGTCACGGTGCTCGGCTCCGGCCAGTCCGCCCTGGAAACCGCGACGCTGCTGGCCGAACAGGGCGCCACGGCCCGCATCGTGGCCCGCGCCGGACGGCTCCGCTGGGACGCCCCGCCGCAGCCGCTGGACCGCGGCCGGCTGCGGGCGCTGCGCGATCCGCACGGCGGACTGGGCACCGGATGGCCGAACTGGGTGTGGTCGGAGACCCCCTGGGCGGTACGGCGGCTGCCCGCCACGACGCGGGTACGCATCGCCGAGACGGCGCCGGTCCCGGCGGGCGCCTGGTGGCTGCGGGACCGCTTCGAGCCCGCCGTACCGGTCGTGCCGGGGCACCGGATCGGGGCCGCCGACGCCCGGGGCGACGGGGTGCGGCTCGCCCTCGTCCGCGCGGACGGCACCGTCAGATCCCTGGAGACCGAGCATGTGGTGGCGGCCACCGGCTTCACCCCGGACCTCGGCCGGGTGCGGCTGCTCGATGCCCGGGTGCGCGGCGCGCTGCGGACGGTGGGCGCCAGCCGGGCGCCCGAACTGAGCGGGTGCTTCGAGTCCTCCTGGCCCGGTCTGTTCTTCGCCGGGCTGCTGACCGCGCCGTCGTTCGGCCCGTCGATGCGCTTCGTGTACGGCGCGCACTTCACCGCCGGGCGACTGCTGCGCGGGGTACAGCGCCGGCTGGTCGACCGGCGCGGCGGCGCCGTCCACCGTCCGCAGGCGGACGACATCCGGGTCGCGGCGGGGGCCTCGGCACGCCGTACGACGACCGTGCCGCCGCGCCGGCGGGCGCCGCGGTCGCGGACACCGCGGTGAGGGGCCGCCCGGCACCGGCCGGACGGCCCCTCACTGACGTATCTGCCCCAGCTGTCGCACCGGCCGCGGCCGGTGCTCACCGGCAGCGGTCGACGGCCTCGATCGTGCGGGCCGCCTCGCCGAGCGCCGCGCGCAGCACGGCCGGATCGGTGGTGGGCGCCGCCGCGAACGCGCCCTCCGGGGGCACCAGCCAGCCGGTGCCCGTCACCGGCGGTTCCGGGTCCGCTCCCTCGCCGCCGGGGACCGCGCCCAGGGCGGCCCCGCGTCCGTAGGTCTGGGTGCAGGCGCTGCCCGGTACGTCCCAGCCGGCGGCCGTGCCGGGGGGCACCAGGAAGCCGAGGGTGTCGCAGGCGCCGTCGTGCAGGACCGGGCCGACGCCGTTGCGCAGCCGCAGGATGTCGACGGCCTCCAGGCCCTGCCGGGCGGGCACGGTGACGAGGTCACAGGGCTGCGCGTGCTCCGACAGCACGCCCAGGTCCCTGGCGGGCCGGCGCCCGGTGCCGCCCGGTGCGCCGCCTCCGGAGTGCGCCGGACGGCCGGCGGCCTGCCCCGCGGAACCCTTGACGCCCCTGCTCACGCCGGTCTCCCACACGGAGAACCCCTCCTCAATGCACGCGCCGCACCCTTTACCCGTTGTTCAACGGCGCAGGACGTCAACAGCTACGGCGGCATTACGCTGCAAAGGTTGGCACTTCATGGCAGATCGCGGGTGGGATATCCGGTTTGTAGCCAAACCCTGTGTGCTGCCCCCATCACACCCGGTACGGTCGTCTCCCGCCGCTCCGCCGGGACGCGACCCCGCCGCACAACGGGCGCACCAGGGCACAGCAGAGGGCACAGCAGAGGGCACGGAGAGGACACGGAGTAGTCCGCCATGGCGTCGCCACCAGCGAGTTCAGCGTCGTCCCGCACTGTACCCGCCCGCCCGAACACCGCCTTCCGGCAGTTGCGCGGGCGGCTGTCGCCGGGTGAGTTCGCGGCGGCGGTCCGGCGGTCCGCCCGGGAGATCGGCGAGCAGGTCTCGTGCGACGCCCGTTATGTGGGCCGCGTCGAGTCCGGGGACATCCGGTGTCCGAACTACGCGTACGAGCGGGTGTTCCGGCATATGTTCCCCGGTCTGACGCTGCCCGACATGGGCTTCGCGCCGCGCGAGACGGTACGCGGGCGCGGGGCGCGGACGGCGGCGGCCGGCGCCGTGCCCCTGATGGCCGCCGCCACGCCCCTGGCGGCCGGCCCCGGCGGCCCCGGCGGTCCCGGTGTCACGCTCCGCACCGGCGGCCCCGCACCGGCCCCGCACCCCCATGGGTCCGCCGGCACCGTCCCCGGCCCCCGTGTGCCGTCCGGCCGCCGCGTCGGCGCGGCGGAGGCGGCGGCCGTCGAGGAGGCCGTCCGCCGGATCCGGCTGCTGGACGACCGGCACGGCGCGGAGGGCCTCTACCACCGCGCAGCCCGGCCGCTACGGGCCGCCTACGCGCTGCTGGACACCGGCGTCCAGCGCCGCGCGGTGGCCGCTCGGCTGCGCCTCGGAACGGGCGAACTCGCGCTCTCCGTCGGCTGGTTGGCGCACGACTCGGGCCGCTTCGACGACGCCCGCTCGCACTACGCCGAGGCGCTCGCCACCGCCCGGGTCCACGGCGATCCGGCCCTGGAGGCGCACGCCTTCTGCAATACGTCCTTCCTCGCGCGCGACGCCGGCCGGCCCCGGGAGGCACTGCACGCCGCGCAGGCCGCGCAGCGGGCCGCCGAGCGGCTGGCCTCGCCACGGCTGCGGTCGCTGCTGGCGCTGCGCGAGGCGGGCGGCCGGGCGGGACTGGCGGACCGTACGGGGTGCGAGCGGGCGCTCGCGGCGGCCCGGCGGCTGTTCGCGGCCGGGGCGTGCGAGGACGACCCGGAGTGGATGACCTTCTACGGCGAGGCCGAGCTGGCGGGTCTGGAGGCGCAGTGCTGGTCGGCCCTGGGCGACCGGGCGCGCGCGGCGTGTCACGCGCGCCAGGCGGTGGCCTTGCAGGATCCGCACTTCGTCCGCAACATCGCGCTGTTCACGGCGGAGCTGGCGGACGATCTGGCGCACAGCGGTGCGCCCGAGGAGGCCGCCGCGACCGGGAGCCGGGTGCTGACGCTGCTGACGCGGGTCCGTTCGGCCCGGATCCGGGCGATTCTCGACGGCACGGCCCGCGCGCTGCGGCCGCACCGCAGCTCCGCCGTGGTGGCCGGCTTCCTGGACCGGCACGCGGCGCCGCTGGCCCCGCTGGACCCGGCCGGTCCGGCCGCGCACCGGGACCCGGCGGAGCACCCGGGCCCGGCGGGCGGCCGGCCGGACTGAGGTCCCGCCCGGTGCCGCGGCTCCCCTGGCCGGTGTCCGCGGGGCGGGCCTGCCGGCCGCGGCGCGTCTCAGCCCAGGTGACCGGTGTCGTTCCAGCGCTCGATCGCCGGCTCCCCGTAGGCCCAGCCGAGGACCGACAAGGAGGTCGGCTCCAGGCGGATGCGGGCGCCGAAGGAGATGTCCAGGCCCAGCCAGCGGGCGCCCAGGGCGCGCAGGATGTGGCCGTGCGCGAAGACCAGCACGTCGTGGTCGGCCGCGCGCACCCGGTCGACGACCTCGTCCGCGCGCGCCGAGACCTCGGCGAGCGTCTCCCCGTCCGGCACCCCGTCGCGCCAGATGAGCCAGTCGGGCCGCCCGGCCTTGATCTCGGCGGGGGTCAGGCCCTCGTAGGCGCCGTAGTCGAACTCCATCAGCGCGTCCCAGTCCTGTGCCCGGTCGCCGAAGCCGGCCAGTTCGCAGGTCTCCTTGGCGCGTACCAGGGGGCTGGTGCGGACCTCGGCGCCCGGCAGGCCGTTCCAGGGGGTGCGGTGCAGCCGCTCGCCCAGCAGCTTGGCGCCGCGCCGGCCCTCGTCCAGCAGCGGAATGTCCGTACGGCCGGTGTGCCTGCCGGAAAGGGACCACTCCGTCTGCCCGTGCCGGGCCAGGAGAATGCGCGCTGCCATGGGGTGTACCTCTCGCCGAATTCCTCGGCTTCTTGTCGCTCGATGCGGGTGGTTGACGGCCCAATCATCGCGCATCGGGTCATTTTGTCCGTAACCGGGAGGGCGTCGGGCGGGCCCGGTGCCCGGCGGGCGGACGCGGTGCGGGGCGGGTGCCGGGAGAGGTCCGTGCGCGGGCGCCCCCTCGGTTGTCAGTGCCGGGTGCGAGACTTCCGCGGGTGAACGTTTCCCGCGAGAGTCGACCCGCGGCGGCCGTACCGCCGGCGGAGCAGCCGATGCCGACGCCGGGCCTGCGGCAGCGGCTCACCGAGCTGCGCGGCCCCGGTGTCCGCCCGCGTGCGCTCGACGCCCGCGCGCTCGCCGCGCTGGCCGCCAACCCCGGCTGCCGGCGCCGCGCGCTGCTGGACGGCGCGGGCGTCGACAAGGCCGCGCTGGCCCAGGCGCTCGGCTCCCCCGCGGCGTACGGCCGGTCCCAGTTCGCGATCGTCCGCGGCAACGCCTTCGAGGCGCGGGTCAAGGCCGACGGCGGCGCGGAGCTGATGCGACTGCTGCGCGAGCGGCTGCGGCCGGACGCCGCGGCGCCGGAGGAGACGGCCGGGGATACGGAGACCGCCGTCCCCGATCTGTCCGCCGCCGGTCCCGAGGGCCGCGCGGCGCGTACGGCGCTGGCGCTGCGCGCGGCGACCGAGGCGGGCGGCTGGTCGCTGCTGGACCATCCGCTGCTCGCCGTCGAGGTGGCCGGTTCGCCCGCCTATGTGGAGCCGGACGCGGTGGTGGTGCATCCGGACGGCGGCTGGACGGTCGTGGAGATCAAGTCCTTCCCGATGATCGACGGCGCGGCGGACGCCGCCAAGGTGGGCGCCGCGGCCCGGCAGGCGGCGGTCTACGTCCTCGCTCTGGAGCGGGTGGCCCGGCAGGTCGCCGCGCGGACCGGCCGCGAGGTGCGCGTCCGCGACCGGGTGCTGCTGGTCTGCCCGAAGGACTTCTCCAACCTCCCCACCGCCGCGGCCGTCGACATCCGCCGGCAACTGGCCGCGACCCGGCGCCAGTTGGCCCGGCTCACCCGGGTAGAGGAGATCGCCGCCGCACTGCCGCCGGGCACCACCTTCGATCTGCGGCTCGCGGACGACGGCACGACGGCGACCCGCCCGGCCGGGGAGCTGGCCGCGGCCGTGGAAGCGGTCGGCGCGGAGTACGCCCCCGAGTGCCTGGCCGCCTGCGAGCTGGCCTTCCACTGCCGCGGACGCTCCCGCGAGGACGGCGCGGTGGCGGCGCTGGGCCGCGGCCTGCGGGGCGAACTGGGCGGTCTGCGCACCATCGGGGAGGTTCTCGCGGCGGCGGCCGGACCACCGGCGCCGGCGCACGGGGCCGCCTCGTGCGCCGGCGCGGCCGGCCCCACCGGACACGGCCCAGGCACCCCAGGCACCCCAGGCACCCCAGGCACCCCTGACAGCTCTGACAGCCCCGACAGCCCCGACACCCCTGATGACCCCGCCGTCACCGCCCTGCGCCGGGCGGCCGCGCTGCGCGCCGAGGCGCTGGCCGGCGCTGCCCCGGTGGCGGGCCGCCGACCCGAGGAGCCGGGATGTCACTGATCGGGACGCTGGCCCGGATGGAGGCGGTGGCGGCCGGCCGCGCCCGGCCGCTGACCACGGTCCGGCACCGCCACCTCTCCGAACACCCCCTGGTCCTGGTGCCGTTGACCACCTCCGGCGAGGCCGGTGCCCCGCTCGGCGCACTGGTCGGCACGGACCGCGAGAAACCGCTGCTGCTGGCCGTGCCACAGCCGCGCGACCGCGATCTGCGGTTCGCCTTCCTCGCCGAGCTGGCCGAGGCGGTGCTGCCGTACCTGGACGGCTTCGCGGACGGCATCGAGTGGGAGGAGCGCCAGGAGACCGACCCGGAGACCGGCAAGAAGGTCCCGGTCCAGGTCGAACTCTGCGCGGACGCACCGCAGTTGATCGTGCCGAGCGCGCCCGGCGTCGGGTACGTACGGCTGCTGGGCCGCTCGATGCGGTTCCGTCGGACGGCCGAGCAGGATCCGCAGGCGCCGTACCCCGCGCCGCCGCAGGTCCCGCTCCTGGGCCGCTGGTTCACGCATATCGGTGAGCGGGCCCGGGTGCCCGGCGCGAGTCTGCTGCTGCCCATGACGGGGCTGCTGACCCGCCACTGGGCGACCGGCCAGAGCATGCTGGAGGACCAGCATCTGGGCGCGCTGCTCGCCTGGATCGACCCGCCGCCGGGCACCTCGGGGCGGGCCGCGGCCGAGTACGCGGAGTCGGCGCGGGGCGCGGACGGCCAGCTGCGCTGCCCGCCGGCCGGGCCCGCCACGGACCCGGCGTTCGACAACCGGCTGCTCGCCCCCGCGATGGCCCGCTACGACGCCGGGCTGCCGGGCGCCGAGGACGACATCCGCGGCCTCGTCGAGAGCCTGCTGCGGCCGACCTGGGACGCCGTGTGGCAGGGCATCGACCTGCTGCGCGCCCTCCCCGCGGGCGCCCACGTCGCCGACCGCTGGAAACGCGACCGCTGGTCGTACACCGCGCACCGCGACCGGGTACGCGCCGGGGAGCCGCCGCAGCCCCGCCGGGACGACGCCGTCACCGCCGCGCGGAAACTGTCCGCCCGGGAGAGCGCGCAGGCGCAGCTGGACGCGCAGGAGGCCCTGGACGACCCGCTGGTGATGGCGGAGCGGCGGCTGGCCGGTGCGGCGTTCCAGGGCACCGTCACCGCGGTCGAGCCGGCGTTCTCCGAGGGCCGGCGGCCGATGCCGCGCCCGCTCGTCACGCTGCGCACCGCCGACCGGCCGCAGCTGTCCGAGGGCGGCAAGCTCTACCGCCCGCTGGCCGACGGGAAGACCCAGACCGCCGAGTTCGCCGGGTTCGCGCCGGACGAACCGGATGCGCTGGTGGTGCGGCTGACCGGCGGTATGGGGCGCGGCCGGGAGCCGGCGCCCGGTTCGGTGCCGGAGCCGGACGACACGGTGTGCTGGACCCTGTTCGAGCACGCCCCGCGCGGCGGCCCCGCGCTGCCCGACCCGCAGGACACTCCCTGGACGCACGGCGGCCCGCCGCCGGACCCGGCCGCGGAGAGCCCCGACCCCGTGACCGCGGAGGACCTGCTGTGACCGGCACCCGCACCCCCGCCGCGGCGGCCGCCGCCGCGACCGACGCGATCCTGCACGACACGCTGCACGGCGACCACCGCGGGGTGGTGGTCGACTCCCCGCCCGGCGCCGGCAAGTCCACCCTGGTGGTCCGGGCGGCCCGCGAACTGGCCGCCGCGGGACGCCCGTTGATGGTGGTCGCGCAGACCAACGCCCAGGTGGACGATCTGGTGCTGCGGCTCGCCGAGCAGGACCCGCAGCTGCCGGTCGGCCGGCTGCACAGCAGCGAGCCCGGCGCGTACGACCCGGCGCTGGCCGGGCTGCCCGCGGTCCGTACGTCCGCGAAGATCGCGGACCTGGCCGGGCTGGACGTCGTCGTCTCGACGGCCGCGAAATGGGCCTACACCAAGGTGGCCGAGCCATGGCAGCACGCCATCGTGGACGAGGCGTACCAGATGCGGTCGGACGCGCTGCTGTCCGTCGCCGGGCTCTTCGAGCGGGCGCTGTTCGTCGGCGATCCGGGGCAGCTGGACCCGTTCAGCGTGGTCGGCGCCGACCAGTGGGCCGGGCTGGCCTACGACCCGTCGGCGAGCGCGGTCGCCACGCTGCTGGCCCACAACCCCGGTCTGCCGCAGCACCGGCTGCCGGTCTCCTGGCGGCTGCCGGCCTCCGCCGCGCCGCTGGTCTCCACCGCGTTCTATCCGTACACGCCGTTCCGCAGCGGCACCGGCCACGGCGACCGGCGGCTGGCGTTCGCCGTGGCCGGGGACGGCTCGGGCGTGGACCGCGTCCTGGACGAGGCGGCCGAGGCCGGCTGGGGCCTGCTCGAACTCCCCGCCCGCCATACGCCACGGACGGATCCGGAGGCGGTGCGCGCGGTGGCCCTGGTGGTGCGCCGGCTGCTGGACCGCGGCGGCGCGGCGACCAGCGAGCGGTCGGCCGCCCCGGCGCCGCTGACGGCCGCCCGGATCGCGGTCGGCACGGCCCACCGCGACCAGGCGGCGGCCGTCCGCGCGGCGCTCACCGCTCTGGGGGTGAGCGGCGTCGCGGTGGACACCGCCAACCGCCTCCAGGGCCGCGAGTTCGATGTCACGGTCGTCCTGCACCCGCTCTCCGGCCGGCCGGACGCCACCGCCTTCCATCTGGAGACCGGCCGGCTGTGCGTGCTCGCCTCCCGCCACCGCCATGCCTGCATCGTGGTGTGCCGGGCCGGCGTCACGGAGCTGCTGGACGAGCACCCCTCGACGGAGCCGGTGCAGCTCGGCGTGGCGGTGAAGTTCCCGGACGGCTGGGAGGCCCATCACGCCGTCCTGGCACACCTCTCGGAGCACCGGGTGCGGTGGCGGCCTTGAGTCACGGGATCGGATGCCTCCGAAAACAAGATCGCACAGCAGAATAGGGCAGGGCTGCCCCACCCGGCTACCGCACCCTTGACGTGAGCAAGCCAGCAGGGTGAGGGTCGTGCAACCAGGCGCAACGCGCTCGACAGCGGAGGTTGTCATGGCACTACGGTTCGTCGGTAAAGATCCAGAGTCCGGGGACCACGGTTCCCCGGCCGTGTGGGTCGATGAGGACACAAAGGATCTCCTCTTCCAGGGGTGGAAGGCGGACGAGCAGACGACGAGTGAAAGCTCAAAGGATGTTGCGATCCCCGACCACGAAGCAGTGATCCGGGTACCGAAGCAGATGATCCCGCTTCTCAGGGAGGCACTTGATGTCGCAGAGCTTGACTAGCTTTGCTGACCTTCTCCGGGCCGCTGAGCGGTCAGCCGTCCATCTGGAGATGCGCGACGCGTACGGCGTAGAGAACGAGATCGAGGGGTTCGCGGAGTGGAAGAAAGGTCATCGCCTCGACCCCGACGACCGCGAGTCGTGGTGGCGACCGTGGCTCGACCTCGTACAGGAGGTCACGAGCAAGGGTGTGCTGATTCGCCGTGCTCGGATCGTTTCGGAGCCGGTGAGCGACTACATCCGCTTTGAGCACTCCGGCACGTTCACGAACGTTGCGGCGGGTGAACAGATCCGTTGGCTCCCTCGCCACCAGGCGTCAGACCTCGCTCTACCGGGCAACGACTTCTGGCTGTTCGACGGCCGATTGGTCCAGTTCAATATCTTTGATGGGGACGGCCGGTGGGTCCACACTGACCAGACCGAGGAACCTGCGGTCGCTCAGCACTGCGCCTCGGCGTTCGAAGCGGTGTGGGAGCGCGGAATCCCCCACGAGAAGTACAGCGTCTGACGCAGGCCGGCCGGTTCATGTCCTCGTCCCCGCTCTCCAGCGCCCAGGCGGCACGCGCCGCTGTGGCAGCCCGGTTGCAAGGCATCATGAAGGATGCCGGGCTCACGGGGCATGAACTGGCGGCCCGGTGCGGCTGGCACAAGTCGAAGTCCTCACGGATAGCCCGTGGCAAGACACCACCCTCGGACGCCGACATCCGGACTTGGTGCACAGCCTGCGGCGCTGAGGATCAGATCGCAGACCTCATTGCGGCCTCACGCAACGCTGAGTCCATGTATGTCGAATGGCGGCAGATCCACCGCGACGGGATGCGCCGGGTCCACGAACAGACGGTGCCCCTCTATCAACGCACCCGCCACTTCCGCGTGTACGCCTCCAATCTCGTGCCGGGGATGCTTCAGACAGCCGAGTACGCCACGGGCCTGCTGCGGTCCATCACGGACTTCCAGGGCACCCCAGACGACGTTGCAGACGCTGTGCAGGCCCGATTGGATCGCTCCCGCGTTGTGCGGGAGGGCGACCACCGCTTCGCATTGCTGCTGGAAGAAGCTGTTCTCTACTACCGCGTCAGTGATGATGCCGCGTTGGCGGGACAACTCGGCTACCTGCTGTCGGTGATGGCTCAGCCCAACGTCTCGCTCGGAGTTATCCCGTTCAGCGCCCGCCGTACGGTCTGGCCGCTGGAAGCGTTCTATGCCTTCGATGACGCTCAAGTGGCTGTGGAAACGCTGACAGCAGAGATCAACGTGACGGCCCCCGGTGAGATCCGGACGTACCTAAAAGCCTTCGCAGAGCTGTCGAAGATCGCAGTGCGCGGCCCTGAGGCGCGCGCCTGCATCACGAGGGCGATCGATTCGCTCGGATGAATCTGTGCAACCGCGTGCAACATCATGGACCGGCAACTTCGCCCCTCCCTACCGTCCTTGGCACAGCCACTCGACGTACGGAGGCGGGGGCATGGCTATGACCATCGCGGTCTACAGGGTGACGAGGGACAGCATCACGGAGCGGATCCCAAAACACGAAGTGGCGCCTGCCTCAGAGCCCTTGATGTCGAACCGCTTCCCTCTGTGTCACTGCCCCATCCATGCGGACAACCCGTGCGCTCCAGAGAACGAGCGCGCTTTCCGCAACCGAGGGTGAGTAAACACCCGGTTCGGCATGGCTCCACGCACCCCTCTACCTGGAGGTAGGCACGATGAACACAGCAGTTCAGACCCGCACCCGCGACCCGCAGATCATCCTCAACGCACTGGCGCACCGTGTTCCCCACCTCATCACCGAGACCGAATCGACCTTGTGGCAGCGGGAAATCGCGCTGCTCCTGCGCGACAACAGCGTGATGACCCGTGACACCGCCGAGCGGCTTCTGGGTCAAGCCATCGCCTACACGATCACCGCCATGGAGCGGAAGGGCGTGGACATGGGTGTCGGCTACACGGTGGACGTGGCCGTGCACGCTCTGATCCTGGACACTCCGCTGTACTTCGCTCTGTGCGACGAGTACAACGGCGGCCAGTACAAGCATCACGCGCCGCTGGTCGAACGGCGCTGCGACGGCACCGTAATGCGTACAGCGGAGATCCTGCGGGACAACGGATTCGCCGTGGACGATGAACTGTGGGCCATGGACGCGGCGGAGTGCTCGCCGTGTGACAACAAGGTGCCCGACAGCCACTAGCAACGCCCTGTTCGGTGTCCCTCCCTCCCCGCCCTGGGGAAGGAGGGACACCGAACCAACCCTGAAGCCGAGGAAGACAGTTGCCTGCTCAGCACAACATCGACTCCGAACGCGAACTCTGGGATACCTTCGCGGAGAGCTCCAAGGACAAGGTGTTCGACTCCGAACCCGTCTTCTGCTGGACGCAGTACTCCGGGCACGGGCCAGGCTCCGAACTACTGGGAGATCCGGCGACCGTGCTGGAAATCGGATGTGGCACGGGGCGAGCGCTTGCCTACCTCGCGCAGCAGGGAGTAAAGGCAACGGGTGTGGACCTCTCCCCCGTCATGGTTGCGAACACCACGGAACGGTGGGGCCCGTTGGGAGCGCGGTTCGTCTGCGCCGAAGTGCTGGACCACCTCAGTACCAGTACGGACACCTACGACGCCATCTATTCGATCTTCGGGGCGGTGTGGTTCACCGATCCGGCCAAGCTGCTTCCTTTGATTGCCGAGCGGTTGAATCCGGGCGGCGTGCTCACGTTCTCTCATCCCCCGGCTATCCCCGGCGCGTACGGCCCGCAGGGTATGTACAAGGGTGGGTTCGCAGGCAAGGCCATGTACACGTACCGGTACAGCTACACGCCCCGGAAGTGGGAAAGCCTCCTGCTCAAGGCCGGGTTCAAGGACGCGGATGTACAGGTCTTGGATGCTACGAAGGAAGACCACATCGGAACGTTGATCGCTCGTGCGGTAGTGAGCTGAACCGAAGCAAAGCAAGAACGCCCCGGCAGCCCACCTGTCCACTCTGGGGGCACCTGTACCGGCGTGGACATCGCACCCAGCCAGCACGAGAAGGCCGTAGCCCGATGGGGCCACCTCCCCGGTCTCACCTTCCACACGGCGGAGGTGACCGACTTCCTGACCCGTACGGCAGGGCCCTTCGATGTGGTGCTGTCCATCTTCGGACCCGTCTGGTTCACGGCCCCTGAACAGTTCCTCCCGCTGATCCGTAAGAGGCTTTCCCATAGTGGCGTACTGGCCTTCTCCCACAAACCCCCAGCCGGCACACAGCCGGTAGGACCCCTGAGGGAGGCCAAGGCGGTAACCAGGTGGGACTACTCACCAGAGGAGTGGTCAGCCTTCCTGACCTCTTCCAGGTTCTCGGATATCAGAGCCGAGACCATCGCTCCCCCAGAAGGAAAGGGAACAGAAGCCCTCCTGGTAAGGGCCTACGCGTAGGCCGTAGAGCCCCCTCCGCCATCCCGGCAAGGGGGTTTCTTTATGCCTCTAGCCGCCTAAGGCGTTGAATTGGCATCCGCCCCTTAAATTCTATTGGCCGACCACCCCTGGAGAGCCACGATCCGCCGACTCTCTCTTCAACTGGACAACACTCGCCACCCCACCCTCTGACACGAAAATAGGGGCTTGAACGCTGGCCCGGTGCACGGGTTCAGACGGCTTCGATCGGGTCGAAACGGACGGTCAGGCCGAGGCTGTTGGCCTCCTTGATCATGCGGCGTATGGCTCGTTGGG